>CAVUXR010000028.1:0-63847 GCA_963745455.1 uncultured beta proteobacterium
GCATTGTCTTACTGTGATAATGGTGGAGGACGGAGCGGGCTATCGCTTTCTAACCAGGGGTTATTCTCCATTTCAGCGATTGCGTCCCGCGCTGGAGGAGTGGTTGGGGATATAGCTATCCTAATAATTCCAGTCGTGCTCGCCTGGCGGGCAGCGTGCATATGGCAGAGATGTAAACGCTTAGGTGGCTGCTACGTTATAGCCATAATGCCGTATATAAGGATATCATCAGTTTTTAAATTTCTCTGTCGAACTCCGGATATAGAGTGAGTAACACCATAGGATCCACATATTGCCGGGCAACAGATATGTCGATTGTCGATTTTTTTTCAGGTCAATTTATGCACTGGTTTTCAAATTTTTCCACTTTTATTTTTTCGGTTTTCTTATTCGCTTCAGCACCCGCTTGGGCTGATAGACCTGCATGGGCTGGGGGGTCATAAAGGGGATGAGAATGGCCATAGTGGCGAAAAAAATTGGAGTAATGGTAAAAATGAGCAGGATTACCGTGGATATGAGGATAACCCAGGTAGAAACGCAAGTCAGCAGGGAAACCGGAACTATCGAGGCGGCAATTATGCGGTACGTAATTTCGATAATCTGCAACGAAGCATTATTTATGATTATTTCGGGTCACAATTCCGAAGTGGGCGCTGTCCGCCAGGTTTGGCAAAAAAGCACAACGGCTGCTTCCCTCCAGGACAGGCGAAACAATGGAGGGTAGGGTATCCATTACCTCAAAATATAATTTTTTATAACTTGCCTCCCGCGTTGATAGGGCAACTGGGTTACCCACGCCCGGGGTATCGTTACGTACGAGTCGCGGCGGATATCCTTTTGATTGCGGCCGCCACGGGTATGGTTATAGATGTAATTGAAAATATAAACGCAATGTAAACGATGGTCTGACACATGATATATTTACCGCGACTTTACGGGCCCCGATAGGAGCTCTTGAATCAAGACGGAGGCGGCGTTAAGGGAAAACCGGACCCCCGGATTCAACGTTCAATTTGTAGCATCACCTCATGCGATGACTATTCCGCAAGCAAGTAAATAAAGTGTAATATTTTTCGACATATTGCTGCTTCTGAGAAATATTCATAATTTTCAAACGATTAAGTAGTTTTTACTTTGCCGCGGTAAGCGCGCACATCAAACACTCCCCCTCTACCCTCGTTATTTCTCTCGTTTTCTACCTCATTATACCCCCTATACGGGAAGTTAAAAGTTGGCATGATTCTTTGATTCTTGCTTAACTTCTTATGTATTTTCGATTTTTCATGAAATACAATCGAGTAATACTCCGCATGATGGAACTCAATTTTGCGGCAATCAGCAACTCATCCATGAGGAATAAGAAAAAATGAATAAATTATCGAAATCTATCATAGGCACTCTCATTTTTGCAGGAACTGTCACAACCGCGACCGCGGCGGGGGTTATTACCGATATCACGGCTGAAGGCGCGGGGCTGGGATCGTTTGATATTTTGAGTAATTCCATTGTTCCGAAGGAATTGAATCTAAGCAAGACCTTTAATAGTGCGGACCCGATCACCCTTACGTTTACCGTTACTCATGCCTCGGGTGCCGGCGGACCATATTCGGTGACCGAGACAATCAACAATAATACCGCGTTGGACTGGGGCGACTTCCATCTCAGCATTTCGGAGCCAGCAGCCGGCGGGCAGGGTGTGGTATTCAATAACTTCAACAGCTCTGCACTTACCGGCTTTACGCTCGATTCAGCTCCCTCGAGCGGTCCACGGGAGCTCAATTTCACCGGAGGATTGGCAAGCCACGGCACAGCTACAGCGACATTTCATTTAAACCTTCCTGATCCGGGTGCGGGAAACACCACTACCTTTACACTGACGCAGATGCCGAGCGTAAGTGCTGTTCCAGAACCGGAAACTTATGCCATGCTGATGGCAGGACTTGGTGTTATTGGTTTCATGGTAAGACGCCGGGCCGCCAAACAGAACGTTTAATAAGTTTACCTGTTTAAGTCTACCTGTTACTCTTCAATAACCCCGCCGACCGCGGGGTTATTTTTCTACCCTTGTTTTTTGCAAGGTTTTTATATTCTTGAAATTCCCACCCCGTTCTGTTTCTCATTTTTGACCTTGAACCGTTTTACCCAGTCCTGGGTTCATGAAAATGGATCGGATGGTAATTAGGAAGAATTTCTTGCCAGCGTGCTGTCAGGTATTGGAATCATGACAGCTTCTCTGCCGGCCTTGGGGTTGGCTATCGATATCAACACATACGTGACAGGAAGTACGTTTGACGACAACCCCCCGGAGGAGACAGTTCAGTCAAGTATGTGGGGAGCGTTGGTTCCAGCCCTGCCCAGATCCCTGACAATCCGATTCCAGAGCCTGGATCGCTGGCATTGATCAATCTTGGGTTGCTTGGTCTCGGCACGATACGCAGACGGACGAAGCTGAAATAGTACTCAGGAGAGGTTCCCCGTTGGGAAATTTTGAAATAATCGGTGGAACTGCGAAACCGAGGACTGGCGGTTATGCAGCCTTACAGGCCGGTTCCGCTGGACCAGCCCAGGCGTTCCAGCAATCCCCGAAACGTGTCGCTCGCGATGATGAATGCGATGAGATAAGAGGTTAAACTTAACAGAACAATTGTGCCAATGGATCTCCATGGGCTCAAGGTGGAATAAAGCCGCCATTGTGATAGTAGGCTCGTATCTTCCGGTGCGGCGGGCAGCCTGTAGGGTTCCAGTTCCGCAAGGACGTTATGGCGGGCTTTACGCAGCGCACTCTTGATGCCCGTCCGGTACGTAGCATCGATAAGATCGAGCCTTTTTGCCTGCGCATTGGAGGAAGATACGTCTGGAGCAGTTTTTCTGGCTACCTCCTGATAAAACTCCTGCATCCGTTCCAGATACCGATCATCGGCAAGTAACTCATCAATCGCTTCTTCCACTGCGGCAATATCTTCCTTGCTTGAGATAGCAGGCTTTGCGGCAGCCTGGTCAGCTGATTTTGACGCCAGGACATTATCTATCTCTTGTATAAACTCATATTCCTTTTTTGCAATGAGCTTGAGCCAGATAGCCTCCACGGCCTGAGGGGAAGGAGGCCGGCGATTTGCTCCGCCATTTCGCGCGTCTTCAAGAAGCTTATTGTATTCGGTTTCTGCGGCGCTCTCGCAGTCAGCGTCTAGTGTTCTGAGACTGGTATCGAGGGTGGTCATCTTCTATGGATCTGTTACTTGGACAATTGGATCGTGACAGTGTAGCTTAATTTCCCCAAGGCCGCGCTGTCCACGATAGCATGAGCGGCATACTGAGGATTGCATTTGCAAAGCTCACTTATAGATTCTCCCTGAGAGATGCCTCATAACAAAAAATTCATGACAACTTATATCCGGATTGCGGCAAAAGCATCAAGTTCTTCGACAGCGGCCACCGTACGACGGATGAGCTCGTAATTGCTCTCAGTTTTCATCATGCCGCCCACCGCGAGGGTTACGACCATTGCTTCAAATGGATAGATAAGATGCGCACGGTATCTTTGCATGAGGCTTTTAACATCGATTCCTGTGACTCCATGATCCTGTAGTCTCCGGGCATAAACGGCAACCAGGTCGACTTCGTGGGCTCTCCGCACTTCGGGGTTTAATGCGGTAGCCAGGAAATAAGCAATATCTCCTATCCCCTCGCCAAAACGTACCAATTGCCAATCGAGAAAGCCGGGTCGAGATTGATTCCAGAATAAATTACCGGGATGGCAATCATGGTGCACCAATGTCAGCGGTGCATTCGACAGAAATCGCATGATGCGGGAGCGACGCCATGCATAATGGACCGCTAGCGCATGAATGGTGGACGGTATGGTTTGTCCTGCCCGGCGTAGCCCCCGCTTCATCAATGGGACGGCCAAGGCCGTGCCCAGGCGGTCTTCCAGGCGGCGTACGGGGCCCGCCAGCCAATGATAGGTTTGCACGAGATCCGGTTTGCCCCAAAAATGGGCGTGAAAGCGGGCAAGCTGTTCAATAACAAGCGCGGCCTGCTCCGGCGTGAGAATATCGCCCGGGTTACCGGCAATTGCCCCGGATTCGGTTATATCCCGTAATACCAGCGTTGCGCCTCTACCGGAATCGCTTTGCGCTGCAAGGAAGTCTGGCACTGCGATCGGTACGGCCTGAGCCGCCTCCTTGTAAAAACGCACCTCGTTATGCAACAACCTTGGCAAGGCTGTAATCAGCCTCGCACGCCAGTCCAGCGAAGGAAATTTCACGAACCAGCGCCGAGGCAGGTCGTTTGGGCCATTATGTTCCACCGCCAGGCGAACTCTTGTTGTGGTGCCACTATCGACGGACAGGATGTTGACACCTGATACAACAACCTCATCAAGGCGCTGGTCGGCGACTCGTTGAGCCCAGTTCACAGTCAAATCGCTGGTCCGTTGTATAAGAATGTTTTGCTTTATCACGCTTGTACTCACCCAGTGGCCGCGTCTAAGGCATAAGCGGCTGTATAGTTATAGTTGATGAACGGTAGTTTGTACGAAAAAAGGGAGCCAATCAGGCTCCCTTTTAATCAGCAGACGAAAGTCCGCGATCAAGGCATTATTGTAATTTCCAGTCCGGATGATAGTGCGTTTCCTTGTTGAAATCCTTCCAGACAAAGTCTGGGTAAATAATTGGTTTGGTGGGGATAGGGAACGTCACCAGATCCACGACCCCGGTTAACGTGCGTCCAATCCCTTGCACAATTCCGACAAAGAGCCCAACCGGAACACCGTAAGCAGGACCGTTCTTGTTGCTCTCTATAATCATGCTTTTGGGAATTTCCACTATGCCGGTGACGGTATTGGCAACGCCGTGTGCAAGTTTGTTACCAATTTGCTCGGGATAACTAGAAGTTGCAGCTACCGCGTGAGACGAAAAGAACACCAGCGCGGATGCTATTAGTAGCGGTTTCAACATGTTTTTCATGGATATCTCCCCAAGTAGATTAACGAATAAATCCAGCTTAATACTAGCATACTGTCGAGATTTATGTGTGTGGCATCTAAAAAATTAGATTCCCGGAGTTGGAAGCCAATAAATTGCTCACCGCCTGAGCCTTCTGCAAGCAGGAGAGGCTCAGGCGTACTTCTGACATGCCTTGTATGGCCGCTGGCTGGGGAGTTACCGGAAGTTTATCGGCTGGAAACCGGATGTCCCTGTTTCCGCGCTTCGATACGCTTGAGAAAGACGTCCATTACTTCCCGGTAAAGCCCATCCTTGATTACGGCATCTTCATTCCCTGCGTCAACATTCGGGTTGTCATTGATCTCTATGACATAGAACTGGTCACCCGCCTGCTTGATATCCACTCCATAAAACCCATCGCCAATCAGGTTGGCCGATTTGAGCGCGATCTCCACCATTTTTTGCGGCGCCTCATTCACCGCGACCGCTTCCGTCGGGCCCTCGCTCAGCTTGCGTTGCTGTTCGTCGCGCTTGATGACTTGCCAATGCCCGGCGGGAAAGCGATATCTTGCAATGAACAGTACCCTCCTGTCCAGTATGCCAACGCGCCAATCAAAGTCGGTAGGCAACCATTCCTGGGCGATAATCAACACGGATTTGGACATGAGTTCGGTTACCTTGGCCACCAGCGCGGCTGCCGATTCGACCTTGACCACGCCGCGGGAGAAAGAGCTATCCGGCTGTTTCAAAACGCAGGGAAGGCCGAGTTCGGGGATAATTTGAGCAATATTGCCGCGATGCACCAGCAGTGTTTTCGGGGTTTGTATGCTGCGCTGAGCAAGAAGTTCAGCCAGGTAAACCTTGTTATTGCACTTGAGGATGGAATCGGGGTCATCGATGACCACCAGCCTTTCCGCGAGCGCCCTGCGGGAGAAGCGATAGGTATAGTGGTTCACAAAAGTCGTGTCGCGAATGAATAACGCATCAAATTGGGGAAGCCGCCCGATATCGTTGCGGGCGATGAATTCCACTCGCATACCCAGTTCCTCGGCGGCCCTCCTGAATTTTTCCAGGGCTTTCGTATTGGAAGGAGGTTCCGGATTGGCAGGATCGTGAAGAATTGCAAGATCGAACCGGGGTGGGTGCTTTTTCGGTGCCTGACTTCGTTTCGTGAAATAATCCATTGCTGCGCGCACCGCGAATTCATGGTGGCCGGCGGGGATATCACTTGCGGCAATGGCTCGGACATTGCGCAAGCTCCACTGGTCGCGATGGCGCTCGAAGCGGGCGGACAGCAGGGGTGCCTGTAAGAGATTGAAGAGCTGATGGCTGAGCGAATCGTAATGGCCATCCATGCTGCGGCCGAAGTAGATTCCGAGTACAAAATCATCCGACGTGAGCGGCGCCAGCAGGCGTCCGATAAATGCGTTCAGGTCTTCGGTGAGATAACGCACCAGGTTCTGCGACTGCAAGTCTTCCATGGTGCCTACTTTGGGCAGCGGCTTGTGGCCGCGCGCTTCGGCGAGCAGCGATACGTAATAACCGGAGCTCTGGTACCGGTATGATTTGCAAAGGTTGAACACTTTGACGGAGCGGCTCAAGGCCTGGTGGGTGATATGATCGATGCCATTAGCATAAAACGGATCGGTCAGGTAAGCTCGCGCCGATACTACACTGGCATCGGGGATATCAAGCGGCCAATCATCAGGCTCATCGACAATAATAAGTATGTTCATGAAGATTTGCCGTCGTCGATCTAAAGCCTGAGGAAGAAAACTTCTGAGCAAGTTTTTCGCAGAGAGTGGCGTGGACTGTGGCCAGCTCGTGGCCACAGTCAAAGTGCCATTCCATCTATTCCGCCATCCTATCCGGCAGGCTGAGGAGCGCTTTTTTTGGTTTCGCCCGGAGGCGTGCCGGCGCTGCGCAGGTTCATGAATTTGCTGAGTGTATCGAACCAGAAAGGGGCGCCCAGCGATACCGCGAATATGGAAATAATCAATCCAAACAGTTTATAGAGTGCCCAGCCCGCAAATTCCAGCGATAACCGGGGCGGATGAAAATATCCAGGATCGTTGAGATCACGTGACCATCCGACCGGCAACTTGAGGTTCTGGGCCTTTTGAAGGACAAACTGTATCCGGGGATCCTCGCTTTCTCCCCCGGGCGCCGTAGACTCGGCGCTGTCCCGGCTCGGCAGTGACCTCGCGGCATCCTGCGCGGCCGCCACGAGCGAGGCGCGCAGGGCACTGTCTTGTGAAAGACGTTGAACGAGCATGATGGTATCGGCATTGGAGATTATGACCACAAAGGTCGCCAGGATAAGGAGTACCTGCTGGGTCCATCGCTTATACCAGCCGCCGACCCTGTTCATGGCATCGTTGAACCAGCTTTCCAGGTTTCGGCGGAAGGCTTCAGCCTGGTGCTCAAGAACGTTGACCTCACGCCGCGTCTTATCCACGAGGACAAGAAGGGACTCTTTGGTATGGCCCTCGGGCAATCGCCTGAGTCCCTCCTGGATGTTGCCTAATGCATCGGGATACTGTGCGGCGAGGGCGCGGCCGAACTCAAGCGCTTTCCTCAGGGTGGCGCCCGCATTAAGCAGGAGAGCCGTTTCCTTGGGATTCTTAGCCGATGCTATCGCTGCGCGCCGTGCCTCGAGCAGTTTTAGCGCGGCATTGATATGATCCATATTCTTCTTCGCCTCTACCGCGCGCTTGGCAAGCTCGGCGTCGCCGGGCGCACCGTTCGCGGCTTGCGACGCCAGGTCGCACGCGGTCTTTGCCTTGTCTGCGAGCGTTTGAAGCGCTGCCTGGGCCCCCGCCTGGGCCTGTTGCGCCAGCTCGGCCGCCTGGACAAACTGCGCATTGCCGGGTGCGGCAGCCGCGGACTGCCGGGCTTTCTCGTAAGCATCATCCGCTTTTTCAGCCTGCTCCAGCAGATCACCGTATTGCGCCGCGATAACGCCGCGTATTCCCAAGATATCCAGCAGAGCCAGCGAAAAATTTTCGGGGGACATATACGAGGGCAGGCGGGTCTGTTCATTCGGGTTGGACGCGTGCTGTGAAATGCCGCCTATCAAGCCGTGATTGTAGACTTGCTGCGCCAGTCCGGTAAATGTAGGATCATTGAGGAGGTTTTTGATTCCTTCGAAGAGATTGCGTCCACGCTTTTGCAGCAGCGAGGCAAGCGCCTCATTAAGCGCGGTGCATATAAGGCTGAGAAGCAGGTAGACGAAAATGACGCCAATGGCTACTTCCAACATGCTGGAACCGAACATTCAGCCTCCTAAATGGGGTAATACGAGCAACTCATGGGTTCAGTCTAGCAGAATAACGCTCATCCGCTGAGGGCGTTGCTTTCGCAGCGGGTCGCGCTGATTAACCGCTCCATAAGAGTGTAATTGTAGACGCGAGGCCATCCGTGTTTCTCGCTCCCTGGCACGGACCGGTCCGTGCTCATCCATCATAGAGGCTCGTGGCCAATCGGCACCATATCGCCCACGATGTGATACCGTTCCTCGGCGCAGCTACTGGCGGCGCTGTTCCGCATGCCGGCCAGGGTCTGCAAGGGCAATACTAATCGCTATAATGGAATTTGAGAATTGTCTTTGTGAAGCCGATCAGTTCATTTTGGCTTTACTACATAGCGCCTGAAAGGGGGAACAACGATGGACGGATTCACGAATAGTAAAACAATCGATGGTTTCAGCGTAAAGCTCTGGCGCGGGGAACGGATGGCCTTGATCGGCATGGATGTGGACGAGCCCGAGCCAGATTTGGCCGGGTTCTCGATTGAGGTTCAAAGTCCAGGTAGCGACACGTTTCAGCCCTTGCGAAACCGTCTCAACTTTGCCTATGGCGGGACGCCGGCGGTTGAAGCGGTAAACGGCTACCGGAACTATCCATCAACGGAGGCTCCATTCCAGAAGTTCCGCTGGATTCATTTTCCCTACGATCCAAAGGGCGGCGAATATACCTACCGTGTTACGAAGAAACATATGAAGGAGGACGGGTCTCTGGTCAACGGGACGTCGATCACGCTTGACATTTCGCTGGACGTGGCCGTCTATGAAGGCTTTCTTGACGTCGGGTTCACGCGGAACTTTGCCTCCTCGCAAGCTTACGCCGACAAGTATAAGAATAATGAAGGCGTGATTCCTGTTGAAGCAGACCAGGGGCTGGATTTTAAAAAAGTTCCGGGCGATGTCTACCAGTGGCTGGGTTTTGAGGCGTACCAGCTCATCTTTGATTTTCTGAATGATGTCGCCGGTGATGAGACCCTCGACCTCGACTTTTTCGCATATGATCTCAACGAGCCGGACATCGTCGGACTGCTTGAACAGATCGGACCGCGATTAAGGGTCATCATCGATAACTCGGGTGAACATAAGCCGGACACCAGCGCGGAGTCCCAGGCCGCTGAGCGGCTGGAAAAATCGGCCGGGGCGGATCACGTGCAGCGCATGCATTTCTCGGGGTTGCAACACAACAAGGTTCTGATCGCCAAACGCAACGGCGAGGCGGTAAGAGTCCTGTTCGGCTCCGCCAATTTCAGTTTCCGCGGCATTTACATTCAAGCCAACAATGCTTTGGTTTTTCGATCGCCGGAGGTTGCTGGGCTATTCGAAGAGGTCTTTGACCTGGCATTCACCAACCCGAAGGGGTTTGCGTCCAATCCAATCGCCAAACAGTGGCACCTGGTGCAAATCACCGGGAAACTACCCATGCACTTCTGTTTTTCCCCTCATAAGGATGCGGATCTATCCCTTAGCCCCGTGGGAGCCGCGATCGACCAGGCTACGTCATCGGTCTTCTTCTCCATCGCGTTTCTTAATCAGGCAAAGTCGGGTGCAGTACGCGAAGCCATCGATCGTTTGGAGGAAAAGACGGTCTTCAGCTATGGAATATCGGATAGGGCCAACGGACTAAAGATAAAGAAACCGGACGGCTCGACTGGCATCGTGGATTTTGAGTTTCTGGCGAAGAATGCCCCCGAGCCATTCAAAAGCGAGTGGTCCGGTGGAACGGGCATTCATGAGCACCATAAATTTGTGGTGACCGATTTCAATCTCCCTACCGCTAAGGTATTTACGGGCTCTTCGAATCTTTCCGTTAGCGGCGAAGAAAAGAACGGCGATAATCTCGTAATGATAGAAGATCCTATGGTTGCGACATCGTACGCGATCGAGGCTCTTCGGATATTCGATCACCTGCATTTCCGGTCCAGGATGCAGGATGCATTAGCCGGTGGAAATAAGGAGCCTTTGACACTGAAAAAGCCAACCGCAATCAGCGGTAAGCCCGCGTGGTTTGAAGAGTTTTATGCGGAAGGCAGCCAGGCGGCAAACGATCGGAAACTGTTTTCTCGCTAGACTGTTTTACTATCGACACGGGAGCGGCCATGGCCACTAAAATCATGATCATCCGACATGCCGAAAAACCGGCTGCGGACGGGTCCATCGCTGGTGTATCGCAGATTGGCTTGCAGGATTCCGAGGAGCTTATCGTCCGGGGCTGGCAACGGTCCGGCGCGCTGATCCGCCTCTTTGCTCCCGCCAATGGATCGTTCGCAAGCTCATTGCTCGCAACGCCTCATGTAATCTTCGCGTCCGGGGCGGCTAAACATAGCAAGAGCTTACGGCCACAACACACCGTTCTTGCACTTGCGGATTTTCTTGGACAACAGTTGGATTTGAGTCACACCAAAGGCGAAGAGGATCCGCTTGTAGCCGATGCACTTTCAAAAAACGGCAGCATCCTGATTGCATGGGAACATGAGGCGATTCCCGCGATTGCGAATCAGATTACAGGCGATAGCAAGATCTGTCCGCAGAAGTGGCCGGAGGATCGCTTTGATCTTGTGTGGGTGTTCGACCGAGGCTCTGCCGAGAAACGTTGGAGCTTCGGGCAGGTTGCGCAGATGCTGTTGCCGGGGGATACCAGAGATCTTATTCCGCTTTCTCCGGTTTCGTGAGGTAACAATCCAGTCTCTCTCGTTGAAGCAAAACTTTCCGGTCAAGGATATACAACATGGCTCATATCTACGGATTCATAAAGTGCAAAATTATTTCCGACCCGGCCCTCAAATCGAGCCGGCACAGGAACGAAATCCAGTACCACCTCCATGCGGCTCTCGAGATCACCACCCAGGGTGGATCTACCGAACAGTGGGACAGCGCCATCAATGTCGGCACGAATGACTCCGATGATTTGCTCCAGTACAAGCTGATTTTTGATTTTCATCACCCGATCGTAAACGTCTTAAAATCTGCCGCTTCCGGTTTCACGGATATGACAGGGACTGCCAGGCTGCCCGCGCTCGACTTTCTCCGCAGCGATGTTTTGGGTGAAACGGGTTCCTGGCGAAACAGCGACATCATGGACGGCAGCGATCAGGCAGAGCCGGTGGCATCACTGCTGCGCCTGCTTCGCAAGGCCCGTGCCAACAACCTTGATGTCTATGTGTTCGGCCGCAAGTATACTGACGGTCTCGGCGTGCATGACGTACACATGAACCAGGGATCTCGCGCGCCCTTCCTGAATGATGGCGTGGACGACCGCAATGACCATAACGACGTTTGGCAGGATGGCGCTGTGATCGTTGACCTGGGTCAGCCCGAGCTGGCCGCATACTTTACAGCATTTACCCAGCAGATGGTTCCGACAGACACATTGGGGAACCCTGAGAATAACAGCCACCCCGTCAATATTGCCGACGATGGGAGTTTGGCCGGCTAACCCGAAAGCAGAGAATCTTCCACAGCGCCCGTCAGATCTCGCGACAACCTATATTGCCTGTTCAGGCCCGTTGTCCAGGTCCTCCCCAAGTGTTTCCCGTAACTGCTCTGCAACTTCGTTAGACTCTTGTAGTCTCATTAGCGCAATTCCAGGAGCGAACCCGCAAACTCATGACACGATTTTTTGTTGCCGCATTGATATGCGCCGCTGGATTAGCCAGTGCCCCAGGCTTTATCCTTGCCGCAGCCCCCGTTGACGTACCCGACACCATGGCGGAGCGGATGAAACCATGTATCGCTTGTCATGGGCCGGAGGACAGGATGGGAAGAGATGGCTATTATCCACGTATTGCGGGCAAGCCTGAGGGTTATCTTTTCAATCAACTGCGCAATTTTCGCGATGGGGGACGCTATTACCGGCCAATGACCCTATTGCTCGAGAATCTGTCGGACCAATATCTGATGGAAATGGCTCGGTATTTTTCCCTGCTTGAGCAGCCGTATCCGCCGCCCGAGCGCATAGTGTTCACCCCTGAAGAAATCAAGCTGGCACGCAAACTTATCGATCATGGGGATCCTGCGAGGAAAATTCCGGCATGCAGCGAATGCCATGGTAAAGAACTGATGGGTGCCAAGCCTTTCATTCCCGGCTTGTTGGGTTTACCCCGCGTCTACTTGATTGCCCAGTTCGGCGCCTGGCGCAGCGGCGGATTGATGCGCCGGCAAACCTCGGATTGCATGTCTGAGATTGCAAAGCAGCTTACGTTTGAAGAGACCAATGCCATTACGGCATGGCTGGCGGCTCAGCCAGTCCCTGCCAACACTGGACCGAGTGACAAAGTCTCCATTGAAATGTCCAGGCGTTGCGGCAGCATCGTTCAGCGAGGCGGAATAGCAACCCAATGAAGCAATCTGTGGCCGCGGCATTTATCTCATTTATTTCGCTGGTGAGCCTGGGCCTGCCATTTGAACTGTTCGGCGCGCCCCCCCTGGACGTAAAAACGACGAACGCAAAAGCGGTTTCCGCTGGCCCCTTCCAGGCCCGAGGAGAGTATCTGGCTCGGGCCGGTAATTGCAGGGGTTGCCACACAGCTCAGGGCGGGCGGCCCTATGCGGGCGGCCGGAGTCTTTCCACGCCCTTTGGCACGTTTGTTACCCCCAATATTACGCCCGACAAGGTGACCGGCATTGGTCACTGGAGCGCGGACGATTTCTGGAAGGCGATGCACGAGGGTAAGTCACGCGATGGCCGACCCTTGTACCCCGCCTTTCCGTACACTGATTATACGAAAGTCACGCGCGAGGATTCCGATGCGATTTTTGCTCATCTTCAAGCTCTCCCGCCGATCGCGCAAAATAACCCGCCGAGCCAGATTAAATCTCCTTACAACTTCCAGCCGCTGTTAAGCCTCTGGCGTGCGGTTTATTTCAAGCCGGGCGTTTATCAGCCGGACCCTGCAAAGAATGCGGAATGGAACCGTGGCGCCTATCTGGTGCAGGGACTTGGGCACTGCAGTGCCTGCCATGCCGAGCGAAATCCACTTGCCGGCCTTTGGGGAGTCAAGGGTGGTGAGACGTTGGGAGGAGCGCAAATCATGGGCTCGAACTGGTATGCGCCTTCGTTAACCTCGAGCTCTGAAGCGGGGTCCGCTGGCTGGTCAATTGAGGAAATCGTGCAGTTGCTCACGGCGGGTGTTTCCCTTCGGGCAGCGACATCCGGCCCCATGGCGGAAGTCGTCAAGCACAGTCTCCAATACCTGACGAAAGAGGACGCGCAGGCAATGGCCGTCTATTTGAAATCTCTGCCGGAGAGCAAGCCGCGCACCCCAGCAAATGCGCCTGCACTTACTGACCAGGTACGCGACTGGTTCCAGCAGGGCGCGAAGATTTACAAGCAGCACTGTCAGGATTGCCATGGAGACTCAGGTCAGGGCGCGCCCGGTATTTACCCGCCATTGGCGGGAAATCGAAGCATTACCATGACTCCACCCATTAATATAATCCGTAGCGTTCTCAACGGAGGATATCCCCCCTCGACCGCGGACAACCCCCGCCCTTATGGCATGCCGCCATTCGCACAGGTTTTACACGATGGCGAGGTCGCACTCGTCCTGTCGTATATTCGCAACGCATGGGGTAATCGCGCCAGCCTGGTCACGACGGGACAAGTGGACAGAAGCCGGGAGGGCATGCATTGAGGATCGACTGGAAAGGGGAAAAGGAAAAGGGAAATTGGAAAGAGGAGAATTGAAAGAGGAGAATTGGAAAAATATATTCCCGCCTGCTGACAGCACAGTAAGAATAACCTCCCTGAGACGGATACCTTTACCAAATCACCCGGACCTGCCGGGCCGGGGTTGTCGGTCGCTTCTATCAGCGTTTCAGTTGACCGCGAATTTCTCCACTCTTATGGGCTTCGCTATGAACGTTGACATAAAGATGCCCTGCCTTGAACGCGTCATATTGCGCATCGGTTAACTTCGCATCATCCGGAACGGACCACTCGTTATCGGATGTCTTCTTGAGCGTAATGATATCCGGACCATTTTTGCCGGACGCTCCCTCATGGATATGGGCACCTATCCCCTTGATATCGGAAGTGGTTATCTTGCCTTTGATCGATTTGTCGTCGTTAACCGTTATTGTGCCATTACCAGACGCGGATGTTTTGACGGAGGCACCTCCTGGTCGCCGCTCAGATTAACCTTGATCTCATTTGCGCTCGCTATTCCTGAGCCTCCAGCCAACACGCTGGCTATTAACGCAATAATGGCCAGGTTGAATCGCGATTTGCGAAAAATTGTTTCCATTTACTTGCCTCCTTTGGACTTGATTTGGTTTTTGATTACTCTCGGCTGGCGCCGCGGCGCTGGGCGAATGCATGCTTGTAGAGCGTGATAGCGTGCTGACGGCATCGTCAATAAAACAGTATAGTGATTGGCCACTACTGAGTCCGTACGGTAGCGTACGTAGGTTAATGATTCTCATTCCGAGCGTATTTCTTTACAATATAATATGCCCCAGGGCCCGGCTATTTCATAGGGATGGGATTCCCATGCGGCACCGGAACGGCGGTAACGCTGTTCTGAGGGCTTCCTTCTATTAATCTATCTGAATAGGTCAAGTAGATCAAAGCGTTACGCTTAGGATCCACTACGCGGACGATATGCAGCCGCTTGAACAGTATAGACATTCGTTCGGTGAACACATCTTCCTGTCGCGGGAGCTTTTCAGAAAAATGTAACGGTTCGCTCACCTGCCGGCAGGCGATGGATGCCTCCGCCCTGTCTTCGGCCAAGCCCACAGTACCTTTCAGGCCCCCCGTTCTTGCGCGGGAAACGAAGCAGGTTACACCGTGCACCTTGGGATCGTCGTAAGCCTCGATGACCACGCGATCGTCCCTTCCCAGCCAGCGGAAAGCGGTATCGACTTCACCGATAAGCTCGGCTTTCACCGCGGGAGCGGGGAACAGCGTCCAAATAAATACCAGAACTGTCAATCCATCGGTAATTCTGATTTGCGTCATTGAAATCTCCTTATAGTGATGGTAATGAGAATCTCATCGAACCCGGAGTGCCTCTACCGGCAATAGGACATGCGAGTAACCGGATCGAGCGCAACAGCAACACGCGAGCCGGCGCGCGAGGTCAAGGTAGAGCAGCAATATAGCGGATGGCGGTAGCGCTGGGGAGGAAGCAGTATGCCGCACCCTGGCAGGTTACGAAACGCGACAATGCGGAAAGTGCGATGGGACGTTTCTGACCCTCCACAGGGATAAGAAACGCCGCGCTCGAGTCCGAATTATTGCCAATGACCGGATCTCTGGTATCGCGCAATCCGGGCGCGAAGCTCCCTTTGTTGGCCCAGTCTGACATCAGAAATTCAAACTGATCCTTAAGGCTCACGCCGATGAACAGGCCGAGCAACCCGCGCTCGATGCCGTCATCGGGATTTTCCGGATCGTAGGGAGGGCCATACGGAAGGCCGCGACGGATAATGCGGTGCTTCAGGCCGCCGCCTCCGGCAACAACAGCGCTGCGCGGGTTCATCCGCCGGATATGTGAACCCAGGGGACAGCGGTATCCCCGTGTATCGTCGAATGCGTCGGGTACGTTGCTGCTTGGAACGTAGTCGAAAACGTTGCGTTTTTCCAGAGGGACTTCTTCCCCGGGAGTACTTGGTGAAAGAGAGAGGGGAACTCCATTGCGCCAGCGGCCACAAAGCTTGGCAGCGATCAGTTCCCGGTCATACCCGGTCTGGCGAGCCGCTTGAGTCAGGAATTGTTCGAAGCCACGACAATCCTGGGCAAGGATGCGAAAGGCCACGAAGCTTCCATTTCGGCCTAGCGCCGGAGGTTCCGGAACCGGATAGCTGAAGTCAGCGTACTGGCTTGGGTATCCGAACAGGAATTCTCCGGCGGGTGCCTTGGGCAGCGGGTCCGGCATCAGCGGTGGTAGTCCGCCGTCGATGGTTGGTTGCGCAAAGCCGTCCCGGTAACCGAAGTGCGCTTTATTTTCGGGGAGGCTGCGTGCGTCATGGACGGACAGCTCCGACATTGCGCCGCTTTGGGAGTACATGGTTCTGACCTGGTTGGTAATCCGTTCCAGGATGTCGTCGGCCTGAGCGAAGAGGAAAAGCAGAACATGAAGATCGGGCCTGGCGAACTGACCCTTCCATTTCTCGGGCCTGCTTTCGCCGGTATCTCCCACCCGCTCTGCACGGGCGGCTGCACCGGCTGCAAATTCCTCGGGGAATGTTGCAAGCGACGAAGCCGGAAGCCCGAGCGCCTCAAGACCTGTATAGGTCAGCCCGACGTTCAGGCAATACTGGGGTTTTACCGTCCAGTCGGTAGCTGTGGCGAGCTGGGGCGCATCCAGTCCCCCGCCGTCATGGCTGCCGTTGACGAGCTTCCCCAGAAATTGTCTGGCCGTCCGGGGTTCCTTGATAGACAAGGCGAACACGCGCAAGACCGGCATCGCATACGTGCGGAGGATAAAACCCTGGATGTCTGCAAACGGCACATCAGGCACCAAGTCAGGCGGCAAGTCAGGCATAGATAGATTCACATTTCGCCGTCATAGGGTTGCTGTGATACGGCGTTGCTCAATAAATTTTTATCGCTTGCATATTCTTTATAAGCGGCGCTCTAAAAATTCTTTTCGCGCCTTGTCTCACTTAGAACTTCGAATTTATAGAGTCTCGTTGAAGTCTTGCTGGCCAGCGCACTCAAGCCCCGCTGAGCGCCGCCTGGATATCCAATACCGTGGCTTGGGGATAGGCACTGTAGAAAGGTTCGATGCCTCCCAAATCATTAGCTTTTACGTAGTCCCGAAAAGCACTGCGATTTCTCTGGATGGGCAGCGGTGGTGCATCCTTCACGTGCTGGAGCAGTACATTGAAAACATCTCCGATCTCGTCGATAAATTCGTTGAGGTAGTCATCGAAAGATCCATCATAAGTTGTGATGATCGCCAGTTTGGTATTGTTTTCGAGAAACACAAAGCGGGCAAAATGCACGATCTTGAGCTTATCCAGTGCTATCCAGATGGGATTTTTCTCCGGCGGCGCCGACTGGATTTCGTGGATACGCGTGTTGAGGGCCTCGAAGTCTTCCCGTGAACGGATGGTCATGATCAAGGTCAACGGGCTCTGCACAGGTTTGCGCGAAGATGCGCTGGACTGACTTTCCGGAGCGGGATTAGCTCCAAAATGAAAAAAACTCATCGAACTTCTCCTAAGATTGCCAGCATACTTATGATAATCTTTTCAGTTCATTTCCAGTTTATCCTGGATAGGGATTGTAGCCGAGGAATTCGGCGTTGCGAGCGAAAACTGCATTACAGTTCTTAACACGAAGCTGGCAGCGCTAACCATATAATCGGCGTACCATGAATGCCCGCCGGTATTTCGATAATACGAGGCGCCACGCGGCCATCGATCGAATGATGGACAGCTATTTCCGGCAGGAGCCGGAATATCGGGAAGACGCATCTGAAACGGGGGTTCATCCCTATGAAGCGGCTCTATATTACGTTGGCTGTTTTTCTTAACCTGTTCCTGGACAATGCAGTTCTGGCCGAAGAGGAAAAACAGTCAAAGAATGAAAACAGGGCTTTAATCTCTGTTAAACAGGCAGCTATAGCATATAACAATGACATTCAGGTCAAAGTAAAGCATGACGGCGAACAAGTTATCGTAGATGCAGAGTTTATTGTTCCGGTTGTGCCTCAGCAGGCTTGGGCTGTACTCACTGATTTTGAGAACATACCCAGCTTTAATTCAGGTGTTGTGTCCAGCAAAGTTACCAGCAGGGCGGGTAACAATCTGCACGTCTGGCAAAAAGGCATTTCAAAATACGGCTTCCTGAGCTTTTCATTTGAATCTATACGTGAGATTAATTTAATTCCCTTCAAAAAAATTCAGGAGCGCATGATCAGCGGGAGCATGCGAAAAATGGAAGAGACGACCCAGTTATTGCTGGAGGGAAACCATACACGTATTGCATATCATGCAGTTTTTATTCCTGGTATAAGGGTGCCTCCCCTGTTGGGAAATGTATTCATAAGGCATGAAGCGCGGGAGCAATTTCAGCAATTGGCCAATGAGATCATCAGACGCCAACAGACGAATATTGCTGGTCATGAGCCATGACTGAAAGCGTGCGAGTCCTGCCACAGCAGGGGCTTATCCACCTCTGCCACCTCTGCCACCTCTGAAAAATGCGCTAAAGATCTTAGGATCCCGCTGCATCCCGATGTTTCGGAGCAGCCGGCGTGCGAAGCGATTCATCCGTTGACGTGCTATCGGATTCACCAGGTCCCTCGTCCGCCTGCTCACGCGGCGGGACAGGAATCTCGATTACTTTATCCCTTGCCTTATCTTCAGTCTTATTTGATACAGTCCCATTTGGCCCTGCCCGATGTAAATGATAAGCTTTTATCAGTAGGGAAACGCCGATCCAGCCAGCGATCAAGGAAAAAGGAATCACCAGGAGCAAGGGCTGTACCAATGCAAGCACGGTCAGACTTAACAGGGTAGCACCACCGAACAACATAATTTTGGCCTCGGCCGCGCCAAGGACAAGCCGGCTGGTAATGGCAGCCCCGACGGTATTGCTGACCCGGAGTGCGCCAGCAGTCAGTCTGCCCGCGCTACCACCCTTGCGGCGGCCCACACCTTTATATGAGGGCGGCTCCGGCTGAGCAACAGGACGAACGCGGTTTTTCCCACTGAGTACTATTTCGGTAGAGTTATCCAGATCCTCCAGATACATCTGTTCCATTTCACGTGCAAACCCCAGATCTTCCACCGCCACATCCAGTTCCCAATTGCCGACCCAACTGGCCATATTGAGATTGCTTGAGCCGACACGCGCCCAGCGGCCATCCGCAACGGCTGTCTTGGCATGCAGCATTGACCCGTTCCATTCGAATACACGCACTCCAGCTTCCAGCAGCGGACGATAACCGGCACGTGAAATGGGTCGAAGAAACTTGAGGTCACCGCTGGATCCGGGGACGAGCAGCCGGACATCGACGCCATCCATTGCCGCGCCTCTCAACGCCTGGACATAACTTGTGGAGCCAACGAAATAGGCATCCGTAAGCCAGAGCGTTTTTTGTGCGAGCACCGCTATCAACTGCTCTAACCGGTAAAGTCCGGCAGTGGCTGCGCTGTCACCCAAGACGCGCATGTCGATCCCGCCGGCCAGGGGGATGGAATTCCGCGGCGGCAGCTCATCCGCGTTAATTTTGGGGCCAACCTCAGCCCAGGCGCGGGAGAAGGACTGTATTACATCGGCAACGATAGGCCCGCGTATCTCCACGCCTGTGTCGCGCCACGGCGGAATGCTCCGTTCGGGATATCCAACCCACATCTGGCCGATGCATAAACCGCTGACGAACGCCACCTGGCTGTCCACGCATAGCGATTTACGGTGGAGCCGGCTCAACCAGGCCAAGGGACCATCAAATCGTGGCGGATTAAAGCAACGGACCTCGACACCTCCTTCACGAAGGCACCGCCAGAAGCCGGACGACGTTTCGGTCAGCGCTCCCATCCAGTCATACAGCAGTCTTACTCGAACGCCCTCTTTTGCTTTGGCGATAAGCGCATCGGAGAACTGACGGCCTGTGTTATCGTCGCGGATAATATAGTTTTCGAAGTAAACATTTTTTTCCGCGGCACGGATTGCCTCCAACCATGCGGGATAGTTTTCCTCTGCGTCCTTGAGAAGCCGGATGCTGTTGCCATGCACGAGAGGAGCTCCTGCCGCGCGCGAGAACGCCTGCACGGCCATAATGCGAGTGGCACGCATCTCGGGAGGCTGTTCCTTCAGCTTACGCATATGTATTGGCTCAATCACCTCGCCGCGTGGCTATACAATCCTTGTTTCGATCCCAATCCTTATGCCGATCGTTATTTCAAAACCCTTCAGTCCACTACATCTTCGCCGAATTTGAAGTCGACGTAGCAGCGCATAGCGGCGATCAGCGGAGTGAGTCCCTTTTGCCGGTGCCTGCCTGATCGCATATACGCAGTGCAGTGCTCGGATCCCGGTTCCAGGCTATGGCTCAGATTTATTCCCTCCCGTTCAATAATCGGCCCGCCCTGGGCCCAGTCGACCGACGGTTCCCATCGGCTGCCATTGACAAGGCAGTGCGAATCCACCACTTGGACCTCTACCACATCGTTCGCTTTTGCAACCCAATAATCAAGCAGTTCGTCTTTTAGTTCGGAGACCTTCATCATGGCTGATGCTTTCCTTAAGACTTATTCATGCATGGATACCCTAATTCAGTGTTCTAATATACCCCTAATGATTCATCGTAAATGTTTGGAACCGTACAGAGCTGGACAATTGAGCGCGATATAGTTAATTTCCTGACCGTAGCGAAGAGATCTGTTTTACAGTATTTATCCTTCTCACTTTTATTATATTTAATAAATTCAAAGGAATTCTCATGAAAGCGCGGTTATTGTTCTATTTAGGAATGTTCTTAATTGTAGCGCCGCTTATGTCAGGTTGTTGGCTGCTCGCAGTGGGTGGAGCGGGCGCCTACGGTGGCTATAAAGCCAAGGAAGAGGGATATACACTGCGCAACCCGGTTGCAAAGGAAAAGGCCGCGAGTCCGGAACGCGCTGAATAGGATCTGTAGAAGGAGTCCGGGTATTACCCGGCTCAGCCTGTTTGAGTCGGGTCCGGCTGGTTTGGTTGTGTGCTCATCTGCCATTCCTTGACCCACGCTTCAAACTCGTCAATCGCCATCGGCCAGGCATAGAGATAACCTTGACCTTCCTTGCACGATATTCGCTGCAAGAACTCCGCCTGTGCTTCCGTCTCGATGCCCTCAGCAATGATACGCAAGCCGAGGCTGAGCCCCATGGCTACAATAGCAGCGGCTATGGCTTCAGCATCATTATTGCCCGGCAGATCGTGAACGAACGACCGATCAATTTTCAATCGATCAACCGTAAACTGCCGCAAATATGAAAGGCTAGAATAGCCCGTCCCAAAATCGTCGATTGCCACCTTCACCCCGAGAGCATCCAATTGACGCAACTTCCCGAGAGCGGGTTCAGCTCCTTGCATTACCACACTTTCCGTAAGTTCCAGTTCCAGCTTTTCGGGCGATAAGCCCGAGTCCGTGAGCGCCCGCTCAACGACGTGCACGAAATCGGTCTGGCGGAATTGAACTGCCGAAACGTTAACCGAGATACACACGTCCAGTAAACCACGGTCGTGCCACAGCCGTGCCTGCCGGCAGGATTCACGTAGAGTCCATTCGCCGATAGTGAGGATCAGCCCGCTGTCTTCCGCTACGGGAATAAAACGTAGCGGCGAAATCAGCCCCTGCCGCGGCTGATGCCAGCGCATCAGGACTTCCGCGCCAATGATGCGCCCCGTCGCAAGCTCGATCTGCGGCTGATACACCAAAAACAGTTCACCGCGCTCTGCTGCGCTGCGCAGATCGCGTTCGAGGCTGAGCCGCTCGATGGCTCGCGCGGTCATGTCTTCGGAATAGAACTGATAGCGATTCCGGCCTGCTTCCTTGGCGCTATACATGGAGGCATCCGCGTTACGCAGCAGGATATTGGATTCCGTGCCGTTATCCGGATAAATGCAAATGCCTACACTTGCGGTCACGAGGAGCTCATGCTCTTCGATTTCATACGGCTGCGACAGTGTATTAATAAGTTTTTCCGCAACTCGCGCCGCATCCTCCGAGGTTTCGATTTCGCTCAGGAGAACAACGAACTCATCACCTCCAACCCTGCTTACCGTGTCGACGCTTCGCACCGAATCCTGCATGCGTTCAGCGACTACCTTGAGCAGCTTGTCGCCAACATCATGGCCAAGCGAATCATTGATCGGCTTGAAACGGTCGAGGTCCACGAAGAGAACGGCCAGCCGGGTGGACTGGCGGGCCGCCCGTTTGATGGCCACTTTCATGCGATCCGCGAGTAACGCACGGTTGGGAAGCCCCGTCAGGGAATCGTAGTGGGCGAGGTTGGTAATGCGCTGTTCAGACGCCTTGCGCTCGGTCACGTCGCGCGCGAGGACAATGAAGTGAGGCTCTGAGCCGGAATCGACAGGCTTACGGGAAACGGAGAGTTCAAACCAGAACGTTCCGTGCGAAAGCTCCAGTTCCAACTGCTTTCCGGAGGAAAAACCTTTTTCTTGAGCCTCCTGCAATGCTGAAAAAACAATCTCTGCCGCATCCGGGGGAAGGACATCCGAAATTGTTTTACCGAGGAGATCTTCAACAGGCGCCGCCAATAAATCAGTGCGGGGAGAATGATAGGCATAATAACGGCCGTTGAGGTCAAGCTCGAACAGCAAGTCTGGTATTGCATCGAGTGTGGCTTGCAGTTGACTCCGTGCCGCGAGAATTTCGCCTTTCCGTCGCTCCTGCTCAGTGGTATCCCGGACCATGGCGACAAAATAGTTGACCGTGCCATCAGCCCTGCGTACGCATTTGACATCGATATTGGCCATGACAATAGAACCATCCTTGCGGATGAAGCGTTTGTCTATCGCATAACCTTCCGATTCCCCGCGTACGACGCGGTCGAACTCGGCAATATCTTTTTCGATATCTTCCGGATGAGTCATTTCCACCCAGGTCTTTTCGGCAAGCTCTTCCCGGGAATAACCGAGAATCCCGCACAGCTGGTCGTTGAATCGCAGCCAGCGCCTGGTTTCGGGCGAGGTGATCGCCATGCCGATAAAGGGTAGCTCATAGAAATATTTGAGGAGCCTGTCCTGCTCCGCGGTGCGGACCATCAGCGCCAGCTGATGCGCGCGCCGCTGCTGGCGCCATAACAGTAGCAGTACTATGCTCACCACTGCGACTGCGAGCAAAATTACCACGCTGACCCAGAACACCAGTGTCCAAAGCTGGGCCAGGACTTCGTTGCGGTCAATTTTGGTGATCAGCCGAGATTCGCTGCCTGATATTGGCCGGTAAGCGGCGAAAACCGCCTGGCCGCGGTAATCGCTTCCTTGAGCCGTTCCATGACCTTCTTCGCGGCTTGCAATGGAGGCCAGCAAGTTTTCGCTGGCAATCCGCTCGGTATCCCTTGAGGTTGTATCCTTCAGGTGACGCAACTTATTGAGATAGCTGATCGTGTTGCCTGTCCGGCGTATCAGCAGGGTTTCCGCACTGGGGCTGTTGCCTGGCCATTTTTCGATTAGCGGGATCAGAAATTGCTCCAGATTCGCCCGCAAGATGACAACCGCAACAGCCTGTTCGCTTATCGTATCCGGGACCAGAGGCACCAAAATATCCAGTCGCGCTTCTCCACTTTCGTCCAGGAACAGGTCGCTGCTCTGTATGCGGTGGGTCCGCAAGGCAACCGGCAATAACGCTTGGGTGACAGCCGGTAGCTTGCGCTGCTCACCTAACACGAGCAAGGGTTGACCGTCAGTATCCAGCAGTTGAACGGACTCATAACTATAAGCATTTCGGACAGCATCCAGCCGATTACGGATAAGCTGGCGGTGATGGCCATCTTTTTGGTTCTGCATATTTGCCACTCGTTCAATGAATGCCTGGCTTACTGCTATTGCTTCCGCATCGCCGCGCCGCTCTGCCAGCCAAAGCTCGATCTGCTCTGCTTTAAGGTCAACGATAGTTTGCAGATCTGCGTAGGCTCTGCGTTCCAGCTCAGGACCGTACATCTTTACGATTCCAATGCTCACCAAGGGTGCAACCATCGCCAGCGAGAGGAACATGAGCATTAAGCGGTTCAGACGGGACCGTTCAGTAATCGAATTAACCCCGGATGAAACGACTGTTTCTTTCCCGAATTTGAGCAGGAGATAGAACAAGCCGCTGCTGACTGCCACGAGAATCAGTTCTTTCGCCAGGTATGCCCGGCTGCGCAATACCGGATCGTCCAGAGTAAGGGAAATCAGGGAGCCCGCGATTACGATCCACAGGATTGAAAAGATGGCATAGAACAAAACGACGAGCCAGATAGGAGGGCGACTCATCATTTAACGGCCAGGTGGGGAGAAAACTTTATGTTCATACTCTCGTGTGATCCGTGCAGGCAAGAATGTTGTGTTTATGGGGAACAAGATCGGGGACAAAACGGCTGATCCAATCGATCCCCGTTACGTATGGGAATATATGGCTGTCCCCGTCTTCTGTCTGTATGATCGCGAACAATGCTGAGTACAGCCATCTTATACTGTATCTCCCATGGAGGAGTATCATGAAAAATACGGTTATTCTTTCTGCTATCCTGCCTTGTTTGCTCGTCCCGCTGTCACCTGCAACGGTTGCGGCCGAAGAGGCCTGCCGTAATATTCTCGTGGAAGGGTTTTACAATAAATATTCCAAAATCAACCCTTCGGTTAGAGACCGGGCGATGTATGCGGAACTGTGCTCCCTGAATTTTGAAAAAGCCCGGAATGTGGTGAAACGTGCGCGGCAATCCGGCGATGATGGGTCGCTGGGCCTCTCATATGGATTATTCAATCTAGACGATATCGGGCCGGGTAACGGTGGAAATGCGGGGAAGGGCACATCGAATCTTCCTTTCACCGAGGAACGATTCAGTCAATGGAAAGCCAGCTATTGCTCGAAGACTTCCGAAGCGGATTCATCGCAAGCGGCCGACTTTTTCATGCAGAAGGCGGCGATGGAAAATGCGGACTCCGGGAAGTCCATGGAAGGTTGGGCGGCATGCATGCGGAAGCGTGAAGGGCTTGCATGCGGTGCTTCGCCCAGCGCGAAAAGCGGCGAAGACGTTATGCTGAACATCAATTGGACGGCGCCAGCCGCTGCGCAATCTCAGGCGCAGCCAGAAATACAATACTCTTTTTTAACCCGGGGCGCGGTCTCGAAATTTGAAGGCGCTCCGGCCAAGCGCATATTGCCGGATGGCTATAAATTAAAGGCGGGGCCATGCAAATTCCTGTCACACGGCCTGCGGATACCCCGGTGTTCGCCAATCTCAAGATAAATTATGGGAAAACCGAACAAAGCTGCAAGGTATTTATACCGGGCGACCGCGACTTTACGCTATCGGAACCTTTCGTTAACCGGATGAAGTTGAGGTATCCCGGATAAGCAATTGGTCCAGCATCAGGAGCGGAGAAGAGGGCAGCGCTGCAGCCGCGCTCTCGGCCTGAAAGCTCATATTGAAACGTCATGCCTTTGCTGCTCAGAATCTCCAGACAGGCGCCGAACAGCGCCTTAAAGCCTAAATCCGATGAGTCTCTCCTTTCCGCCAGGGTAATCAGGCTGTAACTGGCGCGTCGTTATTCTTCCCTGTCCTCTCATTATCTCTCAGTTGCATTTCAATTCGTTTAGCACAGTTCGCTAATTGGTTCACGTTGACTTATTCCGGATGCTTGCTATGTTGAATTTAGCCATTCGATCAAATATCAAGCTGCGCGGCCGAGCGGTTAGCATAAGAAATAAAGGGTTTATAAAAAATTTGCCGTGTTTCACCTATGTTTTCGCTATAACTCGAGCATCACCGCGAGTTGCGTCGACTGGTCAGCGGTTTTCTTGCAGGTTTCCAGCCAGGTATTAGGAAAGGGGCAGGAAAATTTTCATCAATTCTTGAAAATATGCCAGGAGGTTATTATGGCTACACCAGAAGATAACGTCGAAAAAGGACTGTTCGAGCAGGACCCACATGTAGAGCAACTGCGTCCGGAACCCTCGGCGCCGCCATCCGACACTGTCATATTGGAGGGATTGGCCGGAAAAAGCGACCGTGAAGGCTGGGCAAGGCTTTACTTTAACCGTACGCTTACCTATTACGCCGAGTTCCGGCGGGAAGATATCGTATTTACCGAGGCAATTCCCCCGGAGCAAGCGCCGATGGTGGGACTCAAGGCGACGCGGGTCGGCATAAAAAAAGACGCGGTCATCGAATATACACGCACAACGCGCGCCACCGTTCAAGACGAGTTTGATCTTGACGTACAGCTAGGTGCGGCCCCGCGGCGCGCTGCTCAACCCAACATACCCGACTCGTTCTTCGATTGCCCTGCAACCATTGGGCCTGAGTGTCCAACCCAACCATTCGGGTGCGCCACTGATCAGACATGCGGTTGTGGAACGCAACGTACTCAATGTTTTTGCCCGACTGACAATACCTGTCGTACCGACTGCGGCCAGGCGACGTGTGATACTTGCCGTACCCAATGTGGTCAGGCAACCTGTGTCACGTGTCAGCAGACACTTGCAATACCTGTCAAACAAGATGTAATCAGCCGACGTGCCAGCCGACCTGCAATACATGCCAGACCCAGTGCGGCCAAGCGACCTGCCAGACCTGCCGTACGCAATGCGGCCAGGCAACCTGCAACACTTGCCGTACGCAATGCGACCAGGCGACCTGCGATACCTGTCTCCGTTGCCCGACGTTTAACCCGCATGTATTTACCTGCGGTCCTCGCTGCGTCGAGCCTTAAATACTTCTATCGCATTCTGTCCCATTGCACTCTTCCGCCTCACCGCTCCGCCGGGCCTTATCAGGGCTCGCGTGGCGGGGAACCAGATTTAACCAGAATTTAACCGTTTTGTTACAACTTCCTTCTCGGGTTTCTGTACTGTTTTTCATGTCAGCACTGCCAGGTTGCGAACGAAGGTTACTGATCCATTAATTTTTTCAGGCTCGAGGATTCTTCCTAATTGACGTTGCCTTCTGTCGAAACCATGCTATGTTGAATTTTAGCCAGTCAATCTTGTATCTGGCCGCACGCCCAATCAGTAATCTTGGCAGTGCTGGAAAGAACGGATTTATCAGAATTGCCATGTTTTCGGATTGCCTTAGTTATGGTTTCGGGTATCTCTGGGAGCATCGGGTAGATTGGCGAGTTGTTTTTTACGGTGTCCAGTGGGGAAGAATAAGAAAAGGATAATTTAGCGATCCTTAATAGATGTGTCAGGAGGTTATCATGGCTACACCAGAAGATAACGTTGATAAAGGACTTTTCGAGCAGGATCCTCATGTGGATCAATTGCGGCCGGAACCGTCGGCGCCTCCCTCCGATGTGGTGATACTGGAAGGGCTGGCTGGAAAAAGCGACCGGGAAGGCTGGGCGAGGCTTTACTTCAACCGGGAGCTTACCTATTACGCCGAGTTCCGGCGGGAAGACATCGTATTTACCGAAGCCATTCCACCGGATCAGCCGCCCATGCTGGGGCTCAAGGGGACGCGGGTTGGCATCAAGAAAGATGCGGTCATCGAATACACCCGCACGACTCGGGCAAAGGCAGCAGACGAATTTGACCTTGACGTACAGCTTGCGGCTGGTCCGCAGGGCGCGGCCCAGCCCAACATTCCGGCTTCCCTTCCCGAGGCTCTGTGTCCAATAACTATCAGAGGCGGAACTTGCCTTACTTGTGACACGTGCCGCCGTACTGATTGTGATCAAGCAACATGTGATACATGTCGCACACCAGTGCCAGGGCACATCTGCCAGACCTGTAATACTTGCCAGACCCAGTGCCACATGCAAGCGACCTGCCAGACCTGTCGAACCCAATGTGGTCAGGTTACCTGTAACACTTGCCATACGTTATGCGAACAGGCGACTTGTGACTTACCTGCGTCCGGATGTGTGCTTTATAAGACCCCTCCTGCCGTCCGGGAGGGAGGATGTGGGAATAAATAACACGTACCAAATTCCTGCCTCCATGCGTCACCAATAAAAGTAGTCTTCTTGTTGCTGCTGCCGCGCTCACTCTGCTAAAGAGTTAGCGCGGCAAGACCGATCGGGCAAGTATCGCGCCTTATCAAGAAAGACTCCGTGCGAGATGGCGCTAAACCGAATGCATGCTGCATCTCGGATTTTAAAGGGGTGCAGAAATGATTTACCTAGCGCTAGACATTCCGCTTTTGTCCTGTGACTCTGAGACTCCACAGACGATCAAATTTAACCAAAATTTAACCGTTTTATTACAACTTTCTTCTTCGGTTTCTGTACTGTTTTTTACGTCAACACTGTCAGGTTGCGAACGGAAGGCTCACTGATTCATTAATTTCTCCAGCTTGAAAATTCTTCCTTAACTGACGTTGCCTTCTGTCGAAACCTTGCTATGTTAAATCTTAGCCAGTCAATCTTGTATCAGGTCGCACGTCCAACCAGTAATCTTGGCAGTGCTGGAAAGAACAGATTTATCAGAATTGCCATGCTTTCGGATTGCCTTAGTTATAGTTTCGGGTATCTCTGGGAGCATCGGGTAGATTGGCGAATTGTTTTTTACGGTGTCCAGTGGGGAAGAACAAGAAAAGGATAATTTAACAATCCTTAATAGATGTATCAGGAGGTTATCATGGCTACACCAGAAGATAACATTGATAAAGGACTTTTCGAGCAGGATCCTCATGTGGATCAACTGCGGCCCGAACCGTCGGCGCCTCCCTCCGATGTGGTGATACTGGAAGGGCTGGCTGGAAAAAGCGACCGGGAAGGCTGGGCAAGGCTTTACTTTAACCGGGAGCTTACCTATTACGCCGAGTTCCGGCGGGAAGACATCGTATTTACCGAAGCCATTCCACCGGATCAGCCACCCATGCTGGGGCTCAAGGGGACGCGAGTGGGCATCAAAAAAGATGCGGTAATCGAATACACTCGCACTACACGCGCCAAGGCCGGAGACGAATTCGATCTTGACGTACAGCTCGCGGCTACCCCACTTGCTGCTCAACCCAATATAGTCTTTACCGAACCATTCGGGTGCCCGAGTGATCTTAATCGGACATGCGGCTGTCGAACGCAACAGTTTACCGAGTCTTCGGTGCCTACTTGTTTAGACACTTGTTCGTTGCGGACTAACCGTACCGTCTGTGATCAAGCCACATGTAACACGTGTCAAACAAGGTGTCGCCAGAACACTTGCCAGCCTACTTGTCAATACCTGTGAGACCCAGTGCGGTCAAGCGACCTGTAATACCTGTCCGACCCAGTGCGGCCAAGCGACCTGTAATACTTGCCGTACACGACGTGATCAGCAACCTGCCGTAGTACATGTCGCATGCGACAGACACTTGCAGAACCTGTGCGCCATATCTGCAATGCCAGTCAGACGGCATACCGTGCCGCAGCGGATCCTTAGCGTGACCTTGCGAACTCGCTATATGTGTGACGGACGAGTGGCTGCCGGGCTGAGAGGCATGCAGCGCCAAAGACCACCACTGTCATTTTGCCATTTATGACAGATGTATATAGCGATCGCTTTCGCCGCGTTGACCGATAGAAAAACGTTAGCGGACGGCAGATCAAGGCGAATGTGGAGGTGCGAACAGATTGTCGGTATCTGATACAGTATGTCTTTACTGTGCGATATTATGCAGATGACCTGTAGAGGTGTTATGAAGGCCAAGCTTGTCTTTGGGAAAAACGAACTAGATGGGGAACCGGCTGCAATGTTGCTGTGAGTCGACATTTATAGATGATGAATATGATAAATCGCTTTAAGCGCCAGTGGGCGACCATCACCAGAAAGTAATCTCGCTGCGCAGAGCGCTGTCTGTGGCGCGGGAAGTTGCCGAGCGCTGTAAAAGCCGGGAGCAGCTTCTCGCCGCCAACGACGCGGCGCTCAAGCAGACTACATTTCCCCAGACGATTTATTGGGAACCCCACGGCGTGGCTCAGGGCGATGCGGGTATCGCATTGATGTGCTCATACTTCGACGCATGCTTCCCGACGGAAGGGTGGGACAAGACCGGGCATGAATACCTGACCTGGGCCACACGCGGGGCGGAAACAACAGGCGCGCATCATGCCGGGCTATATAGCGGCCTGGCGGGACTGGCGTTTTCCGCATGGTCATTGTCCCGCAACGGCAGCCGTTACAAAAAACTTCTCACATCGCTGGATTACAGCATCAGCGGCCAAGCGCTTGAGCCTTCGGCTGCCCTGACAGGGCGGCATGGAGTGGCGGTTTCCGAGTTCGATCTGATTGTGGGTCTGAGCGGTGTGGCTGCCTATCTTTTGCAGCGAGGATACGAGCCGCCCATGGACGTGGCGCTCCAGGCGATCCTGGACAGTCTGGTGGCACTGACAGAGGAGACAGAGGGCATTCCCCACTGGTATACACCGTATCACCTGCTTGCCGGAGAAGGCATGGCCGAGCATTACCCTGAGGGAAATCTCAATTGCGGGCTCGCGCATGGCATTCCCGGCCCGCTCGCAGTAATGGCGCTGGGGCTGGAGGCGGGCCTTCCGGTGGAGGGATTGAGGGAAGCGGTTACACGCACCGCGCAATGGCTGGTACGCCATCGTAGCGGCGACCGTACGGGGTCAATTGGCCCACGGTGGTTCCATACTCCGCGGAGGGCAATGTCGAGCCGGGCCAGTTGGATTCCAGCCGGGCGGCATGGTGCTATGGGGCGCCCGGTGTTGCCCGATCGCTCTGGCTGGCGGGGCGGGCACTGGGTGACGAGGCGCTTCAACAGATTGCGGTAGAAGGAATGGAAGCGGTTTACCGGCGGCCTGTTGAAGAGCGGCGAATTGATTCGCCCACCTTCTGCCATGGCGTTGCAGGGTTGTTGCAGGTGACGTTGCGCTTCGCGCACGATACGGGTCTGCCTGTTTTTACGGAGGCCGCATCGGAACTCACCGAGCAATTGCTTGCCATGTATGACCCCGAACGGGCGCTGGGATTTTGCTCCATCGAGCCCGGAGGCAATCTCGTGGACCAGCCGGGATTGCTCGACGGGGCTCCGGGGGTTGCGCTCGTGCTGCTGGCGGCATCTTCAAACGTGGAGCCGGCGTGGGATCGGCTCTTCCTGCTCTCTTGATGGCTAAATCGGCGGCTAAGTTGGCAGCCAAATGGCAACTGAGGCTTCAGGACGCCGCCGGGAAGGGATTTTATCGTCCCCTGGGCTGGGGAGTCCTGCGCGCGCCGCTGCTGCCGGTGGAAGCATATTCCGCGCTAAGTGATCGACTAAGCGACCAACCGTCGAGCGCTGCTGCACGGTGGCGTAGCGACGCCACAACACTTTTGCCGGCGGATCCGTGGGTGCGCCTCGCACTGGCGGTCGGCGGCGGTCATTTGGTGGAAACACTTGGGGACGAGGATAAAAAAGACGCCGATGCGCCGGGCAAGCTGTTGCGCTATCAAATCCGGATGTCCACGCGTCCTACTCCCTATGGAATTTTCGCCGGGGTGGCGCTGGGAAGATTTGGCGAGGCGACAGATGTCCTGATCGATGACTCATCTTCGACGCGGCGTGCGCGACCAGACATGGAATGGTTGTTTTCGCTCGTCGGCGAACTCGAAGCGCGTCCTGAAATTCGCCGGCAACTACGAGTCATAAAACACCCCGCAGCCTTTATCAGTTCCGGCCGGGTGTTTCTCGCCGACTCCACCCCCCTGAAGGACGCTGCCCATTTGCCGGTTATTTCGATTCGTGAATCCCGGGCGGTAAGCGCTGCCCTGGCTCATGCGAAAGATTATGTCCAATATCAGTTCCTTGCGGAAAGCCTGTGCCGGGAACTTGAAGCCGATACCGAAAAAGTCGATAAGCTGTTAACGGAGCTCTGGCAGCAAGGGCTGCTGCTCACCGATTTACGCCCGCCGCTCACTGAGGGGCATCCGGCGGATTATGTCGTACGACGACTGTTGTCTCTGCCGGCTCCCCCACCGGAGGCCGAGCGGTTGAAATCCGCGATAGCGACACTCAACCAGTGGGACGCACTCGACCCATACAAAGCCGCAACGGAATGGCCAGCGCTGGAGAAGATGCTCAAGGATATTCATCCGTTGGCGACTACTCCGATTCAGGTAGACCTCGCGCTATCCACGAAGCAGGCATCCATCAACGTAGAGGTGGCGAACGAAGCCGCGCGATTGGCGGATGTTCTTTTGCGCTTGACGCCCGCGCCTCCCGGGTCCGGCAATTTGAACTCATACCGGGCGGCATTCGAAGGGCGGTACGGCCATGATCGGGAAGTACCCCTATTGGAATTGCTCGATCCCAACTTTGGGCTTGGCCCGCCCACGGGCGGCGGTTATGGCGGTGGCGGCATAAATGCACAGCGAATGGCGGCACGTAGCGAGACCCTGCAATCGATAGCCCTGAGTGCATTATCCGAGCATCGGGCTGAAGTGGAACTTGATGACGCAGCACTTAAACGTCTATCGATCTGGGACCCCCAACCCGAATCGCTGCCCTTATCACTGGATCTGAGCGTCTTCGTCATTGCGGATTCCGCTGCCGCGGTGGATGAGGGGAAGTACCAGATTGCTCTGGGACCAAATCTGGGCGCCAACCAGGCCGGGCGTTATTTAGGCCGGTTCGCTGATATGTTGGGCCAGCCTGGGGAAGATGCGCTCGCTGAAATCGCACGCCTTGAGTCGGAGCATGCGCCGGACGCGACCTGGGCCGAGCTGGTTTATATGCCTCGACGTTTACGATCGGGTAATGTCGTCGTGCGTTCCGCCGTACGTGGCTACGAAATCCCCGTGGGCATCGGCGCGGGCGTGCCGGAGGATCAGGTTATTCCGCTCGGCGAACTTACCGTCGGCATCCACAATGGGCGCTTTCAGGTGCGATGGCGCAAGAACGGAAAAGTTGTCATCGTGCGTGCGGGACATATGCTGACAAATTTTCAGGCTCCACAGATCTGCCGTTTTCTTAGCGATATCATGGAAGACGGCATGGCGCAAATTTCGATGTTCGACTGGGGCCCGGCATCGTCCTATCCATTTCTGCCGCGCGTTACCAGCGGCAGGGCAATCTTGTCGCCGGCCCGGTGGCGTATTACGCAGGCGCTTCGCGACAAAGAGCTATCGGCAAGCGAGGATGGATTCGCCGAAAGATTAGCCCGGTTTCGCAAGAGCTGGAATATGCCTCGACATGTTTATATCGCTATTGGCGATAATCGCCTGCTTCTCGACCTCGAGGCGCCCGATCAAGCTGAAGAGTTACGAACGGAGCTGGCGGGGATTCGTGAATCGGGGGCTATAGTGCTTCACGAGGCGCTGCCTGCGCCTGAACATGCATGGGTGCGGGGGGCATCGGACGATTCAGGCGGTCCAGATGGAGCTGAAAACGGGCATTATTTGTCCGAGCTGGTCGTTCCGCTGGTTCTGCGTCCGTTCGTCAGAAAAGAGCCTGCTGCGCAGCAGGCCGCGACCGCGACCGGGGACGAAGAACCGAAGTCCGCAGTAACACCGGTATCAGCAGCTAACCGGCTTCGGCCCCCTGGGAGCGACTGGCTGTTCGCAAAGCTATATTGCCCTGCTGTGCTTGAAGAGGAGTTTCTAACAGGCGCTGTCCGCGATTTTTGCCACGACATCAGCCGGAAGGCACTTGCCAATGGCTGGTTTTTTGTCCGCTATAACGATCCGGATCCTCATATTCGATTACGCTTCCGGGGCGATCCCAACCGGCTCGTTTCCGGGCTTCTGCCCGAGGTATGCTCATGGGGTGGGGAGATGATTGCCGAGGGGATGTGCCAGAGGTTTGCATTCGATACTTACGACAGGGAAATCGAGCGTTACGGTGGATCGGCCGGCATGTCGGCGGTTGAAGCCATATTCACCGCGGATAGCCCGGCCGCAGTCGATCTGCTTGCCGTGCTTCGCAAGACATCAGAGCTCGATCGCCTGGTACTCGCGGTTGCGAGCATAGACGATTTACTGAACAGCATGGGCCTGGACGTTAGGCGGCGCCTTGCCTGGTACAAAGCCCGGGTGAAATCGCCTCACTCAAGCGGTTCGGATTTCCGCGAACGCAAAACCACACTGCGCGAACTTTTCGGGAGCACGGACGGAATTGCCAAGCTGGCTGGCTCAGCGGAAATCATGCAAATATTTGCGGAGCGCCAGCGCTCGCTCGCGCCGATCGCGCAGCGTCTGGCGGTCCTTGAAGATAAGCGGGAATTGAACCAGAGCGCGCGACATTATTTTTCAAAGCGTGATCCATATGCACTGCAACCGGCTTGCCGGCGCGGACCGGGGTATCGAGGAGCGCGCGCTGGGCTTGTTGCTGCGCGTGCATCAAAGTCTGGATAAAGCGCCGTTGCCTTCGAATGCAAAACTGGCAAAAGTCGGTTAGCTCGATCTGATCTGGTTTCTTGGGGTTCTCACTTAAAGCTGAATGCAGAGGAAAAGCTAAAGGAGAGGATTAGTACAAAGTGCTTGAAGAACTGCTAGCGGAAAGGCAGTCGTCTGCGCAGAACGAAGCCTGCAGCGATAAAAATCAGTCAGCCTCCGGGCAAGCTCGTGAAATTAACACGAGTCGGCAGGATGCGTCTTCGCGGCTGGGCCAATCGCCGCAAGCTGAACCGTCGGACTCGACAGCAGTGGTTAATTAGTGGTTAATAATATGGGGAGGATAAAACCATGAGTTGGGAAATTACAGGTAACAGCGGCACCAATCCAGCTATCAATTTCCTGGGTACTACGGACAGCCAGCCTCTTGTCATCAGGGCCGGCGGAATAGAAGCCATGCGAATTGACCCGACTGGTGTCGAAGTCGCAGGGGATATTCGATTAACAAACGCCGACTGTGCCGAGGATTTCAACATTGGTGGTGACGAACCGGTCGAGCCAGGAACGGTAATGGTTCTCGGCGAACACGGTGCGCTTTTCCCAAGTCAGCGTGCCCATGATAAACGGGTGGCAGGGGTTGTTTCCGGTGCTGGCGATTACAAGCCGGCCATTGTGTTCGATAAGCAACAGTCTGGAAGCAACAGGCAACCGATTGCTCTGCTTGGCAAGGTCTACTGTAAAGTAGATGCGAGTTATGCACCGATTGAGGTGGGCGATCTACTGACTACCTCCGACACAGCGGGTCATGCGATGAAAGCGTCTGATCCGCTTGAAGCCTTCGGCTCAGTGATCGGCAAGGCGTTGCGTGGGCTAAAAAACGGTAAAGGTTTGATACCGGTCCTGATCGCTCTGCAGTGAAGATTCCAATATCCTCTTAAGAGATGAGAATATGCAAGAGATTTCAATGGAACGCACCTGATTCTTCCGAGAGCGTAATCGGTTGAAAACGTCGGGAGGCTGCCATGGTCGCTTCACTCAAGCAGGTTTTTTCGGCTTTAAACCGGAAGGGAAATGTTTCTCTATGCCGGGATGTACTGGGCTTATCCAATGGCAGAGTGCCCGCCGCGGTTGATACCGCTCGGCCCAAGCCCCAAATAAATGTTAATCAGTTCGTAAGACTGCTTCGTGGTCAGCATTTTCATGTGCAACTGATAGTTACCGGATCAGACCTGCTAAGTGACAACGATACGAAGGTGCTGGATTATGATGTCTTTCGGTTGCGAGATATCTACGCAACCGCGGAGATTGGAATAGGAATTGTATCGCGGGAGTTGCGAAGTGCGCAGAATTCCGGTGGGCACGCGGTAGTTAGAACCGGTGACGATATCACCGCCACGGGCCACGATATTACTGCTGATGGCGATTTTGTGCCTGTTGTCATTCCCGCAGACATGAATGTAACTGTAGTAAATCCGGACGGTACTGTAACGATTGCTTTGGGCTTATCGCCTACCTCCGGGCCATGTTCTCCTAGAACGCGCAGCGGCATGAACTCGTCAGTTGTCGATTTTACCGGTGAGCGAGGTGGACGCGCGCTTGCGCATGAAGTTGGTCATTATCTGGGCGCGGAGCATCCTGCTATAGCCGGCATGACTTTAATGACTCAAGATGCAGCCGTGAGAAACGCAGGGGGAGATCCTTTCATGGCTACTGCCATATCAGAGCACGACCGCGCCACAATGCGGAAGCATTGTGTGATGAGATCCGGCTTGGCTGTTTAGGAGAATTAGGAGAAACTTACTATGACTGATCAGATTACGCTCGATCCGAAAGATTATTCGGAACAGACGCTTAAACAGGCCATTCATGGCGAAATTCCAGAGATTAAGCCACAGTTGGCTGTTGTGCTTCTGAGGGCCAAGCTTGGCGCGGCAGCAGAGCCACACCTGGTTGCTTCAGCTTCTGATAAGGACCTCGATATCCGTGTACGTCTGGCGGCAATAAAAGAACTGGGCAATTTTGAAGGAGCAAAACCGCTGCTCAAGACTCTGAGTCAGTCGCCTCATCCTTTAATATCTCAGTCAGCATCCCAGGCGCTTCAAGCGCAAGAATAAGAACTAACAGGAACTGGTGCCATTTCTCTTTAGCCCAGCGCCGCAACACCCTTAAGCACGTCGTCAAATTGGGTGACACGATAATCCGGGGACACGTCCTTATACGTTTTGGTGCCTTGGTTGGAATCAATGAAGATACTTCTGATACCAAGCAGCTTCGCTCCATAGATGTCCCGGTACATGTCATTTCCCACCCCGATCACCTCGTGTGGTTCCAGCTCCATTCTTTCGAGCGCCTTTTTAAAAAGCCGTGAGTCCGGCTTTCTGAACCCGTGATGGCTTGAGATAATGATCGGGTCGAAATAGCCATCCAGCCCGACCGCATGGATTTCCGGCATCGCGTAGCAGGATTGGGCATCCGAGATGAGCGCAAGCCGATAACGCGTCTGCAACTCGTTGAGCACTCTTTTTACATCGGGATATAGCTGGAGGCGATTACGGGAAACGCCACGGTAAATATGGGCGATAACCTTGGCCTGCTGCCCGCGAATCGGAGCGGATTTGATGCCTTCCTGCATAAGTAATTCGTTCCATATGGCTTCAACATCAATTTCGGGATATTCCTCGCCACTCGCGTCTTTCTGTTGTTTCATGATGCGGTAATACCGTTCCCGGACTTCCCATCGGCGTAAGTAGACGCAGTGGTAAGTCAAATAGTGGGCAATGGCCCGGTAGATTTCATCCATGGCTTCGTTTGTCTCGATATCGATCAGCGTGCCATAGAGGTCGAACAGGATGCCTTTTATTGCCATAATATTTACCTCAACATTTTTTTTGCTTCATCCAATAGCAGACGGCTGTAATGGTCGTCTATCCACATGTTGCGTGCGATACGCAGGAGCGTGAGTCCTGCGTAGAACGGAATACGCCGCGTAATGGATGCGAAAGAGGCATCACGGTCGGGAAAGTGGCAGGCGTATTCCCACAGGAAATGTCCGATGAAAGGCTCCGCCAGCCATCTGTCACCAGCATGTTTTAGAAAGTAATGCTGCAGCTCGCCGACCACCCTCCCCAGGTCCAGTACCCTATCAGCCAATTTCATCCGTTCCAGATCGATAACGATGACCCAGAGGCCGTCGCCGAAGAGAATGTTAGCGGGGGTGACATCACTGTGGACAATGACTTGGCAGTCTTCCCACATGCACGGCTTTTTCCGCCAATGATTCCTGAATTCGCAAAACTCCCGAATACCGTCCTGATCGAGGCGCTTGGCTCCGGCCAGATGCCCCAGAAGCCGGTCGAAATATTCACAGTCCTTATTGAAGTCCACTTTGCTATCGCGCGCCGTGCGGTTATGCAACGCAGCGAGAAAATAGGCGAGTGACCCGAGCTTTTGAAAAAGTGCGTCCCGCTCCCTTGCTCTGATCGCCTTGACAATGAATTCAGCAAGCGACGTGCCATAACAGTATTCCTCGACCAATACCTTATTGAGATGCGCATTCCGGCCAAGAGGGCGAACGACATAATGCGGATAACCGGCGAAACCGATACTGCGCAGATGACACAAATTGTTGTATTCGCGCTCCATATGATGAAGTGCCGCTTCCGGATCAAGATGAGGAACGCCGCCAAAGAATTTTCCGATAATTCGGAGGTGACTATGCCGGTCTTCATAGAGGTAGACATGATTGGAAGCGGGAAGCTGATATACACGAAAGTCGAGTGAATTCAGGCTGGCGTCAAGCTGCGGGACAATATCTTGGCGGAGGTATGCGTAAAACGGGTCATGAGCAGAGAGATGGCCGAGATATTTCATGACCTGTAGGAGGAAGCCGGCAGATCAGCGTGACAGTTACAAGTCACGAGGTTAGGCGCCTCTGTAATGGCGCTGATATATTATTCCGGCGAATTGTTTTTTAACCCCTGAACACGATATCGAATACCGCTAACATAAAATCAGGCTCTTCGCTCCTTGACGGGCTCAGCTTGACTATCAAAGCTTCCGGATCAAAAGCGCTTTGGAGAAACGGGTCCTTTTCATTGTATGGGTCCCCTTCAAAATACATCTGGGTGATGAGTTCATCATGACGGCCTCTTACGTTGAAATGGATATGCGCCGGCCGCGTCCTGGTTGGCGTAATAGGGTAGGCTGACGGTTTGATGGTTTTGAACCGATAGTGCCCATCTGCTCCGGTGGTTATCGCACCGAAACCCTGGAAATTCGGGTCGAGCGGTGCCGGGTTTGTATCGTCGGGATGTGCATAGCGTCCCCCGGCATTGGCTTGCCAAATTTCAATATTCGCTCCTTTAATCGGTTTACCGGAGGGATCCAGCACGCGGCCGGTGACAATGAGGGGCTGGCCTTTCGCGCGGCCTGTACCCCCTGGCACCCGCGTGAGATCCCCGCTGCGATCGGGTTTGCTCATGATCGGATAAAAGGGACCCAGAATCTGATCCTGTGTCCGGTTCAGCGACGCCTGTGCCAGAACCGTATTGCTCGCCGGCAATATGCTGGTGGCGAGCACCGCGGCGGATGCTTTTAGGATGGTACGGCGGCTCAGTGTTCGGCTCAGTGCTTTCCTGTCAGGGCTCATGATTGATATTATTCCTTCTTTCAAAAACGGTTGGCCTATGCCCGATGGTATTCTGATGTGACTCGTCCAAGGTACCTAACCACAGTAGTACAGAATAAGCGCAGTTGCCAGCGCAAGCTGGTGCATTAATTTTTTGCGCCGGGGAAAAGTGATTTATAGGAGCGTCAGGATCGGGCAATTTGCAGGAGACCAAAATCAATCATGAGCTCCACCGCCGAGAGTAAAAAATTGACTCAACATGAAGGGATCACTGTGCGGCACGTAGATGTCGCCGTGGTTGGCGGCGGGCCGGCGGGGGCCATATGCGCGCTCATGCTCGCCCGGAACGGGGTTTCCGTGACTCTGGTGCATTGGGACGGCTATGCGCCCGGCGGCATTGAACTTGTATCCGGGCATGCGCGGAAGATTCTTGAACAGTATTGCCCCGGCTTGTTTCAGCCGCTTTCCGGAACGGAAATCCAGGAGACGGTATCGCTGTGGGGAACGCCAGAGCCGGTAACCTTGAATGCGATGTTCAATCCCTGGGGTCCCGGCATCGCGTTGGAACGCTCGCTTTTCGATCGATCATTGCGCGATCTGGCAGGCACGGCAGGTGCATCGATCGCCGCCAATACCAAGGTTACTCACGTCGAGCGCAGGGATGAACATGGCAATAGCGGTTGGCAGCTTCTGTTGCGTTCTGGAGAGACCGGAAGCAATCTTTTAAATGCCCAATTTCTGGTGATTGCGACCGGGCGTGTCGCGGCGAGCTTTATCGACCGCCCGCCAGTGGCCGAGTCACCGCAAATCGCGCTGATGATGCCGCTGCCTGCCCAAACCGATTCGGGTCAAGGTCCGGGTCATACTCTGTATATCGAAGCCGCGGACAAAGGCTGGTGGTATGCTCTGCCCGCCGTGGATGGAGGTTATTTTGCCGGTTTTTGTACTGACCGGGATGAGGTGAAAAAACGGCAGGCAACCTTAAAAGAATTTTTCATTCAGGAGTTACGCGCCACGTATCTGCTGAGTCCTTTGTTGACGTGTGTCGCGGGCAACTCGCGGATCACCGGCCGGACCGCTGGGGCGCGCCCATTCGAGGGGGCGGCCGGAGTTGGCTGGATTGCGGTTGGCGATGCGGCCTATGCCCCCGATCCCCTCAGCGGCCTGGGAATAGAGGCGGCGATTGAATCCGCCCGGCTTGGCGCCGGCGCATTACTGGAGGTTATGAAAGGACGCTGTGCTTCCGCAAGATTTACGGAATATGAAGACGCGATGCGCGAATACGCCGATCGCCACAGTCGGGTGGCGGCTTATCATTATGGACGACTTTAGAAGCATACTTCGAGTTCGTCAGCCGATTTGCACTCCCAGCATTGAAATCGAACCATCGTCGAATCCTTCCACAGGGAACGTAATTCTCTCATTGTCCCGGCGCTGGGCAAGAATATAGAGAAATGGCAGATAATGGTCGGGGGTTGGTATCGACAATAACGCGTCTCGTCCAAGTTTTTCATAATCGATGAGCGGCGCAATATCTCCCGAACTTAATGCCTTCCTCACCCGGCTTTCGAATCTGATAGCCCAATCGTACGGTTCGGCGTTATGCTTGCCCCAGGAGTAGGTGTGCAAGTTGTGCACGATATTTCCGCTGCCCAGGATAAGTATCCCCTTGTCGCGTAATGGCGATAGGCGCTTTGCAATCTCGTAATGCCAAACTGCCTCTCGGGTTTCGTCGATGCTTAACTGGACAACGGGAATATCCGCATTGGGAAAGATATGCATGAGAATGGACCAGGTTCCGTGATCCAGCCCCCAATCGGCCGCCTGGATTGCGAACGGTAAAAGCAGATCTGCGGTTTCCGCTGCCAGTTCGGGCGAGCCCGGCGCGGGATACTGAACCTGATAGAGTTCAGGCGGGAAACCACCGAAATCATGGATGGTTCGCGGTTTTGCCACAGATGTGACCGCGGTCTTGGGGACATACCAATGCGCGGAGATGCAAAGGATGGCTTTGGGTTTTGGAAGCGCCGCACCGATCGCGGACCACGCGGCAGTATAAGCGTTACGGGAGAGCGCATTCATCGGATTTCCGTGCCCCACGAATACTGCGGGCATGGGAATCGGGGAAAAAGAGGAGGAAGTGGAACGCATCAGATGCTACAACTTTTCTATTTTCCTGCTCGAGGTCATAGTCTACTGCATTTACCGTGGCCAACAGAAGGCGCGCCATGGGGCATTGCCTGCCTCGGACCTCTCGATTTTGGGCAAGCTTGGCTGGCCGCCAGGCTGATTACTCAGCCATTTCTTCGAAGTGGCTGACTGGCTCGTTTCTTTTTCTGCCGGGGATTTTCTCTATATCTGTCCAAAGCTTGCGGCCGGTTGATTGGAAGTGTTTGGCCATTTTTTGCCTAAACGCTTCCGACCTGTGATCGAGCAACGCAAAAGCGAAGTCGAACAGATATTGATCATTATGTCTCTTCATTTTCTAATTCCTGTAAAAGGGGGCTGATAAACCCAAATAGTGGACAAACCATCATGCAGTTCCATCCCATTCACGCACGGGCAGGAAGCGGAAAACGTCTGAATAAGTCTTCCGCTCGCATACGGCTTATTCAGAGCCCTAATCTTGAAGGGTAGGTATATACCGTTCAAATTCAGTTGCTTTAAGATATTACGGAACCCTCACCTTAAAACAAAACCTTTACAGAAATATGAAAAGCAACTTGTTTTTGAATTATGTATACATTGTCATGGGTGCGGTACCATTGTTTGTACGGAACCGAACGGAACTCCTATTTGGGGGACGGCATTTCTGTCGCCAATCGGAAGACTATGGGCTATATTTAACTTTCAGTGGAAACCAGGCCGTTGTTGTTTGCCCGTAGCCCTGGTCACTCAAGATCGTGGACTGCTTTTGACAATCAGGTATTAACAGGTATTAAAGGTGAGCCAGGTGAGCCGGTTTATAAAAGGTAGGATCAATCAGAGCTTGGCGGGCAATTTGTATTCCTCTGGCGGCACGAGTGACCGGCCATGGTACCGGTCGCGCAGATTGAGCATTTTTGCTGTCGTCTTTTTGGTCAGCGCCACGATAGGTCTGGTCTACAATTACAGCCGTCCCGCCGTTTACCGCAGCAGCGCGACATTGTTGACTTCGGCAATGACGCCAGTAGATCGTGAAAGCAGTGACGCGGATATTCAGCATGTGGCTATTCAGCGGCAAATTTTGCTGGGGCACGAATTGATTGCCGAGACGTTGTCACGGCTCAAGGCAGAAGCCACGAACAAATCCTTCCTGCGGCTGACCACATCCGATATTCAGAATTTGCTGAATGTCAAACCGGTCGCTGAAACCAATCTTGTCGAAATAGAAGCGGAGGGTACCAATGCGGGATTTTTGCCGCTGCTCATCAATACCTGGATAGATGTATACCTCGATGCGCGTGCTGATGAAGTCAGGAAGCTGACAAACGATACGACCCGCATTCTCGAGGACGAATTGAAAGGGCTGACCATCAAAATCGATTCCGCCCGGTCGGAGCTGGAGTCTTTTCGAAAAAGCCACGATATCTCCTCGACAGAGCGCAACGAGAACGAAGCACTGGCCCGCCTCAAGGGCTTGACTGACTCCCTCAATAAGGCCAGTGAGGAGGAGGTCAAGGCAAAATCCCACCTGAATGCCATCAGAACCGCCATATCCCGGGGGCAGGCCGTGGTGCCGGATGATGAGAAGGGGAGTTTGCTCGACCTGGAGAAGCGGTTGCATGATCTGCGCGAGAAACTGGCGGACCTGGATAAAAAATTCACACGCGAGTACCTGAATTTACAGCCTGATTTAAAATCCATTCCGGAACAAATAAAGGGGCTGGAAATCGCGGTTGGCAGCAAACGTCAGCATGGTAAAAATGTCGTGTTGACCGATGCCGAAATGAATTACGCCGCAGCACAGCAAACCGTTCGGGAAATTCGCGCGCAACTGGATGAGCACAAGAAACAGGCTTCCGCATTCACGTCGAAATTTACCCAGCATGATGCGCTGAAAACCGATCTGGAAGGTTTGGAAAAGATCTACCGTGATACGCAGGAGCGGCTGGTACAGGTCAAAACCAGCCGGCGGGAGAGGTATCCTCAAGTTACGGTTATTAACCGCGCTTATGAAACGCGTGAGCCGGTGAGACCGGACTATAGCCGTGATGCGCTGATAGTGATTGCGGGTTCTCTGCTGTTAGGTCTCTTTAGCGTGTGGATTTCAGAGTATTTGACTCAGAAAAAGGAACAACAGCCTTCTATCGCAGTATTTGGAATACAGGGCTATTCTGCGGCTTCACCAGCTGCAGCTGGCCTGCCTGATTATCCGCCAGGCGCGCTCGGCTCGTCGGAGCAGAAAATTTCTGAACAGAAAGCGAGCAACTTCCTTCCTGGTCCTATACATCGCGAACTGTCCAGTCATCAACTCAGGATTCTGCTTAATGCCGCCAACCTCGAAGGGAAACAATTTATCGGGTTATTGCTCACGGGGCTGGATATCGCCGAAATCGTTTCTTTGACTCCTCGTCAAATCGATCTGGACGCGGGAATAATCACTCTCGCCGGGAACGCGCCGCGAGCTGTTCCCATCAGCAGGTTCCTCCAGTCATTATTCGAGCAGTCCGAAGGCCAACCTTTGTGGGACGCCAATGATCCGGGGTCACGCGTCGACCTTTCCGCCGCTTTGATCTGCGCGGCGGTGGACTCGGGCTTGCCCGATGCAGAAGGAATTACCGCCGAAGTGATCCGCCATAGCTATATTGCCTATCTTGTCCGGCAGGGACTACGGTTATCGGACCTGCAGCAAGTGGTGGGACACCTGGAGCCCGAGGTTATATCCAGTTACCGGGCTTATTCGCCGCCACAGCAAGGGCGGCATCTTTACGAGATAGAGCTGCTACATCCCGCATTGATCAATAAAGCCTGATTACTTCCCCAATCGCTGGCGGAGAGACTTCATTATTCCGAATTGCTGGCAGAGAGGTTGGGCCTGTACATTCCATGAAGCAGGGCAGTGCGCTCAGCTTTTGGTAACCTGCTCAATTCAATCACAGCCTTATAAAATTGGCCGATATCTCCTTCATGCCGGGCGAGAAGCGCGTGAAACGCGGGCACCAATTGTGTATAGGTCGAGACTGAGGCGAGGAAAGCGTTATTGAGATTCAGGGCCAGCCATTTATCATAAGCGTCAAACCGGGCCTTATCTGTTTCAAGACTGGACAGATCTTTCCGCAACTGGGCCAGGATACGGGCCTTGGCGGCCCGTTTTTCGACCTCGCTTTCGTCCGAGGCGTACAGGTCTTCCAAACGCTCGCGATGATCCAGCATTATCGCGATGGAAGCGGATTTCCTTTTCTGCGAAGCGTCAAACGCGGCGCGTTGCCCTTCCACGCCGTGCTGGTTCAGCCAGCGGGCGATGCCTTCCAGTTCGACCGCGGTGGCAAAAGATTCATTGAACGTGCTGTCATCCTGTACATAGACCAACTGGTGAGCAAGCTCATGAAATATCAACTGAGCAAGCTCCGCGTCGGAATACCCAAGGAAGGTATTGAGTACGGGGTCTTTAAACCACCCCAGAGTAGAGTATGTGCGCACTCCCCCTACGCTGGTGTCATATCCTTTCATCCTGAGCTCGCCGGCAAAGCGTTGGGCTTCAGTCTCGGAAAAAAAGCCGCGGTAACTGACACAACCTGCCGCTACAAAGCACCATTTTTCAGGCTCTATGGATAGCTCGGGCGCGGCGGAAACATTCCAGATCGCGTAGCGGCGGCCCAGGTCGGCGTAGGTGGTAAAACTTTGGTTATCGGGAAGCTTGAGCTCACGGCTGGCGAATTCGCGCAGCCTGGAAACAAGAGTGAGGGTGCGCTTCAATCTTGGATCGGCTTCAGGGTCTGCGATGATCGCATCAATTTGCCGGACCCGGTTATGGATGTTCATGTGCCCATCCACAGCTTGTGTGTAATAGCCGAGATTGGCGCAGCCTCCAAGCAAGATAACGAGGCTGATCGCGGCAAGCCTCGATACCCTTGATATCCGCGAGACTTTCGAGACTCCCGAGACCTGTGGAACTCTGAACATCATGCTGGCGTCCTGTTCGGTCCGTTGTGCAAGAAATAGCCGTAACGCAGAAATGAGCATGCCTGGCGGGCCAGTTCAGCAGATACGAGCATTCCGGAATGGTTGACGTCGAGCACGATCTGATCGCGCGCAAACGCGATATGCGCTTCCTCGACAGCTACGACTCCGTCGTTAGGCGAGGCCAGACGCGAGATCAGCCTGCCACCGCCGATGCCCTTGCAACCGGCGATCACGCCGATATCGTAGGCCGGATTATTTAATGACGGCGTCTGACCCAGCCATTGCAGCATGCTTCGTCCAAGGATATAGCGCCCAAGGCTGCGGCTGGCAAGTTTTGTTGCTACGCGACAGGCATTGTAGGGGCTCCCCGCAAGAATGATCCGGCCAATCCGGTTCTCGGGAAATTCGTGAAGCATCTGCAATATCAAGAGGCCTCCCAAACTGTGGCCGACAAAGTGGATACGCGGCGCGGCGATATCTTTCGCAAAATGCGCAAGGACTGACGCATTCTGCGATAAAGAGCCGCGCATGGAGGGGTAAGAAAAGTAGCGGACATTGAAACCGCAGCGATTTAGCCGCATGCCCATCCATCTCATCACCCAGCCATGCATCCAAAGGCCGTGCACCAGCACTACCGTTTCCATTGTTCTCTTAGCCTTGCCGCCTGGGATTAATTCCTGAAATTAGTCCGTATAGCCATAAACGAAGCAGATTTGGCCAAGCCGAAGGAGGAGGGAGACGCGTAAAGTAACGCCCGCGCATGCAAAGGAGGGCCGAGCCGGGAAACAGGGATAACCCCTCGGGGATAAACGCTCCGGGATAAACGGCTCGGGAACAAGCGGCTTATGTAAGGTTTTCGCGCAAGCTGTGCGGATAAACCTGCCCTTCTTGTCAGGCTACTTTTACCGGACCGTGGTCGTCACAATGGCCGTCGTGAGGATAATGCAAATGGCCGCCGACCAGGTAGTCGATATGATCTCCATGTGGCACAGCCTCATGGCCACATCCGGGGCCATGCACATGTTGCCGCTCATGCACGGCACACTCATGCCCAGGTGTGCAGTTTTCCGGATTTGTTTCTGTCACGCCTATGACATGCTCATCAACATGGCTGCCGTGCGGATAGTGCAGATGACCATCGTGCAGATAATCGATGTGATCGTCATGCTTTATGCCAGTATGACCGCACTCCGGGCCGTGCGGATGAGTATGATCTTCGTGCTGTGGCAGGTTACAATTCGTCATTGTCGTTTCCTCATAAAAAATAGATTAAACAGCGCCGCCAGGCAATATGACGCTGCCCATGCAATATGAATAATACCGTCAACAACCCTCATTCACACTTGCCTTTACGGGTGAAACAAGGAGCAGTGGCGAGGATAGCATGGGACATCCGAAGACAAGCATGCGCAGTGCAATATCAAGGTAATTTGACCGATCGGGCCGTGTACAGTTCCGCTGGGGCGCCCCCCGGCTTCGCAAAGCCAGGGAAGGACACAGGCAGCATGGTCCTGGGCGCTTTTTGAACGACCAATTTGTTGCACTCACAAAGCCTGGAAAAGAAACAGAAGATGAGAAAAATACATTCCGCAAGCCAGGAACATGAAAATTAAATCATATGCCAAGCACGCTCGTCTACCGGGTTCTCTGATAATGGTCGGTTTTGGAAGTATCGCGCAGGCCGCGCTCCCGCTGATTTTGCGCCATCTTGAAATACAACCGGAACAGATCACCGTAATTTCCGCTGATGAGAACGGGGAGGAGATCGCGCGGGAATTTGATGTCGCGTTCATACAACATGCCCTTACCGAGGAAAATTATACGGCAATACTCGAACGGTACCTGAACAAGGGAGATTTTCTGCTCAACCTGTCGGTGGATGTATCCAGCATCGCGCTGATGGAGTTGTGCTGGCGTCGTGGCGCACTATATCTGGACACCTGCATCGAGCCATGGCCTGGAGGCTATACCGACAGAACCATTCCGGCATCGCTTCGCTCCAATTATGCTCTGCGTGAAAAAGCGCTCTCGTTTGGACGGGAAAAGCACGGGGGGCCTACAGCCATTCTTGCTCAAGGCGCCAATCCCGGTCTTGCTTCCACTTTTGTCAAAAAGGCGCTGCTTGATATCGCCGCCGATACCGGTCTTCCGATGAAAAAACCGGTAAGCCACACTGAATGGGCCGAGCTGGCTTTTCGTCTTAATATAAAGGCCATCCATATCGCCGAGCGCGACACCCAGATTTGCGCCCGGCGCAAACAGTGCAATGAATTTGTCAATACCTGGTCGGTCGATGGCTTCGTAGGCGAGGGTCTTCAGCCTTCGGAGCTGGGATGGGGCAGCCATGAGCGGCATTGGCCGGAGGGAGGCGCGCAACACGGATTTGGCTGTGACGCGGCCATTTATCTCAACCGCCCCGGCGCCGCCACGCGCGTGCGCAGTTGGACCCCCTTGGCAGGCCCTTATCATGGCTTCCTGATTACGCATGGCGAATCGATCTCGATAGCCGATCACCTCACATTACGAGAGAACGGAGACTTTATTTATCGTCCTACGGTACATTATGCGTATCATCCTTGCGATGATGCTGTGCTCTCGCTGCATGAATTGGCAGGAAGGAACTGGCTGTTACAGGCGAACAAGCGGATTCTACGGGATGAGATAACGGACGGCGATGGACGAATTGGGCGTCCTGCTGATGGGCCACGCCAAGGGTGCCTATTGGTATGGGTCGCGCCTATCGATTTTCGAAGCGCGTCAGCTCGCGCCATATAATAACGCGACCAGCCTGCAAGTCGTGGCGGGAGTTCTCGCTGGAATGGCATGGGCACTTAAGAATCCGGATAAGGGAGTGATAGAACCCGACGATATAGATTATGAGGCCGCTCTTGAAATTGCCAGGCCCTATCTGGGAGAGGTTGTCGGGGTCTATAGTGATTGGACCCCTTTGTACGACAGGGGATGGCTATTCAATGAGGACGTGGATATGGATGACCCCTGGCAGTTCAAGAATGTACGGGTAATTTAATCGAACTAACCGAACTTGACGAACTTTTGCAAGGGGTCATATCCGGCCGGAGGGCCCTGAAGACTGTTCTCAGGCGCGGCGCAGCGCAGACCTCGATCCCTTCCACGGTAAACGAAGGGTAAGCGGGTGAACGTTCGCGATAATAGAGCTGGAGCGAGGGGTGGTGGCGATGCTTCAGCCTGGATTCCGCTCTCCGGCGTCACATCTCGTTCGGGCGAAGGTAGCCGCTCATCCTTCCGGCTCACCCGCCAAGCCAACCGGCATGATACGCCGCAGAATTACTGTTACTACTACCTCTTACTCAGATGCTGCTGCAATGGCATTCGGTATGAGGCTAGACCCGGGCTAGACCTGCGAAGCCGCCCTGCGCGACCGTGATCTGATGGCGAACATTTTTTTTGTTTGCCGGTCTTTATCAATGTCACTCCAGCTTTCCTGGGCTTTTGCTTGAGAATGTCTGAACATTTTCTTTGTAAAAACCTCGGCCCCTTGATCAAACAGGGCGGAAAATGATGCCAGTTCATCATCATAATCATGGTTACGCATTTCTTCCTCCATCTGAAACCGAAAACTCGTGTTGAAAAAGGATCAGAACTAAACTCGCAGTCTGTATACCGGATACTGCTTCTGCATGTTTTGCACGATAAGATAATCGATCCAGAATGAAATACTGTGCGATACCGAACTTAGGGAATATTTCCGAATTTCCGCTCAGTGTTTCGCTCAACGGTATGAAGCACCGGCCAGGCAGGGTTTGTCTTTTGAGTAGCTCGCGGGGCACGGTTGCTGGGTAGAATGAAAAGTCGCATGTAAGCCGTTACGGATCAGTCCGGCCATAGGATACGCTCATGCCACTAACGCCGTGTCATCTATACTGAAAGTCTACTGGAGAGAAAAGTTGAAACCGTTTTATTGCAAATACCGAGGAGTGTGAATGATGGATATCGAATGGAAAGTCATTGATGAAAGTCATCAGGAAGTATTCATGGAAAAGCACGTAAGAGGCCTTTTGTGGATTACAACGGCCGGTTTTTCCTTCTGGCACAGCTATCCCAATCCGGGAGTGGATCTCTCTCATGCAAAAACTATTGAAGAAGCAAAGAAAGCCGTGGAAATCGCGCTTCGCCTAGAGGAGTACGAAGATCCCGCTGTGATAAGGAAATAAGTCATGCGGAAACTTTCCTGTCCGGATCAACCTTGACTTCAGGCATCAACTGGGCAGTTTGCCGCGAGAGTTGAACCGGGGAATTCGCATCCTGGTTAAAGTCGGTTGGGCAAGGCTGGGCTTATCGTTTAGCAACTACGGGACCGATTTTAGAGGTCTACCGGGCTCGTTCGCAGTAAGCCTTTGTTCGGCTGCCATAGCCTTCTTTGTTGTCCACAATTGCTGTGGATAAGTTTGTTGATAAGCTATGGACACGGAGGATAAGTCGCCTTGCTGTAACGATATTTTCCTTTTTGCTGTTTTTTGAACTTTTCAGAAATTCCTTTAAAATCATATTTTTATGCGGAAAGTAAGGATTCATGCGGGTTTGCGCGACGTGCTTTTGACTAATTGTGCTATTTTTGTTACGGATGTGGATTACTGTGAATTGTCAAGCAAAAGTTTTCCAGCATCCTGGAGGAATTTCCCCCACAAGCTCATCCACCGCCTCAGGAATAACTTCTTAAACTGCTGTTTCCAGCGAAGCTACCGGAATCAATGACCGCAGGTGGATAATTGTTCTCATTCCTTAATCCATCTTGTCTTAATGCTGATAGGTCCTGCTTTTACCGGTTCTTTGATGCGGGTAAAACAGATGATGAAAAGAGGCGTCAGCCCAAACCGGTCTTCGCTCGGTTGAAATCGGATATTGAAAGGTATTCGCACACCTGGTTCTGAATTTTTGCCAGCTCGGCTGGAGCTTATCACATTGTCAACAGTATCGTTGCAGGGCCCATTTCGACACTTCCTCTTGTCCACAATTGCTGTGGATAAGTTTGTTGATAAGCTATGAACACAGCCGATAAGTCACCTTTCTGTAACAATATTTTCTTTTTTGGCTATTTTTTGAACGAAATGAATTCTCCTTTGATATCAGAAACATACGTGTAAAGCTAGGATTCATGCGGGTTTGCGCGGCGCTACTTTGAGCGGCTGGGTCATTTTTGTCGCGGATGTGGATTACTATGAAATGTCAAGCAAAATTTCCCCGATATTTCGTACAAATTTTTCACTTGAGCTCATCCACCGCCTCAGGAATAACCCTTAAGATGCTGAGGGAATTGATAAACAGGTTCTCGCAAATTTTGGTATGCAACGCCTTGGGTAACTTTTCAGCCCGGTTTCTGGACCCAGAACTGATACATTCCGATAAAAGTTTCAGGGTTGGCGGTCTCGAATATGTGCCAATTGTCGAGATCGGTTTGGGGCTGATCGTACGGAAACTGTTTCTGGTATCGTTTAAGGGTTTCCACATCGAGTGAGAAACCGATGAATGCAAGATCCAGTTCGCGAAGGTCGTTTTTGAGTTGGGGCAATGTAAGGCAATGCTCCTGGACGTGGAAGAGTAGATCTCGGCATTCACTCATCGTATAAAAATCCCTGGCCGAAAAGATCGGCCTGAATCGTGCCGCATTCTCGCCGTCCGTCAGATTTTGGCGGCAGCGCCGGATGTCCGCAGGGGTCGCCCCGTATCCATGTTCGGCGGCAAACTGCCGTGCCGCAGTTTCATTCCGACGGGCGCATGCGCTATAAAACCCCAGTCGCATGAGGCCGCCTGGGCGCAATAAGGTAAGCAGCTTCCGCCATCCCGCCACCGGGTCCTCAAGATGGTGCAATACGCCGACCGCTTCAATAACATCGAACATGCCCATTGATCCGGTTGAGTCGAAACTCATGATATCGGCTTGCGCATAATCGATGTTCTTTATGCCTAGGCCGCTAGTCTTTCGCCTAGCGTAGCAGAGGCTCGTCAAACTCAGGTCAATAGCGAGGACTTTGGCGTTTTGATAACGCTGAGCCGTTGCGATTGCTTGTTGTCCTGTTCCACATCCGGCTATCAAAATGTTGACCCGGGCGCCGTTCTCCTCACGCATGCTCATTGGCTTGAGCTTTGAAAGAGGAAACCGGCTGCGCAGATAGGTTTCGATGTTGACCCCCTTACCGCCTGGCGGAAGCTTTACCCATCTCGGGTAGGGGTTTTCCTCATATTGCTTCTGAACAGCGCGGGAAACATCATTCGCAATGGGCGTCAAACTGGGGATAATTGACCGGTATCGCTGTTCTTCCAGCGGTTCGCGAACCTGCTGCACGAGCAAGGCACTCACGGCATCCGGCCAGGAGCGATCCAGCAGCGCCTCTACATGGGCATTTCGAGCGGTCAACGAGATGAGGGGGAAGTAAGCCGCAACCGCAGGCAGCCACACTGGGGGAATGGGTAGCCCCGATGTAACCGCAGAGGCGAGACGATCTCTCAGCGCCTGGGCCTGATCGAACTCTTCGTCGGAATAAGTCCAAATATACTCATTGATAAAGCACTGTCTTGCCAGCGCACAGTAAAAAACCAGGACTTTATGCTCAGGTGCGTCGAAAGAATTATTCGAAATCGTGATGGGACCGGCTGACGCCCAGCCGGAGCTTTCTTCGCACATTACGGCACCCAGCATGACATTTCGTGTCATGGTCAGAAACCGCTCGAGTTCGAGATCGCACACTGGAGTGTTCTCAAGCAAACACTGGAGCAAAGTATCGCTGCAGAGCGCATCAACGCCGGTATCTTTGAGCAGCTCCTGAGACGGTAGCCTGGCTGGCCAGGCCCCAAGTGCCCGGTTCAGACATGGTTTGATCGCTGGATCCAATTTGATGAGGGATATGGCCGGGTTCGCGAATTCAGCCGGCCGGCCCCAAGGCTCGGATATGGCTCTGGCAATGAGCGGGCGGATGCCCGGAATTTCATGCGTAAAGTAGAGGTTGCGGAGGCATTGGGCGAATCCGGTTTTGATTTCCGCGCTCTCGCTGAATTGCAGTGCATGTCGATAACTGATGATTGCGTCGTCCAGCTTGCCTTGTTCTCTTAACGCATTCCCCAGGTTGCTGTAGGCCTGCACATAATTCGGGTTGAGTGCGAGTGCCTTGCGGTAACTCACAATCGCGTCTTCCGACCTACCAAGCTTTCCAAGCACATTGCCAAGATTGTTGTGCGCTTCCGCAAAGCCCGGCCTGAAGGTGAGCGCCTTCTCGAAACTGGCCATGGCGTCCTCCAGTTTGTCCTGCTCATTCAGCACATTTCCCAGGTTGTTGTGCGCCTCTACGAATTCAGGTTTGAGCGTAATCGCTCTGCGATAACTGACGATGGCTTCATCGGGTTTACCTTGATCCCGCAGGACATTACCCAGGTTGCTGTGCATCTCGGCAAAATCCGGCCTGAGCATGAGCGCCTTACGGTAATTGGCAACAGCCTGGTCCAGTTTGCCGTATTCTCCACGGTCCCCTTGTTCCTTAAGCGCATTGCCCAGGTTGCCGTAGGCTTCCGCAAAATCCGGTTTGAGCTTGAGTGCGGCACGATAGCTGGCAATCGCTTCTTCCAGCCTGCCTAGCTGCTTCAGCGCGTTGCCAAGGTTGTTGTGCGCTTCCGCATAGTCCGGTTTGAATGCGAGAGATTTACCGATGAGTTCGATGGCAGCTTCTGCGTTTCCCACCTGCCTGGCAATAAGCCCCAGGAAATGCAGCGCGCCTGGATGGTCTGGTTCCACCTGGAGTATATGCCGGTAGATGGCTTCCGCCTGGGGCAGATTCCCGGCCTGGTGGTATTCCATACCCGTTTGAAGATACTGCGAGACTGATGGGGCAGGTGGGTTCGCGCGCGTGCCTGCTGTCAGCGATCGCTCATGTTTCTGACAGCAGTGCTTGTACTTCCTGCCGCTGTTACACGGGCATGGGGCGTTGCGGGAAATATTTTTCATGTTGCCGTTGTGGATTGACAAATTCATGAACGCAGGGCGCGGCGACAGATGGCCCGACTTGCCTGGTATGAGTCAGCGGTTTTCACATTCGAGATGCTGTCTATGCCCTGTTGACTCTGATTAGAGGTGAATAAGAAAAAACCGCCGAGTCGCTCGTAGCGCTGAGGCTAAAGGAAACTTTGCCATACGAGTTGCAGCCAACGGCAGTGATATAACGGGATGATTTAACTCCGCTCTTGGCAGCTTCGCAACGGCAGCGGTTTCGCTGAGAAGTGGATGTCGAGATCGAGATCGAGCTTCAGCCGTCCGGTGGTGCAACGCTGGTGCAATTGGCTGGCCAATTGTTTCAGGTTGGCTCGCAGGCTGGCGAAGTCGGCGGCGGTGAACAAAGTTTCGCGCCGGAAGAACTCTTCCACTTCCGGCCGGTCGGCCATTTGATCAAAACTCAGCAGCCGATAGTAGGTCTCCGGATCCATATGGGCGATGCGATCGGCAAGACCGGCTGATTTCGCGACATTGGTCTTGGCCACACCACAATCATTATCCTTGAGCATCATTTGCTTGACCTTTACAGCCTTGCGCTGCACAACCTCGCCGGACGTTAATTTTCGTTCATTCTTGATCTTGCCGTCCTGCGCGTCGAGGTAATAATAAGCCGGCAGGTCATGAATATTGCCGAAGCGGTCCTGCTGGTTTAGCAGCGTGTCGAGTACGACCAGTTCCGAAGCATCCTTGAGTTGCACCATTTTCTGAACGTTGCTGACGGTGAAGCTGCGTCCGACCATCGTGGATACGTCCGCGCCGCTAGCGAGCAAGGCCATTGCAGGGTTTCGGTCACGGAAGTTTTGCGCGCGCGCCACGTTATTGCTGCCCCCATTAAAAAAATCCTTATAGAATTCCTCGTGGCTAGGGTTGTCCATCAGCGCTCCATACGATTGCGAGAAATCATCCGTCAGCAGCAGCGCGCGACGGCTTGCATCCGGACCGGCAGTGAGTTGCGCCATCAGCGATGCCCATGTTGCATGGATCAGGCTCGACGCGGGAGCGCGGACCAGCGCTTTGCGCCCGAGCGCTATCTGGTCTGCCAGGTCATAAGTGCGCAATACCGCGGGTGGCACGTTCGCCACGTGGCCAAGGATACGCGAGACATGGTAATAGCCAAGGATAGAGGGCGTGTAGCTACAGCTCGTGCTGAGCTTGTACTTGGCGATCTTTTCGCCCTTGGGTGACTTGCAACCGGTATCCTGGAATTTTTGTGCTGTTGTGCCGGGCGGGATGGCAAAGATGTCCAGGCCGGGATTGGTGCTGTTCAGTTTGGGGCAGACGGCGGCATTTTTCCTGACATCGATAGCGCAAAGCTGTTCCATAACCCTTGCGTCCTTTGCGCTATAGCCCGCGCCATCGAAGAGCTTAGGCACCACGCAGATCTCGGCCTTGCGGCCAGGTACCGGCAGTTCGACGATCTTTTCACCGGTTATTTTTTCGCCCCGAATCAGCGTGGAATTCGGGGTATCTTGCGCCATGACAAGTGCGGATGCGGCGCTCAGCTTGACAATCACTGCAAAGCCGCCCATGACGTACAGGATAACGCGTGCGCCGGTCCGATTCACGGTGCCGTCCTGCAAGGAAGCTGGTAGACATTGGCAAGACTCATGTCAAACTCCTGGGATGCCTTGGTATAGCTATATGGTCCGGCTTAGTGCTTATTGTACCGATTGCGCCGATTCAGCGTGCTTAACCGCCGCAATCCACTGATTCCTCCGTGGGTTCGCCTTTTAAAAATTTCATAGGGTTCAGGTCGAAGCGCAGTTTGCCCGATCGGCAATTCGCTTCCAGTATGCGCGCCACATCGATGGTATTTTTCATCATCAACCCCAATTGCGCCGGCTTGAGTCCATATTCGCTGGTAAGAAAACCTGATACCGGGCCGCGCTGCTGGAAGTCATGGCTCAGGGCCATGAGTCTGCGGTACACGCCGGCATCGAAATGCCTCAGATTGGACACCATGGCGGCCTGTGCCGTGAAGTTGGCATAACGTGGCGACAAGCCGGCGTCGTTGTCTCCTATCCATGTGCGTTGCAACAGCACAGGATGGAACTGGCGCAACTCGTCGGGTACGGCGAGTGAATTCATGCGGGAACGTGGTACCTTCGAGTGCACCTTGTCGTGCTGCACCTTGCCATCGCCATCCACCCAATACCAGCGCCAGACGTAGTCTATATTGCCGACACGATCCTGTTGCGAAAAGATGTGGTCCAGCACGGCGATCTCGCTCAGTTCGCGCATCCAGAACACCATTTGCTGCGCCGGATAAGGGGCGTCCGCGATAGCACTCGTCAGCGTCGCGTCGCGCCGCAATGCTGTGAACGCCAGTGTGGTCTGAAACTCCCGCGCCTGCGGGGCGCCCCATGGCGCCTTGCGCGGACCGTTAATCTCCACCCCATAGCGTGCGCCCTTGTCGTCGAGCAGAACGCCATATATCTGCTGCCGGTCCGCAGTAAAAAGATCATCCGTCGGTACGTAGGCAGACGGATTGCGCACTGCCGTGCGCACCCATTGCCACGCACTGCGGTTCATGCTGCCCTGGCCATTGGCATGCGCGGCAACGCGCGTATCCAGCACTTCCTTATCGATGGTCCGGTACACCGCTACCGGCACTTCCACCAGTGTATCGAGGTAGCGCGAAAGCACGTAATACATCAAAGCTGAGGTGGACATGGTGCCGCTCGTGTTGCGCTGGTTCATCGTCATCTTGAACTTGGCCAAGCGCTCATGCCCTTCCCGTGTTGCGCAGCGGCGGCTTTCGTAAGCCTGCGGAGCGAGCCCCGAGCCCTTGATGTCGTACACCATCACCGCCGCGCTGGTGCTCCAGGTCTTCGGGCATAAGGCCACGGTGCCCCCATAAAAATCAATACCGCAAAGTTCCTTTTCTTTCGCCTGATCACCCTTCGAGAGCGTAACGCCGGGCATGGGCGGCAGAATGCGGCATTCTTCCATGCGGCTGTTAGGCGAGGAGAATTCCTCGCCGTGGGCGAGGTTGGCGAGTGCAATGAACAGAAGGGGCAGAAGGCGATACATGGGACCTTTTCCCTTCAGGGAAAGGGTACTAAAGGGTTTCTAAGTCGGTACTGAGGAGTGGTACCGGGAACTGTAATGAAAGTTTTGAGGCTCTTTAACGTTCTTTCCCTCCAGGCGCTTCGAGGTTTTTCACCCATCAATGATATTCCTTGCTCTGTTGAACGTAGCGAAAAAGAGAAATCGCATATTAATTTTAGGGTTAATCAGATCGGTATGCCGGGAAATATTTATAGCGACTAAAAAAACCAGGATACATCCATAACTTTTCTGAAACTCATACCCCAACTTTTTCCCTCGGCTTTCCGGGGAAGACTATGTCTAAAGATCGATTGGATATTCCGAACGTCGAACTGATGGTCTCTGACAGCAATACCCGCCAATCGGCGGTAGCCGGCAGATCCCTTCCGTCATGAAGCACTGCTTCGGAGAGTCCCGCAAAATGTCCTGCCATGCGCCCACCCCCGATGGAGCCACCGGCCAGGAGGAACAGGCCGCCATGACCGTGATCCGTTCCCAGGGTACCATTCTCGCGAGCGGTCCGCCCGAATTCGCTCATGACTACTACGCGTGTCCGAGCCCACTCATTCACCCCAAGCGATTCCTTCAGGGCTAACAGACCCCCGGAAAAGCTCTGCAAAGCGCGCGAAAGGACGGCTTCTTCACCCGCATGCGTATCGAATCCGCCCAGATCGACAAAGGACACAGCCAGGCGACTGTTGGCTTTCAATATGCGTCCAAGATGTGCGGCGATTTTGGGAAAGCCGTTGGCGGATGTGGCTCCGCGCGCGGCGCCTTCCATATCGACAGTCGCATCAATCTCGCTCTGAGTGGAAATCGCCTGGTCGATGGCCTCACCCGTTTTCAGGCCGGCGTGGGCTTTGCGAATCGCATCCAATACCTTACCTGCGGGCAACTTTAATCCGGAGCCGGACAACGGCGCCACTTCTGGCGGATTGTCCGCTCCCTGGAAAGCAAGCGGTATTTCGCGCGTGAAGCTGATAGCTCCATTACTCGGCCGTTCCGCGCCGAGCACTGCCGCCAGACGTGCCATGAAGCCGGACTCGCCCTTTGCGGCACCACTGCCGATTTCAAAAAGATCCTGGGCCTGGAAGTGGCTGCGGCTGGCGTCAGTGGTTCCGGCGGATGGGCAGAAAAGCAGCTCGCGTGAAGCGAACAGGTCAGCCAAATCCTTGCAGGAAGGGTGGGTGGAGAACCCGGTACCGGCAAGGCTGATCCCTTGTTCCATGGTTTTCCGGGAAATATTGGGGCGCAATGACGGCAGGGCTGGATCGGACACCGGCGCAATGGCGAATAACCCATCCATCCCGCCGCGAAGGAACAGCAGAATAAACCGTCCGTCATTACCTGCTGCCGGTGCAGCGAGAGCGTAGGCACGCTGCACCATTAAGCCCGGTAGTGCTGTTGCGACGATTCCAAGCCCTAGTGATTTGATGAAGAGACGACGACCCGAGGCTAAGCCAGAAAAACTCTTAGTGGAACTCATGAATGGGTTTTAACCTAAATCCGGCAGGTGGACAGGTGCAATCCGCCCTGTAGCGAACTCACAATAAAAGTGAACGTCAAGTGTTGCGAAAAGTCCTTGTGGATCATAGTGGCAAACTGAAAATGAGCGGTCAACTGCCGGATTAGGTTCAATATTGATGGGTTTATTAATGGGTTATATGCTGCACTTTGCCGATTAGTTTGGCGCTCAGCGATGCAAGGCTTCAGGTGAGGATAAGAGGGCTGCCAGTTGTTCCTTGGGGCTCAGTTCAGCAACCGCCGCGGAAGTGGTGGACGAAAGCGGTCCCAATGTTGTTTCAATTGCTTGCAAATCAGGTTGGCAGGGGGAACCCCGCATGACTCGCTGTTTTCCCTCATTCATTTCCTTAAGTCTGACTGGCTTACTGGCGCTGTCCGGGTCAGCTTGCGCTAGCGGAATACGGTTCGCGGCCATCCCCATCGCAAAACGAACGCGTTTTGCCATCGCTGCCGGAGACAGCCAGTCAGCTTCTCTGGCACCATAGCCATCGGGCGTAGTTCGCATGAAAGGTGCCTGACCCGCGTCCAGGGCGGAAGCAGCGAGCAGTTCCGCATTCCCGACAGGTTGGCTCTGGCATGCGGCACGCGCTACTGACAAGAGTTGATCCAGAGGTTCTTTGAATTTCACTTGTTTTTCGATGCTCATTGCGAATTGCGGCGATTGGAGCATGGCATCAAGCGTTGCCGAAATCCTCCCGCCCGATTGCAGGAAGGCATCCGTCATGCTTTTGACTACGGCTTCGGGCGGCATGTCAGACAAGAACCTGAGGGCCAGCTTGCGGCTAATATGGCGGGCAGTAGAAGGGTGGGAGGCAAGAAGATGCAGCGCTCGGTCAATTTCATCGACACCGTGCCCCGGCGGGAAATTTTGGCCGAGCAGACGCTTCGCCTCGAAATCATGCCGGCGCGGGTCAAACAGGAAGAGCTCTTTGCGCACGGCCCCCGCGCGGTCAAGGACGCGATCATTCATATTGACTCTCCATATCCCGGCGCCGCTAATGATTCGCGCAAGTTCCTGTACATCTGTCTGGGTATACCCGGCATCAACCCCAAGTGTGTGCAGTTCCATGAGTTCGCGGGCAAGATTTTCGTTAATGCCTGGTTTCTTGCCACGATTGGCGGCAAATCTGGCGGCCTGGCTGTTTGGCGCTGTCGATTGGGCGTTATCCAGATAAATCTGCATCGCGGGATGAAAGAAGCTCGCCCGGAGCAATGCCTCGAAGGAATCCTCTTTCATTGCCGCTTCAATATGACGCGCATAATCTCTCGCCAGGATTTTTCCGAAACTTTTCGGCGCATAGATCGAAAAATGGTTCAGCCAGAAGGAAAACAATGCTTCATGCGCCTGATTGTCACTATTTGCCATCGCTAACAGGCGGGTTTTGATCGCACTCCGGGCGTGTAGCCGCTCCATTTGCTGGACTTCTTTCTTGCGTATCTGATCATCCTTGAGATCATCGCGTTCGCTTCCGCCCGGGCCATAGGCTGTCCATGTCAACGCGATCGGCTGGGATGCCGGCATGTCCGCGATTTGACTGGAGATAGCTGTCGGCAAGGCGCTGTCTTCGAAGATACCTCGCTCGATGTAGGCGCGCGGACTCATGCAAGCGGCACTGGCGATCGAATCCATAGTGGGGCCGTAGCCAAATCGGCCAAGCATGGCACGAGCGAGAGATTCGCCCATCGGGCGGTCAAGTTCGATGGATTGTGCAGCCACGCTTCCCTCAAACACCAACACAAACGCGGCGAAAACGCCAAGGGAGGCCAATGGGCGGATCAATCGGCAAGTTAATTGGAATCGCATCGTGAATTAATCCTTGCGCCGTATGGCAAAGAGCTTACCGCGATTCTAACGAGGAAACACGATGCGAGAGTTGGAAATACATTACCGCCTGGTTAAGACTCAAGCCCAGCCAGGCGGCGTATGGCTTTGATCCAGTCATCGCCGGCTTTAGCCGCGGTATCACGATGGCGGCCATCAGGAACGATAAGCAGTGATTTTGGTTCAAGAGATATGGCATAAAGGCGCTTTCCCATCTCGACTGGAATTACCTCATCCGACGAACCATGTATAAAAAGTTTTGGAACCCGAATATTCCTGATCTTTTCGTCGGATGTGTATTTTTGGGTAAGAATTAACGACAGAGGGAGCCATCCGTACCGCGTCGTTTGCACAACTTCCGAGAATGAAGTGTACGTTCCCTCGACAACCAGTGCGTCAAGATGCGTTGCCGTTAGTGCCAGATCGATTGCTACCGCGCCACCAAGCGAGTGGCCGTAGATCAAGCGTTTCGTGGCGCGCGGCGCAAGCACCAGCATTCGCTCCCAGGCCGCTTGTGCATCCGCATAAAGCGCGGACTCGTTCGGGAGTGCTGGGCTGCTGCGGCCATAGCCCCTGTAATCGACCGCCAATACAGCAAACCCCGCCCGATGGAGGCTGTGGATTACGCTTATATTTCGGTTTGAGGAAATGTTGCCGGCATTTCCATGCAGATAAAGAACCGCCGGGGCATCATTTGATGAATTGGGAATCCACCAGCCGTGCAATAAACCTGCGGCGACCCCGTCCACGGCCGGACTTTCCACCCACTGATCGGTCATCGCGAGCGATTCCAATTCGGGGGCTGGCATGATTTCGCGGGAAGGAGCGTAGGCAAGCCCGCGCTGCCACTCATCTACAGACGCGCACCCGCCACAAGACAGGGTAACAATAAGCCAAAAAATAGTTTTTTTCATGCTCGGCAGATCGACTTGAGATTGATACCGGGCAATATTATACGCAACGCTAACATGACGCAGAAATGGCCTGCGCGGCCGTTGCGCGCTTACAAGGGCGGCGTGGCCGATGCATAAGCCCCTGTTCCGGTTCCCGCTTAAGCAATAGATAATACTCTGCGCGCCTACGAGTCGCGAAAAAAGGTCAAGCGGATGAGCTTAGTTTGGCCATTCTCATGCTGGCCAGCACGGCGGTCCAACCATTTGCCTCGGCAAATGTACGGTAACAGACAGTCTCAGCTACAGTATTAAGCTAATTTACAGGATGCACACTGGATTGATTTCAATCAATTATAAAAGGAATAATTATCATGAAAACCTTTAAGCTATTTGCGACAGCCGTGGCGCTCGCCAGTCTGGCCGGCTGCATTTCCATTGGCTCAAGAGAACCCGGACCCCAAGGCCCCCCGGGACCTAAAGGGGAATCCGCAACGAGTACGGAGAAAGTCATTGTCGTTCCCGAAAAACAATATTGATATCGGGCGTACGCACGTGCTAGTTGATGAATGCAAGTATGCGAGCATCAGGCCAGTTTAATCCAGCCTGATGCTCGCAGTCATGGGTATATTAAGCTCCCGAGTTAATCCCACACCTTCACTTCTGGTTGAAGGCCGGCTTAGATTGCCTTATGCGGTCGAAGCGCGGCGTAAAAATCCTTTTCTCTTACGCCTGCCTGGTTGGCAAGGGACGCTATCATGTCGGGACTAAAAACCGACTGCGGACAATCCAGCATCACCTTGAACCGATAGCCCGAAACAGTCTTGATCCACTGTTCATAAGAATTTTCTTTTCGAGGCCGGGGGGAAAATCCCAAAGTGGTGAGAATCTGTTTGACGCGTTTGCAGGTGAGCGGCGGGCGCTTCTCACTCATACACTGCCGTCGATGGTGGGAGCGAGAGGAACGAGTTTCTTGAACAGAATCCGGTCAGTGCCGAACTTGATGTGCAGAGCTTGCATGATGAAATACAGATAATATTTCATCCATTGGTTAAAGGGGGCCTTGCGCGTCAGGAAATACTCCGCGTATTCCCGATCCTCCCCTGCCAGCGCGTCATGCAAATATTCCCGAATCATGGCATTGAGCTTGCCGCAAGCTTCCGTCTCGCTCTCGCCTTGAGCGGCAAGGCCCAGGTCGAGGCAGAAAGCCTGCCAGTATCCCCTCTTTTCTTCCGCATAACAGCGCAAAAGTAATTCGCCCGGTCTCATGAGATAGAGTATAGACCAAAAAATATTTATCGGCTGAGTTACGCGAATCACCATGGATGAGTTCCAAGGTTCCTTAACACGAAATGGCCCAAAATCGGCCTTCTGGGCCATTTCGATTGACCGCGGAAACCCAAACTATTAGTATATGCACCTCTCCAATTCCCCGATAGCTCAGTCGGTAGAGCGACGGACTGTTAATCCGCAGGTCCCAGGTTCGAGCCCTGGTCGGGGAGCCAGATATAGCGGATTATTTTCTTAATTATCAGCTACTTATCCAGCGTATAGTCTTCTTGTGGTGGTACTTTTGTGGTACCATCTAATGAAACTATTGCTCGGTCGCATCTTCAGCGTGTCAATCAAGTACGTCTATCAGCGCGGTAATACCTATTATTACCAGCGGAAGATCCCGCAAGATTTACTCTCCCGATACCCCGGCACGACACATATCAAAGTCAATCTCAAGACCAATGAACCCTCTCAAGTCGCTAAGAAGGTACGAGACCTCAATAGACAATACGAGTCTACTTGGGCCGCAATGAGGGGAAATCCCGATTTACAGCCGTTAAGTGTTCGGGAATCGGCCATAAAGCTACTTGCACGATACGGCCTCAAGCCTAAACCGTTCGATAATGATGAGCATCTCCTTGACAGCTTCATAGAGGTTCTCAGGAGGAAGGAAGAAGCCCATGCCCAAGGTGACGAGGAGGTTTACCATAGCGCCGACCCTGAGGATTACTTAGACCCTGTCGATCTAGAAGCACTCCGGTTACTGAATGAGGAACCAAAGTTTCGCCTTAGTAATGCCCTTCAGATTTACCTTGATGGGCACAAGAATAAAAGTAAAAAGAAGTTCCGAGCGGATACCGAGAGAGCGTGGGGAAGGCTAATAGAGATAATTGGGGATAAGGAACTTGAGCAAGTAACCCGAGCAGATGCAAATGAATTTGTTGCTAGGGGAATCGCGGAAGGCGTTAGGACTACAACGATAGGGCGGCAAATAAGTATTCTCAGGGCGATATTCAATGTAGCTATCGTGGAAAGGGAGATAGCCAAGCAAAACCCCTTTTTACGCTTGAGAATCCCCGGACTAGGCGAGGACGCAAAAGCCAGAGAGTTAAAGTGGACCCCTCAGTCAAGACAATAATGAGTCGAGTTTAAGAGGGTAGCCGATCACACGCAGCGGAACGGCGCTGCTCCGATTTTGTTTCTGTTTCTGAGCGGGATTTTTCTCTCTCACTGAATTTATCCACAATTCTCGCTCCACCGCTGCTTGCTGTTTGGTAGACCTCGTGCGGGGTGCTGTAGTCCAGCGATTGGTGTGTTCTTTCCATGTTGTAAAACACAAAGTATTGCGTCAACCCCAACAGCAATTCAGGCACGGTGGCGTAACCTTTCAAATACACGTCTTCGTGTTTGACGCTGCGCCAGAGCCGTTCCACAAAGATGTTGTCCAATGCCCGCCCGCGCCCATCCATGCTGATGACGATACCATGCTTCTTGAGCACACTGGTGAAAGCCTCGGAGGTGAATTGGCAGCCCTGATCGGTGTTGAATATCTCAGGGGCGCCGCAGGTCTGCAATGCCTGCTCAAGGCAATCCACGCAAAACCCGCTATCCAGCGTGTTCGATAACCGCCATGCCAGTACTTTGCGCGAGTACCAGTCAATCACGGCTACCAGGTATACAAACCCTCGCGCCAGGCGGACATACGTGATATCGGTACTCCACACCTGGTTGGGCCGTGTCACCTCCACCCCGCGCAGCAGGTACGGATAAGTCTTGTGCTGCAGATGGGGGCGGCTGGTGTTAGGCCCCGGTGCCATGCCCGCCAGCCCCAGTATGCCCATCAGCCGCTGGACCCGCTTGCGGTTGATCCGATGTCCCATGGCGCGCAGGTACACCATCATCTTGCGGCTGCCGTAAAACGGATGCCGTGTGTATTCGGCATCAATTTGCACCAGCAGTGTCAATTCCTGCTCATCCGGTGCGACGGCCAGACGCGGCGCATAGACGCTGGAACGGGGGATACCCGTAAGCTCGCACTGCCGGGTCAGTGCCAAGGAATCATTGGGGCTGATCCAGTGCTTGCGGTCTTCTATAGACTGATCCCGCACTTTTTTTAAGCCAGTCCAGTTCCATCTTCAAGCGTCCGATCTCGGAATAGAGCCGTTCGGGGCTGGCGGATTGATCCACCGGCTTGGGGCCGCGCTTGGCCTCAAATAGCAAAGCAGCCTGCTCTTGCAGCTCTTTCTTCCACAGCCCAACTTGGGTTGCATGCACCCCGAATTCCTGGGCAATCTCGTTCACCGTCTTGAGCTCTCGGATCGCTTCAAGTGCAACCTTGGCCTTGAACTGACTACTGAAAATCTTGCGTTTCTTCTCACT
>CAVUXR010000029.1:0-37145 GCA_963745455.1 uncultured beta proteobacterium
GAACACGCCGGTGGCGTAGCCGTAAACCAGGATAGACACGAGTAAGGCCGGGTGGAATGGGGCGCTCCCGCTTGTGCCGTAGGCGCGCTCCATGGGTCTCAAGTCTAGTTGCTCGATGATTTCAACAATAAATCGCGCAAGATGATGTTCCGGCAGCCAGTCGTGCATCGAAGGCGCAAACAGGTAGTTCATGTTACGTCTGATGGGCTTGAAGCGGCTCATGGAAATATATCCAACTTATTGTTTAATCATCGAAACTATATCATCTTGCAATGGTGATTTGTTAGGTGCTTGCGACCTTTTAATTCGGGAAGCCCGACAGGCTGCTAGACGCGGCATTTGTAAAGTTGTAACAATTGAGTAGGGCCAAATAAATAGCCTGGATAGCGGTGCCGGGTCAATTTACGACCTTTCCCCCGGCCAGCCGTATCCGCCATGCGCAACGGCTGGAAATCGCCTCATCATGAGTCACCAGAACCAGGGTCGTACCACGCTCCCGGTTCAGCTCAAACATGAGTTCAATGATCTGTGCGCCCGTGGCGGAATCCAGGTTGCCGGTCGGCTCGTCGGCCAGCAGCAATTGGGGTTGCGTAACAAATGCGCGCGCAATAGCGACACGCTGTTGCTCACCGCCGGAGAATGCCTGGGATAATGCTGATACCATGCCGAGCCCAACTCCTTCAAGCAAATCCAACGCAGCGCCGGGGCATTGTTGGGCCCAGCGAGCTCCAACGGCAGCATGACGTTCTCGATTGCGGTCAATGCCGGCAATAACTGAAATGACTGAAATACGAATCCCAGCATGCGCCCGCGCAAGGCCGCCCGCGCGTCCTCGTCCAAAGCAAAAATATCCTCTCCATCCAGATGAACCTTGCCAGCTGGAAGGAGTATCTAATCCTGCCAGAAGCCCTAGCAGGGTGGACTTACCCGAGCCCGACGCTCCCACCACGGCGACCGAATCGCCGGCATTTACTTCCAGATTGATGTTCTCCAGGATCGTAAGCAGTTCGTCTACCCGTGCTCACCTCCTTGGTTAATCCGATTGCCTGCACGATAGGCCGCACAACAAGGTTATCTGTCATGAAAAAATTCCTGATTATCGCTTCTGTATTTTCCTTAAGTTTTATAGCCGCCGTCAACTCAGCACGCGGCCGACGGCGCCGGCGGACGGTGCCACCACTACTATTATGGTGTTTGGCGACAGTTTATCCGCTGGTTACGGACTGCCGCAGGAGGCGGGATGGGTTAGCCTGCTGAAGAGGCGGCTGCAAACGGTATCACAGGCGTCTCTGATCAACAACAGCATCAGCGGCGAAACGGCGATGGGGGGACGTAACCGCATCGAGCAAGCGCTTAAAACCTATCGGCCGGATATCGTCATCGTCGAACTCGGCGGTAATGACGGGTTGCGCGGCGCATCCATTGACTCTATTCGCGACAATCTGGAAGCCATCATTGATGCTTGCCAGCGGCATAAGGCAACTAGCTCTTGGCGGGGATGCAACTTCCGCCCAATTATGGCATAACGTATACGCAAAAGTTTCAGGATATCTATCCTCAACTGGCAAAACGCCACGGAGTCAGACTGGTGCCATTTCTTCTGGACGGGTTCGGCAACAAAGGGGAATTTTTTCAGGCGGACGGCATACATCCCACCGCCCAGGCACAAGAGAAAATTGTGGAAAATGTCTGGAAGGTCCTAAGACAATGCTTGCGAGAGCCCCGAACAGGTTCCGGCGTATGACGATCGTGCATTAATCGGATTCATCAATGAGCAATTGACTATACCGCGTCATCTTCGCGCGAGGGCCTGTTAATGGATATGGATGACTTATATTATCGGCACATATTGACTGGCGGCTGACTTGTCGGAGCAAAGCGCGAATGTTGCCCGCAAGGCAAGGCGTCTGGCCCAAACATTTCGAGCGAATCTAAGTGTGATCCATGTACTGGACAATATCCCGATGCCCGATACCGCTTACGGAACCATGGTGCCTCTCGATCAGGACTCATCCTACGAAATGCTTGAAACGGCAAAATCGAGATTGAAGCAATTATGCGACGAGTTCGGCGTAGAGGCATCGCGCCGCTGGATGGTCTGGGGCGTGCCTGGAGAGGAAATTGTCCGAATTGCCGAGCAGGAGCGAAGCGATTTGATCATAGTCGGCTCGCATGGGCGCCACGGCCTGGGCTTGTTGCTGGGATCGACGGCAAACAGCGTTCTGCACCATGCTAAATGTGACGTAATGGCAATCCGCTTGCCGGATGAAATTGCACGGGACCAGCTGGATCAATCACGCAGCCAGCCAGGATTTGGAACGATATAAAATCGATCAGCTTGAACCGTCAGCCTTTCCGATATTACAAAAGCTGCCTATCCCTGCCTGTAGCCTGCCTGTATCTGTATCCTCGTTCCATGTTTTCGATCTTTTGATATGCTTTACCAGAATCTCCACCAAGGTTCACCACTTGTTCCGGTCGAGTCAGATAAAAACCGGCTGTCAGGAAAATTCTTCTTCATTACGCGCGTTGCGTCGTCACGCAAGTCAGTCATGCCCAGCGCATCGTACGCCTTCACCATGATAAACAGTGCCTCTTCGATGGCTGGGGTTTGGGGATATTCCTTCAAGGCGAATTGGGCACGGTTGGCAGCCGCAATATAACCGCCCCGCCTCATGTAATAGCGCGCCACCTGTACTTCATTCAATGCCACCACGTTAACCAGATGCTTCATCCGCTGCACCGCATCGGGCGTATATTTGCTCTTTGGAAAACGAGTCACCAATTCCCTGAAGTTCTCGAATGACTCGCGTGAAGCCTTCGGGTCGCGCTCGCTCATATCCTGATTGAGGATTTTCTCCGACACGATACCCATCAATCCGAGATCGTCGTTAAAGTTCGCCAGCCCTTTGAGAAAATATGCATAATCCACATTCGTATGATTTGGATGCAGCTTGATAAAGCGGTCGGCTGCCGCAATAGCCTGAGCCTGCTCGCCATCCTTATAATACGCGTACGCAATCTCGAGCTGCGCCTGCTGCGCGTAACGGCCATAAGGATAACGCGCCTCCAGCCCTTCGAATAATTTGATGGCAGCGGAATAATTTCCATCGTTCAATTCTGTTTTTGCCTCGGAATAGTACTTGCTCGCAGACCAGTTCTTGGAATCCTCTACCTTCTTGGGCAATAAACCGCACGCCGATAGCGTCAAAAGGAGAAATAAAGCTAGACTACGTGACATTATGAATTCATGGCAAAGTGACAAGGAACAGACTCATTATAGCGTAAAGCCCGCGCTGGCCGCATCGGCTGAAATCGTCCGCGAGCTGACCATTCCAGAGGATTATGCCGGGATGCGGCTCGATCAGGCCCTGGCTCGTTGCTGCCGGATTGGTCCCGGAGCCGTTTGCAGAAATGGATTCTGGAAAAACGGATAAATGTTGAAGGATGCGAAGCCACGCCCAAACAGAAAGTATGGGGCGGGGAAAAAATCCGGGTCGAGCCTCGCACCGCATCCCGTCGAAACTCATTATATGCCCGAAGCGATTTCACTGGATATCGTTTATGAGGACGAGGTTCTTATAGTCATCAATAACCCGCCGGGGCTGGTGGTACACCCCGGGAGCGGAAACTGGCAGGGAACCATGCTGAACGCGCTGCTGCACCATGTGCCGCAATTGAAAGAGATACCTCGCGCCGGCATCGTTCACCGGCTGGATAAAGACACCAGCGGCCTGCTGGTGGTTGCAAAAACGCTGGAAGCACAGACCAGCCTGGTGCGGCAGCTCCAAAAGCGTACGGTGAAGCGCGATTATCTGGCGCTGGTGCTGGGTGATGTCAAGGATAACGGATGGGTCGATGCGCCGGTAGGCAGACATCCGGTGCACCGCACCAAAATGGCAATCGTCGCGAGCGGTAAAGAGGCGCGCACGCATTACCGGGTGCTTGAAAGATTCGAAGGATGCACACTGCTGCAATGCAGCCTGGAAACCGGCCGAACGCACCAGATCCGAGTTCACATGCACTCCATCGGCCATCCCCTGGCGGGCGATCCGGTGTATGGGGGCAAACCGAAGGGAATTTCACCCCATGCCGGACGGCTGATTGCTGCATTTCCGCGCCAGGCGCTCCATGCGCACAGGCTGGAATTGACCCATCCGCAACAGGGGAAGGAGAATGGCATGGGAAGCGGCATTGCCCGAGGATATGGATAGCCTCTTACTGATGCTGCGGCAACATCATGACAACAATCCCATTCCGGTCAATGCATGAACGATTGGATCGTGCCGGATTGGCCTGCGCCGCGCAATGTCAAGGCGTTGTTTACCACGCGTAATGGTGGAACCAGCGGTGGAGCTTACGCCAGCCTCAATCTGGGCGATCATGTCGGTGACGATCCCGCTGAATGTCGAAAAAAACCGCAGCCTGCTGCGCCACGTTTTACCGGGCGAACCCACGTGGCTGAAACAGGTGCATGGCACTGCCGCGGTAAATGCCGATAACGATTCCTGCATGGCTCCATGTATTGGGGATGCCGCGTTCAGCCGCCGTCCAGGCAATGTCTGCGCTGTGCTCGTAGCCGACTGCCTGCCAATCCTTGTGTGCGATCGTGCGGGACGTATGGTGGGCGTCATACATGCAGGCTGGAGGGGGATGGCGGAAGGGGTGATCGAACGAACCCTATCCGAAACAGGTGCGGGGAACACGCGCATGATGGCATGGCTCGGCCCGGCGATTGGGCCTAACCATTTTGAGGTAGGTGAAGAAGTACGCCAGGCGTTTATGAGACATGACGCAAAAGCGGCCATGGCGTTCACTCCTCATCCCCGCAATAGCGCGAAATGGCTTGCGGATCTTTTTACACTGGCGCGACAGCGGTTGGTCAAAGCCGGCGTGGATCAAATCCATGGTGGCGGAGAATGTACGTTCAGCGACCCAACAAGTTTTTTTTCCTATCGCCGCGACGGTAAAACCGGACGAATGGCAGGACTGATCTGGCTGATTGATTAACCAATTTTCGAGCCCCAGCCACAGATGATGACTGGATTGCGAGGAAGTTCGGAAAACCCGGGAAATCACGATCGTTTTCCTCAAACATCACGTTTGAATGCGCTGAATTCGCATTCTGCAACGCGTATAATCGCGCATTTTTCCTATCGGCTCCGATGTCTGTTCTTGCCTGGATCATCGTCACCAGCCTGTTTGGCGGAACATTAAGCGTCCTGTTTGCCGCCGTGCTGACGCTCAATACACGCGCCTCATGGGTGCAAATGCTGATCTCATATGCTATTGGCGCGCTGCTGGGGGCAGCGTTTCTCAATGCGTTGCCGGAAGCGCTCGAGCTTTCAAAAAATCCCGCGCAAATGACCGCCACAGTATTGTTCGGCATTCTGTTATTCTTCATTCTGGAAAAATTGGTATTGTGGCGGCACTGTCATGCCGAGGAATGCGAGGCCCACGATCGCTCTGCCTGGCGCACCTGCGATCGCGACTGCGACAACCCACAATCATGATAATGGCCGCAGCGGCATGATGATCATGCTGGGCGACACGTTTCATAACTTTGTCGATGGCATACTTATTGCCGCCGCGTTCATGGCAGATGTACAACTGGGCATTGTGACCGCAATAGCCATAATCGCCCACGAAATTCCCCAGGAAGCCGGTGATTTTCTGATTCTGCTCAATTCCGGCTATACTCGCCGGCAGGCATTGCTTTTCAATCTTTTATCCAGCGTGGCCACTCTGCTCGGCGGGCATGTTGACCTACTTCATGTTGCAAGACATGAATCACCTCATCCCATCGCTGCTGGGGCTGGCTGCAGCCAGCATGATTTACGTCGCGATGTCCGATTTGATTCCCGGCCTGCACAAACGTCCGGAAATCGGCGCGACCATTCAGCAGGTTGCGCTCATCACGCTGGGCATCAGTTCCATCTGGCTAGCCGGCAATTTGTTCACTCATCCGGCATGATTGTTCAAGTGTCGCGGGTCTTCTTCATCCGAATAGTTAAGTCCGAAACCTATCCTTTCATCCTTATTCTTTTATTAACAAGTCTCATATGGCAGATCCATGACATCTCTCAAACAATCGGCCCCAAAAATCGGCTTTGTCTCGCTCGGTTGCCCCAAAGCACTGGTCGATTCCGAGCAAATCCTCACCCAGTTGCGTGCGGAAGGATACGAAACTTCTTCCACCTATGAGGACGCCGATCTGGTGGTCGTCAATACCTGTGGATTCATCGACAGCGCGGTAGAGGAATCGCTGGATGCCATCGGCGAAGCGCTGGCGGAAAACGGCAAGGTCATCGTCACCGGCTGCCTGGGTGCAAAAGAGGGAGGCGATGTGGTCAGGCAAGCCCATCCGCAGGTGCTGGCGGTCACCGGCCCACAGGCCCTGCCGGAAGTCATGGCGGCGGTGCACATGCATCTGCCGCAGCCGCACGATCCCTTTACCAGCCTGATTCCTCCGCAGGGAATACGGCTCACGCCCAGGCATTATGCATATGTCAAGATCTCCGAAGGCTGCAATCACCGCTGCACCTTCTGCATCATCCCGTCCATGCGTGGCGATCTGGTCAGCCGCCCAGTGAACCAGGTCATGCAGGAAGCGGAAAATCTGGTCAATGCCGGCGTCAAGGAGTTGCTGATCATTTCGCAAGACACTAGCGCTTATGGCGTGGATGTCAAATACCGCACCGGCTTCTGGCAAGGCAGGCCGCTCAAGACCCGCATGACGGAGCTGGTTCGCGCCCTGGGTGAATTTGGCGTGTGGGTACGATTGCACTACGTATATCCCTACCCGCACGTCGATGAGGTGATTCCGCTGATGGCCGAGGGAAAAATTCTTCCTTATCTCGATGTACCATTTCAGCATGCGAGCCCGCGCATTTTGAAAGCCATGAAGCGGCCAGCCAGTTCCGAAAACAATCTGGAGCGTATCAGGCGATGGCGCGAGATTTGCCCCGACATCACGCTGCGCAGTACTTTTATTGTCGGATTTCCCGGTGAGACCGAAGCAGAGTTTGAACAGCTTCTTGAATTCCTCGAAGAAGCGCAACTGGACCGCGTCGGCTGCTTCGCCTATTCGCCAGTGGAGGGTGCTACGGCGAATGCCCTACCCGATCATGTTCCCGAAGAGGTCAAAGAGGAGCGCCGTGCCCGATTCATGGCAGTGCAGGAAAAAATCAGTACTGCGCGCCTTACCAGAAAAATCGGCAAGCGTATGACCGTGCTGGTGGATGAAGTACGAGAAAAACAGGGCCATCGCCCGCAGCACCGGCCGACGCGCCCGAAATCGACGGCCTGGTTTATATCAACAACGCAAAAAATATGAAACCTGGCGAGTTTGCCGAAGTCGAAATTATCGGCTCCGATGCGCATGATCTACGAGCGCGCGATTTACGAGCCCAATTTGCCCAGCGTCAGGGCAACATATCAGAAAGTGGGCGGTAGCGCCCATTTCGACTAGACGGTATCAGCATGCCAGTTGCAGAGTATTTCACTTACAGTGCTTCTGCCTGGCCGGTAATCAAAAAGATTTAAAAGTTAAATAACAATCGAGGGAGATCAAGTTGAAAAAAATCCTGGCCCTGACATTGGGCTTCGTTGCTTTTGCGGCCATGGCAGACGAAGTCGACAAACGCCAAATTCTGCCACTCTCTGAGCAACAGCGAAACCATGTGCTTACCGAAATGCGGGGCCTGCTATCGGGTACGCAAAATATCCTGGATGCTCTTTCCAGGGAAGACATGGTTGCAGTGGCACGCGAGGCTCGCTCGCTCGGCATGGGAATGGTCCACAAAGGCGAAGATCATCTCAAGGCCGTGCTTCCCAGAGAATTCATGCAGCTCGGCATGTCCGTACACAAATCTTTCGACAAGATAGCGCTTGATGCGGAATCCCTGAAAGACCCCAAGCATACGCTACGGCAACTGAGTGAATCGATGCAAAAATGCAATGCCTGCCACGCCACCTATCAGATCCGCGTCAATGAACAATCGGCTGATTCGGAAACGCAGCATTCGCATCATGAGCATTAACGGAATAGTTCGTGCCGGAATAACGTGCATGGGACAACGGTTGCATAAAGCAAGAGTTGCGGGAAAACGTAACCAAAGCGCGAAGCTCGAGGTAAACGGGAAAAGAGGAGTAAAAAAAATCAGGGTGGAGCAATATGTCCATTGGAAATATTCCCCCTCCCCTGATCGGATTTATTGTTGTTGCGCTGTTATTATTGTTATCAGTTGCTCCCCCGCGACTGTCAATCGTGCTGCTGCCTCTGTTCTCGATGTGCTGGAGCTTTAACCAGACCTGAATCAGTAGTCGTTCCTGCTTCGTTAGCTTCTTTATAGATTCTCCAGTGTCTGCCTTGCCAGACTCCGCGCGAGGAGGTGGCACTCGCTCAACCACAGCTTCTGGTTTTTTCGGGGCCGCCCGGTCCACGCTTCGGATTATCCGCAGGTACCGCTACAATTCCAACCCGCCCCCATCTAACTTAAGCAAAGGTCATGCCAACCTATAATATCCGCATTCAAACAATATGTTATGGATCAGATGGGATTGAAAAGATGAATAATTGTAAGAAATTCCGGCATTAGACTCCGTTAAAAACTATGGTTGAGATGACGCAGGGCTTCATCGTATAAAGCAAATCAGATACCGCGCAAACCAATGCTTGACCTGAAAACCGTGTATAGGTTCTACTAGTGGAATCCCTCAGTTCAAGTGTTCGGTTTCCTGGCGAAAAGGAATTAGCCTGTAGCGGAACAAGCCATCGCCGCAGAACGGGCAGGACCGTTTACCGTAACCTGCGTTATTCGAGAAAATCATGGGGTCCGAGAATCAAGGCAGCACTTCATTAAGGATATTGCGCCGGGTGACCGGCGAGGATGGGGCGCCGCGCCTGGTGCTTTCAGGTAGTTGCACGCTGAGCGCTCTTGGGGATCGCCTCCAGGCGTTGTTCACCGAACTGGTAGGGTATGCCACTGATCCGGAGCTGCGGTGGGATCTGACCGGGATAACACAAATGGATGATGCCGGCGGGGTCCTGTTGTGGCGTGCCTGGGGCGAACATCGCCCCAGGCATTTATATCTCCGGCCCGAGCACGAAAAGATATTCAGCCGCTTGGAGAAGATGCCACCGCCGCCTCCACCCATTTCGTATGATTGGCTGTGGCCGGTTACAGTTCTGGGGAAGGCCATTTTTCTTCTGTGGGAACATTTCGTCGCCTTGGTAATACTGTCCGGCCAACTATCGCTGGATGCAAAATATCTGATCAGTCATCCCGCGCGTATTCCGTGGCGGGAAATTTCTGCGAACCTTTACCGAACCGGCGCGCAGGCGCTGGGGATCACTGCCCTGGTGGGCTTTCTGATCGGTATCGTGTTGAGCTATCTTTCTTCCAGACAACTGCAAACGTATGGGGCGGATATTTTCATCATCAATATTCTTGGCGTCAGCATTATTCGTGAGCTCGGCCCCATGCTCGCCGCAATACTCGTGGCGGGACGTTCCGGCTCTTCCATGACGGCACAGCTGGGCGTGATGCGGGTGACGGAGGAGCTCGATGCGCTCACCGTGATGGGGATACCCCACAGTCTGCGCCTCGTGCTGCCCAAAGTCATGGCGCTTGGTATCGCGATGCCTCTGGTAGTGCTGTGGACGAGCGCCATCGCACTGGTCGGCGGGATGGTTATCGCCGAAATTCAGCTCGGGCTGAGCTATAATTTTTTTATCAGTAAGCTGCCGGATGCGGTACCGCTCGCCAACTTGTGGCTAGGATTGGGGAAAGGTGTGGTATGCGGCATGGTAATAGCGCTGATTTCCTGCCACTTTGGCTTAAGAATCAAATCCAATACCGAAAGCCTCGGTGAAGGCACCACGAATTCCGTGGTAACGGCCATTACTGTCGTGATTATCATCGATGCGATTTTTGCCATTATTTTTTCCAATGTTGGATTAAAGTAAGGCAATCCATGGCTACCGAGCGCTGCATTATCGAGGTCGAAGGGCTGTATACCCGCTTCGGCAGCCACGTGGTGCATGAAGACATCAACCTCTGCATCCACCGTGGAGAAGTTCTTGCGCTGGTAGGCGGTTCAGGCGCGGGAAAGACTGCTTTGATGCGGGAAATGCTGGGCCTGGATATGCCTGCCCAAGGCACGGTCCGGGTTTTTGGCGAGCCTCTGCATGGCCACGACCGTAAAACGGTGCAATATCTACGTAATCGCTGCGGCGTTTTGTTTCAGAAAGGCGCATTGTTCAGCGCACTATCGGTATATGACAACATCGCTCTGCCCATGCGCGAGCTAAGGACGCTGGACGAGCGAATGATCAGGGACTTGGTCATGCTCAAGCTCAAAATGGTGGACATTGCGCCCATGCATGCGACCAAGATGCCTGCCGAGCTTTCCGGCGGCATGATCAAACGGATTGCCCTGGCACGGGCCATGGCGCTTGATCCAGAGCTGTTATTTCTGGATGAACCCACCGCTGGGCTGGACCCTGAACTGAGCGACGGTTTCGTCAAGCTGATTCAGGCTATGCGCCGCGAATTGACGCTGACCATTGTGATGGCGACCCATGATCTGGATACGTTGGTAGCCCTTTCCGATCGCATCGCGGTTCTGGCTGAACAGCGCGTGGTCGCGCTGGGCACCCTCGAGGAAGTGATCAAAACGGATCATCCATTTATCAAAAATTACTTCTTTGGCGAGCGCGGCAAGAGAACTTTGGGAAACACCGCAAATTCTTATGGGGAATGAATTATGGAAAACCGTGCCCATGCCCTTGCGGCGGGTTTGTTCGTAATGATTCTGAGCATAGCCGCAGCGGCCGTTGCCATGTGGTTTGGCGGGGATACGGCGTCACGCGACAAGTACCTGATCATATCGGAGTCTCCGGTTACGGGGCTCAATGCGCAGGCAACAGTGCGCTACCGGGGGGTGACCGTGGGCAAAGTGGAGAGTATCCGCCTGAACCCCGAGAAATTGCAAACCGTTCTGATCCGCATTGCCGTAGACAGGAATTTGCCGCTGACCAAAAACGCATACGCACAGCTTGGCTACCAAGGTTTGACCGGCCTCGCGTTTGTACAATTGAATGATGAAGGCGGCAGTGCTGAACGATTGGCTACTGATCCGGATAATCCAGCACAGATTCCGCTGCGCCCTTCCGCGTTGGACGGCATAACTGAAGGGGGACAGCGTCTGCTGAGCAAAGCCAACGGGTTAGTGGATCGATTAAACCTCCTTCTTGGTGAACAAAATCAAACACATTTTGTGCAAATACTGGAGAATACAGCGAGTGTTACCGGCCGCCTGCGGGGCGTCGTCAGTCAACTTGAACCCGGCCTGAAATCTCTGCCCGGGCTGGCCGCGGATGCCGGTTCCGTACTCAAACATACGGACGAGCTGGTCATGAATCTCAACGACATCAGTGCACGCATAAATCAGCACGGGGGTCCGATCGACAGTTTATCTCTAACAGCTGGAGAGCTTACCGATACGTTGCATAAATTGCGGGAAACAACCGAGGGGATCACGCGCAACACCCGAAGCGTGGATCGGGTCCTTCTGCAATTGGAAGAGCAGCCCCGGAGCCTGCTGTTTGGCAGATCGCCTCCGCCGCCCGGTCCGGGCGAGGAAGGTTTTGTATCGCCCCGTGAAACATCACCATGAAAAAATTTCTGATCCTGGTAATAATATTGCTTGCTGGATGCGCCGCACCTCGAGCGCAGGCGCCAGCCGCGGTGTATGACTTTGGAGCGCAGCGTCTCGCGGATGCGCCTGGCACCCCGATATTTCCAGCGGCCGGCGGATACGGGCGAGCATATTGGTGGCGGACGCCCTGGCGCCGGTCTGGCTGGATAACACAGCGATTCTTTATCGACTGGCGTACCGCGACCTGGCTCAAGTATATGCCTATGCCAGCAGCCGCTGGGCTGCTACCCCTGCAACGTTGCTCACCCAGCGGATCAGAAGCCGGGTTGCGATGGCCAATGACGCTGGCGTGGTGAGCGCTACCGAGGGCGCGCGAACAGATTATATGTTGCGCCTTGAGGTTGAAGAGTTTACCCAGATATTCGATACCGCCGACCATAGCCGTGCCGTGATCAAATTACGCGCAAGCCTCATCGACCGTCGCACACGCTTGTTACTGAGCCAGCGAAACTTCAGTATCGAACAATCGGCGCCAGCGCCCAACGCGTCCGGCGCCGTGCGTGCGCTGACGGAAGCCAGCGATAACCTGATCGGGTCGCTTATTGGATGGCTTGCGGAGGAATTACCGGGGGAGACAAGCATCCCTTTAACCCCTTTACCCAGGGGATAAATTCGGGGTAAATTCGAAACAAATTCCTGCGCAACTGGAGGCGTTCCGCTTCTGCGGATTTACGGAGTACAATCGATATTATCCTAAATCCAGCAGTTAACCGCTTATTTTTCAATTAGTGTTATGATTCATAAAGACCTTTTTTCAAAACCTGAGTTTCATCTTTTTGGTGAGTTCGCTACAGGGCGAATTTAGGATTATGAAGCGTTTACTTTCAATAGCTGCGTTATTCACGCTAGCGCTGCTCACCGCATGCGCGAACAAGCCTCAGCTTATGAACCCGGCCTCATCTGGGAAGTCCGCCTCATCCAATTATCCAACTATTGAGCGCCCGGTCGCCGGATGTGCTGCCGGCCAACAACCGTTCGATTGCGACCGCCGGGCTATTCTCGCCATGTTGGGTGGGTATGAAGTCTTGTTCAAATTCGATGAGACCGTGGTATTGATGCCCGGCTATGAACGCAAAAACCCAAAGCGCAGCATGGGTTTTGAATACATAGTGCTGGTCGAAGACGCCGGCCGGCGGATATCGCTGCAACACATCCTGGTCATGGGCAATACCGTCACCAAGCACTGGCGCCAGGATTGGGTGTATGAGTCACCAACACGCTGGGTTTACACCGGCGACCAGCACTTCGAGCAGCAGGAGCGGAATCCTGCCGAGATACCTGGCACATGGACACAGTTTGTTTATGAAGTGAACGATGCACCGCGTTACTCCGGTAACGGGAGGTGGAATCACAGATATGGTGTGTCAACCTGGACTTCCGAGCGCAACTGGCGCCCCTTGCCACGGCGCGAATATACCAAGCGCAGCGACTATCAGCTCATTAACGCCGAGAACCGGCAGACGATTACACCTCAGGGCTGGACCCATGAACAGGACAACACCAAAGTCATCCGTACCAAAGGCGGTAAAGATGAAGTGTTGGTACGCGAATTCGGCTTCAACGATTACCGCCGCATCGGAGGCTTCGACTTTGAACCCGCGCGGGCATATTGGGAGGCGACATTCGGATTCTGGGCAACCATACGAGCGCGCTGGAATAACATATTTGCGACACATGGATCGGTCACGCTGTCTGTTACTCCCGGCGACGAGACCTTTAACATGGCAGTACTCGATCTTGCTGATGAATATCGAAAAAATCCTCAGTTAGACATATATCAAACCAGGCTCGATGATATCTTCAGTAAATTCGTGAATGTCAGGGCTTCGGCATCTGTCAACCGGCCTGAGCGCTCTTATATAGCTCGTACCAATCATGCCGATCCGATAGATCTCACCCCACCTTAACCAATAACCTCAGTTTCACCATGAGCTTTGGTGTGTGTCTGCAGGCAGCGATCCATCACGTTTCATTACGCGTGGCTCTACGCCTTATCGGCTCTGCTTAACCGTGCCAAACACGCTCCGCACCAACTGATTAGCCTGACCCATCGGGTCATTGCGGATGGCGCGCTCCTCTTCCGCCATCACCAGATAAAGCCCCTCCAGGGTTTTTTGAGTAACGTAATTTTCGATATTGGCATCTTTTTCCGCAATCAAGCCGAGTTTCGCGCCTTTGTTCGCAAACTCGTTATATTTTTTTAGAAGACCTGCCTGATCCGTGGCATTTTTTACAATCGGCAAAAATTTTTGAGTCAACGCTTCCGACGTCGCATTGCGGAAATACTGAGTAGCCGCACCTTCGCCGCCGGTAACAATTTTACGGGGGTCTTCCACTGATATTTTTTCCACCGCATCTAACAGTAATGGCCTGGCTTGGGCTGCCGCTATTTCTGCCGAATGATTCATCGCCGCGATCACATTGTCCGCGTGTTTGCTCATGCCCAAAGTGCGCATGACGCCTTCCACCTTCTGTAATGTTCCAGGTAATGGAATCCTGACCTTGGGGTTATCGAGAAAACCGTTAGCAACGCCCAGTTTGTCTACCGCTACGCTGGCGCTTTGAGCGAGCGCCTGCTTCAGGCCGCCGGATGCTTCCTCATCGGAAAGAGCACCAGCATCCACAGCAAAAGCGGACGGGGAAACGAGAAGCACAGCAAGTAGAACAGTAACGACTCGCATTGGTAAACTCCTCTCAAGGGCAACTCTTCTTGGACGCACGCTGGAGCGCATGAATAGATTCCAATCCTGCGTGATTGGCAGTTCTCGCGGAATGCTCGGTTATTACGGCTCAGCATTCGTAAGTACGGCAAGCACATTCACAATGTGCTGGGCTGCCGCCAAACCCGGTTATCTTCCTGTTAAATAATCGCCGTTAGCCGTTAGGTAACACCTGCCTCGTGCGCCTGCTGGTCGGCATGATAGCTGGAGCGCACCATTGGACCGCAGGCGGCATGACTGAAGCCCATCTGAAATGCGGCACGCTCGAACTCCTTGAACCCATCGGGCGGCACATAGCGCATTACCGGCAAATGGCCAATGCTGGGTTGAAGGTATTGCCCGATCGTAAGCATCTCGACATTGTGTTCGCGTAAATCCCGCATCACGTCAAGAATTTCCTCATCGGTTTCCCCCAGACCCAGCATCAAGCCGGATTTTGTGGGAATTTCCGGAAAATGGGCTTTGAAATCCTTCAGCAATTTGAGCGAATGGGCATAATCCGCGCCAGGGCGGCATTGCCGGTAGAGTCGCGGGACAGTTTCCAGATTATGATTCAACACGTCAGGAGGGCATGCAAATAATTTTTCCAGCGCGACTTGCAGTCTTCCCCGGAAATCCGGAACGAGAATTTCAACTTTCGTCCGTGGTGAATGGGCCCGAACCTGGCGAATGCACTCCACGAAGTGCTGGGCGCCTCCGTCTCGCAAATCATCGCGGTCAACGCTGGTAATGACCACGTACTTCAGCTTCATCGCAGCGATGGATTGGGCCAGGTGCAGCGGTTCATCAGGATCCGGGTGCGCGGGCTTCCCGTGCGCCACATCGCAGAATGGGCAACGGCGCGTACAGAGGTCTCCCAGAATCATGAAAGTGGCTGTGCCCTTGCCGAAGCATTCGCCAATGTTGGGGCATGAAGCCTCCTCACATACGGTATGCAGCTTCTGCTCCCGCAGAATCCGCTTGACCTCGTAAAATTCCTGGCTATTGGATGAGCGCACGCGGATCCACGACGGTTTACGCAGCAGCTCACCGGGAGTTTGCGGCACGATTTTAACCGGGTTGCGCGCGGTCTTGGCAGCGCCTTTCTGGCGGGTTTCAGTTTGGGAAGTTTCGGTTGTCATTGCGAAATCTAACGTTATTTTCAGTAAATATGAACGGGCCAAATGGAGCTCTATAAAAACCGGGCCCCTATAAAAGCTCCATGAGGAACTCTACAAAAAACTCACGGGCTCAGCAATCACGCCCCGAAGCACCCAAAAGTCTTGCTTGCAATTTTTCTGAGAGCCTGACGCTCAATGTTTCCAGTCCATCAGTGATTCCCAGGTCCTTGGTTTGGGTTACTCGCAACCCCGGATATCCGCATGGGTTTATCGCGGCAAACGGCGCCAGGTCCATATCCACATTGAGAGCCAGGCCGTGGTAACAACAACCGCTTTTGATTTTCAGTCCCAACGCCGCGATTTTTGCGCCATCCACATACACTCCGGGAGCATCCGTGAGGCCTTCCGCGCCAATGCAGTAATCCTGAAGCAAGTCTACCACGGCGCCTTCCATTTTCCTGACCAGTTCGCGCACGCCCAGTTTAAGGCGGCGCATATCAAGCAGCAGATAAGCAACGATTTGACCCGGACCATGATATGTGATCTGGCCGCCTCGATCCGTTCGGATCACCGGAATTCCACATTGTGTAGCAAATGCTCCGGCTTACAGGCAACACCCTGCGTATAGACTGGCGGATGCTCCAGTAACCAGATCTCATCACAAGTACTGCCCGTGCGGATGCCGTGAAAGCCTTCATGGCCTGCCATGCGGCAAAATAATCTGCAACCCCCACAGATCTGATCCGGAGGCTTGAACGGATCAGTGTTCGGGTTCAAGAGTGCGGGTCATATCAAAGCACCATCGTAACCATTGGGATGATCGCATAATTCCTGGTACAACGCGTCCAGTTGCGCGCGGGAAGTGGCGCGAATCGTACAGGTGAGGCTCAAATAAGTGTTTCTCTTGCTTATCCTGGCCTCCAGGTTCGCCTCATTGAAGTCAGGCGCGTGGCATTTCACAATCCCCAATACCGCCTGGGCGAATTCCTGCCGGCCATGCTCCAATGATGCCGCCTGGGAGAATCCTGTAGAAGTGACCCGCCCGATAATCTTGATGGGAAAATCGCAGGGATACTCAATAAGCGATGGCTGATCGGATGAATTCCATAAGGTGGGTTGCGCTGGACTCAGCCTCTCGGCCTCTTAACAAGCTTTGCCTTGAAACCCCGCACCTCGCATAACCGTAAGTTTATAATTCTGGTAGAGTCGGTAAAGCCGTTCAAACACCGCTCCCGGTTTGCCGTCGCCAACAGGCTTGCCATCAAGCCGGGTGATGGGCATGATTTCCTTGGTTGAGGACGTAAGCAGAATTTCCTGGGCGGTGCGCACTTCATACTCGGAAATCTCTCTTACTTCGTGCCGTATTTGGTGGGCATCCGCCAACTCGAGCACGACATCGTACGTAATACCGGGCAACATCAGATGATTTTTTGGCGGCGCCAACAGAATGTCATTCTTTACCAGAAAAATATTGCTTGCCGCTCCTTCTGTCATGAACCCTTCCCGCAGCAGCACCGTCTCCATGGCACCCGCATCGATCGCCATCTGACGCAGCAATACGTTGGGTAAAAGGGAAATTGCCTTGATGTCGCACCGTAGCCATCGGTTGTCGCTGGCTGTGACGGCAGCAACTCCAGTAGTGAGCAATTCCTGCGGGGGCGTGAGCAGCGGATTACTCATGATGAATACCGTGGGCGGAACGCCTTTAGGAAAAGCATGATCCCGCTTGGCGACACCGCGGGTCACATGAAGGTAAAGGGATTGATCGTCGCTTTCATTTCCGGCAATGACCCGTTCCACCAAGGTTCTCCATTCGTCATCAGAATGCGGATTTAGCAGGCGGATGCCATCCAGGCTGTGCTGCAAGCGCTGCAAATGATCGGCCAGGCGAAAAGGCTTGCGCGAATACACAGGAATGACTTCGTACACGCCATCGCCAAAAATGAAGCCCCTGTCCAGCACGGGAATGCGCGCTTCCTCGATAGGCATGAAATTACCGTTCAGATAAATCACGATGATCCTTGCAAGAATCCTATAGCGGAGCGGTTCTAATTGAATAACAGCCGCATGCTATCCCAGGCACGGCCGAAAAGATTCGCTGTCTGCACGGTTTCCAGTGCGACCAGCGGATGTTCGCCCATCGGCTTGCCATTGAGCGTAAACTTTACTGCGCCCACTTTTTGTCCCGCACTGATGGGGGCAATCAAGGGCTGCTTATATTCCATTCGGGCTTTCAGTTTATCTACCTGGTGCTTCGGAAGCGAAAAGTAAACATCATGGCCAAATCCTGTCTTGAGCTTATCCTGAGTGCCCTTCCATAATTGAATGGCGGTCACTTCGCGCTCTTTCGAGTATAAACGAATAGTATCGTAGAACTGGAAGCCATAATTCAACAAACGCTGGCTTTCCATGGCCCGAGCATTATCCGAGGCAGTGCCCACCACTACCGCAATCAATCTTCGCTCTCCCCTCCTGGCGGACGATATCAGACAGTAGCCGGCGGCTTCGGTATACCCCGTCTTGATTCCGTCCACATTGGGATCGAGCCATAACAGGCGATTGCGGTTGGCCTGAGTAATCTTGTTATAGGCATATTCGCGCAGGGAATAGAGCGGGTAATATTCGGGAAAGTCCCGGATGAGGGCGGCTGCGAGCAGGCCGAGATCATGGGCCGTACTATAATGTTCGGGATGCGAAAGCCCGGTGGAATTGGCAAACCGGGTGTTCCTCATGCCCAAACGTACCGCCTCCTTGTTCATTATTTGCGCGAAAGCAGCCTCCGAGCCCGCAACAGCTTCCGCCAGTGCTATGGATGCGTCATTACCGGACTGAACGATCATCCCGCGCATTAATTCATCGACTGTCACCGTCCTGCTGGGCTCGATAAACATACGCGAACCTTGCACGCGCCAGGCACGTTCCGATACAGGCACAGCTTGCGTCAGGGCGACCCGCTTCTGATAAAGAGCCCCAAAAACCACATAAGCCGTCATCAGCTTGGTAAGCGAAGCCGGTTCAATACGCTCGTGAGCGCTTTGGCTCGCTAATGTCTGTCCACTTTGAAAATCGATGAGAGCGTAAGACTTGGCGGCCACGGACAAATCCTGCGGCGCAGTGTGAAATTGGGGTTTCTGGGCGGTTGCGGGTAAAACGGACAGGCACAGCAACAGCGGAAGTAAACGTTTCATGGGCAGCGCTATTATACCCCAGCCACAGGAGAGGCGTTATCTACGTCATCTATTAGCCACTGTCTCAACTTATCCTGGCACCTCGACCTTTGCTGGTCCTTATCCAGCCTTAACGGACTTTCTCTACCCCTCCACCGGAGCCCGTGTACCGGCAAGTTTAGCGCACCGGCCGCCTTATCGTTTGCACAGGCTGAGCCCGTCATTCCAGCCCAGCCGATATTGTTTATCATTGGTAAAACGGTGTTTGTCCTTGAGTGCGTAAGCGCTTTTTTTCGCGGTCTCGCAGCCATCGATATAGCCCGCCTTGAAGGCGGGGGAATAACCGCTAAGGTTATAAGCGGGCCTTGCACTCGGGCGCAATGGTCCCGCGGGACGCTGAGCCTGGTCCGTGGATGCGCATCCCGCAAACGCTATTATCAGAAGACACGCCGCGATCGAGCGCATCGCAGGCCCCTTGTATATAAAAAACATTCGCAGCCATACTTGCAGCCGAACTTCGGGGTAAATCAGGTCAGCGCCTGCGGCTTCCGCCGAAAATACTGCCTAGCACGCCCCGGAAAATTTCACGCCCAACTTGCGAGCCAATCGAGCGGGCCGCGCTTTTCGCCATTGAATCCAGGGCACCCGGATGATGACCTCCTCGCGGTCCGGTTTTGCCGAGCAACACGCCGCTCAGCATGCCCAGCACGTCGTTTCCGGAACCGGTTCGTCCCGGGCTTTCCGATTGCGGCGAAGCTTCGTTCTCGGCATTCTGTCTGCTGGCGGTACGGCTTTTGATGACCTCATACGCCGATTCCCGGTCAATCGTCTGTTCATAATGGTTGTAAATTACCGATGATTTGATAATCCCCGCCCGCTCGGCGTCCGAAACAGGACCTATTCTACTCGCCGGAGGCAGAATGAACGCGCGCTCCACCATGGAGGGGCGGCCCTTCTCGTCCAATAGAGAGACAAGAGCCTCTCCAACGGACAGCTCTGTAATGGCCTCCGCGGTATTGAAATCCGGATTGGCGCGCATGGTTTGGGCCGCGGCCTTGACTGCTTTCTGGTCACGCGGTGTAAATGCCCGCAATGCATGCTGCACCCGGTTGCCAAGCTGGCCTAGAACAGTCTCGGGGACATCCAGCGGATTTTGCGTCACGAAATATACGCCAACCCCCTTGGAACGTATCAACCGCACTACCTGCTCGATTTTCTCCAGCAATGGCTTCGGCGCTTCGTTAAATAACAGATGAGCTTCGTCGAAGAAAAATACCAGCTTCGGCTTCTCCGGGTCGCCAATTTCAGGCAGGTGCTCGAACAGCTCTGACAGTATCCATAATAGAAAGGTGGAATACAGCTTCGGGGAGTTCATCAACCTGTCGGCTGCCAGAATATTGATCATTCCGCGGCCGCTGCTGTCGGTTTGCATCAAGTCGTGGATATCGAGCATTGGCTCGCCGAAGAAGTTGTCCCCGCCCTGTTGTCCGATCTCAAGCAGTGCACGCTGGATTGCACCGATCGAGGCGGCCGAAACATTGCCATACTGAACAGTGAAATTCTTCGCGTTGTCACCCACAAACTGCAACATTGCACTAAGGTCTTTCATGTCAAGGAGCAGCAAGCCATTATCGTCGGCAATCTTGAAAACCAGGGCCAGTACGCCCTGTTGCGTATCGTTCAGATTGAACAACTGGCCCAACAGCAGAGGCCCCATGTCTGATATCGTCGCGCGCACCGGGTGGCCGGATTTTCCGTAAATATCCCAAAATGTGACCGGAGAGGCTTTCCACTGCGGCTCATCAAGCTTGATCTGGGCTAGCCGCTCTTTGATTTTTGGAGAACTCGCGCCCGCAGCGGCCAGACCCGAAAGGTCTCCCTTGACGTCCGCCATGAACACAGGCACGCCAATCGATGAGAAGCGCTCGGCCAGCACCTGTAGCGTAACGGTCTTTCCAGTGCCGGTCGCGCCAGTGATGAGCCCATGCCGGTTTGCGAAGGGCGGCAGCAGGCCGATTGAATGGCCGGACCAGGCAATTAATAAAGGTTCTGTCATAATAGGCCTCCCATCGCGCAGGTAACCGGACGCATCGGTTTGATAAAAACCAGGGGTTCCTTCCTCATCCGGCCCAACTCGCAATCTCCAGCAATAAGATCAGCAGCAGCCACAACACAAGGGTCCGCCATATCAGGCCAACGGCGCTTTGGAGAAAATCCATGTCGGCTGTTTCGCCTACACCTAATTCCGGACGATAGTATTCACCGCCGGGCTCACGCAATGAATCGCCCAGGCAAACCCCCAACGCGCCCGCGCCACTGGCTAGAATAATCCCCTGGTTATGATTCATCCATGATGCGGCCTGGGCACGCCAGCAATACACCGCATCCTCAAAATTACCTGCGATGGCGAAGCTCATGGCCGTCATCCGCGCAGGAAGCCAATCGACGATGTTGAACGCCTTCACCGCAAAATCGCCGAAAGCATCCGGGCGCCCGCTCCAGCGTTCGTTCAGTAATTCGGTCAGGCGATACAGTACCGGGCCGAGCGACCCCGGCAGTATCGCGAAGGCAATAATAACGCCAAACACGTAGCGATGCGAATGAATCAATCCCATTTCGATCGCAATCCGCGCAATTTCCTGACTGTCGAGTTCATCGGCCTGAACCCCGTGAAGCGCCCTCAACCGTTTGCGAGCAAGAGGCAGATCCCCGTTCTTGAGAGCTTCTCCTATTTCAGTGAATGAATGGCTGAATTGCCGAAAACCCATTGTGAGGTAAAGAATTATGACATTCCAGACCCATGCCAGCAGCGGACTGAGACTGTACAATAAATAATATATCCAACCCGAGAGTATCAATACCGGGATCACCGCGGCAACCCAGGCGGCGACGCCATGGCGGCGCTCGCCGGTATTGAAATAGCGCTCAAGGGAGTCGGCATAGGAGAGGAACAGCGATATGACCGGATTACGGTCGCTGCCCGGATGCCAACGCTCAAGCAGGAGAGCGGAAATCAGTGAGAAAAAAGTCATTGCTTAAAAACCGTGGTGAACCAGGGTGAGCCATGGCGAGCCACGGTGGTCTTGTTTATAATCTATCCAATGAGAAAATACCGTGAATTCGGTCATTCCGAGGCTTGACCCGGAACCCGGCCTATTTATCGAGAAAAAATAAGTAATTTCATCATTCCGGGCTTGACCGGAATCCAGCCCAACCATAATGGCATGCGTACATCACAGCATGTGCTAATTGACTACGGGCAATATGGGCTTGCGCCAGTATGGCGCTTGTACTGTACTTCTACTGTTTGCGCCGTCGTAACAGCCTATCCCGCTTGCCTCAATGTTATCGCAACGCCGACTTGAGCAATTTACCCATATCTGCCGGGTTTCGGGTTACCTTGATCCCGCACTCTTCCATCACGGCAAGCTTCTCCTGCGCGGTTCCTTTTCCACCCGAGATCACGGCGCCCGCATGCCCCATGCGCCTTCCCGGCGGGGCGGTCACCCCTGCGATAAAGCCTACCAGCGGCTTTTTCATATTATCCCTGGCCCAACGCGCGCAATCTTCCTCGTCGGAGCCGCCGATTTCGCCCACCATCAAAACTGCGTCGGTTTCATCATCATCATTGAACAATTTCATCACATCGAGATGCTTCAATCCGTTCACCGGATCGCCACCGATGCCGATACAGGTGGATTGCCCCAGCCCCTGCTCCATCAATTGCGCTACTGCTTCATAAGTCAGCGTGCCGGAGCGCGAAACTACGCCAATGCGCCCTTTTTTGTGTATATAGCCCGGCATGATCCCAATCTTGATTTCGTCTGGCGTTATGATGCCGGGACAATTGGGACCGATTAGCCGGGTTTTGCGCCCGCGCATCCTGTAACAGGTGCGCACCATGTCTCGAACCGGAATACCTTCAGTAATGCAGATCACCAGATCCAGTTCGGCATCCACGGCCTCGTCGATTGCCGCTGCGGCAAACGGGGGTGGCACATAAATAACTGAAACGGTTGCGCCGGTTGCCTCCTTCGCTTCCTTGACCGTTGCAAAAACCGGAATACCTTCAAAATCTTCGCCCGCCCGCTTCGGATTCACTCCGGCGACAAAGCAATTTTTTCCATTGGCATAATCCCGGCACATGCGCGTATGAAACTGTCCCGTCTTGCCCGTGATGCCCTGGGTCATGACCCGGGTATTCCGGTTAATCAGGATTGCCATGCCTACGCTCTTTCCCTCGCACGCGATAACAGCCTTCTCGGCGGCATCGGCCATATTTCCCGCCGGGATAACCGGCAACCCGGATTCAGCCAGAATCCTCTTGCCCATATCCACGTTGGTACCTTCCAGGCGCACCACCAGCGGGACGTTTAGCCTTACCTCCCGCGCCGCTGCCACCACGCCTTCGGCAATCACGTCGCATCTCATAATGCCGCCAAAGATGTTTACCAGTATGGCTCGCAGCCCGGGGTTGCGCAGCATCAGTTTGAATGCTTCTCCCACTTTCTCCGCAGTGGCCCCGCCGCCCACGTCCAGAAAGTTGGCGGGATTACCTCCATAGAGCTTGATGATGTCCATGGTCGCCATCGCCAGGCCCGCACCATTTACAAGACAACCGATATTGCCGTCCAGCGAAACATAGGAAAGGCCATGCTCAGAAGCCTCGATCTCCGCCGGGTCCTCTTCGTCCAGATCGCGCAGCGCAGCAATATCGGGATGACGAAACAGTGCGTTGTCATCGAAACTCATTTTTGCATCGAGCGCGAGGAGATGATTTTTCGCATCGAGTATCAGCGGATTGATTTCCACCAATGAAGCATCGGTGCTGTCAAAAGCCCGGTATAGGCCCTGTAGTAGTGTCCGGGCTTCTCCTATGGCTGGCTCCATAATACCAATCCCGCGGGCAATGTCGTCCGCTTGCGGCCCGGTCAGCCCGGCAACCGGATCGATAAATACTTTGCGAATCTTTTCCGGCGTTCTGGCGGCGACTTCCTCGATATCCATACCGCCTTCCGAACTTGCCATCAGGCAGACACTTCGGCTGGCGCGATCAACGATCATGCCGATATAAAACTCCTTCCTGATATCCACGCCCTGCTCGATCAGCAAACGCCGCACAGCTTGGCCCTGTGGCCCGGTCTGGTGCGTAATCAGGATCATTCCCAGCATATTGCCAGCGAATTGTTTCACCTCGTCAAGCGACTTCGCCACCTTCACGCCGCCACCCTTGCCGCGCCCGCCGGCATGAATCTGCGCTTTAACCACCCATACATCCCCGCCGAGCTTTTCGGCGGCTTCCAGGGCTTCATTAACGCTAAAGCAGGCTATCCCCTCAGGTGTGGCAACGCCAAACCCGCGCAAGATTTCCTTAGCCTGGTACTCGTGGATTTTCATGATTAAGGCAGCGATGCTGACAATGAAGTATATCGTAATAACTTCGCTGGCATCACGTGACGAGAGGCAGGTGCACTTTTGACCTCTTATTCAAGGATTCAAAGGTTCACCCAAATGTTTTCTGAATGGTTGAGTTCGGCTCTGCGGTTCGGCTCGGCCTAATCCTTTATCTCTACCTCGCAAAGAACCACGGTGACGTTGTCCTTTCCGCCAGCGGCCAAAGCAGCCTCGATCAGGCTTTCAGCTTTATCGTCAAGCGACTTTTTAGAAACGAGAGTGTCTCGAATTGCGCAATCGTCTACCATGTCCGTCAGCCCATCCGAGCAAAGAAGGAAGATATCGTGATTGAATGCTTCGCCTTTTAAAATATCCGGGGCTACTAATGGATCCGTTCCGATCGCCTGGAGGATAATGTTCTTTCTTGGGTGGTGTCTTGCCTCTTCAGGCGTCAGAATTCCCTCATCCACGAGCCCCTGGACCAATGAGTGGTCTTTGGTTAACTGCCGCAGATGCTCGTCCCTTACCAGGTAAACTCTGCTGTCTCCGACGTGGCCTATAACATAGCTTTTCTCGTGGACCACCAGAAGTTCACCGGTACAACCCATCCCCTCATCATCGGGATGCTTTACCGTATGCTCAATTATTCGCTTATTTGAATACTTGAATACCTTTTGAACGAGCGCAACATTTGCTTCTTCCGAAGCGGAAACACCATCGGTAAAGATCTGTCTCAACCGTTTCTACAAAATACTTGCTTGCGACTTCCCCGGCGGCCGCACCACCCATGCCATCCGAAAGGGCGAAAAGGCCAGCTTCAGGCATAGCCAGATAAGCATCCTCATTATTGGTCCGCACGAGGCCTACATGAGTCGCGCCTGCCGAGAATAATTTAACCATGCCTCCTCCTTGTGTCGACGGGACAACCTTTATAACTTCATGTGATGATGCCGTAATAATCCTCGGGTGGCTTGGTTATATGACGAGATCGTGCAACTAATCGCTACGTGATGTAACTCGTGAAAGAACCAGGATATTGATATTATCTTCAAATGGGAAGAACACACGTGATTCCACTAAACTCCGGCAATACCCGGTCGAAAAGCCAAAAAAGACCCGAAACGGCAATTCGACATTCAGACTGACCATGAAAAAACTCCTGCCATTTTTTCTTTTATACCTTGGGGTTGTTTGGTATGCCACGTGTCGGGCCGAAGCACTTCCGGCCGATGAGAAGGTTTATAAATCAACCATCGCCGCCGACGGCGTCCAGCACGTTCGGATCGAAGGAGGGAGTTATTTTTTCAGGCCAAGCCGCGTGATCGTCCGGGTAAATGTGCCGGTGGAGTTAACGGTCAGTGTGGACAGTAATTTGGTTCCCCATTCCTTCGTCATCCAAGCGCCCGAAGCGGGAGTCGTTGTGGATCAGAGTCTGTCCAGGGACGCCAAGACCATCCGCTTCACCCCTACAGCGGCCGGCAAGTACCCGTTTTATTGTAATAATAAGCTGCTGTTCTTTAAGAGCCATCGCGAGAAGGGTATGGAAGGCTTGCTCGATGTGGTGGAATAAGCGGGATCATTTGCTTATTAAGCCTGGATGACTGTTGAACCACAAAATAAAGGCTCAGACACGATTATTTTAAATAATCGTGTCTGAGCCTTTATTTAACCCTTTATTTACAGCGCCCTACCCGGTTTTTTAGATCACTCAAAAAATCGGAAGACTATTTCGGCTGCTTATACGGTTTCTTGTTCATTACTTCCTGATCTCTGTATTCATCTTTCACTCCCTGCGGCAAATCCTTGGGCACTTTCATGGCCTCAGAGGTTGAGCTTGGCCCCTTCCCAGAGCTATCCCGGTCTCCCCTGCTCGTGGGTTGGGAAGAGCTCGAGCTGCCCATTGTTTCCTTATTCTTGTCCGTACTATCTGATGCAGCGGCGGCGCCGAAGCTACAAACAGCCGTGAAGGCTGCCACAGTAACAGTCGATATAAGTTTCTTCATTTCAAGCTCCTATGGGTGAGTTGCGGTGATGGATCAAAACATGTTTTCGGTGGTTCATGCAGGTGCTTTTAAACCCGGGGGCTTCCATCCTGAACATGCGGACTTTCAGCCGGTTTCCCGTTAACATGCTTGCAGAGACAATACCTATACTCTTCGATATGATCGGTGCGCTAACGCACCATAGGATTGAATTGCTTCTGGAAAGCTGAATTTGCCATTAGAACAGCAATAGCTATCGTAATAAAAATGGGGTCAGACACGATTACTTTAGATAATTGGACTTCCCCCGGTTTGGGGGAAACCGGGGGAAGTCCAATGCTGAATGTAATGTGCACTGATGTGGAGAGCGATTCGTGCGATGTTATATTGACTGTGGCAGTACCAAACATGGCAACGTACGAAATCCTTATTCCCAAATCAAAGTATGACGCGTGGCGAGTGTTGGAATTGGTGGATCAGCACAGGGACAACGGTTATGGGCACTTAATTTAATAAACAAAACCCGTTACACTAATATTGATTTTGGGGATTGCATGCGTAAAGTTATATTTGTTGCGCTACTAGGCCTCGTAAGCAGCAACGCTGTGGCAGAGTGGACTGAGGCTGGTGGCAGTGGAGACAACACGTTTATGTTCTACCAGATCGGGCCACTATCCGCAAGCACGGCAACAAGGTAAGAATGTGGAGTTGGTCACCAACCATAAAACCATCTGAATGGAGCGCTGCTGGGCAGTTTATGTCAAAAAGGATACAGAATGAGTACGATTGCAAGGAAGAGCTAGTTCGATTACTTTATCACTCTAACCATCAGAAAATATGGGCGGAGGCAAAACGGTTTCGGCCCATCCTAACCCCCACAAAAATTTCGAGCCAGTCGCGCCTGATACGGTAAATGAAAGTCTTTCGAAAATCGCCTGTAGGAAGTAGCCATCCCGATCTTCAGATGCCTGTCCTGAGAAATGCTAACTTTGCGATTCATACTCAAGAGAACCCGGATGAGCATATAAGCGCCTTATTAAAAATATCGTAATTCCAATTGATGTTTGGGTCTCTAAGGTTTTAATAAACGCCCTGTCTCAGATTAAATCAAGTTTATTGTAATAGAATCCCTCGCGCGCAAAGTTCGAGCCGAGCGAGAGCGTATACACTTTCAACCAGAGTGCCGATGAGGCCTCCCACACGCATACAGTCACCCGTGCGCCAATCAATCTTTTTTTAGCTTGTTGTTAAGGTAGGTAGATATGGACATTTACATGCTTTATGGCGTAACAGCCCTCGGGGTTTTACTCTCCCTTTTCTGGGATGCTGTTCATATCTCTTGGAAAGTCTGTCGCCGGAGCGGATGATAAATCCAACGCTATTAAGTATAAAAATCTTGAAATTAGAACCAACTCAGTCGTAGTGATTCTAGTCGCCTCGTTGGTAACGGCGGTGTTACCTCTACTTTTGCAATTTTATACCTTAATTAATTTGCCCCCTACCCCACCTAACGATGCAACGGCTAAGGTCACACCACATGGCGTTGTTCCACCTAATGAGACATTAGAAGGAGCGGTATCAGCTGAAGCAAGATGCAAGTCACTAAAAGGACTTTACAGACTTTATGGAGATTATGATTTTGTCAGGACTGGGAATATAAAAGCTACGGTACGATCTTCCACATGGGACGCGAACACGTGTAAAGAAGGAAAGGATGGCTCTTACGTTTTAAGGGGAAGGATACGGCTCGCCATGAAATTGAGCTGCTGATCAACCAAAGATGGGAGCATATTGCGACGACGGATATTGAATATAGTTCTGAAGTGCTTATTGATCAGCAGGGTAAACTGATCAAAAGAACTTTTCAATATGATGATCCTTTACCAGAACCACAATTGTTAAAAGGCGTATTAGAAAGGCCAGGACTAGAAGGGCAAGCGGTTGATATAAAGAAGAAAATCAAGGATTACACGCAAGCACGCGACGCTAAGCTTTCGTTGTGGGAAACAAGAATTTGCCAACCGGCTGTGTTTGATCATGAAGCCCGTACGCTAATAGCGTTTTTATGCCATGACTACATACGTGCAATGGCAAGAAACTATTAGCTTGATAAGAAGGCTAGTGTAGTGCGCCATTCTGTTTCGGGGCTTAAGCGGCGATTAGCGCGGATAACTTTTTGCAAGATATCGTTGGCCTTGGCAGTCCAGACGAAAGGCTTGGGACTTTCATTATGCTGTTCAATGTAGGCTTCAATGGCACCGATCAATTGCGGGACTCCGGTAAACACGCCGCGGCCCAGGCGCTCCCAAGTGAGGTCGCGGAAGAAGCGTTCAACCATATTCAGGCCTTCTTTGAACCAGAAACGCCCAAGGGTTCGGCACATCCTAGATGGAGAGGATAGCTTACTGCCAAGGGCGGGATGGTTATGATATTAGACTGATATCATTCCATTGTCAAAACGTTTACGCTTAGAGGAGGGTAGACTATTGGGGCCTTAAATACCTGGTCACCCAATGCTTAGCGACCATAGGAAGCGAATAACTATCTGGCACGGGTGGCAATAACCGTGCAGAGAAAACTGATTCAGGCCGCCTTTGCGTCTTTTTTACGGAGTAATCCGCGGTAATAGTGACCATTTCTTAGCAAGAAGAGGCTTACTTCTGGTGCAGTATTGAACCGGTTAAGGATCTTCTCTGTTTCATCGCGAGGAAAGCTATTAAATTGCGGCGTATGAAACACATACCGGAGTAACGCGGCTTCCGTTTCTTTAGGGTGGAGTTCCTTAAGACGACTAAATTCGAGCGAGAATAGCTCACCAATATAGCGGCCCCCAAAGTATGACTCATACAAATCACCGCGTAAATTTTCAAGCTGAAGAGGAACACCATCGATTAGTTGTATCTCGGTTCCAGTAGTTGGGCACTTGAATTTTTCTTCGGGGTACCATGCAGTTTGGACAAGTTTACGCGGTAAATCGCAACACGGGCAGTAGGGGAAATCTTCGATGTAATTCGAGTTGAGGTAAACCTTCCACCAGACGCCACAATGAGTCACAAATTTGAATTCTCCATTTGTAAGCTTGTGCTGTTCAACTACTTTCCTCAGTTCCATGTTTCGCTTAACGAGTATGCGAACTAGGACCCCGCCCAAAACGAGTAGCAAGACAAATGGCGTCAGCACATAATCGGAATGGCGCGAACCCAGGCTTGAAACTCGCCTAACGTGTTTAGCGCGAGCAAATACCCCCCGGAAAGAAAGAATACCGCGAGCGCAGTACCGAGATTCTTCATGAAGCCCTCGGAAACATACAACAAATTCTTCTTCAACCAATCGTTCATAGGTTGGGGTACAGAAAACGCCTCAGGAGAAATAGCTCGTATTCGCTTGCATGGGCCGCACAGCGTAGATGGTTGTGCTTAGAATGACCATGGAAGCTTAGGCAGAAACAAAAAGAGAAGAGGGGCGCGGCGCCCGCGTTAATAATTTACCTTAGCTTTACCTGAGCCAAGATATTTAAAAAAAAAGGTACTTATGTTTTCCATAAGTGCTTGATTTATTGGTGGGTCTGGTTGGACTCGAACCAACGACCAAGGGATTATGAGTCCCCTGCTCTAACCGACTGAGCTACAGACCCTGCAATGACTGGAAGTATAACAGTTGCAGAGTCCGGTCAGCCTTCGGTATCCAGGAAGCTGCGCAGGCGTTCGGACCTTGAAGGATGGCGCAGCTTACGCAACGCCTTGGCTTCGATCTGCCGAATGCGCTCTCGTGTCACATCGAATTGCTTGCCGACTTCTTCCAGCGTATGGTCGGTATTCATTTCGATGCCGAAACGCATGCGCAGCACTTTCGCCTCACGCGGCGTCAGCGAATCCAGTATATCCTTCGTCACATCCCGGAGGCTGGCATAAACCGCCGCGTCCGCCGGCGCCATGGTAGCGGAATCCTCGATGAAGTCGCCGAGATGGGAATCCTCGTCATCCCCAATAGGCGTTTCCATGGAAATCGGTTCCTTGGAAATCTTGAGGATTTTGCGGATCTTTTCTTCCGGCATTTCCATTTTCAGGGCCAGTAAGGCTGGTTCAGGTTCCTGGCCTGTCTCTTGCAAAATCTGGCGCGAAATACGGTTCATCTTATTGATCGTCTCGATCATATGCACCGGAATGCGAATAGTGCGCGCCTGATCGGCAATGGAACGGGTGATTGCCTGACGAATCCACCAGGTGGCATAGGTCGAAAACTTGTAGCCACGCCGGTATTCGAATTTATCCACCGCCTTCATGAGGCCTATGTTGCCTTCCTGGATAAGATCGAGGAACTGCAAGCCGCGGTTGGTGTATTTTTTGGCGATGGAAATCACCAGCCGCAAATTGGCTTCGGTCATTTCACGCTTGGCCCGTCGCGCTTTTGCCTCGCCGGTCGACATGCGGCGATTGATCTCCTTGAGGTCTTTCAAGGGAATGCCAACCTGCTTTTGCAGCGTCAGCAAGTTCTGCTGCTGCTCCAGAATGGCTGCGAGGTAGCGTTCCAGAGCCGGGCTATAAGGCTTGGCGAGCGTGACCTCCTGCACCGCCCAATCGAGATTGCTCTCGTTGCCCGGAAAGGCTTTGATGAAATGATTGCGCGGCATTCCCGCCTTGGTGACACACAGCTCCATGATCCTGCGCTCGTAGCCGCGCATTTCATCCACCAGCCCGCGTTGCGTGTCGCAAAGTCTTTCGACCATTTTGGCCGAAAAACGGATGGCCATCAGCTCTGCTGAAATTCTTTCCTGTATGTCTTTGTACGCCTTGTTTGATGCGCCTTTTCTTTCAAGCGCTTTCTGCATCTCGACATAGGCCTGTTGAATAACCCCAAATCGCTCCAGCGCGTCATTTTTCAGTTTGAGCAAATTAGCGTTGGCTATTGCGGCGACGTCTTCGTCTTCAGCATTTTCCGCGCTAAGTTCCTGCTCCATCGATTCTTCGGAAATTTCCTCGCTAACCATTTCTTCGACATCAGGATCCAGCAACCCATCGATGAGCTCATCAATACGCATCTCATCCTTGGCCACCTTGTCCGCAAGATCGAGAATTCCCGCAATAGTGGTCGGGCAGGCGGAGATTGCCTGAATCATATGCTTCAGCCCATCCTCGATGCGCTTCGCGATCTCGATCTCACTCTCTCGCGTAAGCAATTCCACCGAACCCATTTCACGCATATACATCCGTACCGGATCGGTGGTTCGGCCGAACTCCGAATCGACCGTGGAAAGCGCGGCCTCCGCTTCTTCCACCACGTCCTCGTCCGCTACCGTTGGCGCCGTTTCAGACATGAGCAGCGTTTCCGCATCGGGCGCCTCATCATAAACTGAGATGCCAACGTCATTAATCATGCTGATGATGTTTTCGATCTGTTCAGCATCCAGCATATCGTCGGGAAGGTGGTCATTGATCTCGGCGTAAGTCAGATAGCCGCGCTCCTTGCCCTGCACGATCAGATTCTTGAGGCGCATGCGGCGCGCCTCGATGTCCTGCGGCGCAAGTGCCGATTTATCCAGGTCCTTTGGCTGAGCAGGTTTACCCTCCTTTACCACTTTTACCCTGGCAATTTTTGCGGAAAGCGGATTGGGGTCCTTAACCGCCATAACCGCTTTCGCTATTTCGTTCACCCCGGCCGAAGGTTTGCCCGGTGCTTTCGCAACCATTCTGATCTTGTTTTCCAATGTTTCCGCCTCTATTTTTTCACGCGATTTTAGTTGTTCCGCTTGTGCCGGTCCTCTCGGCGGCTTTACTGTGTCGTTTGATTCCTTTTTTCGGCCGCGCCGGTTTTTTCGATTGGGCGGCCGATATCCGCCTCAGATGAAATTCCAGTCTTTGCTTTTCCTTTTACCGCCGCTTTGACGTGCGTTTTTGGCTTTACCATGTCCTTTTTCCAATAATATGGTAGTTGAAACCTAAAATTTTCCTATTATATCAAGATAGAGTTAAGCTAACCGGCGTCCATGACTTCATGAAACAGCCAGCCGCTGGAGTTCCTGTTTTTCTTCGGGAGTGAGCGCGCTCAAGGATTTGTTTTGTAAACTTGTCATGCGCTGCTTTCGTTTCATATCCCGCAGGCGCGCCATTGCCCCGGCAAACTCTGCTTCCAGGTCGATATCGCTATCCCATGTAAGCGTTTCGCTCTCAGCCTTTTCCAGACGCCACTCGATGGGGACTGTCATGGAAATATGCGATAGCCGAAGGTATCGCCGTATTCTCCTTAACATGGGGATGGGTATCGATAAATTCAACCAGCGCCGCCAGCGCTTCTATTTCTTCGGCATATTCGCGATCCTGCACGAGCAGTTGCCTGTCCAATTCTCTGATATGGCCGGGATCGTGCAACAATATTTGCATCAGCCACCGGTAAGGTGACGCCGGTTTTGGGCGGGGCGCTTTTTCACGGGCCCGGCCGGATGGAACTCGCCTGATCTTTAGTAAATCCTCCAGCTCTCTCTGAGTAAAACCGCTGATCTCCGCCAATTGCTTTAACATCATCAATGCCAAGCCCAGGCGCCGCAACTTTGACAGCAGCGGTTTCGCGTCCTGCACCAGCTTGGCGCGACCTTCGCTGGTTTTGAGATCGACGCGCGCCGACAGTTCCCTGAATAAAAAAATAGATAACGGCAGGGATTGCCGGGACAATTCCTCAAATGCCTCTTTGCCGAAATTACGGATATAGCTGTCTGGATCCTCGCCTTCCGGCAAAAAGAGGAAACTGACATTCTTGCCATCGGCAAGCTGCGCGAGACTGTCCTCCAATGCACGCCATGCCGCTTTCCGGCCCGCATTATCCCCATCGAAACAAAACACCACGTCATCGGTCTGGCGTAATAGTTTTTGTACATGGAAAGATGTGATGGCGGTACCCAGCGTGGCAACCACATACTCGATGCCATGCTGGGTAAGCGCCACCACATCCATATATCCTTCCACCACGATAACCCGCCCTGCCTCACGAATAGCCCTGCGAGCGCTGAAAAGATTGTAGAGCTCACGCCCTTTCTGGAACAAAGGGGTTTCAGGAGAATTGAGATATTTGGGCTCTCCCTGTTCCAATACCCGTCCGCCAAAACCCACAAGCATCCCTTTAAGGTTCAGAATGGGAAACATGATGCGATCGCGGAAACGCTCATAACAATTTCCCTCATCGTTCCTGATCGACAGACCCGGCCTTGACCAGATGGATTGGCCCGCGCCCCTGCTTCAGTATCGGAAAACGCCGCATCCAGGTTCTGCCAGCCAGCCGGGGCGTAGCCAATACCAAAGCGGGCGGCCGTCTCGCCCGTTAAACCGCGTTTTTTCAGATAAGCGATGGCGCTTTTGAAGTACTTGAGCTGCTGCCGGTAAAACCGGGCAGCCACATTCATTACCTCAACCAGATCCTGAAAAGAGCTGTTTGTCATCCGTGAGATTGGTCTTGCGGCCAGCCGGATGATCCGAGTTTCTCCCGTTCCGGAGCGGGACTCCGGCTGCTGAGCAGGAACCTGCATCCCGACACGAGCCGCAAGATCATTCACCGCCTCGACAAAATTCGTGCCGCTGTAATCCATCATGAAACCAATGGCGCTGCCGTGCGCACCACAACCAAAACAATGATAAAACTGCTTGGTGGGGTCACCGTGAACGAGGGAGTTTTTTCACTGTGGAACGGACAGCAGGCGGTATAATTTGTACCCGCCTTCTTCAGCGGCACATCACGCTCGATGACATCCACAATATCTATCCGACTGAGCAAATCCTGAATGAATGATTGTGAAATCATCTATAGTGGATAAAATCATAATTTCAAGCGGAGTACAGATCAGGTAAAATCAAACCGGATAAAACAGATTCTGATAACAGGATGCTTTACCGAACATGCAAAGAATATACACGACCTAACGCAAGAGCGCACATCCGATATTCTCGCAGTAGCAAAGCATGTGCGCATCAGGCGAGAAGTTTGGCCTTGACCAGTGCGGATACTTTGCCCATGTCGGCACGTCCGGAAAGTCTGGGCTTGAGCGCTGCCATTACCCGTCCCATATCCTGCTGTTCTTTAGCTCCCACAGCGGAAATCGCTTCGTTTACCGCATCTTCCACCTCGGCATCGCTTAATGCCTGAGGCATATAAATTTGCAACACGTTAACTTCATATTTCTCTGCGTCGGCCAAATCATGACGATGTGCGGACTCATATTGGGTAATGGAATCCCTGCGCTGTTTCAGCATTTTCTCCATCACTGCGATTACTGCCGCATCGTCCAGCTTTATACGTTCATCCACTTCACGCTGCTTGATTGCCGCCTGCAATAACCGGATAGCGTCGCGCCGCCTGGTATCGCCTGCGCGCATCGCAGCCTTCATATCCTCGGTAATTTGCTGTTTCAGGTTCAACATAGGCCAGGTCAAACAGGATTTTCAGGCGGGAATTCTTACGCACGAAATCCATGGAAGCATGGAATTTTGCGTAGGGCTTTTCGACTAGCTCTAACTAATAAAGTTTCGGTGGAAGCAATTGACTGCGTAGGCGTTTGTAAGTACGTTTGACTGCTGCGGCCAGCTTGCGCTTGCGTTCAGCAGTGGGTTTTTCATAAAATTCCCGGGCACGCAATTCAGTGAGCAGTCCGGTTTTTTCTATGGTTCGCTTAAAGCGGCGCATGGCGACTTCAAATGGCTCGTTTTCCTTAACTTTAATAGTGGTCATGAAGATGGGGTTCCTTTCGTAAAGTGTAAAATGATTGGCAGGCAAGCAACATTGCGTTGCTGCTGTCGCTGTAGTGCTGCTGTTCGTATTACGTTAAAGTGATGCGCGATATAAAAAGCCGATTATTATACTATAGCAAGTCATTCTGAATACTATTTAAAAGAGTTGCTTTTTATTCTTGTCCCCACATCGATTACTCGTTCTTGGCGTTGAAACCTCCTGCGACGAAACCGGCGTCGCACTTTACGATATGCAGCGAGGCCTGCTGAGCCACGCACTTTATTCGCAAAGTGAAATGCACAGCGAATATGGTGGCGTAGTGCCGGAGCTTGCTTCCCGTGATCATATACGGCGCGTACTGCCCCTGATCAGGCAAACCCTGGCCTCCGCCGGAGTTCATCTGCGAGACCTCGATGCCATCGCCTACACTCAAGGGCCAGGCTTGGCAGGGGCGCTACTGGTGGGCGCGAGTATCGCCGCCGCGCTTGGTTTCGCGTTAAACATTCCGGTGCTGGGCGTTCATCACCTCGAGGGCCATCTCCTGTCTCCGCTGCTATCCACACCTGCCCCTGCTTTTCCGTTCGTGGCGCTCCTGGTATCAGGGGGGCATACCCAGTTGATGGAAGTGAATGGCCTCGGGCAATACAAGTTACTGGGCGAGACAGTCGATGACGCAGCGGGCGAAGCCTTCGATAAAACCGCGAAACTGCTGGGACTGGGTTATCCAGGAGGACCGGCGCTCTCTAAGCTTGCCGATGAATTTTTCCGCTCAGGTCGACCGAGGCGTTTCGTGCTTCCTCGTCCCATGCTTTATAGCGGTGATCTCAATTTCAGCTTCAGCGGTTTAAAAACCGCCGTCCTGACACTGATGCAAAAGCATGAGATGACGGCTGAAACCCGGAGCGCAATTGCCTTTGCGTTTCAGCAGGCCGTGGTGGACGTTCTGACGGAAAAGTCGCTGGCAGCACTCGCAAAGTCGGGGCTTACTCAATTGGTCGTCGCAGGCGGGGTGGGAGCCAATCAGCAACTGCGCAATAATCTTCGCGAAAAAGCCGAAAAAATTGGCGCCACCGTTTTTTTTCCCGAACTCGAATTTTGCACCGATAACGGGGCAATGATCGCATTTGCAGGAGCCATGCGGCTGCATGAGGCGCGGGGCGGGTTGAGAGGACAGATAAGTTTACCATAAATGCGCGATGGGATCTGGAGATGCAGGGGCTGTCTTCATAAAATCGATTGACGTCCGCCTTTCAGCGCATTCAACGTTTGCCAATTCGTGCCTCGGTACCCTCAATCAGATTGTCAATGTTCGACTTGTGCCGCCAGATCAGCAATAAAGATATCACAAGAGTTGCCAGTGTCCTGGCGTCAAAGCCCAGAAAAAATACCGCATAAATCGGCGCCAATGCCGCTGCCGCCAAAGCAGAGAGCGATGAAATGCGCCAGATTGCCGCAACGGTAAGCCAGATCGCAACCGCCAACAACCCCATCCACGGATTGAAACCCAGCAATATGCCTAATGCGGTCGCAACACCTTTTCCCCCATGAAAACGCAGAAATACTGGAAATAGATGACCTAAAAAGACTGCGAGCGCCACTGCCGCAATCGCCCCGCCACCGAATTCAAGCCAGGTGCAAAATGTTGCGCCAGCGCGACGGACAGCCAACCTTTACCTGCGTCACCCAGCAAGGTGAGCACGGCCGCCGCTTTCTTTCCACTGCGCAGTACGTTGGTAGCTCCAGGGTTCCTCGAGCCATAAGTACGTGGATCGGGCAGATTGAAGATCCAGCTTGCCAGGACGCCAAAGGAAATGGATCCCAGCAAATAAGCCAGAAACATAGAAACCATCAGCATCATCTTATTGGCGCCATTCTTGCAAATAGAATAAAATCGCTGATTCTACTTGAAAAACAGCTCATAAAATGTCGTGGGCATGCGTATGGGGCTGGCTGGGATTCCGGTAATGGATATTATTTTCTTGCACGAACTCAAGGTCAAAACCTTGATTGGAATCTATCCGTGGGAACGCACCGCTGCTCAAACGATACAGCTTGATCTGGAAATCGCCCTTCCAACAAGCCAGGCCTGCCTGACCGATAACTTGGAGGATGCGCTGGATTACGCGCTTGTCGTTCAGCGCATTAAAGAAACCCTTTCGCAAAGACATTTTTCCTTGCTTGAAGCTCTGGCCGAGCATATCGCGCAAATCATCCTTACGGAATTCAAGTCGCCCTGGACAAAGATCAGCGTGGCCAAACTCAGCGCGATACGCGGCGTAAAAAAACTGGGCGTGTGCATTGAACGCAGGCGGGACGATGCGGCGCTAAAGACAGACAGTTAATTAGTCG
>CAVUXR010000030.1:0-50720 GCA_963745455.1 uncultured beta proteobacterium
CGTACCTGAAATACGCCTGTAACCCTTATGAATATTAGCATTGAGGGGTATACAACGGCTGAGGGAATTGCCAGAATGGGAGTTATTATCCCCTGATTTCTGGTGAATTGATGAAGCCAAAGAAACAAGAATCGAGTACCTGTGACGACCTGTTCCGCATGCGCCTGGAGCAGATACTTGGATCAGCGTCATGTGTTGTACCTTCTTGCGGGGAAGCTTGACTGGATAGCGGCAGAGCAGCGGTTTGGCGGGCTTTATGCGGAGGAAGGCCGTCCTGGTATTCCGATCCCGGCTCATGGTGGGGCTGCACTATCTCAAGCATACCTTCAATGAATCGGATGAAACGGTGGTGGCGCGCTGGGTCAGAATCCTTACTGGCAGTACCTGTGCGGGGAAGAATACTTCCGCCATACCCTGCCGATCGATCCCAGCCAGATGACCCGATTCAGGGACAGGATTGGCGAACAAGGCTGCGAATTCATGTTAAGCCTCACGGTGCACACGGGGATTAAAACCAAGACAGTCGCCGCGGCATCGCTTGCTGTGGTCAACATCGATACCACGGTACAGGACAAGGCGATCGCTTATCCCACCGATGCCCGGTTGTACCACAAGGCCAGAGGTGCGCTGGTACGGATAGCCAAGCAGATGGGCATGGACTTGCGGCAAAGTTATGAACGGTTATCGAAGCTTGCTCTGGCGAAGAATGGGCGCTATGCCCAAGCGCGGCAAATGAAACGCGCCAGGCGTGAACAAAAGCGCCTCAAGACCTACCTGGGCTGTGTTATCCGCGATATAGAGCGCAAGCTGGCAGCAAGATCGGCACAAGCGGGACCGCAGGAAGTCGCCAGGCTTTGCCGGCTGCTGCTGATTGCCCGGCGCATTCACACACAACAGCGTCACGACACGGGTAAGGTGTACAGCGTGCATGCGCCGGAAGTTGAATGCATTGCCAAAGGCAAGGCGCACAAGCCCTATGAGTTTGGGGTCAAGGTCGGCGTGGTCAGTACCAGCAAGGAAAGCTTTGTGGTGGGCATGAAATCGCTTCCTGGCAACCCCTATGACGGCCATACCCTCAAGGAATCACTGGAACAGGCACAGCGATTAACAGGGGTTGCAACCAGGGAAGCGTATGTGGACCGGGGCTACCGCGGTCATGGTGTTGCCCTGGATAAGCTCAAGGTATGGATTGCCGGAGCCAAACGCGGCGTTACCGTAGGGATCAAAAAGAAACTGAAGCGGCGCAATGCGATAGAACCGGTGATTGGTCACATGAAGAATGACGGCCGCTTCGGTAAGAACTTCCTCAAAGGCACTCAAGGTGACGCCATGAATGCCCTGTTGTGCGGCGCTGTGGCCATAACCTGCGCAAGATTCTGCGCCGACTGGCGCTTTTGTGCGCCCAAATCCTAAGTTGTTTGCAGCGCTATCTACCGAAACGCGATGGAAACTGTCATCGATTTATGATCGCTGTTTATTTTGAACGGATTTCAGGGACGACTAATTCGCTCCATGACGAGTTCGGCTTGTTGTCGCGACAGGAAGTCGGCACAGCGTCCAATCTCGTTCCCTGTTGCATCGGCGCATTCTTCCACGTATGCGTCGCAGCCCTGCTCTCATATCTCAGCTAATGGAATCGATGCAATGGGCAGAGATTCAGAGTAAGGAGCAAATATATCTTGGTCGAAGCGTCCACGTTCGTTGCTAATCGGCCACGTATACAGGTCGTAATTGAGAAAATAGTTAAGGGGGTGGTATTACAAGCATCAGCATCAAATGTTGCCGAGTGATCAGGTTGTTGAGCGATATGAATACAACCCCAACCTTTTCGTTGGAACTCTGGAGGAAATCGCTAAACTTCCTTTATACAATGTTGGGGATGGCTCAGTATTTAGCTATAGATATTTTATAAACCAGACAGAGAATCTGGAAAGCTATTGGTTCTTCATGTTTTACAACGACACAACATTTATCATAGTCCGGACAATCCCAACTTCAAAGAATATTGATAGCTCTTAGCGTTACCCGTGCAGGGATATTTTACGGGTCAGGATTTGAATGGGGTTTCAGAATCTATATCTGAGGCTGGTTTTAAGTGGTTATTCGAGTGTGCCCTGCCATAAAATAGGTAATCAGGTTCGTTAAACTAACGCCAGTCCTTTCTTCTACATAATCCTACATAGTTCTCTCAAACAGCCTTTTGTATTGATATACCTGATCGTAAATTCGTAGAGGCAGGCCACATCCCCCATCCAAAGATATAACAAAATTGAGTATTAGAATATATGTCCCGCAAGAGCGCCGGCGTCCTCCCCTACCGCATACGAGCCGGTCGCCTCGAAGTCCTGCTTGTCCACCCCGGAGGTCCGTTTGGGCCAAGAGGGACCTCGGGTCATGGTCAATCGCAAAGGGTGAGTATGAGGAAGGGGAAGAACCTCTTCAGGCCGCATTGAGAGAATTCTTTGAAGAAACGGGACACCGGCCAGCCGGGCCGTTCTTGCCGCTTGCACGCCGAACAGCCAAGCGGAAAAATTGTTAACGCATGGGCGGTCGAAAGCGAGTGGGATCCTTCGGAGCTCGTCTCAAATACATTCAATATGGAGTGGCCGAAGGGGTCTGGCAAAATTGAGGAGTTTCCCGAGGTGGACCGCGCTGAGTGGTTTGATATAGCGGAAGCCGCTCGCCGAATTCTTCCTGGACAACGTGGATTTCTTGACGAGTTGTCTGAAAAGCTCACGGGAGAGCGTCTTCAGGCGCTAAGCGCGCCTCCTCACGCCTAACGTTCACCTGTTTGACAACCGCAGCTACATCTCAAAACTGAGGTATACCGGTATTTCAGATTGCTATTGGAGTGTGCCCTTGCTACGAGAAAACCCTCCGGCCTCTGCGATAGAAACAACTGTATCCTTGGTTCTCTTCCAGACATGAGCCGGCCTACTCCAGCTGTTTTCGACCCATCTGAAAAATAAAGCGCCACCAAAGATACTAACGCATAAAGCCAAAATCAGCCCGAACGCATTCATCACAGGTTGATCTGGAAAAAAATGGAAGAATGTTGCATTGACAACCAGGCACAGGGGGAAGTGAACCAGGAATATCGAGTAGGAGATGCGTCCCAGAGAGGTTAGAAGATTCGGCAAGGGCAAATTCTTCATCAAGGAACTATATTGCCGCGCAAGCCCCAGCATCAGCATTACAAGCCCCGCAACCGCTATCCGTGCGCGGAAGTCCACAAGTAATGCCACTATCACCACCAGAACAAGTAGCAGGAGCCAAAGGGTACGATGCCGCATGTTCGCAATCCAATAAATCAGAATCCCGAGACCGAATGAGCCAAAAAAATAGAAAGCGGTTTCATCCCAGGAATTATCCCGGTTAAATACAAACAGCGAGGCTAAGGTTAAACCTGTAATCAAAATCTGACCGGTCGCCTTCAGGTTCGGGTACCAGCACTGGATTTGTCCTGATAGCCACAGCAAGCTCACTGTAAGCAGGAACAACTGAAAATCGATAGCCACGTACCAGACACCTGCCGATAGAACCTCCTGATCGAGCAAATCCTGCAGCAAAAATGCATGTGCCAAAAATTGGAGGAGGTTAACTGCATCAGGGATCGAATCGTGAACCATCCAACGCCTGGCAACGGCCGCACACCCGATCGCCAAGATCAGGGCGGCGAGATATGGCACGACCAGCCTGAAATAGCGTTGTTTAATTGCCTGAACGGGGTGAGCCATGAGTAGTATCCCCTCTGGCGCATGCTTTCCGGCAAACAGAAAGCCTGCAATGACGATGAAGACTTGTACCGCCATTCTTCCATACTCGTAGACCCCCTCAATCAACCCGGGAAACAGCGGATACGCTATCTCGGACATGGGGCCGTAGGCTGCCAAGTGATGCGATACAATTGATAAACAGGCAATGGCTTTGAGTGCGTCCAGAAGGGGCACTCTCGAAATGTTGGCGTGCATGTCGCTTACATTTGACCAGGGAGATTGATACAGAGTGGCTTAAAAACCAGATACCCAGCGCGCTAGAACCAGATTAACAAAGAGAAACAGAAACAGAATCGTTGTGCGGTGCTAATCAAAATTTTGCCGGGACTGGTATTCTATGGATAAAGACGAGTGTTACTTATCGAGGGCGCTTATTCTATTAGAATTCCCGTCGCACGGAGCGCCCCGATAACAAAAAATGGATGAGCTTGATGCTTCCGCAGTATTTATGAAGGTCCTGATGGCCTATCGAACCCATGGTCTTTTTAATATATGCTGGTTAGTGCAGCTAAATGTAGCTAAATCTCTTTTCATTTAAATCAAGTACTCTACGCGAACCAACTCTTGCGTGCTTGAGAACGTAATGAAGCATGCGGCGAGGCGATCAGGGAAAAAAAGCTGGAAAAAACAGCAGCTCTTGCGGAGCGGTATTTAGAGCTCTATTCAGAGCTCTATTGCGGGTTCCATCTATCGAATCTTTGAATACATAATGAACACTTTTTCCCCGTCGCCCATTCCCGTAATAGCTTTCCATCGCGTCCTGCCTTATAAGAATTCGGTATCGGTCACCATCGACGAATTCGATCATTACCTGCAATGGTTCAAAAGCAAAGGTTTTCGTACCCTCTCAAGCACGGAATTTGAGCGCGCCCTCGCCGGGTGAGGAAGTTGTTGAGCGCGGCCTTGTCATAACATTTGATGACGGTTACCGTGATAATTGCTACGTCGCCGCGCCGCTTCTGAAGAAATACGGGATGAATGCAATATTGTTTGTTATTACCGGAAAGGTAAAGGATGAGCAAGCAGGGCGACCGACCGATACCTGGCTGGAAGAAGGGGATGAGCGCTACTTGTCCTGGGAAGAAATAAGGTCGATGGTCGACAGCGGGATTTTTGAGCTTCATTCCCATACGCACTCGCACGACCCGTCCTGGGTCAACAATTCTTCGGCAAATATCCGGCAGGTCGTGCGGCAGGATGTCTCCAGGTCAATCCAAACCCTGCGTGATCAAGGCTACACGCATGAGATTCACCTTGCCTGGCCCTGGGGCTATTTTCGCCAGGAGTGGCTTGATGATCTGGGGGCGCTAGGGATCAAGTTCTCATATACCATGCGGCCCGGCACTAATTATCCTGGTTGTGATACCAGGAAGATTATGCGTCTGGCCGGCGAAAAACCTTCAGATTATCTCAAACGCTTGTGCTCGGTGGGATCCTCGCCTGTGCTTGGAAGGGCGCTCAATAGCGCGTCGAGAACATGGTCCGCCATGCGCGGCAGACCATAGTTTCTGCTACCGTAGGATCAATTTGAAGTTTGGTATGCGAGTGGAACCGCACAGGCATGCGGCGGCAACAGCGTTTCACGCGCCGCTTTCCCATCCTGGGCAGGTCATGAAGCATCACGCAGGGAAGCGTGATCGGAATGAGGACTGAGGGAATTGAGCGGAGCAAGCCCGACGCTCGGGCCAGCTTCGCTTGCCCAATATACTTTGGATTCAGGCCACCCGACGAGCGGCTCTTCATATACATAAGGCGATAAACTGGTATCGGAAGAGTTGAAGACAGCATAGGACTTCCGCTCTACATAGCCTTCCTGGGTTCGCACATACGGAACATATTTCGCCATGATTAGCCTCCTGTAGCAGTGATCTATGCTCCAGATTGTACTGGCTGTTTGTTACAGGACTTATACGAAAATCTTATAAGCTCAGCAATTTTCCGTATTTCCTGCTCTGCAGAATCCCGTCTGCTCTTTCGACACAAGCCCAAGCTCGAAAGAGACAGGTGCTCCAAGGATCAGCTTGATTCCAAACTTCGCATATTTTTTCTCTAAAGCAGAAACTCTTCTAAGTGATGGTATTCAAAAGCTTGTGAGACTATAATCAGCAAATTTTCAATTTCGCGCCTGTCAACTATTGTGTCTTCCATGCAGTTATTTGCCTTTGGCATTAACCACCAGACCGCGCCGCTGGACGTGCGCGAGCAAGTCGCATTTCCGGAAGATGCCATGGAGCACGCGCTGCAAGATCTGGTAGGGCGGCGCCCGGTAAGGGAAGCGGCGATTGTATCCACCTGCAATCGAACCGAAGTTTATTGCAGTACCGATAAACCGGAGGAGGCAACGCACTGGCTGGCGGATTTCCATCAGTTGCAGGCGCGGGAACTGGAACCGTATCTGTACAAGCTGCCGCGCGAACAGGCGGTGAAGCATGCCTTTCGCGTGGCCAGCGGCCTGGATTCCATGGTATTGGGTGAGCCGCAGATACTCGGGCAGTTAAAGAATGCGGTGAAATCAGCCGAGCACGCCGGCACACTCGGAATGCTGTTGCACAAGCTGTTCCAGCGCACTTTCTTTGTCGCCAAGGAAGTGCGCAGTTCCACCGAGATCGGGACGAATTCCGTCTCCATGGCTGCGGCTGCTACGCGGCTGGCGGAGCGGATTTTTGGTGATATCGACGAGCAACACGTACTCTTCATCGGCGCGGGTGAAATGATCGAGCTATGCGCGAGCCACTTTGCCGCCCGCAATCCCAAGCGCATCACTGTCGCCAATCGCACCAGTGAGCGCGCACAGGCCCTGGCCCATCGCTTCAATGGCCAGGTCATTACATTGAATGAGCTCCCCGAGCAGTTGGCGCTTCATGATATCGTGGTAACCTGCACCGCCAGCACCCTGCCCATACTGGGTAAAGGCATGCTGGAACGCGCAATCAAGGCGCGCAAGCATCGCCCGATTTTCATGGTGGATCTGGCCGTGCCCCGGGATGTCGAGCCTGAAGTTGCGGAACTGGACGACGTGTTTCTCTATTCCGTGGACGATCTCGCCGAAATTGTCAAGGAAGGTCTGGATTCGCGCCAGGGCGCGGTTGCGCAGGCGGAGGCAATCATCGATTCGAACGTCGTCAATTTCATGCACTGGCTCGAGTCGCGCCAAGTCGTCCCTGCCATACGCGCACTGCGCGACCAGGCCGAACAGTACCGGCGCCATGAACTGGATCGGGCCAAAAAGCTTCTAGCCAAGGGGGAGGACCCGCAAAAAATCATCGAATCCTTGAGTAACGGCCTGACCAACAAGTTCCTGCATATTCCCTCCTACGCGCTCAATCACGCTGCTGCCGACGAGCGTGACGATCTGGTCGGCCTGATCAACCGCCTGTACCACCTGCACCATCCAGAATGAAAAAAAGCATGACTGCCAAGCTCACGCAATTGAGCGTGCGCCTGGAGGAATTGAATCGTCTGCTGAGCAGCGAAACCGTTACCGCCAATCTCGACAAATATCGCAAACTCACCCGCGAACGTGCTGAGATCGCGCCGGTAGTCGAACTCTATGACGCGTACCTGCAAAGCGAACGCGACATTCATACCGCGCAGGAAATGTCTGCCGAAATTACTGCCGATGCCGAGATTCGGGAGTTTGCCGACGTCGAAATGCGCGATGCTAAAGAGAGAATGGTACGAATCGGAGCGGAATTGCAGAAGCAGTTGCTGCCGAGGGATCCTAACGATGAGCGCAACATTTTCCTGGAAATTCGCGCGGGCACGGGTGGGGACGAGTCCGCGCTATTCGCTGGAGACTTGTTTCGTATGTACACGCGCTTTGCCGAGCGCCAGCACTGGCAGGTCGAAGTCATTTCGCAAAGTCCTTCCGAAGCCGGCGGTTATAAGGAAATCATCGCCAAGATCATCGGCAACGGTACCTATTCCAAGCTCAAGTTCGAATCCGGCGGTCATAGGGTCCAACGGGTACCCGCTACCGAGACTCAGGGCCGTATTCATACTTCTGCCTGTACCGTCGCAGTAATGCCGGAGGCGGATGAGATTATGGATGTCGTGCTGAATCCGGCGGAGCTAAGAATTGATACGTTTCGTGCTTCGGGTGCAGGCGGCCAGCATATCAACAAGACAGATTCCGCAGTGCGGATCACTCACTTGCCGACCAACATCGTGGTTGAGTGCCAGGATGGGCGTTCCCAGCACAAAAACAAGGCCCAGGCGATGAGCGTCCTCGCTGCCCGAATCCGCGATAAACAGATGCAGGAACAGCAAAGCAAGCAGGCTGCCACCCGCAAATCGTTGATCGGTACCGGCGACCGTTCCGGGCGCATTCGAACCTACAATTTTCCTCAGGGACGTGTAACCGACCACCGGATCAATCTGACGCTTTACAAGATCGAGCAGATCATGGATGGCGACCTGAACGAACTTTGCTCTGCCTTGATTTCCGAACATCAGGCTGAGCAACTGGCGGCGCTGGGCGAATAAAGCCGGGTTCTTCATATTTTCCTTTCTGTTCCTCGGTTGATCACCCGCTCAGTTAGTCATCCAGGTTGCAAGATGCGGCAGAACACTATTTCCGAGGCACTGCATCAAGCACGCCACATTATTGGCGATACCGATGCGCGGGTGTTGTTGCAGCATGCGCTCAACGTGAGCCATACGCATTTGATTGTCCACTCCGATCGGGAGCTTTTACCTGAACAAGCGCAATACTTCGGCGAGTTGACACAGCGTCGCGCCTGTGGCGAGCCGGTTGCCTATCTTACGGGTAAGCGCGAGTTTTACAGCCTCGATTTCAAGGTTACCCCTGCAGTGCTCATTCCCCGTCCGGAAACTGAACTACTCGTGGATCTGGCTTTGGAGCGAATTCCTGTAGACCGCTCCTCAAAAGTTCTTGACCTCGGGACCGGCAGCGGGGCTATTGCGTTGACGATAGCCAGGCATCGCCCGCTGGCATCAATTATCGCTGTGGACATTTCGATCGAGGCGATAGCCATTGCCAAATCGAACGCCGAGCAGCTTGACGTGCAGAACGTAAGCATCTTGGAAGGCGACTGGTACGATGGGCTCGCCGGTGAAAGATTCGATCTTATCGTTTCCAACCCACCATATGTGGCAAGTGCAGATCCTCATCTGGCTCGGGGCGATCTGCGCTTTGAGCCATCCATAGCGCTTACTGACGGCGGCGATGGCCTGGATTGTCTGCGATCGATCATTCGTTCCGCGCCCGCTCACCTGGTAGCCGGGGGCACACTACTGGTCGAACATGGCTACGATCAAGCGGAAGCGTGCCGCCGATTGATGAATAACGCCGGTATCGGGGCGATAATTTGTCACCCCGATCTCGCGGGAATACCGCGGATCAGCGGGGGAATCCGAATGGTTCGGCAGGGAACGAATAAAACATGATTGTGTCTCTTTGTGTTTAAATCAATATCTCTTGAAAACGGCACGGCTTTCCCCTATCCTGATTCGCCGGTTGATCAATTTCAAGAGGAGGACGAGTTAAATATGAATACACAAGAAGCCATCAAACAACAAGTAACCACTCATCCCGTTGTGCTCTATATGAAAGGCACACCGCAGGCGCCTCAATGCGGTTTTTCCGCCCACGCGGTAAAGGTCCTCAATGCATGCGGTGTGAGTGATCTGTTTGCCGTGGATGTCCTTGCGGAACCGGAATTCCGCCAGGGCATAAAAGACTACTCAAACTGGCCGACCATACCGCAGCTCTATGTCAACGGTGAATTTATCGGTGGCTCCGACATTGTTACCGAAATGTACCAGAGCGGCGAATTACAGAAATTGCTTCAGGAGAAGAAAGACCAGGCTGCATCATAGCCAACGCAGTCATAGACAGCGCAGATGGCATCCAGGCAGGGATTATCTTCTTTTGGTGCGAAAGCGGAATGTGGGCGCTGAGGCCCCCGAATACTTTTGACGGTTCCCACATAGGGAAACATAGAAAGTTAGACAGCAAGTGTAGTTGAGCAGCAGTAGAGCGGAGAGATAAGTAGATAAAAGCCGACGGGACCTTTGGAACCGTCGGCTTTTTGCCACAATCAGGATGTGGCGGCTCAAGAGCTGATCGCTGCAGCAATTACCCAATAACGCGCAAACTTTCCGGCGGCCATGAAGAGCATCGCCAATATCCAGTTAATGCGAAGCCATCCCGCGGCAACACATAGCAGGTCGCCGATAAAAGGCACCCATGACAGCAGTAACACCGGGCTGCCGTGACTACGCACCCATTCGACTCCTCGCAAATTGCCTCCTGTTTTTTTTAGAAAAGCTTTTTCGTCAGGTAAAAACAAACCAATTACATAGGAGCTCATCCCACCCAAGGTATTACCCAGCGTGGCAATCCCCAAAGCGGACCAATGTAATTGGGGGTAAGCTGTCAAAACGCCAAACAGTACTGCTTCCGAACCCCCGGGGAGTAAGGTTGCGGCAAGAAAACTACTGGTGAACAGGGCGAACAGACTCGATTGCTCATCCATATAATTTCGCGGGATAGGTAAAACTGCAGTGTGGTCGATGAGAGATTCGCACACATCTCCGAATTCCAGCGATTGGCGGGCAGGCAACCAACTAGTGGTTCAGCTGGCAACTGGACTGTGGAGGTGGCAAAGCCGGATGATTATAGGGGACCGGAGGGCAAACATGGTAGGGCTGGCGTTTTTATAACCTTGGGCTGATGGCTTTCTCTTTCCGCATCCCTATCTGAGCCCATCTGAAAAGAGGCTCCAAATGGGCTTCAAATGAGCTAAATGGGCTTCAAATGAGGCTTGCTCTTTATGCCTCCGCGATCCCTGAAGCTGTTTCGCGGACTTCACCTTGCCATTCACATACCATTCACATACCAAAATTTGACTTGGTGGAATTATTTCGGGATGATACGCCGACCGTCCACCATCTCTGTTCAAGAGGAAAAAACCATGAAAACCAATGTATCTCTTAAGCAAAAGATCAATTCCATCATTGATGCCAGACACTTGCTCAAGCATCCTTTCTATATTGCCTGGACAGAAGGCAAGCTCTCCAAAGAACAACTGCGCCATTACGCGGAACAATATTTCCATAATGTCCTGGCCGAGCCAACCTATCTGAGCGCGGTACATTTCAATACTCCGCATCTCCATACCGAAACCAATAGCGGCGATATCAGTGTGCGCCAGGAAGTATTGAGAAACCTGATCAGCGAAGAGTACGGCGAAAAAAATCACCCAGCCTTATGGAAGACGTTTGCCTTGGCTTTGGGCTCGAGTGACAAGAGCCTGGCCAATGCAACAGCTCTACCGACAACGGCCACGCTGGTTTCAACGTTCCGCGATATCTGTCTGAATCAGCCATTTTATGCAGGGCTTGCGGCAATGCATGCGTTTGAATCCCAGGTGCCATCAATTGCCGCCGTGAAAATTGACGGGCTTGCAAAATTCTACGGAATGGATGACCCCGACAGTTACGAGTTCTTTACCGTCCATCAGGAAGCTGATGTGCACCACTCACAAGCGGAATGGACTTTGATAGAGCGTTTTGCCGATACCCCGGAGAAACAGGCTGAAGTTCTGGCGGCAACTATCCGTGCATGTGATGCGCTGTGGGGTTTTCTTGATGGGATATACGAAAACTACTGCTCGAATCTCGCCTGTGAAGAAGAAGCCGCGGTGACTCTGCACTAACTTGCTCCACAATCAGGGGGGGCAAACGCATGTGTTCTGCATGCGTTTGCTCCCCTGATTATATTGCCTCAGAAGCTGTCTCGTTTCTCGCGTGTTTCTCTCCTCTTCTGTTTCATCCGCTTTCACGTTGTGTGCGTTGTGTATGGTTCCTTTGAATCACTCCAGCGGAATGATTCCGTCCAGCGTCGCGAAACAGGTCTTCCTTGCGGTCGTCAGGAAGTCTCGTAGATAAGGGCGGGAAGCCGTTTCCTTGAGTGTCGATACGTACAGATCGCTCCATAGCCCCTGTGCGCCGATGCGGCGGGCGATCACATAGTCATGATCGACATAATTTTTGATACCCCAGCTCGGCAGTGCGGCAACCCCGCGGCGGCTGGCGACCAGTTGCAGTATGGCCACCGTCAGTTCCGCCGTGCGCCGCTGCGGATGGATGCCGGCAGGTTTCAGCACCTGAAGAATCAGGTCGATACGATCTTCCGGGACCGGATAGGTAATAAGCGTCAAGTCGGCGAAATCCGCCGCTTGCAATATCCGCTTCCCCCGTAAAGGATGCTCCGGCGCCAGCACCGCGAGAATTTCGAACCGGAATAGCGGATGGTGGGCAACGCCGCGGCGCGGCTTGAATTCCGACCCGATCACCACATCCGCATCCCCTTCTTCCAGCAGCTTGAGGGGATCGCTGTGGAATCCGGAAACCAGATCCAGTTCAACATCCGGCCAATGCTGGCGGAACGCATCCATGAGCGGCATCAGCCAATCGAAACAGGTGTGGCATTCCAGCGCGATGCGCAAACTCCCCGAGGTCAGCTCGGATAACTGCGCCAATCCCCGCTCCGTTGCCTGAATCTCTTCCAGTACTTTTTCGGCAAGGATCACCAGGTGTTTTCCGGCATCGGTGAGTTCAACGGATTGCCCCCGGCGTTGTACGATCGATAGCCCGTAGTGTTCCTGCAGCGTTTTGAGCTGATGCGATAACGCGGATTGCGTAAGATGCACACGCTTGGCGGCACGCGATACGCTGCCGGTTTCCTGCAGGGCCATCAGGGTGCGTAGATGACGCAATTCAAGTATCGATGCGAATGACATATATATGAACTGATATACGAACTGATATATGAGCTGGATTCATTGATATTTTATAAAATTTCATTTGATTCATAGCTTAGTCTGCCACAAAATCATGAACTGTTGCAACGGATCTGCAGTGAAGTTGCATTGATTAAATACAGGAGATCGACCAATGGCACTGACGCACAACCTGGGGTTTCCGCGGATTGGGGCGCGGCGAGAGCTGAAGCACGCGCTTGAGGCATACTGGCGTGGCGACATTAATGACGAGCGGCTGCAGGCCACGGCAGCCGAAATAAGAAAGCAGCAATGGATCCTGCAGCGTGAAGCTGGCATTGATCTGGTTCCTGCCGGCGATTTCGCGCTGTACGATCAGATGCTGAACATGACCGCACTGCTTGGTGCGGCACCCGCGCGGTTTAATGCGCCGGGTCATGGAGAAATCGGCCTGGACCTGTACTTCGCCATGGCGCGCGGAACCGCGACTCAGCCGGCGATGGAAATGACCAAGTGGTTCGACACCAACTACCACTATATCGTCCCGGAGTTCAGCCGGGACATGAGATTTCGTATTGCCTCCCTCCAGCTCTTTAGAGAAGTGGCCGAGGCTCAGGCCCTTGGAATTTCTCCAAAAGTGGTGCTTATCGGGCCATTGACTTATCTCTATCTGGGCAAAGAGACTCAGCAAGACTTCAACCGGCTGGATTTATTACCGCATCTGTTGCTGGTTTATCGCGAAATCCTGGCCCAGCTCGCGTTCCGTGGCGTGGAATGGGTCCAGATTGACGAGCCATTGTTGGCGCTTGATCTGAACGAGGAGTGGCTGCATGGCCTGGATCAGGCGTACTCTGCCTTGGGGAATACTGGACCTCTGCCGAAGTTGCTGTTGGCAACTTATTTCGAGGCAGTGGATAACCATGCCGAGCGTTTGAAAAAGCTGCCAGTGGATGGACTCCATATTGATTTATGCCGCGCGCCCGGCCAGCTCGATACTTTTCTCGACGGTTATCCAGCGGAGAAAGTGCTGTCTCTGGGCATCATCGACGGGCGCAATGTGTGGCGTGCGGATCTTGCGCAAGCGCTCTCTACGCTACGCCGGGCTCACGCCTCTCTGGGAGAACGGTTATGGGTTGCGCCCAGTTGTTCGCTTCTGCATTGCCCGGTGGATCTCGAGCTGGAAACGCGCCTGGAGAAGGAAATCAAGGGCTGGCTGGCCTTTTCCGTGCAGAAGTTGAGCGAGATCTCGATCCTGGGACGGGGCCTGAACCAGGGGGAGGACGCGATACGCGAGCATTTGGATGCCTCTACCCGGGCAAGGCAGGCGCGCCAACAATCGCCTCGCATACACAATCCGGTGGTGCAGGATCGTCTCCAGCGCCTGACGCAAAGGGATAGCGAACGCGCAAACCCATTTCCGAAGCGGCGGTTGCTGCAACACAAGCGTTTTCAACTTCCCCTTTTACCCACCACAACGATAGGTTCGTTTCCACAAACTCCCGAAATCCGCAAGGTTCGCGCGGCTTTCAGGAAAGGCGAGGCCACTCACTTGCAGTATCTGGAATCGATGCGCGAAGAGATTCGGTTGGCGGTAAAAAAACAGGAAGAGATCGGGCTGGACGTATTCGTGCATGGAGAGCCCGAGCGCAATGATATGGTGGAATATTTCGGCGAGCAATTGTGGGGCTACGCTTTTACCGAAAATGGATGGGTTCAAAGCTATGGTTCGCGTTGTGTAAAGCCACCTATCCTATACGGGGATATCTACCGGCCGGAACCGATGACAGTGGACTGGATTGAGTATGCGCAAAGCCAGACCGCCAAGCCGGTCAAAGGCATGTTGACCGGGCCTATCACAATGTTGATGTGGTCGTTCGTGCGTGACGATCAGCCCCGGCCCGTCACGGCCCTTCAACTGGCGCTCGCCATCCGCGACGAAGTGGCCGATCTGGAGCAGGCAGGCATCGGAATGATTCAGATTGACGAGCCGGCGTTTCGTGAAGGACTGCCGTTAAAAAAAGCGGATTGGGGTGATTATTTGAAGTGGGCGGTAGAGGCATTTCGAGTGTCCAGCTCGGGCGTGAAGGACGACACCCAGATACATACCCATATGTGCTACTCGGAATTCAACGACATCCTGCCTTCGATTGCGGATATGGATGCGGACGTTATTACAATCGAAACCTCGCGCTCACGCATGGAATTGTTGAACGGATTCGGTCAGTTCAAGTATCCCAATGAGATTGGGCCCGGCGTGTACGATATCCATTCGCCACGGATCCCTCAGACAGAGGAGATAGTGGAATTGCTGGAGAAAGCGTGTTCGGTCATTGATCCTAAGCAACTATGGGTCAACCCCGATTGCGGCTTGAAGACCCGGACGTGGCCGGAAACGGTCACAGCCTTGAAACGGATGGTTGCGGCCGCACGCCTGCTGCGCGCTCGCCTGGAGGTTTCGGAAGCCGAATCGGCGGATGCGATAGCATGAGCGCTAGGCGTCTGCCGGGGGGCCTCGTTTTCAGTGCAATAACTGACGCATGGAAAACCCCGCCCAGCCTAGAGGGTTTGTGCAATGCGTTGAGTCCAAACAAATAAAAACCTGCATGGATCCTTGAGCGATATGCTGCACCGGCAGCGAAAACCGATCACGTATTGGTGCGCCTTTCCGGGCAGTCAGAAAGCATACAGAAATACTATATTAATCGGCAGCTTACGGGCTCATCCCCACACCAGCATTTGATCTCAAACCGTCACTTACTGCACCGAAACGAGTCGACCCCGACATTGGCATCACCCCGGAGCCGCGCGAGGATCACGCCGCGTATCTGGCGCACTGGCTGGGCATCCTGAAAGAGGACAAGCGGGCTATTTTCTCAGCCGCCAGCCATGCACAGAAAGCCGCTGATTATCTGCATGGGTTGCAGGGCAGGGCTGAGAGCTAGAGAGCCCTTCTGAAACAGGAGCGCCGGAACCTTTTTGGCCCGGCGCTCCTGTTTGCTACAAGTCCGCGCCCCTGTCTCTTTCGAGCCACCCCGCGCGCCCCCGCCCGCCGGGGGTTCGTTCCAGCCGTGCTTTCGACTTTCTGCCAGGTAAAAATCCTTGAATAATGCTTGACATATGTTGTCATTTTTGACAACATACTTAGGGAGATTCCAATGAGCATAAAAACAACCCGCCCGGTTTCCTGGATCAGTTCAGCTCGAAAAGCCTTACGGACTTTCCAGCAGGGGCGCAGGCAAATCATTCTTTCCGCGCTCACCATTGCCGCCGAAGGCGGAAAGGCCGATATCGCAAAGCCGATGAAAGGGCTGGCAGCGGCATTTTTGAAGTTGCCCTACCTTTCCGGGGGAATGCTTTCAGGGTAATTTATGCCGTGCAGATCGGGGATGAAATCTGGATTATCCATACTTTCCAGAAGAAATCGGCCACCGGAATCAAGACGCCTAAGCACGAAATTGATCTTGTGAAAGATCGTCTGAAACGACTGAAGGAGATGTTGAAATGAAAAACGATCCTATCGAACTGGTGCGGGGAAGCGGAAACCTTTTCCGCGATTTCGGACATGCTGATGCAGATGTTGCGCAGCTCAAAGCTATCCTCGCAGCAGAAATCATCAAAACTCTGGATGAACAGGATTTAAGCGTCCGCAAAGCCCATGCGCAAACCGGATTTGCCGCTGCTGATTTTTCCCGCATCCGGAACGCCGACCTTGGCCGGTTCACCGTTGACCGCCTCATGACCATTCTTAACAGTCTGGGATCGAGGGTTGAAGTCAGCGTGCAGGTAAAACACCGGGAGACGGTCTCAGCTCCTCATATCTGAAAGTTTTGGTTGAGCTAATAGAAAAATGTATACCCTTGAAGACTACGAAAAGGCGAAAGCCGAACTCACCTGTTGGAGGGAGGCATGGGATAACTATACGGGCAACAATCCAGACAAGTATCAAACAGATATCAGGAACGCTGCCCGGAGAATGCGAGAGATAGAGCAGTGCCTGAAGAATGCAGGTCTTCTTGAATGGACCGAAAGGGAGAAGCTGGAGGGGGAACTTGACCGTATGTTCCAAAATGCACAAAGCAAAGAGATCGTGGAATACAGGGGTAAAAAATACCTGCGCCGGTATTGGGCCGCTCGAAAAAAGCCGGTCTGGAAAAACCGTGAACGAATGGGGGCAAAAGTTGGGAACTGGTCGAGGAATGACTGTTAACACACGCAATGCATTTTGATTAGGTACGCTGGTAAAAACAGGGATTGAAAAAGATTAAAATCGGCTAACCCAATAGCCTATTCATTCAGGGAAACAACTTTGCAAAGTATGATCCATCCTTAATTTCTGGCAAGTTTTTTTCGGAAGCACTAGCCTTTACAAGCTTCGATTTGTGCCAAGCTGGTTTTTACAGTGCTTACGGTATACCCCACGAACGGGAGAGTTCCAAAACTCCAGCGGCAAGACCAGCCAAGCCTCCTCCAAGTTGGGGGAAAAATTCTTCCCATTTGCGGCGTAATTCGCCAGATCTGTCATAGCAAACCGCTGCCTCACCCAAGTATTGCTCCCAGGTATCATACAGCCGCGCGACTTCTTGGGTCTAGCTGGCTAGCCGTGACTTCTGAAAAGAACGTAGTATATGCCGGTGCTCGTCCGCGATACGCTGAAAATCGTCGCCTGTGAGCTTGCCTCCATCGTTCTTAAGCAGTTCACGTAACGGTTTTAGCTCGATTTTTGCCGCTTCGGTGATTTTACGGAACAATCTCTGCTCGTACTGACAGGTTTTATTACAGACTGAGTATTCAGCAGTGCTGACTGCAGGTGCCACTAGCAATGCTAGCAACACCGGCCTGTACAACTGTTCCACCATCTGATCACAGCATTCATGAAGCGCTCCAGACATGTCGATCAGTTAGAGGCTAGGTTTTGATACAAGCAAGAACCCTTAATTGCCGCAAAAATTTATATTGAACTTTGAAGGTAGTAATAGCGCAAATTATCGCAAAAAAGAGTCTTTTTTATCTCCATTATTTACAATTGATAACGTCCTTTATCATTCATAAATACTGTAGCAAAAGGCTTCTCTTTTGCAACGCTAAAAACGAGAATGCTAATGTATTGTTTTTTTTAGCTTCGTAGTGTGGCGAAAGGTTGTGGTGAAAATAAACGGGAGAAATCACGTACTGAAAATCGGCTATGCGTGGGTATCGACAGACGATCTGGATTTGCAAATGGACGCATTGAATAAAGCCGGATGCGAAAGAATATTTACCGATCACGGCGTAAGCGGAATCGCTGTTAATCGCCCCGGCCTTTCTCAGCAATGGCGGCGGTCAGTGCCGGGGACGTTCTCGTGGTCTGGAAACTGGACCGGCGTGGCACCCGGTCTTTAAGTTTTCTAATCGAGTTGATTGAGGAAACGACGAAAAGACCAAGCGGGATTTGAAAGTATCTCGGATGAAATCAACACCACGACTACAGGCGGGACGCTGGTTTTTCATATCCTGGGCGCACTGGCCGAGTTCGAGCGTGCGCTGATTTCCGAGCGGTCAAAGGCGGGGATGAGAGCTGCAAGAGAACGCGGTAAGCATTTAGGCCGTCCCGTTAAATTAAGCCAGGGGCATATCAGTCACGCGGAAGGGATGATCAAGGAGGAGCAGGAAACGGTATGCGGCATGGCCGGGTTGTTGAAGGTGGATGGCACCACTTTACATCGAGCGTTAAAGCGGAAAGTCAACACGGCTTAATCTGGTCAAATGGTGCCGGACTTGAAGAGTCGAAGCAAAAAAGTGACTGGGCGAGGACAGATTTTGACGATTTTGCAGGCCAATAGCTGTTCTATTGGTCGAAAAAAGCTGCGAAATATGGACCGGCCAGACGCTTTTGCAGCCGATTTCCTTTAAGTCCGACAGGCTCCTGGGCCGCGATATGGGTCCGCTGAGCCCCAAACCGGGGCTCCAATGAGTCATTGAGCCCTCATTGAGCCCTCACTGAGCCTCAGGCGACCTGTTCCGCCGCGTTTTTTTTTAGAGGCTCCCCGACTGTTTCGCGCGAAGTCTGTAGCGCTTTTATCAGCGTTGTTTCCAGATGGATCAGCGTTTTCGCCTCGCTCAATATTTTTCCGGTGACCAGGAACGTATCCTCAGCGCGTTCGCCCAACGTATTGATCCTTGCACTGTGGACATTTACCCCAAACTGCACCAGCACCTGCGCGATTCGTGACAGCAGCCCGGGCTGGTCGCCAGCGACAACCGACAAAATATGGAATGTGCCTTTCTCATCCGGCTCGATGTCAACTTCCGGCGTGATGGGAAAATGCTTCAGATGCCGGCTCAGGCGGCCCCTCAGCGGAGGCTCCAGGGGTTCTTCCTGTTCTAATTGATGGCCAGTTCATGCTCTATAAAGCCTGATATGTCGCGATGACGCTCCGCCATGTTGGCGGAATCCAGCACCAGAAAAGTGTCAAGGGCATAACCATGCCGCGTGGTGTGAATTCTGGCCTGAACGATATTGTAATCGATACGATCGAAAAATCCACAAATGCGTGCGAATAAATCCTTTTGGTCGGCGGTATAAACCAGCACCTCGATGCCCGTTTGGGAAGGGGCCGGGCGGGCCTTCACCACTGGCGCCGATGCCTTGATCCGGTCGCGCAAATGCCGTGCGTGCCAGGCGATTTCTTCCGGCTCATGCAGCAGGAGATAGGTGGAATCGAGAGCCGACCAAAGCCGTTCATATACCTCGGCGGGTATACCATCGCGCCGTAGCAGTTCCAGTGCCTTGTTTCTGCGGTTTCCCAGCATTCCGGCAGCGTGGGCTGACTCGCCGCACAGATGCCGCCGTGTTGCCCAAAATAAATCCTCCAGCAATTTGCCTTTCCATGCATTCCATACCTTCGGGCTGGTGCCGCGGATATCCGCAACGGTAAGCAGATAAAGCGCGATAAGGCGGCGCTCATCCCCATGCGCCCGGCAAAATCTCCAATCACATCCACATCCGACAGATCTTTTTTTTGCGCGGTCATCGACATGATCGAGATGATTTTCCACAAGCCACGCAACCAGCTCGACATCTTCCGGCAGCATGCCATGCTGCTCGCAGAAACGCCTGGCATCTGTTTTGCCCAGTTTTGAATGATCTCCTTTGCGTCCTTTGGCGATGTCGTGGAACAGCCCGGCCAGATAGAGCACTTCAGGCCTTTCGAACTCACCGATGAGCCGGCTGCATAAAGGATATTCATGGCTAAACTCCGGGGCCATGAAGCGGCGCAGGTTCCTCACTACCATTAGAATATGCTCGTCCACCGTGTAGACGTGGAACAGATCGTGTTGCATCTGACCGATAATGCGGCCGAAAGCCGGCAGATAGCGCCCGAGGATGCCGTATCGGTTCATCAGGCGCAATCCACGGGTCAGCCCGCGCGGCTGGCGCAGGATTTCCATGAACATGTTGCGGTGGCGCGGCTCGCGCCGGAACGCCGAACCGATCAGGGGCGCTGCCCGCCACATCCCTCGCAGGGTCGCCGCGCTGGGAGCCTTCAGGTCAGGATTTTGTTGCAGCAGCAGAACACTTTCCAGAATAGCGCCTGGATCCTTTCGAAAAATAGCTTCATCTCGCGCTTCCAGCAGTTCTCCGCGCTTCTGGAAACGCTCATTGATGACAACCGGAGCTGCGTGCGAATCCGGAAAAATTTCCGCGTGAATCGTGACCAGCAAAATAGTGTTGATCTGCGTCACCGCCCTGGCGGCGCGATAGTACTGTTGCATCAGGACTTCGACTGCATGGCGCGGCGGCTTGGCAGCTATGCCAAGCTCTTCGGCAAGCGCAGCCTGATAATCGAATACCAGCCGGTCTTCCCGCCTCCCCGCGAGATAGTGCAATCGGATACGGAGGTTTTGCAGGATCGTTTGATGGCGATGTGCGAGGCGTGCTTCGCGATGAGTGATGAACCCGTGTTTCGCGAGATCCCGCCAGGAGTTGCCCAATCCCGCAGCACGGCTGACCCACAGAATATTCTGCAAATCGCGCAGGCCGCCGGGGCTTTCTTTCAAATTAGGTTCAAGGTTATAAGTCGCGTCATGGTATCGGCCATGACGCTGTTGCTGCTCAAGCTGCTTCGCCATGAAAAATGCGCGTGGCTCAAGCGCAGCCTGCATCGTACGCGAAAATTCCCTGAACAATTGGTGGGGTCCGGCAAGCTGACGGGCCTCGAGCAGGCTGGTCTGTACCGTAATATCCTTTGCTGCCTCTTCCAGGCATTCGGCGAGCGTACGAACGCTATGCCCGACTTCCAGTCCGATATCCCATAAAAAGCCAACCCAACGCTCCAGCCGCGCTTCGGTTGCGCTATCTATCGTATTGGTGCTAACTTTTGTTGAAGGGAGCAGCACCAGCAAATCCACGTCGGAGTGGGGAAAAAGCTGCTTTCGCCCGTAGCCCCCAACGGCCACCAGCGCAATAGACTCGGGCATTGACATTTCATGCCAGACCCGGCGCAAAATGCTATCGATCAGTGCTGCATGGCGCCTGAGCAAGGCCGAGCCATTTCGGCTTTCACGATAATACTGACGCAATAGTTCCCTGCCCTCAAGGAGGCTCTCCTTGATCACTTCTGCATTTAAGTGATTTTTCGGGAAATTTTCCAGCGGATCTTCCGCAGGCTTTACAGGGCTCATCGCCAGAATGCGGTCAGCCGTTAAAAGCAGGTTTCGGCGGCGAGCCGGCGGATAGCGTCAGCACTTCATAACCGGTATCGGTGACCAAAACCGTATGCTCCCATTGGGCTGACAGGCTGTGATCCTTGGTTACGATAGTCCAGCCATCGGCCATTTGACGTATGGGTGCTTTCCCTGCGTTGACCATCGGCTCAACCGTAAAGATCATCCCTGCTTCAAGCTTTAACCCCGTATGGGCGCGGCCATAGTGCAGCACCTGCGGTTCTTCATGGAATTTCACGCCGATTCCATGGCCGCAAAATTCCCGCACGATGCTGTATCCGTGGCTTTCCGCGAAGTGCTGAATGGCGTGGCCAATATCGCCCAATTGTTTGCCAGGCTTGATTTCATCGATACCGCGCCACATAGACTCATAAGTAATTTCGCAAAGCCGCCGGGCCTGGATTCCCGGTTCGCCTACGTAGTACATGCGGCTGGTATCGCCATGATAGCCGTCCTTGATGACGGTCACGTCAATGTTGAGGATATCCCCTGATTTAAGCTTCTTCTCACCCGGTACGCCGTGGCACACCTGGTGGTTGACCGAGGTGCAAATCGATTTTGGGTAAGGCGGATATCCCGGTGGGGCGTAATTGAGCGGGGCAGGAACCGTACCCTGCTTGTTCACCATATAATCATGGCACAGCGCGTCAAGCTCATCGGTAGTCACTCCGGGTTTGACGAAGGGAGTGATGTAATCCAGCACCTCCGACGCCAGCTTGCCTGCTATCCGCATTTTCTCTATTTCTTCCTGAGACTTGAGAGGAACCGTCATAAATAGCGTTTTATTTTAAATAGAACAGGTAAAAATTATCCTGAATCCGCCCCGTAGCGACCATACCATAAAGGTGAAGGTCAGGTATTACAAGAGGTCTTTGTAGACCAATAGTGCTGACCTAAAAATGAGCGGTCAACTGCCGGGTTCAGCATTATATGATGGGGGCTGGTACAAGGTATTGCAAGACATGCTAACGGACTTGCAAGGCACGAACAACCTACCCGGAAAGCAGCAAAAATTACAAAGGGGGATCGCTGCGGAGGATGAAATGAGTGTGGAGGGGCGACGGCACTTTCAATGATCCATAACGCAGCGCTCCAGCCGGGGACATTTAGCCTTCCGGGTTGTAGGCTGGTCCGGCTACCGTGTGGGCTGGTATTTTGGCAGCCACCGTGGCAGTCGTTTTCGCCATTTTATTGCCACGTCAGGCGCTTCGTTCCAGCAGTGCGAATAAATACTGTATGGCTGCATCGCCTTCATGCCCATACCGAACCTTTGCGTCATAATACAAGGCGACAATGGCAGACACGCTGTCCTGGTAGATTCGTAAGCCTTCCACATCGGCGTCGCGAAAAAAGAACGGGCCTTCCATGGCAGCGATGTCTTCCAGTAACGGGGCGTTGTTTCCCGGATGATCAGCTTCGAAATCATGCAGATGAGCGTTATGCATCACAAATTCATCGGGAATCGAAAAATTCTTCGTTTCTTCGATGGCATGGACCAGGCAGGATAACAAGAGGATCAGTCTTCTCTTCCCAACGTCTGCTATCTGCTCTCTGGCTTGTCGGCGCACGTAATCTGCGGGATACAGTAAGGTGTCTGACACGGCGTCAATCATTGTTTCTTCCATGGCATAGAAGAACCAGGCGCCGCGCGGCTCGACGACGACAACCGCGTCGTTTCCCATGAACTCCGCGTGAACATCCCGAATCCTGCCTGCATGTCTTCCATTGTCCGTGCACAGCAATAAATAATAGCGATCCAGTTGGGGGCCAAAGTCCTCCTCCGCCTGGTGAATTTGCACCTTGATTCTTGATACGACAGCGTCATCCTTTTCAAATCCACCAAAAGATGTGATTCCCATGGCGATATAACGCTCCTTGCCCTGAAAGATGGTCGTGCTTGAATACCTGATTACGATGTCCGCGCCAGGCTCCTTCGGCCTCGAAACGCTATAGGTGATCGGCCTGTACTTTTCAAACGAGGCGAGTATCCGCTCTGCCTTGTCATAGAAACCGGGGCGCAGATCACTGTCAGGCTTAAGATGGGAAAAGGAGAAGCATTGGCCATGATCGGGCTGAGCCCGAGCATTTCGGATGAGCTCCTGCAAAAATTGTTGCCGGCGTCACTTGATCTTCAAGATTCATTTTTGAAAACAATCAGGCGGGAGCGTACAAACGTTGTTAGTTGGAACCAATCGTACAAGACTCTGTTGCTTGGATCAAAGGTCCAGAGTGGGGTGAATCTCTTTCCTGGTTCTTATTTTCTCGTTGCATTAATGGTAGTCCATCGGATCAGCTTTGGCCATGCCTAAGCATCTATTAAATCTCATTAAACCAGCGGTTAGTTGTGGTATGTATTAGCAGCTATATCAGGGCCCAGGAATGTATTAAACCCGAGATCTCCCGCAAGCCATTGAAGAGCACGCGGACTCGAGCGTGCTCTTGCTGGCCTTCATTCATACCGCAAAGCTTCGACCGGTTTCAGTGCCGCGGCTTTTTTTGCTGGATAAAACCCGAAAAATATACCCACGGCGGAAGCAAACGCGAACGCCAGCGCGACCATGCCGAACGTGATGACGACCACCATATCCGCCGCCTGGCTTACCGCCCAGGCCCCGCCAATACCAAGGGCCACGCCCACAAGACCGCCTAGGATACAGATCACCAACGCCTCCAGCAGGAATTGTGTGAGGATGGCGCGGCGGTTGGCCCCAATAGCCATGCGAATGCCGATCTCGCGCGTGCGCTCGGTCACCGATACCAGCATAATATTCATGATGCCTATGCCACCCACCAGCAGCGATACCGAAGCGATGGCTCCCAGCATCAGCGACATGACTTTGGCCGCACCGGTGGCTACGGCGGCAAGCGCAGCCAGGTTGCGTACCGTGAAATCGTTCTCCATGCCTTCGGCGATGCGGTGGCGCTGGCGCAGCAATCGGTTCATTTCGGTTTCCGCTTCATCCATGACCTCGGCCGACTGTGCCTGCGCCATCATGAAACGTATCGTTCCGGGAAACTGATTGCCGAATATCTGGCGCTGGCCAGTCGTGAGAGGAATAAACACCGCATCGTCCTGGTCGCGTCCATCCAGGCTTTGCCCCTTGGGAGTGAGCACCCCTGCTACCAGAAACGGACTGGTCTTGATGCGTACGGTTTTTCCTACCGGATCTTCATCACCGAACAGATTACTCGCAGTGATCTGCCCCAGGATAACGATACGGGCACTGGACCGCAGATCGGCTTCGGTGAATAAGGCGCCGCTTTCCACCGGCCAGTCGCGCACCATGAAATAGTCGGGTGTGGCGCCCGTGACCGAGGTGCTCCAGTTATTCGCGCCATAGTTCAATTGCGCTGTCCCCGTAATAATCGGAGCGGTCGCCTTGATCGAAGGCAGATTGGCGATGGCCTGCGCGTCGCCCATGGTCAATGTCTGTACGGCGCCTGCCCCGGAGCGCAGCGCGCCGGAAGAGGTCGCTCCGGGCACGATGAAAAAGAGGTTGCTGCCCATCGAGGTGATCGCCTGATTCACGGTGGTTTGCGCGCCTTGGCCCACCGCGAGCATCAGCACCACCGCAGCCACGCCTATGATCATGCCGAGCATGGTCAGGCCGGTCCGCAGCCGGTTGAGCCGCAATGCGCGGAGCGCTTCGCCAATGATCGTGAGAAGGCTCATGCAGGCACCCTGCCATCGTGCACGACGCGTCCGTCCTGCAAACGGACCAGGCGCTGGGTAAAGGCTGCAATGTCGTCTTCATGGGTGACGAGCACGATCGTAATGCCTTGCTCCCGGTTGAGTTGCTGGAAAACAGCCATGATCTCGCGGCTGGTTTGGGTGTCGAGATTGCCGGTGGGTTCGTCCGCGAGTATGAGCTGCGGATTATTGACCAGTGCCCGGCTAATGGCGACCCGCTGCTGCTGTCCTCCGGAAAGTTGATTGGGCTGATACGCGGCAAATTTCTCCAAACCGGTCCGGTTCAGGAGTTCCAGCGCGCGCTTGCGGCTTGCCGAACGGCTCACCCCGGCATAGAGCAGCGGGGTCGCCACGTTATCCAGCGCCGTCATGCGTTTTAACAGATTGAATCCCTGGAATACGAAACCGATGTTGCGGTTGCGCACGTGCGCAAGTTCATCGTCTGAAAGGGAAGCGATATCACGGCCATCGAGCCAATAATGACCGCTGGTAGGCGTATCGAGGCAGCCGAGTATATTCATCAGCGTGGACTTGCCCGAACCGGAATGCCCCATGATGGCCACGAACTCACCATGGTGGATCGCGAGGTTTACATCATAAAGTACCTGGCTATTGACGGTGCCTCCCCCTTGCTTGTCGCCGCTTTCAAGGCTATAGATCTTGCAAAGACTCTCTGCCCGAATCAATGGTTGATCTGAAACTTGCGGCGCATTCATCAGAACATTCTGAATCTGAGTTTGCTGCCGGACTTTTCTCCTTTCTCGCCGACGTCGCGAACGATGACCTTATCGCCCTCCTTGACATCCCCTCCCAGAATTTCAGTGTAATTATTATCTGATATACCTGTTTTAATGCTGGTGGATACAGGTTTGCCATCCTCCAGCCGATAAAGCGCGTGTTTGCCTGGCGGTCTGGCTGCTGCCGTGGTCGTATCCGCACTATCTTCAGCGGGTTTATAGCGCAATGCCGCGTTGGGCATCCGCAGCACAGCCTTTTTCTGATTAACAGTAAAGCGTACATTCGCAGTCATGCCGGGCAGCAGCACGCCGTCATCATTGGATACCGCAACGATGACATTGTAGGACACGACATTTTGTTGAATGGTGGGGTTGAGGCGCACCTGTTCTACAGTGCCGGTAAATTCACGGTCTTGGAAGGCATCCACACTGAAGTTTACGATCTGGCCGAGATGCAGGTGGCCGATATCCGCCTCCGCCACGCTGGTGTCGATCTGCATGTGGCGTAAATCCTTGGCGATCTGAAACAAGGTAGGGGTCTGAAAGCTCGCTGCGACAGTCTGGCCGATGTCGACATTGCGTGCGATGACTACCCCGGAAATGGGTGAGCGGATAATGGTGTAATTGAAGCTGGTCCGGTCGCGCGCAAGCTGCGCCGTACTCACCGCAAACTGGGCGCGAGCCGCCTCCAGTTGCTGTGTAATAATGTCCAGAGCATCAGGAGAAATGAACCCCTGTTCTTTTAGCGCGACGTTACGGGCCATCTTGTTTTCGGCGACCTTCAGCGCGACCTTGGCGTTCAGCACGCTGGCTTCCGATTGCCGCAATTGGGCTTCAAACAGCGACGGGTCCAGCTCAACCAGTATTTGCCCTTCCTTGACCTCATCATTGAAGTCGGCAAAAAGCTTATATACCGTGCCCGATACCTGGGTTCCCACATTAACCAGAACCACAGGATTAAGCGTACCGTTCGCTGAAATATTTTGTACGATATCGCCGCGGTCGATTGGCTGTGTTTTGTATCGCTCTTGCCTCGGTTCGGATTTGATTGTCCAATACCATAAGCCCGCCCCAGCCATTAGCAGAACTAAAAAGGTTATGAGCATTCGGCGAGTCGGAATAAAAGTCATATATGACTAAAGGTGAGCGGGCAGGCACTGCCGGAGCGCAGCGGACAAAAGGCAGAATGTTACCTGACTGCGGGGGGTTGGCCCAGAGTTGTGGAAATTACCGTCGATCTGGCGGGCAAACAGGAAACGTGACGCGCCCAGCGGAAACCGGCACGCTTCAGTCTGGGAAGACCATTATTGGCTGGTTTCAGGCCAAGCCCGGGCCGGCAAATCGGCAGGATAACTGCTCCGTCCACCGAGCAGCAAATGCCGGTATCCAGCAGTTGTAGGCATAATTCTCAGGTCTGGAATCAGGCAAACCCGGGCTACGGCCGGGATGGATGGCAGGGCATAAGGGTGGCGCTTTTACTTTATTTTGGCTTTATGGGCCGCCAGCTCCCGCAATTCCTTGAGGCGTGCTTCGATGCTGGAGTTCTGGTAAAAATCGCCGCTGTTTGTTCTTAGCGCAATCTGCAATTGTTCGGCTGCTGCGGAGAAATCCCCCTGCCGTGCGTAGACTTCCGCCTGAGCCCTATGCTGAGACATATTGTCCCCGAGCGCTTCATAACTTTGGGCCTGCAGCGTGTACAGGCGGATATCGTTAGGGGTGAACCGCAGCTGCTGGCTAACAAATTTTAACGCGGTGTCGGCGCGGCCACTGCGTAGCAGTGCATCGGTGTAATCATAAGTAAGCGCCCGATGCTGAGGATATATCTTCAACGCGGCCTTATAAATATCGAGGGCTTCCGCGGTTTGTCCCACCGCTAATTTGACACGCGCGGCAAGCGTCTCAATCATGGGGCTGGGTGGCGGTGTTTTACGCTCAACCTGAATAGTCGAACCGAGGCGATGATTTTCCAGCATCTCGTTCGGGGCGCTTGATTGCAACGTTTCGTAGAGGCGGGTCAATTCCTTGTCGGCGCGCAAATACTTCCTATCCTGCATCAGTGCATTGATGAGCCCGTAACGCTCCACAGCCTCGCTGGTATAACGTTTGTCTCGTAAAACGGAGTCGAAATACTTTACCGCGTCGCTTGGTTTCTCCAGATAGGGGCGGACCTTTGCACGTACCAACTGGAAATTCATACTGTCGGGGACCTGGCGATAGGACATGCTCTGTATTCGATTCTCGATATCCGCGATACGTTCATAAGTGATCGGATGAGTGCGAAGATACGAAGGCGCGCCATTTTCATGGAAGCGTCCAGCCTTTTGCAGATGTTCGAAAAACGCCGACATCCCGTGTGGATCGAAACCCGCGCTGACCAGGATATTCATCCCAATGCGGTCAGCCTCTTTTTCATGATCACGTGTGAAGTCCAGTTGCGACTGAATCTGCCGCGCCTGCGAGCCGACCAGCACAGCTTCCGCCGCCTGCGGATTTGTACGCGAGGCCAGAACCGCCAGGGCTACCGCAGCCAAAGAAGTTAGCAGACTATATCTTTGCGCGGAAATCATACGAGCTAGATGTTTCTGGGTAACATGGGCGATTTCATGCGCCATCACACCAGCCAGCTCGGATTCACTTTGCGCCGCCACAATCAAACCCGTGTTGAATCCCATGAAACCGCCTGGGAGGGCGAATGCGTTGATCGCCGGATCTTTTACCGTGAAGAATTCGAACTCCTGGTCGGGGCGGGCTTCGCGTGAGCCAAGAATCAGCTTGCTGCCCAGAGTCGTGAGATAACCGGCGATTTCCGCATCGTCCAGGTAACTTGGATCGGCGCGAATCTCGGACATGATTTGGAGGCCGAGTTCTTTTTCCTGCCGGGGTGAAAGGGTAGCCTGAGACGCGTCCCCCAAGTCGGGCAGCTCATCGGCAAAAGCAGTTAATGCAAACAAAAGCGGCAGAACAGCCAGCGCATGGCGCAATTTCATGTCGATAAGATAATTCTTCCCCGGCAAAGTTCAAATCTGTCGAGGCTGCTCGGTAAACTAAAGCCTGAGCATGAATCCGGCAGTTGATCGCTCGGGATTAGCGGGCGGGTATCACGGTCATTAAGAGATCATGTTTTCACCTTCACTCTTTGGAAGCGCGGCGTGTACCTTCGCAGAGAATGACGCGATAAATTATGCCGGAGCCAATTTACGTACGAGTACGGGAGGCCGGCTAGATAGCCGCCTCATCCGTTTCACCAGTGCGTATGCGCACTACCTGGTCGATACTGGTAATGAAGATCTTGCCATCGCCGATCTTGCCTGTGCGGGCAGTGTTGACAATGGCGTCAACAATACTATCCACCAGCTTTTCATCCGCCACAATTTCAATCTTTATTTTCGGCAGGAAATCCACTACGTATTCGGCGCCGCGATAGAGTTCAGTATGACCTTTTTGCCTGCCGAACCCCTTTACTTCGGTAATGGTCAAGCCGGCGATACCGATCTCATTGAGCGCCTCGCACACTTCGTCGAGCTTGAATGGTTTTATGATGGCCTCGATTTTTTTCATGGTTTTCCCGAAGTTAAATTTTTTATCAAACCGGGACGAAGACGCGTATGTATTTTGGAATAGCGAAATGTTGAGCTGGATCGTTGACCCTGCCCTCGTCTATCCCTTGGCCCTAAAATTCGTCCCGATATTTTGCTGTAATAGGATAACGCCAATCCTTGCCGAAGCCGCGTTGTGTCACGCGGACGCCCGGCGGCGACTGGCGGCGTTTATATTCGTTCTGACGGATCAAGTGCACCACTCTCCGCACGTCGGCTTCCGCGTAGTTCATCCTCAAAATTTCGCTCAGTGATAAATTATGTTCCATATAAGCTTCCATGATGCCATCAAGGACATCATAGGGAGGAAGGGTATCCTGATCGGTCTGGTCAGGGCGTAATTCAGCAGAGGGTGCGCGGTTGATAACTCGTGCCGGAATAACTTCCGACAGTTTATTGCGGTAGTGGCAGAGGCGGTAAACCATGGTTTTGCTTACATCCTTCAATATTGAAAAGCCTCCGGCCATGTCGCCGTACAAGGTACAGTACCCTACCGCCGTCTCTGATTTATTGCCGGTTGTGAGCAGGATGGAGCCATATTTATTCGATAACGCCATCAATAGAGTGCCACGTATGCGTGCCTGCAAGTTCTCCTCCGTGAGGTCCGTGCCATCCGGCTGTGCGAGGCCTGAGAACTCGCCGGCCAGGGTATCTTTAAATTTGGCAAAAATTCCGTCAATGGACAATTCGCTGTAGCGCACGCCTAATGTTTTTGCCATCGCACGGGCGTCAGACAAGCTTATATCGGCGGTAAATTGCGATGGCATCATTACTGCTTCAACTTTGTCGGCGCCCAGCGCATCCACCGCTATAGTCATGGTGAGCGCAGAGTCAACCCCGCCTGACAACCCCAACAAAACGCCGCGTATGCCATTCTTTTGAACATAGTCCCTGATACCGAGGCACAGGCCCGCATAAACGCTCGCTTCCAGTGTGTGGAGCGGCGCAATATATCCTGATACGGGAGCGCCATTTTGCAATTCGATCAGGCTGAGCGTTTCCTTGAACTCATCGAATTGATGCGTCAGTTCGCCTTTGCCATTCATGGCAAAGGATGCTCCGTCGAATATCAGCTCATCCTGCCCGCCCACCAGATTGGCATAGATGATGGAATTGCCGTTTCACTGATGCGCTGGCGGGCGATCTGGTACCGCAACTCTTGCTTGCGCATGTGATATGGAGAAGAATTCAGCACGAGCAATATCTCCGCTCCCGCTTCTCTGGCGCGAGAGGCGGTGCCTTCTTCCCAAATATCCTGGCAGATATTGATTCCGAATCTCACTCCCTCCAGTTCAAATACGCAGGGATCGCGTCCGGGCTGGAAATAACGGTGCTCATCGAATACGCTGTCATTCGGAAGCTGATTCTTGCGATAGGTGGCGATAATTCTACCATCGCGTATCACCGAAGCCGCATTGTAGAGTTCGTTGCCGATAAGATGGGGATGGCCCACCAGCAACGTGATCCCGTCTATACTTCTAGCTAGATCCGCTAGCGCATCTCGGCATGCGAGCCTGAAGCCGTTGCGCAATAACAGGTCTTCCGGGGGATATCCCGACAGCGCCAACTCGGGGGTAATCACTAAAGCTACCCCGGACTTTTTTGCCTGATCGGTGTAATCAAGAATCTTCCGGACATTACCGCTGAGGTCGCCGACTGTACAATTGATCTGGGCAATGGCGAGCTTCATTGTAGGACAGTCTGTTCGAGTTCCGCTATTTTGCGTTAACATTTTGTCAAATATTCGAATTGCCACTTGCGCTGAAACCGATAATAAACCACGAACTTGCGCCATTATATTGTCTTATCCTGAAGTTCTCCCTGTGTTCGACTCCTTATGAGATATCCTCATGAGATACTGTAGTAACTGCGGAACCCAGGTGGAGCTGCGCATCCCGGAAGGCGATAATTTGCCCCGTCACGTATGTATTGCTTGTGGCGTTATCCATTATCAGAATCCGAAGATCGTGGTGGGCTGCATACCCGAATGGGAAGACAAGGTATTGCTGTGCCGCCGGGCCATCGAGCCGCGCCATGGGTTATGGACGGTACCCTCGGGTTTCATGGAAAACGCCGAGACCCTCGGGCAGGGGGCCGAACGTGAAACGCTGGAGGAGGCGAATGCCCGCGTGCGGATGGGAAACCTTTATGCGATTTATAGTTTGCCCCATATCAACCAGGTGCATGTGCTATTCCGTGCCCAACTGCTGGATCTGGATTTCAAACCGGGGATTGAAAGCCTGGATGTCAGGCTTTTCAGTGAAGAAGAAATTCCATGGGATAAGCTGGCCTTCCGTGTGATACGGGAACCTCTGAAACGTTACTTTAAGGAGCGGCAGCAAGGCAAACTGGGCTTTCATATCGGGACCATTGAAGAGATTCGCAAGTAAACCGAGATATATGTGTTACTCGAGCGAAACCATTTTTGGACGAACCGCTGGCGGATTATTGGCGAAGTAGCGTTTGATACCCGCGAGTATGGCATCGGCCAATTTGTCCTGATAGGCGATATCTTTCAATTTCTTCTCTTCGTCGGGATTACTGATGAAAGCCGTTTCCACGAGAATAGACGGGATATCCGGCGATTTGAGCACCGCGAAACCCGCCTGTTCCACATCGCTTTTATGCAAATGGTTGACATCGCCTATTTTCGAAAGCACCTCTCTGCCAAGCTTAAGGCTGTCGCTGATTGTCGCGGTTTGCGATAAATCCAGCAGCGTCTGCTTGAGATAGGGGTCTTTAATATCCAGGTTGACCCCCCCGATCAGGTCTGCCTCATTTTCTTTTTTTGCGAGCCAGCGGGCTGCGGCAGAGGTCGCACCGCGTTCGGATAGCGCAAATACCGAAGAACCACGGGCATGCGGCTTGATGAACGCATCGGCGTGTACGGACACAAACAAATCCGCATTCAACTGACGGGCTTTGACCAATCGCATCGGTAGAGAAATAAAATAATCTCCATCCCGCGTCAGTGCTGCCCGCATATTGGGTTCTTTATCTATCTTGGCTTTGAGTTTCTTTGCGATCGACAGCGTGATATGTTTCTCGTGCGTACCGCTACGGCTTATTGCGCCAGGATCCTCGCCGCCATGCCCCGGATCAATCGCGACGGTAATAAGGCGGGTCATCTCCGGCTTGTTTTTTTTCACAGTTGTTATGGCTGGGGTATTACCCTTTACATCCAAGCCATTTTCAACCTTAAGATCAGCCTGTGGCGCTGCTGTAACATTTTCGTTCAGAAATGCCATAAGCGGATCTGGCGGAACTACGGGATAAACGTCCAGTACCAGCCGATGGCCGTAATTGCCCACCGGTTTGAGCACGAATGCCTGGGGCATGACCTCGGTCTTGAGGTCCAGTACCAATCTGAGTATGCCGGGCTTGTAACGCCCGATGCGCACTGCGCGAATATAAGGATCGGAGGTGTCGATTTTATCCGGCAATCTTTCTAGCTCCGGCGTAAGCATGACTTGTTCCAGGTCAATCACTACGCGATCCGGATTCCTGATTGTGCTAAGGGAGTATTGGATGGGCAGGACGGATTCAAATGTGAGACGGGTATACTCCGGCGCGGGCCAGACCCGGACTGAGCTGACCGCCGTGCCGGCCGGTAGACTGGCTGCCGTATCAGCGAAGACAGGGTTTTCGAATGACAGGAACAGAAGCGCCACGGCGGACAAATACGTGACGAGTAATGGTGGGGCAGAGTTGTTCCGGCAACCGGCCGGCGCCTCGATCAGAGGTTTAGAGGACCGGACCATTCAGCATTCGCCAATGTTTCAAGCACAGTCTGCCTGCCTCCGTGTCTGCGTGAATTTCGACATCGCGGCCTGCTTCAACAATATGGATAAAAAATCTCAGGTCCGCCGGGGGCAGTAACCCGCTCGCTTTCTCGGGCCATTCCACCATACAGATCGAGTCTGCGTTGAAATATTCGCGGAAACCTGCCTCTTCCCACTCTGTGGGGCTTTCAAACCGATAGAAATCAAAGTGATACAAGTATAACTTAGAAATTTTATAAACTTCAACCAAATTATAGGTAGGACTTCTTACTTTTTCCTTATAACCCAGGCCGCGCAGGATACCTCGAACGAGCGTGGTTTTGCCCGCGCCAAGGTTGCCGCTCAGAAAAATGATGAGGCCGGGATGTAAAATCGTTGCGATTTCCGCCCCGAGCGCAAGTGTAGCGGTTTCACCGGCGAGGTTGCGGGTAAGGTGACAGTAACAGGGGTGATCCATCACGTCAGACCCGGTATGATGTGAACTATGCAAGAAGAAATCTCAAAAAATTCATCGAAAGATGTTCAAGATTCGGCCCCGGATTTTTTTTCCCAGCTCTCTGAGGTAATCAAGGCTTGGGGGAAGGAGCTGGGGTTTCAGGAAGTCCGATTTGCCAACGCCAACGCCGATATGGCGCAATCCGAGTATGGGCTCCAGCAATGGCTGAACCTGGGCTATCATGGCGAAATGGATTATATGGCAAAGCACGGTACCCGGCGCACTCGCCCGGCGGAACTCGTTCCTGGCACGTTGCGGGTGATTTCGGTACGGATGAATTATATGCCGGTGGCGAAGGACAGCTGGCAGGTGATCCGCAATGGCAATAAGGCATTTCTTTCCCGTTATGCGCTCGGACGTGATTATCACAAAGTGTTGCGGGCGCGATTGCAAAAACTCGCTGACAGAATTGTGGCGGAAGTTGAACACTGCAACTACCGTGTATTCACAGATAGCGCACCGGTCATGGAAGTGGAATGGGCCCAAAAATCAGGGGTTGGCTGGCGCGGCAAGCATACGTTGCTGCTTACGCGCGAGGCCGGGTCCATGTTTTTTCTGGGTGAAATATATACCGATTTGCCTGTGGCTGTGGATACACCCGTTAGCAATTATTGCGGAAGTTGCACGAAATGCATTGATATTTGCCCTACCCAGGCAATTATCGCACCTTACCGGCTGGATGCCCGGCGTTGCATTTCTTACCTTACCATCGAACATAAGGGCAGCATTCCTGAGGCCCTGCGTCCTCTGATCGGGAATCGAGTATATGGTTGTGATGACTGCCAGCTGATCTGCCCATGGAACAAATTTGCGGTCAATACCGTTGAGGATGATTTCGCGGTGCGCAATGGCCTGGACGACGTATCGCTGGTCGAATTATTCGGCTGGAACAAAGAAGAGTTTGATGTCCGGCTTGCCGGTAGCCCCATCCGTCGCATTGGTCATGAGCAATGGTTGCGCAATCTTGCAGTAGGGTTAGGCAACGCGCCGACCTCGCCTGCCGTAATTAATGCATTGTGCGCGCGGCGCGATGATGCCTCGCCGCTGGTGCGCGAACACGTACAATGGGCGCTGCAAAATCACGATAACAGCCATATTCAGCTGCCACATCAAAGGAATGACGACTGAGCAGATGAGTAAACTGCACCAATATGGACTATAGACCCATGGGAGCGAGTGTACTAAAGTCCAATTTTTTGCCAAGGCCGATGTTGTTATGATGCGGGCTGCGATAAAAATGTTGCGATCAACTAACCTCCGTAATAAGTATGTTCGGTTTGATGAGAACGATTTTGAATCCTAAACTGAAGTTCTCGCGATAACCGCAGAGATCGCTCAGTACCAGCTTGGAAATGAGTTACAGATGCTCAATTCATGCATACGTTCCACGCATTCGTTGCAAAAAACCCACGCAAACTAATACCGCCTTGACAGGAACGATGACTTATAGCATCTTTATTTTCCGATGAAATCAGCTTGCCGCCCGGGCCGGACTGCCATCTTCACAATCATAAAAAGGAAAATTTAGTGAGCGCTCCCGATATAAAAAACATGAGATGGCTGGTCTGTCTTGCCGCCGCATTTTCTATCCTCTCTTTTGGCGGTTGTAAGTCTTATCCCTCTCTTGCCCCTGACGAAAAGTATACTTCGCACGATTATCTGATTGGTCCCGGCGACAATGTAGACGTTATTGTCTGGCGTAATCCGGAGGTCTCCATGGCAGTACCCGTGCGTCCGGATGGAAAAATTACGACTCCTCTGGTGGAAGACTTGCCCGCAAGTGGAAAAACGTCAACGCAACTGGCAAGGGATATCGAACAAGCTTTATCCAAGTACATCCAGCAGCCTGTGGTGACGGTCGTTGTGACAGAGTTTATAGGGCCCTACGCGGAGCAAATACGGGTTATAGGCGAGGCGACCAAGCCTCAGGCGCTCCCCTACCGGGAAGAAATGACACTGATGGATGTTTTGATTGCGGTTGGCGGCATCACTGATTTTGCTGCGGGAAACAAGGCAAGAATTATTCGAAACATGGATGGCAAGCAGCAACAATTCAGTGTTCGATTGGATGACCTGATCAGAGATGGAGACATATCGGCCAATGTGCCCATGCGCCAGGGCGATGTTCTCGTCATCCCGGAGAGCTTTTTTTGATCCGCATTGGATCCCCGTTGGAATGGCTGAACTGGTCCAGTCCGCATCACGAAGCACAGTATGTTGCTAATCGCGCTATTAGAGACTCCGGGGCACGCAGTCTTGCGGGCGTTATAAAAAACCATTTCACGAACATGCCCCTAATTCATCGGACATCGACGGCAAATTTGACGCTTTTCACCAGACGGGCTGATTGCGTTCAATCAGAAAAGTCCTCGTATCTCATTCCCGGGATTATAAAACGCCAGCATCCTTTTCACCTTAGGGCCCCGACGATCGGTGGAATCATGGATCGACCAAGGCTGACCTTGTCCATCAGTTTTTCACAAATGAAATATTGCAAGAGCGCGCTTTTGGAAAATTTCCCATTCCCGAGGCACCGGCGGCAGTTTAAGTGGCTACCTCACCTATAAGGCTATTTAAATTATGGAGGAGCTGACAACCCAACTGCTTGTTTACCTGAAAGGGGTGTGGAAATACCGCTGGATTGCGGTAGGCTTCGCCTGGATTATTGCCATTACCGGATGGGTTATCGTTTACAAGCTGCCTGATGATTATCAAGCCTCGGCCAGGATATATGTCGACACTCAAAATGTCCTGAAGCCACTGATGGCGGGCATGACCATTTCGCCTGACTTGCAACAGCAGGTTTCCATCATGAGCCGCACTCTGATCAGCCGTCCCAACGTAGAGAGAGTTGTGCGCATGGTTGATCTGGATATCAAGGTCAAGGACGTAAAGGAACAGGAAAAGCTGGTTAAGGAGCTTATGGGAAAAATCCAGCTGGGGACGACCGGGCGCGATAATCTTTTCACCATTCACTATAATAATCAAAATCCCAAACTTGCCAAGGATGTCGTTCAATCGCTGTTAACAATTTTTGTCGAGGGAGGTCTGGGAGATAAAAAACAGGATTCTTCTTCGGCTATTCGCTTCATTGACGAACAGATCCAGAGTTATGAGGAAAAGCTCATTACCGGGGAGAATAACCTTAAGGCGTTCAAGCAAAAGAACATCGGAATAATGCCCCAGCAAGGCAGTGATTATTATTCGCAATTATCCCGGGCTGAGGAAGATCTTAATAAAACCAGACTGGATTTACGTGAGGCAGAGCAGGCTCGGGATGCAATCAAAAGACAAATTACTGGCGACGAGCCCGTGCTTCTGGTGGATCAGGACGAATCGTCGTCATCCATTGTCAATGTAGAGCTTGATTCCCGAATTGACGCTTTGAACAAGAACCTGGACACTCTCAGGCTAAACTATACCGAGCTGCACCCCGATATCATCTCAACCAAGCGGCTTATTGCCCAGCTTGAGGAGCGCAAGAAAGAAGAAGCCAAACTGACAAGACATAGCGCTGATCCGGGGAAAAATTATAGTCCAATGCTCCAGCAGCTCAATGTGGCGCTGGCGGAAGCCGAGGCGGACGTGGCATCGATGAATGCTCGCGTGGAAGAATACACTTCCCGCTACAATCGTCTGAAATCTTTAAGCAATGCGGTGCCCCAAGTGGAAGCGGAACTTGCGCAACTCAATCGTGATTATCAGGTGAATAAATCGAATTATGAGAAGCTTCTGGAACGCCGCGAATCCGCGAAAATATCCGGCGAGCTGGGCTCCGCTACTGATTTGATGTCATTCCGGATTATTGATCCGCCAACCGTGCCGGACATTCCTGCGGGCCCGGACCGCAGCAAACTTTACTCCCTTGTTTTTTTAGGGTCCATATTAGCGGGAATAGGGGTAGCGTTCGTTATTAGCCAAGTCCGGCCAACCTTCCACAGCCAGGTGAGCTTGCGTGAAATAACCGGACGGCCGATATTAGGCTCCATTCCAATGATTTGGACCAATAAAGAAAAAATAAAGCGCAGGAAGCGATTGTATGCGTTTGGCCTTTCATTGTTGTCTTTACTCGGCATTTATGGCGCATTAATGGTAAAGATGGCTTAATCCGAAATCGCAACTGACTAGGCCGCTACCTTGCTGATATCTTGTCAATTTTTATTCGAGACCGGTTTCATCGGCGTTGCTATCAGCATAGGTCACCCGGATGGCCGGGTTGATTACAACGTTCATTGATTCGATCCTTTCGAAAACTCAAAAACGACCTCGACAATGAGGAATTCGCAATATTGATTGGACCAGGAAGGGTGTGAGTTTTCGAAAAGGTCAGTTATCCAACCTTCTGCTATAAAAATATTGAATATCCATTTAGATATTTATCGGAGAAAGCGTGAGCATCATTGAGAAGGCCGCGGGTAAGCTTGAAAAAGAAAGAAATAATGAAGCTGAGCAGATACTGCGGAGTTATCCCATCAGCTCCGGCCAGAAGGTTCCCGAAGAAACGGATATTCAGTCAAGAGCGAGCCGAAGTGTTCCGGTGGAAGCTGATTCGCCACAAGAGCCGGCTCCAATTTCTGCAGTAGCTTCCGCACCCGCCTATGCCCAGGCTGCACGGCGAATTACCCTGAACATCGAGAGAATGCGTCAGTATGGGATTGTCACGCCAGATCAGGGGAGAACTCAAATAGCCGAGCAATTCCGTGTAATCAAACGACCCCTGCTTACCAACGCGTTTAACAAGGGGCCCGGGATGATCAAGAATGGTAACCTGATCATGGTCACCAGCGCACTTGCCGGAGAAGGGAAGAGCTTCTGTACGGTCAACCTGGCTATGAGCATCGCAATGGAGATGGACCGCACCGTTTTGCTGGTGGATGCTGATGTGGCCCGGCCTACGGTACCGAAAATTCTAGGGCTTGGAACAGAAATAGGTTTATTGGATATCCTTCAGGATGAAAAGCTCGATTTGGCGGATGTCCTGATTAAAACAAATATTGAGAAACTGACTCTTCTTACAGCAGGAAGGCGACATTCGCATTCAACCGAGTTACTGGCAAGCCAGAGCATGGGCGATTTACTGAAGGAACTGGCGGAGCGCTATGCCGATCGGGTCGTCATTTTTGATTCGCCGCCATTACTATTGACTAGCGAAGCGCGTGTATTGGCGAGCCAGATGGGGCAAATTGTCCTGGTGGTCGAGGCTGAGACCACATCCCAACAGGCTGTCAAGGAAACTCTCCGGCAAATCGAATCCTGTGATGTTGTAAATTTGATCTATAACAAGGCCAGATCATTTTCTGGCGGAGAATACTACGGTTATTACTATCATGAAAGCGCCTGAGAATAAGCGCTTTCACAGAGCGTTATTCCTGGCTGCTTACTCTGCCGCAACGGCAATATTGCTGCCGTCTTCTTACTCGGATGCAGCTGAATGGAGCGTTGTTCGTCGAGTTAACTTGATTGAAACATATAGTGATAATGTACGATTGGGGGAGGTTCCGGAACGGATGATTTCATTACTCAGATCAACCCGGGTATAACGGTAAACGGAGTAGGAAACCGTTTCAATGCCAATGTAAACTATACGACGAACAGCCTCATCTACGCCCAGAACAGCAACTTTAGCCGAATCAGACACCAACTTAATGCCATTGGAACTGCCGAGCTGGCTAGAGATCTGTTTTTCGTGGATGGAAGAGCTTCAATCAGCCAACAAAATGTTTCCCTGCTTGGGCCTCAAGCAATCGACAATGTCAATATTACAGGCAATAGAGCCAATGTGAGCGTCTATAGTATCAGCCCCTACCTGCGCCACCGCTTCCAGGATTTCGCTACTACCGAAGTGCGCTACACGCGCAACTGGGTTAGCTCGAGTGCGAACGCCCTTTTCAATAGCTACTGGAGACGGTATCTTTGCTGGCCTCAACAGTGGCAGCGCCTTCAGAACGCTTGGCTGGGGCGTCAATTACAGCAATCAGATGATCCACTTTAGTAGTAGCGGCCGGACAGTCGAACTGGAGCGGACTGTTGGTAATCTTCGGTACACAATAACGCCGCAATTCGCCTTGACAGCGACCGGGGGCTATGAAAGGAACAGTTTCATTTCGATCAGGGGGAGCCCTTCGGCACCTCTCTGGACAGTTGGTTTTATATGGGAACCAACCGAAAGAACGAACATTGCAGTAAGTGGCGGCCAACGATTCTTCGGCAACACCTATTCAGCCTTGGCCAGCCATCGCACTCGCTTGACCGTCTGGGATTTCAGTTATAACCAAAATATCACGACCTTCAATCAGCAGGCTGGCCTTGGCGTTGGGCTGGGTTTCCCTGGCGGCTTGGGGGGATCTTTGAATAGCCTCCTCGCCGCGCAGAATCCCAATCTCGGCCCCGACGTAATCCAGCAAGCCAGCAAGGCGGTCCTCGGCCTCGGGCTTTCAGGCTCTTTTTTTAGCCCTACCAATTTTTTGACCAACCCGCTTTTCCTTCAGAAGATGCTACAGGCTTCTGTGGCAATGAATGGCGCAAGAAATACTGTTGTGCTCAGGGTATTCAATATGACGCGTCAGGCATTTTCTCCAGACTCCGTCGACGCTGGTTTGGTTGGGGCGAAAAATCTGGCACTGCTCAACCACACAAGGCAAAGCGGCGCCAATGCTTCATGGAGTTACCGGCTTTCCGAATTAACGAGAGCCAACGCGAATTTTGGATACACGAGATTCAATTTTCTCGGTAGTGGCAGAGTGGATGACTACTGGCTGATCATGCTGGGATTATCCAAGCGATTCCCGCAAATCCAACCTAATCTGAATGGAGCAATTCAAGTACGCCATCAGGAACGTAGTTCCAATCAACCTGGCCCTGGTTATCAGGAGAATGCTGTTATTGCCTCCCTGAATATGAGTTTTTAACGTAGAAGTTTCATAGCGAAAATTACGAATGTATGGATCGTTCTACGGCTTCAGAGTCAAGCCATTTCAACTGAAACCCGACCCGAATTTTTTTTCGGTAGCAAGGGCCACAAACGCGCCATGGCCTATCTCGAATATGGGCTTTCCCAGGGGGAGGGCTTTATCGTGATTACCGGCGAAGTGGGCGCGGGCAAAACAACACTGGTGCGCAATCTTTTTCGCAAACTTGATTCCGAAAAAATTCTCTGCTGCACAAATCGTCAATACTGATCTGGATTCCGGCGATACTTTGCGAATGGTGGCGGCGGCGTTTGGGCTGCCTTATGAAAATTCAGGTAAGGCGTCTCTACTAATCGGACTCGAACAGTTCTTTCGCCAATGCGATCAGCAGGGAAAGCGTGCCCTCCTGGTAGTCGATGAAGCGCAGAATCTTTCTCCCCGGACCGTGGAAGAGTTGAGGATGCTTTCCAATTTCCAGACAGACGACAGACCTCTCCTGCAAACCTTTTTGCTCGGCCAGCCGGAGTTCAGGGAAACGCTGCTGAGCCGCGATATGCAGCAATTGCGCCAAAGAGTGATCGCGACCTATCACCTCGGGCCCATGGATTTAGCCGAAACACAATCTTATATCGAACATCGGCTAACCACGGCAGGCTGGCAGGGAAATCCATCCTTTGATGAGGATGCGTTTGCCGCCATTCATGATTACACAGCAGGTATTCCGCGAAAAATTAATAATCTTTGCGATCGCCTCCTGCTTATGGGCTATCTGGAAAAATTGCACGGTTTCGGTGGCCCGGAGGTTAACGAAGTTATTCGCGATATTCAGCAGGAATTCGATGTGCCGGCTGCCGCAGCCTGTATGTCAGGCGAAAGTCGTGGCGCCCCCATACCGGAAAGTGGTGAATCTCTCCTCAACAGGGAAGACATGAATAACCGGCTTGCCAGACTGGAGGAATCGGTTGTCTCATTGCTGGAGTTGCTCAAGCAACTCCTCTCCCTCTCGAAACCGGCCAAGAAGTTTGAAAAGGATGAGATTGATGTGGTCTATGCCGGACGCTCCTGCCCCGATGAGCCGGACGCCAATGCGTAACGCCATGACTATCGATGTGGAAGATTATTTCCAGGTTTCCGCGTTCGCACCGTATATTGCCAGGGAGAACTGGGAGTCCCTGCCTTGCCGGGTGGAATCTAATGTTGACCGTATCCTTGCTTTATTGGATGAAGAAAACACCAAGGCAACATTTTTCACCCTGGGATGGATCGCCAACCGGTATCCATCAATGGTAACCGCATCATTTCAAATGGCCATGAGCTTGCAAGTCATGGATGGGGCCATCATCGCGTTTCCGATCAAAATCCGGATGAATTTCGAGAAGATATCACCCGAAGCAAAGCCATTCTGGAAGATATCGGTGGCCAGGCGGTATTGGGCTACCGTGCACCTAGTTTTTCCATAGGCCGGCACAACCAATGGGCACTGGATGTGCTTGAAGAGGCAGGTTACCGCTACAGCTCAAGCATTTATCCAGTCCGGCATGACCATTACGGGATACCGGACGCCCCCCGGTTTGCATATTATCCTCGTGGCACCGATGGATTGCTGGAACTGCCTATTACCACCATGCGCCTGTTCAGGCAGAACATTCCCGCGGGAGGCGGAGGTTATTTCAGGCTTTGGCCCTATCCGGTTTCCCGGTGGTTTCTCAAAAGGCTGAACCAGCTGGAGCAGCGCTCTGCGATTTTTTATTTTCATCCCTGGGAAATAGATCACCAGCAGCCGCGCCAAAAAGCCATCAGTATGAAGACGCGCTTCCGCCATTACTATAATCTCCACCGCATGGAAGAGCGGATCAAGGCCCTCACCCGTGACTTCAACTGGGACCGGATGGATCGGGTTTTCCTCGATTAGCAGCATGAATCGTCCCATTGACGCATTTCAGGAAGAACGTGGCATCTCCGTTCGCGCCGATATGCCATCCGTACATTTACTTGAGCCGCAACAGACAGAACGATGGGACGAATTCGTGTCACGTTGCCCCGAAGCCACTTTTTTCCACCGGGCGGGATGGCAAACTGTCATCGAACGCGCGTTCGGGCACAAGACATGGTTTTTTTATGCCGAATCGCAGGGGCAAATTCAAGGTGTGCTGCCGCTGGCCGAGATTGACAGCCGGTTTTTCGGTCATTCCCTGAGCTCGCTGCCATTTTGTGTATATGGCGGAATTGCAGCCATTTCGGAACCAGGACGGCAAGCTCTAGACCGCGCAGCCCAAACGCTCGCGTCACGCCTGAAGGTCGATTATCTGGAATACCGGAATCTGGAAGCGTCGCATCCGCAATGGCCGACTAAAGACCTGTACGTGACTTTCCGTAAGGGTATTGCCCCTGAAGTGGAAGAGAACATGCGCGCTATTCCGCGCAAGCAGCGCGCGATGGTACGCAAGGGTATCAAGGCTGGGCTGGAAAGCGTCATTGATGAAGATACTTCGCGTTTTTTTTTGGCATATTCGGCAAGCGTGCACCGGCTTGGCACTCCGGTGTTTTCCAAAAACTATTTTCGCCTTCTCAAAGAAGTATTCGCGCAGGATTGCGAACTCATGATTATTGAAAAGGATGGGCGAATTATCAGCGGAGTCATGAGTTTTTATTTTCGGGACGAGGTCTTGCCCTACTATGGGGGCGGTACCCATGAAGCGCGGGAAAGCGCGGGCAACGACTTCATGTATTGGGAGCTGATGCGACGGGCTTGTGAAAGAGGGTATAAAACCTTCGATTTCGGCCGTAGCAAGCGGAACACGGGCTCTTTCGATTTCAAAAAGAACTGGGGATTCGAACCGCAACCACTTCACTACGAATATCAGTTATATGGGGCTGAGGCAGTGCCTGATCACAATCCTCTCAATCCCAAGTATCAGTTGTTCATCAAAGCGTGGCGGAAGCTGCCTTTGCCGCTCGCCAATCTCATCGGTCCGCATATCGTGAAAAACCTGGGCTGAACAATGGAGGAAATTCTTTATCTCGTCCATCGCATTCCTTTTCCGCCGAACAAGGGCGATAAAATACGTTCCTATCATCTGCTCAAGCATTTGAGTCAACGTTATCGCGTTCACCTCGGAACATTTATCGATGACGAAGGAGGATTGGAGGTATCGCGATAAGATAAGAGGTCTCTGCGGCGAGACCTGTTTTGTCAATCTCTCCCCAAAGGCGGCGCGCAGTACGTAGCCTTCGCGGTTTTTTTTCCGGACAGCCCCTGACCTTGCCCTATTATTGGGACAGAGGCCTGCAAGCATGGGTAAACCGTATTCTTGAAACGAGACCGGTCAGAAACATTCTGGTTTTTTCTTCGGCGATGGCCCAATACGTCAGCCACGCGCGACTTGCACACCGCACCATCGATTTCGTCGATATCGACTCGGATAAATGGATGCAGTATGCACGTGTCAAAAGTTGGCCGATGAGCTGGATATATAGGCGGGAATCGAAACTGCTGCTTGGCTACGAACGGCAGATTGCCAGCGATTTTGACAGCGCGACCTTTGTTTCCCAGGCAGAAGCCGATCTGTTCAGGGAACTCTCGCCCGAATCTGGGGATAAGATTACCTACTTCAATAATGGTGTCGACGCGGACTATTTCTCGCCCCATCGTTATTATCCAAATCCTTATCAGGCCGGAGTGCATACTTTGGTCTTTACTGGCGCGATGGACTATTGGGCCAATGTTGACGCAGTGGAATGGTTTGCGCGCCGGGTTTTTCCCGAGATTCGCGCGCAATTACCCGGGGTCGAATTCCATATTGTGGGTGCGCGTCCCACGGCAGTGGTGGTGGCCTTAGCCAGCCTCCCCGGTATAACGGTAACCGGATCAGTGCCGGACGTCCGGCCTTTTCTTGCTCACGCCTCGCTGGTCGTAGCGCCGTTGCGTATTGCCCGCGGGATACAGAATAAGGTGCTGGAAGCGATGGCAATGGAAAAAATTGCAGTGGTCTCCCCGCAGGCGATGGCGGGCATCGGCGCTCGCCCCGGGCACGAACTGGTCGTTGCCAGCGGGGAGAGCGAATTCATCAGCCAGATTCTTGCGCTGCTGCGAAACGGATCAGATTGGGATATCGGCGGCGCTGCAAGAAACTGTGTACTTGAATGCTACAGTTGGGAAAAAAGTTTGGGGCGAATCGATGGGCTTCTTACCGGGACGCGAACAATTTATCGTGATGAAGAGATCCAGCAAATCGCAAAATTATTACCGGTTTCCGGGAAGTGATGGGCATGGATATTCAAACGCCGCAAAAATTGATGCGTGACCCGGCGATAACGCTGGATCAACAGAATTTTAAAATAGCGATAGTAGTGACCCTTGTCGCCATTATAGCCATCCTCGCCGGTTACCGGGAAACGGCCTGGTCCATGGTGTCTATCTGGGAGCGGTCTGATACTTTTGCCCACGGCTTTTTAATTTTTCCCTTTAGCGCGTACCTGATCTGGACGCAGCGCAGGCGTCTCAGCGCAGTTAGCCTCCAGCCCAATCCGCTGGCGCTGGTGGCGCTTGCGGCTATTGGCTTTAGCTGGCTGCTTGCAATACTCGCCAGCGTCCAGGTATTTGAACAGGTTTTTCTGGTGGCAATGATTCCTGCCACGGTTTGGGCAATTCTGGGAAACCGGATGGCGTGGGCCCTGGCTTTTCCATTAGCTTATCTCTTACTTGCGGTACCTTTCGGAGAGGCGCTTATTCCTCCTCTGATAGACTTTACCGCCGATTTTACCGTGGCGGCATTGCAGTTAACGGGCATCCCGGTTTATCGCGAAGGCAGCTTTTTTACCATCCCGAGCGGGAACTGGTCGGTTGTCGAGGCCTGCAGCGGATTGCGCTACCTGATCGCGTCCTTTACGTTGGGCACCCTTTATGCTTACCTGACTTACCTCAGCTTGAAGCGCCGCTTGATATTTATTGCGCTGTCTGTGATTGTACCTATTATCGCCAACGGACTGTCGCGCTTACCTGATTGTAATGACGGGCCATTTGAGCGACATGAGCCTTGCCGTGGGAATCGATCATCTGATCTATGGCTGGATTTTTTTTGGCTTGATAATGCTTTTATTATTCTGGATCGGTTCCTTTTGGCGCGAGGACGAGCCAAAGCATGCTGAATCCAAGGCCGGCTCCCAGCCCGAATCTCGCTTGACTCAGATCGGCGTTCCACTCCGGAAGGTAATCTCCACTGCCGCCGCGGTTCTCGCTATTGCGTTCATCTGGCCAGCCTACGCTATTTACCTGGAAAACATGTATTCGCGGTGCGGATATAGCCCCTAAACTCGAGATTGCCGGTCTATCCGATAAATGGGAAACCAATTCAGACGGAATTTCAGGCTGGAAGCCGAAATACATTGGCGCGACCGCCCAGCTTTTGCACCATTACAAAGATGGCAAACGGCCGGGGAGGGCAGTCGACCTTTATATTTCCTATTATCGTAACCAGCAACAGGGCAGCGAGCTGATCAATTCCCAGAATGTGCTTATACCGGAGAGTGAGATCGAAAATGAGCCGGAAAGCGAGCCCGTCTGGCGAAACGTCAGGCAGGATACATTTCCGGTAGCCTTTGGCCCCGAGAAACAAACCGTCAATCAGAACCTTATACAATCATCCTCAACCAAGTTGCTTGTATGGAGATGGTACTGGCTGGGAGAAGAGGTAACCGCTAGCCCTTATATGGCTAAACTTATTCTTGCCAGGAACAAGCTCCTGCGGAAGGGTGACGATGGGGCGGAGATTATTATTGCTGCCCCTTACGATGAGGCATCCGATGAAGCGGTTCCTGTGCTGCAAAGTTTCGTTACAGATATGATGCCGCTGATAACAAGCAGCCTTCAGAATATCTCCGGCCATTAGCAGCCGGGGATCTCATAATCTCCGCCAGGGCATGAAGCAGAGAGCATGAAACGGCCTCCACTTATTGTTCATGTGATTTACCACCTGGGCGTTGGCGGCCTGGAAAACGGACTCGTGAACCTGATCAATCATATTCCGTCCGAACGTTATCGCCACGCCATTGTTTGCCTCAAAGGGTATTCGGACTTCCGCCGGCGGATCGTCAGGGATGATGTGGAAATCGTGGCGTTGAACAAGCGCGAGGGTAATGATTTCAATCTTTATATCGATCTATTCAGGACACTTAGACGGCTGCAGCCTGACATTGTGCACACCCGCAATCTTGCGACGATAGAAGGCCAGGTCGTCGCCGCTGTTGCGGGCGCGCGGGCGCGGGTGCATGGGGAACACGGCCGTGACATGGTTGACTTGCATGGGAAAAATCTTAAATACAATCTATTGCGCAAAGCGATTCGCCCCTTGGTGAACCATTTCGTTGCCGTTAGCAAGGATCTGGAAAATTGGCTTATCAATACTGTTGGGGCGCCCCCCTTTTGCGTCAATCAAATTTACAACGGCGTCGACAACGGGCGTTTTTATCCGCGCAACAGCCGTGGTTTTGCAGCCGGGCGCATGGAAGTTTTCCCTGAAGGATTCATTAACGACAATACATTTGTTATTGGAAGCGTTGGAAGAATGGCCGAAGTAAAAAATTTTCCCAGCCTGGTTCAGGCCTTTCTAATGGTTCTGAAAGAGGAACCTTCAGCTCGCCAGCGACTGCGGCTCCTGATAATCGGCGAGGGAAGCACCCGGGCGAAATGCATCAATATATTGCGTGAAGCAGGAGCAGAAACGCTTGGATGGTTTCCTGGTGAGCGCGCGGACATTCCAGAGTTGATGCGGGTGATGGACCTGTTCGTACTCCCTTCCCTGGGCGAAGGCATTTCCAATACGATCCTTGAAGCCATGTCCACTGGGTTGCCAGTCATCGCAACCCGGGTGGGAGGTAACGTTGAGCTGGTAAAAGAAGGCGTTACCGGCACACTGATTCCTCCGGACGCGCCGGCAGCCTTGGTGGCGGCCATATTGAGCTATTATAGACGCCCAGAGCTGATCGCCAGCCATGGCGCGGCGGCACGGGAACAAGTCCAGACGAGTTTCAGCTTGGAGAGCATGACGAAAGGCTATCTCCGGGTCTATGACAAAGTCTTGTGCAAATAAAGAGTTTAGATACAAGGAAAACAAGCAATGTGTGGAATCGTCGGCCTATTTGATACGCGCGGCAAGAGGGAGTTCGACCGTCGGCTGCTGGGGCGCATGAATCAGATTCAGGCACATCGCGGACCCGACGAAGGTGAGCTATATACCGAACCGGGTATCGGCTTCGGTCATCGCCGCCTTTCCATCATGGATGTTTCCAGCGGCCAGCAACCCCTTTTCAATGAAGATGGCAGCATCGTCGTAATCTTCAATGGGGAAATCTATAATTTCGCGGATCTTGCCAGCGAGCTTGCCGGCTTGGGTCACGTTTTCCGTACACATTGTGATACCGAAGTCATTGTGCATGCATGGGAAGAGTGGGGCGAGGATTGTGTGGATCGGTTTAGAGGCATGTTTGCCTTTGGCCTATGGGACCGTAATCGTGAGCTGCTGTTCCTTGCACGTGACCGGCTTGGCATCAAACCGCTTTACTATAGCCTGCTTAAAGATGGCACCTTCATTTTCGCGTCCGAGCTTAAGGCCTTGCTCGCTCATCCGGATTTCCTCCGCGAGCTTGACCCTTATGCTGTTGAAGATTATTTTGCTTATGGTTATATACCTGAGCCAAAGACAATATTTCGGCAGGCACTCAAATTGCCTCCAGCTCATATACTGAAACTCCACCACGGTCAAAGTATGCCGCGGCTGCGCCAATACTGGGATATACCGTTTGTTCCGCATGGCCCGATCAGTATGCCGGAGGCGCAGGAAGAACTGATAATACGGCTGCGTGAATCGGTAAAGATACACCTAATGACCGAAGTTCCCCTTGGGGCTTTCCTGTCCGGCGGCGTGGATTCCAGCGCGGTGGTCGCAATGATGGCAAATCTCATGGGGGAACCGGTCAATACGTGCTCCATCTCTTTCGGAGATCCTGCCTTCAACGAATCGCAGTATGCGCAACGCGTGGCTGATCGCTATCATACTCGTCACAATGTAGAGCAAGTGGACCATGACGACTTTGACCTGATAGACAAGCTCGCCCTGATTTACGACGAACCTTTTGCCGATAGCTCAGCCATGCCCACCTATCGCGTTTGTGAGCTGGCGAGGAAGCGCGTAACCGTTGCATTATCCGGGGATGGGGGCGATGAGAATCTTGCTGGATACCGCCGTTATCGCTGGCACCTCTATGAAGACCGGATGAGATCAATGCTACCGTTCGGGCTTCGCAGGCCAACGTTCGGTTTCCTGGGCAGCCTGTATCCCAAGGCTGACTGGGCGCCCAAATTTCTGCGGGCAAAATCCACTTTCGAGGCGCTGGCCCGTGATTCCGTGGAAGGCTATTTCCACGGCGTATCCATCGTTAAAGACTCAATGCGCAAAAATCTATTCAGCCCATCGTTCAATCGCAACCTTCAAGGCTATCAGGCAGTCGAGGTATTGCGTATGCATGCTGAAAAATGCCCTGTACAGGACTCCTCTGTCACGCGTGCAGTACCTGGACATGAAAACCTACCTCGTCGGTGATATCCTTACCAAAGTCGACCGGGCGAGCATGGCTCATGCTCTGGAGGTGCGCGTGCCTCTACTGGATCACAAGCTGGTGGAATGGATATCCGGCCTCCCGGCTTCCTTCAAGCTGCATGGGCATGAAGGCAAGTACGTCTTCAAAAAGTCCTTGGAGCCCTATCTTTCGAACGATATCCTCTACCGGGATAAGATGGGTTTTGCCGTTCCGCTGGCAAGCTGGTTTCGCGGCCCGTTGCGCGAGAGATTGAACAATGCCTTAATGGGCCCGGTTTTGTCCGATACCGGATTATTCAACAGGCCCTTTATAAGGGAAATGCTTGACCAGCACCAGTCGGGGCGGCGCGACCATAGCGCTTCTCTATGGACGCTGCTGATGTTTGAATCATTTCTACGTAATGTCCTCCATATGGAGCAGTCGCGCCCGAATAAGGAAGATCGCAAAGGTAGCATAATCCGCACCCAACAATGGCATGCTGGAACTGTGCCGTGCCGATGGGAACAAACGAGCGCAACCTCATATATTCTTCCATCTAAGGGGATGATGATCCTCAGGCCGCCTCATTCTTCCCCCACCTCAATATCAGTTCTGAAGGGTTCGATAAGATGCTGGACGTATTTTTTACCGTTGACGTAGAGGTCTGGTGTGGTGGGTGGGACGATATTGATGCCAAGTTTCCAGGTGCATTTCAACGGTATGTTTACGGTCCGACATCAAGAGGCAATTATGGTTTACCGTATCAACTGCATCAATTGCGGGAGCATGGTTTAACAGGAGTGTTTTTCGTCGAGCCGCTCTTCTCGACTCGATTCGGCCCAGAGCCGTTGGCCGAAATCATAGATCTCATTCAGAAGCATGGGCATGAAATACAGCTTCATCTGCATACCGAATGGGTGGATGAGTCCAATAAGCCCTTGCTCGACGGAGAACGGGAAAGAAGCAGTTTCTACATTATTTTTCTTTAGAAGAGCAAACAATCCTGATTCAGGCAGGAGCAAGGCTGATAGAGCTGGCCGGGGCTCCACATATAAAAGCGTTCCGCGCCGGGAGTTTTGGCTTCAACAAGGATACACTGCGCGCACTCGCCAGGAATCACATCGCTTTTGATAGCAGCTACAACGCAAGCATATCTGGGCTGGAGAGCGGCGTTACTCCGAAGTCGCGCTTGTGGAGCCTGTTGAGTAAAGGGTGTTTATGAGTATCCCATGACGGTTTTTCACGGCGGCACCCGTTCATTGCGTTCATTGAGGCATGTACAGTTGACTGCCTGTTCTACCTGTCAACGCCGGTTTAAAACTGACCCACTTTTTCACTTTTTGGCCGGAATAAAACTGACCCACTCGGACATCCAATTTTACTAAGCCTTCACCTTCACCTGACCGGCTTTGCGTTTATCCTTGAGCCGGTAGCTTTCCCCGGAGATCTGCACGATGTGAGCGTGATGCAGCAACCGATCCAGCATGGCCGCGGTCAAGGTCTGGTCGTCGGCGAAGGCCGATGACCATTGTCCAAAGGGCAGATTGCTGGTCAGAATGATGCTGCCGCGCTCGTAGCGTTTGGCCACGACGTTAAAGAATAAATTGGCCTCATCACGCCCGAAGGGCAAATAGCCGATTTCATCGATGATCAACAGTCGCGGGCCAATGACGGCACGGTTCAGATACTGTTTCAACCGGTCCTGTTTGT
>CAVUXR010000031.1:0-31146 GCA_963745455.1 uncultured beta proteobacterium
ATACCACGTTCCATCCGGTTAATCAGCTGGGCGCGCTCGGATTTCGCGAACAGCATCCGGTCCGTGTAACGGTATTTAAACCGGTAACAGGTCAACGGAGCCGCTTTTCCCTCCATGTTAGTAAAAACCGTACCAGGCTCCTTACTAACTTCACGATTCGGGTTTTCGTTTCTACAAACTCGACGCTATGATCGGCCGAATCAACCCTTCCCCCTGATTACTCACACGTCCCACAGCATTCGCTACTGGCCATAGCTGCATCAAATCTGGTGCAAAGGGCTTTAGAAGGGGCAATAGCACTTCATCCGTCGATGGCATGGGATCAAGCCAAGTATCCCAATCCTCAATAGGCACGACCAACGGCATGCGATCATGGACGGGCTGCATCAAGGCGTTGCAGTCCGTGGTGAGGATTGCGCAACTATCGATTCTCTCGCCCTCCCCTGTCGTCGCGCTATCCCAGATGCCGTCAAACGAGAGCGGACTCCCATCCCTTGAGGAAATATAGAACGGCTGCTTCCTGCCATCAGCCATCTTCTGCCATTCGCAAAACCCTGACGCGGGAATAATGCAGCGTTGCCGGTGAAAACTCACCTAAATGGCGGCTGATGACACGACTGTTGGGTCTACCCCAATCAGGGTAAGATAACGGCCAGCGTACCCGCGAGGCTTCGATCGCAAGTAAATCGGGTTTAATAAGAGGACGAATCATCCGATGAATTAGAAATCTCTTTAAAAAAATTCTTTAAATTATTGGTTTTAAACTCGATTAATTTTTGAGGATTTGATAGATTTTTTCTGGTCCATCTCAGATTCCGGCTCAACAAATCCAATGAAGAGCTTGTTTCTTAATCTTTTTACCTCATCCCGATACTCCGCTGCTTTTTCGAATTCCAGGTTTTTCGCGGCATCGAGCATCTGCTTCTCAAGCAGCTTGATCTCTTTCGCCAACTGGACTTCACTCATGGCGTCATAGCGCGCTTGCACTTGCGCGGCCTTGAGTTGCTGCTGCGCGGTCTCGATGTTGTAAACACCATCTATCAAATCCTTGACGCGTTTGTGGACGCTTCTGGGCACAATGCCATGTTTCTGATTGAATAAAATTTGCTTGTTACGCCGGCGCTCGGTTTCGCCCATCGCGGAACGCATCGAATCGGTTATTCTGTCAGCATATAAAATTGCGGTGCCGTTGATATGGCGCGCGGCACGGCCTATTGTTTGTATCAGCGAGCGCTCCGAACGCAGAAACCCTTCCTTGTCGGCGTCCAGTATGGCGACCAAGGATACTTCGGGGATATCGAGGCCCTCGCGCAGCAAATTGATCCCCACCAATACATCGAATTTGCCCAATCTCAGATCACGAATGATTTCTACTCGTTCCACAGTATCTATATCAGAATGGAGATAGCGCACCTTGATCCCATGATCGGAAAAATAATCAGTCAGATCTTCTGCCATGCGTTTGGTCAGCGTCGTGACCAGCACGCGTTCACCCTGGGCCGTTCGAAGATTGACTTCTGACATAAGATCATCCACCTGGGTGGCTGCCGGACGCACCTCGATCTGAGGATCCACCAATCCGGTGGGCCGTACCAATTGCTCTACGACCTGGCCGCTGTGTACTCGCTCAAACTCCGCGGGTGTAGCCGAAACGAACACTGTCTGGGGCATCACTCTCCTGAATTCGTCGAACCGCAGCGGGCGATTGTCCAGCGCCGACGGCAGCCGGAAGCCGTAGTCCACCAGATTCTCCTTGCGAGAACGGTCGCCCTTGTACATCCCGCCAATTTGCGGCACGGTAACGTGGCTCTCATCGATTACCATCAGCGTATTGCGCGGCAGATAATCCATCAGCGTGGGCGGCGGTTCTCCCGGTTTTTTTCCGGAGAGATGCCGCGAATAATTCTCGATGCCTTTACAAAAGCCCAGTTCATTGAGCATTTCAAGATCAAAACGGGTGCGCTGCTCGACCCGTTGTAGCTCTACCAGCTTGTTGTGCTGCTGAAAAAACACGATGCGTTCGCTGAGCTCAGCCTTGATTGTCTCGATCGCGCGCAAGGTAGTGCTTCGGGGCGTTACGTAATGGCTGGAAGGATAAACGGTATATCGGGATACTTTTTTCAACGTGCGGCCGGTAAGCGGATCGAACAGCGTCATGCTTTCCACTTCATCATCAAACAGCGAGACCCTCACTGCGGTTTCCGAGCTTTCTGCCGGAAATATGTCGAGTACCTCTCCCCTGACCCGGAAAGTTCCACGGCCAAATTCAAATTCATTGCGTTCATATTGCATCTCGATCAGCCGCTGGATCGCTGCTCGCTGCGTGATTTTTTCGTGTTCACGCAAATGCAGAATCATGCCATGGTAATCCACCGGATCGCCTATACCGTAAATGCAGGAAACGGTTGCGACGATTATGGCATCGTCCCGCTCGAGCAATGATTTGGTCGCCGACAGGCGCATTTGTTCGATGTGCTCGTTGATACTCGAGTCTTTTTCTATAAAAAGATCACGGGAAGGTACATAAGCTTCCGGCTGATAGTAATCGTAATACGATACGAAATACTCAACGGCGTTTTCCGGAAAGAATTCGCGCATTTCAGCATAAAGCTGCGCGGCCAGCGTCTTGTTGGGCGCCATGATAATCGCTGGGCGTGCCAGCCGGGCAATCACATGCGCCATGGTGAAAGTCTTGCCCGAACCCGTCACGCCAAGCAAGGTCTGGAATGCGAGGCCATCCTGGATTCCTTCCACCAGCTTCTCGATCGCTTCAGGCTGATCGCCAGCAGGCTCGAACAACTGATGCAATTTGTAAGGGCTATTGGGGAAGGTAACGATCACAGGTATAATCGCGGGCTCAATAATTTATGCACTATTATTCTTAAACTGTTTATCTCGTCCGGGCGATTTTATCATGCAAGCAGGGCCCGCATCAGGTAAGGATATTATCGTGGAACTCTCAAAGCGCGTTCAGGCCATCAAGCCCTCCCCTACCCTGGCGGTTACTGCCCGGGCTGCCAGGCTCAAGGCGGAGGGTAAGGACATCATCGGGCTGGGTGCGGGCGAGCCGGATTTCGATACGCCGCAGCATATCAAGGATGCGGCCATAGCCGCCATTAACAAGGGTTTCACAAAATATACGGCGGTAGGCGGCACTCCCAGCCTGAAAAACGCCATTATCGCCAAATTCAAACGCGAAAATGGATTCGATTATACCGCCAGGCAGATCCTGGTTTCATGCGGCGGCAAGCAGAGCTTCTTCAATCTGACGCTGGCCGTCATCAATCCTGGCGATGAAGTTATCATACCCGCCCCTTACTGGGTTTCCTACCCCGACATTGTTCTGATTGCGGAAGGCAAACCGGTGATTGTTGAAGCCGGTATCGAACAGGGTTTCAAAATCACCGCGGCGCAACTGGAAAAGGCCATTACTCCCCGAACCCGGATGTTTGTCATCAATAGCCCCAGCAACCCTTCAGGCGGAGTTTATACGCTGGATGAGCTTCAGGCGCTGGGTGAGGTTCTGCTCAAGCATCCGAACATTCTCGTCGCCACCGATGACATGTACGAGCATATTATGCTTTCCGACGGAAAGTTCGCCAATATTCTTAACGCATGCCCTGATCTTTATTCACAGACGGTAGTGCTTAACGGAGTATCCAAAGCGTATGCAATGACCGGTTGGCGCATCGGTTATTGCGGCGGTCCGGCGCATATTCTCACCGCCATGGAGAATATTCAGTCCCAAAGTACCTCGAATCCCACATCGATTTCGCAAGTGGCAGCGGAAATGGCGCTTAATGGCGATCAATCGTGCATTATACCGATGGTCGCTGCGTTCAAAGAGCGTAATCAATTCGTTACCGAGCGCACTCAACACGATACCTGGCGTCAAATGCCTGCTGTCCGGAGGCGCGTTTTATGCTTTCGCCGATACCCGGGAAGCAATTGCAAGACTGCATGCCCGGGAGCTCATCAACGAATGCACCGATATCGCTCTTAGCGAGTATCTGCTGGAGCATGGAGGCGTAGCGGTGGTACCCGGGTCCGCCTTCGGAAGCGAAGGCTATATACGTCTCTCCTTTGCCACGAGCATGGACAATCTGGAAAAGGCATTAGACCGTATTGCGAGGGCGCTTTCCTAAAAACACTCACGAGAAAGTGCTTCGTGGGAAAGCCGATCAATGCTCCGGGCTGCTTTCGGGCAGATGCACCAGTTCCGGATATTTCTCCAAAGCTCGCTTGCGATCATACGTCAAAAGTTTTTTTGCCGCGGCACTAAAAGCCTGCTGACTATCGGTTTGTGGCGGCTTTACCGGAGCCAGGGTTACCGAACTCGAAATGGTCTCCTTTGGAAGCGGTGGGATATCACCTCGCGGATGATCCAGCGACTCGGCCAGTGCCTGAGATATGCTCTGTATCCCTGCTTCCCTGCGCCGTTTTACCTCGTCATTATAGTCGGGGGTTCCCGCAAACTTCTCGGATAGCAACTGCAGTATGGACGTATGATCCATTGTCTGCTTGAAAACCTTGCCGGGAGGAATCCATGGAGACGCGATAAAGCTTGGGACCCTGGGACCGGTAGTCTCGAATGCGTCCGCAAACAACGAACCAGGCGGAACCGGAGTGGAAATTGCCAGAGGCGGAACATGATCAAAGAACCCGCCATGCTCATCATGGGTAACGATCAAGCAGCGTGCGATTCCACTTTGCGGGGTCTTTGGTGAGTATCTGGTAGATATCCCTCAGAAAATGTTCTCCGGCCCCGACAGCCGTGGGCGGATGGTTGTCATTGGGTGTCCAGCCAAGATGGACGGGAGAATCGGTATACTCGGGCTCGATGAATATTACCTGAGGCATTTCCGATACCGGCTCGGCTGCCATATCCCCCGGGAATTGCCTGAAACTGCGGAAGTTTGGCCCAAGCACTTCTTCAAACCGATCAAACAACGTGAAGAAGGAAATTCCGCAGTGATATACGCGCCAGGTAATGTTGTGAGCGTTCAGCCACTCGAAAACAAAGGTTCCCGCAATCGTCGGGATGGGACGAGGCTTCGTGTCATCGATAAGGGAATAACCGCTGTAGGCCACTGAACGGTTTGGCTGGGTATCGGTCGGAAGTGGTGCGAACCAGTTGTCGCACACCGCATATTGTGTCGCAAGAAAAGTCGACATCGAGGTATCGCCAGGGGAAAGAAAACCCATTGAGGGCGGATCGTTCACTTTGCTTCCGGTGGACTGATAATAGGCATCGACAAAACCGCTCATCGTGAAGTGCGCCCCGGTCTTTGCCAATTGAGTGGCTACACGGGCCCTGCTGTGAGGAAGATCATGCAGCAAGGGCCCATCCTTCAACTCGAAGGGCTGATAACCCTGGCTATCCAAAAAATTCGTATAGTCGAGATTTGACTCGGGATCGACCAGTCCCGCTACATTATTCCGATTACCGAAGCGCGCCATGCTCAAGTGTCCGAGCATGTTGTCAAAGGAGCGGTTTTCCATCATTACAATCACGATGGTCTGAAGCTGATCAATTATAGCCATGTAATTACTCCCCGCAGCTCATCTGAGCTTTGATAGTTAACCGGCTTCTGAGCGCGTCAAGAACGCTATCGCAAGCTTCGCCAGCGCCTACCGGCGCATGAATTGTCCAGGTCCCGATAACAGGCACATTTTTAAACCGGTCTGTCGCACTATTCGGTGCAATCTCCACTTCGGTGTCGCCCTTGCTCACCTTGAGCGGCCGGTGATAATTATTTTCGATTGATACCGCCCGAATTCGTGAAGAAGAATCTTTTTGCTGAATAGAAAACGATGTAGACACCAATCGGGGGCTTCCCTCGCACTGAGCAACTCCGCCCAGCAGTCTGGAACTTTGACTTGGGATCACGGTTACATCCCACTCGCGTTGCGCGCTCTTGAGCAGACCCGGAACCTTAAGTATAAATCGGGTATCTTGAGTGGGAGCGAAAGAACGCGACCCTTCAGCCGGCCCTCCTCCCACGCCTTCCAGCGAAGGAACTGCATTCAGCGTTACCTTATCTGAAGCCTTCCAATCAATCTGGACGGGTTCACCGGGGCACACTGTGCTTGGAGCCGCCGAAAAGGATTTTATCTGAGCACAACCTGCGATCAATGGCGTAAAAAGCAATGTGGCCAAAATCGATAACCGGTCACGCATTCGTGGTCTCCCTCAAGTTTGCCATACAGAAAGTCATCGTTTTATCATCTGATTGAGCAAGCAGTTCAACACCCCAGCATCAACGCCATTGCAAGATCCTTGAGACGGCCTGGTCCTACCCAAAAGGAGAGCCGGAAAAACACATGGCATCCGGGAGCAGCCGCAAACCCCCGTCCCCGGCAATTTTACCAGTACCCCGGCGGAATCATGTAAAGGCCGGTATCCCACTTCCATTGGCGAACGGAATTTTCGGTCATGGCATTCTTATCGTCAGGCTGTGCGGTCCAATGGAAGTCGCACACGTTTCCCTTATGCCCGACGAAAGTATGTATGCCGCCATTCGCAACCCCGACAAAAAATGGCACATTTTCCAGCTTTTCCAGCAATGCCTCGGTGTGGCTGTCCGGCGCAATACCGCGATAGCCCGTAATAACGGCATCGCAACGAACACCGCTTGACCCAGGCACCGGGGATTTCCATATCCGGGCGTCTGCCTTTGCCATGTTAAGCGCTGCCAATTTCTCCCGCTCGCCGGACTCCGAAAGATCTTCGGCGGTCCGTGGCGAGTAGAATACAGCGGTCCAACCATCGTTCTGCAGCTCCTCGCAGAGAACGGTGCCTCGCAGGTCGGCTTCCTTTACCCGCCGGCTTATCTCGGCAAAACGTTCCTCATTACCAGCGCCCTCATAAGCACTCTTCACGTTCTGCATCACCCAGCCGATACACGAGCTCTCCTGAAGCCTGGCAGCTTGGCCTGAACGATTCTCCAGTGTGACGAATCCGGGATCGACCGAAGCCATGCGCCAGTCTCCGGCACTCATCGCATCTATCTGCATTTGCAGCGCTGCACGGTCGCCTCTCAGAATATCCTGATGGAAAGGCGAGTGGTCGCCATAGTAGAGGCCCACACCAGTGTTATCGATAGCGGCCCGGTGGGCCCTGCAATTATCAGTAATGCTTTTATCGCCGAGTTCCGCAATCTTTTGCCAATTCACCGCCCTGCCACTCGCCAGCGCCTGACTTCCTGTTCCGGCAAATAGCCATTCCGCGATCGACAATGCGGGCGCGTCGGAGATGGTGTTAACGTTACCATCATGATCATATCTGTCGATGGCTTCCCACAATTTTTCGAGATTTTGTAGCGTACCCTCGACAATCCCGTCGCCAGCGATACCGCTAATACTCAAATCAGGGTAAGCGCTGTGCAATTCGATGAGATTAATGGACTTTCCTTTCAGTCGATCGAGGAAAGTCGGCGTGGCTGAGTATGGGCATTCCGCAGTTTTCTCCTTTTATAATAGTTTTTTGCATCGCTTACTTAACTTTAGCAGCAACCGCGAAAAGTTCAACTTAAGCTATTGACGGATTGCAAAAATTCGCGCAATCTCTAACTGTAACAGAGACGTAACGTCATCCTGAATCTGCGAAGTACAGGAGATTGGATAGATCCAGACCCAAATACTAGAATATCTTACCGGTATGTAATCGATAAATACTGGATAAAATTAAATTGTTGACTTGATTTTTTATGTAATTCATTGAAAGAAAATCTATAACATAGAAGAAATAGATATATGGATTTAGACCTTTAAGGACTGTATAAAGATTGGCGTGATATAAAGAAATATCAAGCAATCCATTTGGAAGGAGGGGCAAAATGAAGATCAGTTCAAACCTGAAGGTTAATGCTGTCTGCGCGCTGTTAATTACTTCCGTTATTATTCCCAATGTTTCCAGGGCGGCTGTAATAACAACTCCCATTCCATTGACAATAAGTGGCGTTACTTATGAACAATTTGGCCCCAGGCCGGGTTGCCCCGCGCAATTTGGAGGCACCACGACCGGCGTTGGAATAAGCTCCCTTTTAGGCAAGGTTTCATTTGAAGCCAATGATTGCGTCATTCCGCAAAATGACTCCCTCTTATTTAGCGGAAAAATGGTTTTTACTCTGTTGGGGGGGGATGAAATTCTTGCTGACTACAGCGGTTCCTTCATACCGACGAGCTACCCGTCGATATTTACCATGGCGAATGCTCTGTTCGCGATAAAAGGCGGAACGGGGGATTTTCTCAATGCAACAGGCGGAGGAACATTACAGGGCAGCGAAAAGATAAGCAGCAACGGCACCGGTGTGGGATTGATGCAAGCGACCGGAACGATATCCAACTTTAAAAACAGTAAAAACTATTCAGTACCGAAGGTGGCATATCAGAGCATTACCGGCGTCGTGGATGAGGTGACGGGAATTACCCCCTTAAGCTCCGGTTTAATGTCCGGCTCCACCACTACCTTGAGCGATTATTTTTATCAGGAGCAAAACGGGCGGATACAGGCGGTAAACACATTGCCGGAGTCCAGTTCATGGAGTTTGATAGGGATCGGCCTGGCGGGTCTCGCGGTCATGCGCCGCCGCAAGCTGATCATTGGAAATCTTGAAAAGACTGGCTGAAGATTGAGCTGATGTCCCGGGTATCAGCCCTGGTACAGGATTATGGCGCCACGGGGGGATGGGCACGAGCGGCATCAGCTACGTCCAGCATAGTCTGCAGCCCTTCCGAGATCAGTTGCTCGATTACCGGAATAAAATAAGGAAGTGACAGCATCAGAGCGACCATGCCCGTCATCAGGGTAATGGGAAAACCCACCGCGAAGATATTTAGCTGGGGCGCAGCACGCGTCAGAATGCCGAGCCCAAGATTGACAATCATCAGTGACGCCACCACGGGCAATGCAAGCTTGAGTCCCGACAAAAAAATTTGGCTTCCCCAATCCGCCAGTGTCTTCCAACCGGTGACCGAGAACGGTTCGGCGGAGATTGGGAATGCATTAAAGCTTTCAGTCAGCACGGATAACATAAGCAAGTGGCCGTTAACGGACAGAAAGGCGAGCGTTGCCAGCAAGCCAAGGAATTTGCCCACCACCAGCGTACTGCCTTCACTATGCGGGCTGAAGAAAGCCGCGAACCCCAGGCCCATCTGCAAGCCCGCTATCTCACCTGCCATCTCCACCGCACTGAATATGATGCGCATGGCGAAACCCATTGCCAGGCCGATCACAATTTGCTGGCTGAGCACCAGCATCCCTTCAAGCGACGCCAGCTCGATTTTTGGCGGAGCCGCTATCGCTGGTGCAATGACAAGCGTAACGAGCATTCCCAGGCCGATTTTCACCCGTGCCGGGATGGCCGTATTTCCCAGCACCGGCGCGGCCGCCAACAATGCCAGAACGCGAGCCAGCGGCCAAAAGAAGGATATCAGCCATTGGTTGATATCCGCCGAAGTGAGCGTAATCATTTATGTTTCGCTTGATGCCGCGGCAACTGCAGGGTACGTGATCGCTAGCCTGCCAACCCTGGAATACTCTCGAATACCTGCCGCATGTAGTCGAGCATTACCGAGAGCATCCATGGCCCGGCTAGCACAAGGGTGGTGAATAGCGCGACCAGCTTGGGAATGAAAGATAAGGTCATCTCATTGATCTGAGTGGCAGCCTGAAAAATACTTACTATCAGGCCCGTCGCCAGCGCAACGAGCAGCATCGGAGCTGAAACCATCAAGGTGACTTCCATGGCCTTCTGTCCCAGGGTCATTACGCTTTCAGGGGTCATTTCGTTATATCCCTATTATGTTTAACGCTATTCAGCAGCCAGACTCGGCCGCCCGTCAATAAAAACTTTCTGCAAGCGATCCAATCAGCATATGCCATCCGTCGACCAATACGAACAGCATAAGCTTGAATGGCAATGCGACGAGGGCGGGCGATACCATCATCATACCCATGGACATGAGCACAGAAGCCACGACCATATCGATAATGAGAAAAGGAATGAAAACCGCAAAACCGATCTGAAAAGCTGTTTTTAATTCGCTGGTGACGAAGGAAGGAACCAGTATCCGCAATGGGACGTCCTCGGGCCCGTTCAGTTGCGGATCCCCGGAAAGCTTGACGAATAGGGCCAGATCCGCTTCCCGGGTTTGTTTCATCATGAAGGCTTTGAGCGGCGCCGAGCCTTTTTCCAACGCCTGGGGCATGGTTATTTTATTGCTGGCGTAGGGCTGATAGGCGTCTGTATAAATCCTGTCGAATACCGGTCCCATAACGAAAAATGTCAGGAATAACGCAAGCCCCACGAGCACTTGGTTCGGAGGGGAAGATTGAGTACCAAGCGCTTGGCGAAGCAGGGACAACACAATGATAATGCGGGTAAATCCCGTCATCATCAGCAGCAATGCCGGCAGAAAGGAGAGCGCCGTCAGCAGCAGCAGCGTTTGCAGACTTAAGGTATAACTTTGCCCTCCGCCTGCGACTGGAGTACTGGTAAATGCGGGCATGCCGGGAGACTGGGCCAGCGCGAGCAAAGGCATGGCAAGCAACGAGGCGCCCAGCAGGAGCCGTTCCACGGTGCGTGGTCCCAAAACAATACAGCGATTCAGGGCTGGGCTATTCCCCATTGCGTTCGCCCTGAGGTGTTTCAACCGTTTGTTTTTCAACCGCTTGTTTCTCAATCTTTTGTTTTTCAATCATTTGTTTTTCAATCGTTTGCCTCAACCAGGTTGAAAAACGGGTATTATCCCGGGCTTGGCCTGCGCTTGGGGCAACCTCGCCTTTGGGCATGGTGTGCAAAGCTGTCACATGACCAGGCGCGACTCCAACTACCAGCCAGGTATCGGCGACTTCCACCAACACTACGCGCTCGCGCTGACCGACGGCCGAGCCGCCGAGAATTTTGATTGTCCCGGCGGAACCCGGCTGCGGACCGCCAAAACGCCTGAGCAGCCACGCTAATCCCCCCATCAGCGCGAGGACGAATCCGAGACCAAGCACCACCTGAAGCATGCCGCCGTCGGAAACAATGGCACTCCCGTTTCCTGCCGCCGCCGCTCGCAGGTATTGATCAAAAATACGCAATAACCCAGCAGAGTGAAAAAATTGGAACACCTTTTTCCACGCGAAAGCCTTTCCTATAGGCCAAGGATGTCGATGCAATTTGACCAACTGGCCGGGATTACGGATTTTCTTATTCTTAGGAAGGGACGAAAATCCCTGAAATGCTGGCAGCATTCATTTATTTGTCTTGCCGATATGATTGCTTTTCAACGAGATTTAGCGGTTTAATTTGCGAATCCGCTCACTTGGCGTAATGATGTCGGTCAATCGGATGCCGAATTTTTCATTCACTACCACAACTTCACCCTGGGCGATCAAATACCCATTGACCAGTACGTCCATCGGCTCTCCAGCCAGACCATCCAGCTCCACAACTGAGCCTTGGGCCAATTGCAGTAAGTTCTTGATGGCGATTTTGGTGCGCCCCAGCTGTACGGTGAGCTGGACCGGAATATCCATGATCATATCGATGTCATTTTGGATTTCCGCCTTTTGCCCACTGTAAAACTGTTCGAAAATGGGGGTTTGAGCAGGGTTGGCCGCGGCCACCGCAGCATCTTCCTGCTCGGTCACTCGGGCTGTATTGGCGTTTTTTGCAGGCACGTAGGCTTCCTCGGATTTATTTACAAAGGGTCGATTGGAAAGGTTACGACGTTCGAGCGGATTCATTCGTTGGTTGTGGAACTCAGCATTTTTTCCATGCGGAGAGCATATTGACCATTGGAAATGCCATACCGGCATTCCATGACTGGCACGCCATCCACGCTGGCTGTGACAAATTCAGGGATATCCAGCGGAATGACATCGCCCACCTGCATTTTGAGTATCTGATTGAGTGTTATCTGTACATGTGCGAGATTCACTAGCAGTGTTACCTCAGCGGACTGCACTTGCTTCGACAGGCGGCGAACCCATCGCTTGTCTACCTCCAGAGCCTCACCCTGCACGCTGCTGGAAAGCACATCACGGATCGGCTCGAGAATGGAGTAAGGAGTGCAGATGTGCATTTCTCCAACCACCGAACCAAAGTTGACCTCGAATGTCGTGGCGACGACGACCTCATTCGGTGTCGCCACATTGGCAAATTGAATATTGGTCTCCGCCCGCACATATTCGAATTCGATAGGATAGACGGGATGCCAGGACTTGCCGTAACTGTCGAATACGAGGTTAAGCAATCGCTGGATAATGCGTTGCTCCGTCTGGGTGAAGTCGCGCCGCTCGGTTTTTGGCTGAAAGCGGCCGTCTCCGCCAAATAGGTTATCCACGACCAGAAATACCAGAGTCGGGTCGAAAACGAATAGCGAAGTGCCTCGCAGGGGCTTGACGTGCACCAGGTTCAGATTGCTGGGCACCATGAGGTTGCGCACGAATTCGCTGAATTTGATTACCCGTACCGGTCCAGCTGTGACATTAGCGCTACGGCGCATAAAATTGAACAGGCTGAGGCGCAGGAGACGGGCAAATCGCTCATTAATGATTTCGAGCGTGGGCAAGCGCCCTCGCACGATACGCTCCTGAGTCGCCAGATTGTAGGGGCGGAAGCCGGATGATGGATCGCTGCTTTTCTGTGCCGTCCCTTGCCCGGCTACTCCCTTAAGCAGGACATTTACCTCTTCCTGTGGAAAGAAAGTCATCCATCATGGTAATTACTGGATCACGAACGAAGTAAAAAGCACGCTCTCAACGGATTGGCCGTTATTTCCTTCGCCAAATGGCTGATTTATCTCAGCCGCCAGTTCAGAGGCGAGCTTCTTCTTGCCTTCGACAGTGGCTATCTCTGACGCGGTCTTACTGGAAAGCAACAGCAGAATCCGGTTGCGCACTTCAGGCATGCGCAGCTTGATTAAATCGGTCGCTGCGGCATCGTCAACCTTCAAGGTCAAATTGGTCTGAAGGTGCTGATCGCTGTACTCGGGCTGAAGATTGACGGTAAAAGTTTCAAGGCTGACAAAAACAGGTGGCTTCGCTTTTGGGGCGGTGGAGTCGTCCTGAGTCCGGAAATACCAGGCCGCGCCTCCTCCCCCGGCGCCCAGCAACAGCATAGCTGAAACAATGGCCAGCGCCCATTTCGGTTTCGACGATTTCGGTTCCACCTTGGTTTCTTTCGAATCCTTGTCCTGCTTGATCGGCCTGCTCGCCATGATGTATTCGGTAGCGGAAGATGTGCCATTATCAACTGACCGGAACACAACCAATGCAAGAAACAAACAAGGAAAGAGGCGCTATCTTGAAAATTCCATGCAGGACGGTTTTCTACCGGTTCCTTGATGGCTGCATGTTTGGGCGTCCAATCAGCACCGGCGTAACTGTAGGGGAAAATTACAGCTGCATCGCTGAAATGACGACAGAATCAGCTACGCAAATGTATCCACCAGACCGCGGACATTGATATTGGCAAGGCTTGCGCGATCGCTATCCGATGTATTCGCCCGGCCGCTGCCGCCAGCGTAGTGCGCGCCGGAATGATTTCGCCGCTCAAATCCTTCCGTGAAAGCGCCTTGCTGGGAATTGCCGGAGCTGATGGTCGTGTTGCCTAAACTGATGCCGCTGTCCGCCATCATTTCTTTTAGCCGTGGCAGCGCGGCTTCCAGCGCCTGGCGGACGTCGGCGTTATGCGATACAAACATTGCGCTGGCCTGGTCGTTGTCAACAGTTAAAACGATCTGCAACGGACCCAGATCAGGAGGGTTGAGGCTCAGCTCTGCAACCTGCTGCTGCTGAGAAACCATCCAGACTATTTTCTGGCCCAGCGCATTATCCCACCCGGCCGAACCAGGATGAGGTTCAAGTCTCATCGGGGAATGATCAAGCGAGCTTGCCGGGGAGTTTGAAGTTGGGGCAAGGCCATGTTCGATCGCAACGGTTGAAAACGCTGCCTCCGCCTGAATAGCCGATAGGTTCCGAGGAGGGGCATCTGCGGAAGTATTGGCAAGTGTTGCGAGCTCACTTGCAGAAGGATTTCTCATCAAACTTGACTCCAGGCGCCTTGAATCATCCTGCCTGGCATGCGCGTCAAATCGGGTTGCCGTTGTGCTTTGAGCAGCGGATCGCCCTTCCCGTACCTCATCCTGAACATCATCCAGTACGCCAGCTGCAACACCAGCAGGTGCGTTGGCAGCAGGCATGCCGGTGGATATTCCAGTAGTTTGGGGCGTGCCCCGATGAATAGCCGTCGCGTCTGGTCCCGCGCCGGTTCTGGACTGGACGAGACTCCCAAGGATCAGTCCGGGCGGCTGGTTTCCAAAAGCCGCATAATCTGTTGTGGCTCCACTTCGCTCCACCTGTGCCACGTCAGCCAAGGGATCGGCTGAGGTTGCCACCTTCTTGCGGGGAGCATTGCCGGCCTCATCCCGGGATTGTGCATAACTTTGAACATCATTTGCTTGCATATTCAGCCGATGTTCGAGATGGGCATGGACACGCCTAATTGTTGGAACCTCGTCTGGGATCTGCGCCGGCTGCCGGGCCAAATGGGGCAGCATGTTTGCAAATTCCATGAGCTGCGGCGTTGTGGAAATAGCCGGTTCCGATTTTTCCGCAATTTCCAGGCTCGGCGTGTCTTCACCTCCGTTTATTGAAGTGTCACCACGTGCAGAATCATCGGTTGCCGTCACCCTGTTCTCGTCCTCCCGCATTTCAGTATTTTTGTCCGCCGGTTTGGTCCTGGCCATATCGGGTTTATTGCTCATTTCCCGGGCCAAAACTTTGCCGAAGCCAGCGGATTCAGGTCCCTGCATCGTTTCGCCCGTATCCGCGGCGGAAACGGTTTTTTTTGCCGGAGGATCCAAAGGGAGATTCGGAAGAACAGATGGAGTAAGCATAATAAACCTCTAGGATTGGTACTGATCCTTAATGCCGCTCAGGATGAGGGTGATCAATGTGCATGATCCTTGCGGGCAGCGGTATTGGTCACCTGCTCGTCAGTTTGCTTCTGCTCACACCTTGCCGCCTGCAGCAGTTCCGCGCGCGTTTGGCGCCGCGCCAGGGTGTCATAAGATGTAAGAGTTCGCCTGGCTGTTTGCCAGACCGCCTGTCCTGCCGCGACCCGTTGCCGGATCAAGGCCAGTATCTCGCGCTGTTGGGCGATGGCGGCATCGAGCTTATCAAGAAATTCATGATAGTTTCGCCAATCCGACGCCGTCAGCCCGCGCTGCATCGAAGCCTGAAAGCGCGCGCGATACTCATCGTAATATTGAAGCAGCAGGACAAGTTTGGCTTCTATATCCAGGTTTTGACTGTTCAGCGCACCCAGGCGCTTGGCCGCATCGTCCGCTCGGGTCTGGGCCAGTTCGATCAGCGTTTCTAAAGCTGAAGGTTTTGACATTTATCCGATCATCCTAAATCGGCAGTCCACGTAGCGAACTCACCATGAAAGTGAAGGTCAGGTATCGCAAGAGGCCTTTGTACTTTATAGATAAGAGGTCTATGTAGATCATGGCAATAAACTGAAAAATGAGCGCTCAACCGCCGAATTAGGGTCATGGCTCAGTTAGTGTGCGACCCAAGCAATCCACCCAAGCCTGCGACGCTATCCGCATGACCCGCGCGTTCAAACATACTCTGCTGAAGAAATGCTTCCAGCCGGGGGTATAGCGTAATTGCCCGGTCCAGCAAGGGATCGCTTCCGGGCGAGTAGGCACCCACGCTGATCAGGTCGCGCGAGCGCTGATAACGTGAATAGAATCGCTTGAAGTCCCGTACCTGCTCAAAATATTCTGGCGAAATGAGGCTGGTCATTGCGCGGCTGATGGATGCTTCCATGTCGATGGCGGGGTAGTGTCCGCTTTCCGCAAGCTGACGCGACAAGACGATATGCCCGTCCAGTATCGCGCGGGCCGCGTCCGCGATAGGATCCTGCTGGTCATCACCCTCAGTCAAAACCGTATAGAACGCTGTGATCGAGCCGCCACCCCTGGCGCCGTTGCCCGCCCGTTCCACCAGCCGTGGCAGTTTGGCAAACACGGAAGGTGGATAGCCTTTGGTCGCGGGCGGCTCTCCTATCGCCAAGGCAATCTCCCGCTGCGCCATGGCGTAGCGGGTCAGCGAATCCATGATAAGCAAGACGTTTTTGCCCTGGTCCCGGAAATACTCGGCAATGGAGGTAGCGTAGGAAGCACCTTGCAATCTCATCAAGGGCCAGGTATCGGCCGGCGCCGCCACTACTACCGAGCGGGCTAGCCCTTCCGGGCCGAGTATCTGCTCGATAAATTCCTTCACCTCCCGGCCCCGCTCGCCAATCAACCCAACCACGATCACATCGGCGCTCGTGTATCGTGCCATCATCCCCAGCAGCACGCTTTTCCCCACGCCGGATCCGGCAAACAAGCCCATGCGCTGGCCGCGTCCCACAGTAAGAAGCGCATTAATGGCGCGCACACCAACATCCAATATCTGGTTGATCGGTTCCCGATCGAGTGGATTCAATGATTGCTCCGCGAGCGGTGCGCCCTGCTCTACCGTCAGAGCCCCAAGACCGTCCAGCGGACGGCCTATCCCGTCCAGCACTCGTCCGAGCAAGCCGGCCCCTACGGGAAAACGCGTGATTCGATCCGATGCGCGACGGCGCAAATTGCGCCCATCTCCGGCTGCGGGCAACGCCGTGGCGTTATCCCAGGGGATGACCTTTGCGCCGGGCGTCAGCCCGAATACGTCATTGGTCGGCATCAGATAAAGCCGTTCGCCGTGGAACCCGACTACCTCCGCCTCGACGCTGTTACCGTTGGGCAACAGCACAGTACAACCACTGCCGACAGCAAGCTTGAGCCCTACCGCCTCCATTACCAGGCCGGTAACCCGGGTGAGGCTTCCGGTAAGATGGAAGGGTTGGGAAGCAGCCGCAACGTCGCCGCAGCTCCTGAGGAATCTGCGCCATTGGGTGGCATGAGTATTGGCCGGAATTTCTGTCATTCCAGCCAGTGACCGCTTTGTCCGAGCGCCTGAAGAATACGCTGCCAGCGCGTCGCGACAGTTGCATCGATATGGGTATGGCCCATTTTGATCCTGCAGCCGCCGCGTTCGAGCTGGAGATCAGCACAAATCGTCCATCCGTCAAGTTCCTGGCCCAGGTATTGAGGCACTAGGGCAGCATCCTCCGGGTGCAGGAATAGCTGTGCCGGCTGGCCAAATACAGGCTCCTGCCGGAGGCATTCACGAACCACTGCAAGCACGAGTTCCGGCTTTATCCGCAGGGCCTCGCGCGTCATTTGCCTGGCCAGGCCAAGAGCAAGCAGGAGCAGATCATTGCCGATCGCTTGATCCGCAACGGTCAGTTCTTTTTGAAACGCGCAAAACAGTGCTTGCAATTTAACGGCCTCGGCTGTGATGTGCTCGTTGCCGGCCGCGCACCCAGCCTCGTATCCAGCCTGGTATCCCGCCCGGTATCCCTCGTCCTGGCCTGCTTCGTAGCCAGCCTCATAACCCGCTTTCCGGCCAGCTTCAAGGCCGGCGGCGTACCCATCATGCTCTGCCTGCTGATGGGCTCGCTCAGCCTGCTCGTATGCATGCCGGGTCCCGCCGCGTCCTCCTTCCTTGCCCACGCTCCCCGGCTGCCGCTCCCGCTCATCTCCAGGTTCAGGTGCGGACGGCCGCCCTTGCTCGAAAGCATCCATTTCCCAATGCGTATAGGAGGATGACCGTTCTTTGGGAATTATCCGGCTGGCCATAGAGGTCCATACGTTTGTTCAAGGTCCGGTCTTCCAGATTTCAAGGCGTATTTAGTCAAACGTAGCTCTCTTCGCTCTTGGCTCCAAATACGATCTGACCTTCATCCGCGAGCCGCCGGACAGTCTGCAATATTTGCTTCTGTTGGGCTTCCACTTCGCTGACCCTGACCGGACCCATGGCTTCCAGGTCTTCACGCAGCATTTCGGAGGCCCGGCTCGACATATTTTTAAACACTTTTTCCCGCAATTCCCATGCGGCACCTTTCAGCGCAATAACCAGCGAGTCGGATTGAACTTCCCGCAGCAGGATCTGGATGCCGCGATCATCAATGTCCATCAGATTTTCGAATACAAACATCTGGTCCATTACTTTTTGTGCCAGTTCGGTATCGAACTCGCGCAGATTATCAAGCACTGATGTCTCGGCCGCGCTGCCCATGAAGTTGATGATTTCCGCAGCCGTGCGGATGCCACCTACCGAATTTTTGATGTTTTCACTACCTGATAAGAGGTCGGTCAGGACCTTATTCAGTTCCCGCAGCGCTGAGGGCTGGATGCCCTCTAGCGTCGCGATGCGCAGCAAGACATCGTTGCGCAACTGTTCGGTCAACTCCCCCAGGATTTCGCTTGCCTGATTGCGATCCAGATGCACGAGAATGGTGGCGATGATCTGCGGGTGTTCTCCTTTAATCAGCTCCGCCACGGATTGTGAATCGATCCACTTGAGGCCCTCGATTCCGCTGGTATCCTGGCCTTCCAGGATGCGGCTGATGTTGTCGGTCGATTTATCTTCGCCTAAGGCTTTTTGAAGTACCGAGCGGGCGTAACTCTCCGAATCAAGATTCAGAAAAAGGTTGTCTTTCGCGGCGCGGCTGCAGAAATCAGTGAGTACGGCGTCAACCTCATCCCGGCTGAGCTTCTTGAGCCTGGCCATCGCCGCGCCGAGTTTCTGCACTTCGAGGTGAGTTAGATGCTTGAGTACCTCCACCGCCTCATCCTCGCCCAGCGACAGAAGCAGGATAGCGCCTTTATATATACCTTCGTCATTCATGGCCCGCTACCCATTGCTTGACTACATTCGCCACCATTTTCGGATCGTCTCTTGCCAATTGCCGGGCCAATGCCAGAGTTTGCTCATGCTGCGAAATCTGCGGCGGCTGCTTGGGAGCGGGGATCACTTGCGGAACGCTGTTATCCGGCTGTTCCACAGGCAATGGCGGGGGTGGCGGTGGATTCATGCGTTTCAGCATAGGCCTTAAAACTCCCAACACCAGATAGAGAATCAGTCCGCCGATCAATAGGGTCTTCCCTATCTGCTGGGCAAGCTCAACCATGTCGGGTTGCTTCCATAAGGGAAGCTCCGGCATGGGTTCTCTTTCCATATCCGCGAATGCGCTGTTGACCACGTTCAATGTATCGCCACGCTCATTGCTGAACCCCATGGCCTCTTTCACCAGATCCGTGATCTGTGCTTTTTCAGCTTCGGTCAGCGGTTTGGCGCTGGTTACTCCATCCTGGTCCGTTACTTTGCGGTGGTTGACCACCACCGCTACCGATAGTCGCTTGATCCCGCCCACCTGTTTGCGCACATGCTGAATGGTTTTATCTACCTCATAATTAATGGTGGCATCCTTGCGCGTATTGGGGGGCACGGGCGGAGCAGCCGGCGGGGTGCCAGGCGCCGCGTTCGGCGCAGGGGGCGGCGCCGTAACCGGAGCCGTTGCGGGCGCCGGAGGTTGATTGGAAAGGGCTCCCGGTACTCCGCCCTCGCCTTGACCGGGCCGGTTGGCCGACTCCGAGGTATGCTGACTGCGCACTGCGGAATCGGCCGGGTCCTGGTTTGGCTTGTATTGCTCGCTTGTGTGCTCCGACTGAGCGAAATCAATGTCCGCTGCTACCTGGGCACGCACGTTCTCCTGTCCGACTATGGGAGACAGAATTGCCTCGATGCGCTTGATGTAGCTCTGCTCCAGTGCTTGCACATACTTCAATTGACTTGGGTCCAGCCCGGTATTGATGTTCGATTCATCAATCTTGCTGAGCAGGTTGCCATGCTGATCCACCACCGTGACATTCTTGAGAGGCAGGTTGGGAACGCTGCTCGAAACCAGGTGCGTGATCGCGCTGACCTGTTGCGAGTCCAGAGTACGGCCGGCATAGAGATTTACCAGAACCGAGGCGCTGGGCTTCTGTTGTTCGCGCATGAATACGGATTGCTTGGGCATTGCCAGATGGACGCGTGCGCCGCTGACCGCGGCCAGCGACTGAATAGAACGGGCAAGTTCGCCTTCCAGCGCGCGCTGAAAATTGACCTGCTCGAGAAACTGGCTCGTACCGAACTTCTGGTTTTCCATCAGCTCAAAGCCGACCAGCCCGCCTTTGGGCAACCCTTGCGAAGCCAGTTTGAGGCGAACGTCGTGCACTTGGCTGGCAGGCACAAGAATGGCTCCGCCGCCTTCGGCGAACTTGTACGGCACATCCATTTGCTGAAGGGTTGCAACGATCGCGCCGCCATCGCGATCAGAAATATTGCTGAACAGCACCTTATAATCCGGCGCCCGGTTCCACATCCATCCTGCGGCGGCCAACGCCAAGATAGCGGAAACAGCCAGCATCATCCCCATCTTCTGCTGGCCGGAGATTTTGGTCACAAAGCCTCGTACGAGGCTCTGCGTACCGCTTATCGCTACAGCTTCCGTATCAGCCGCCACGCTTCCCCCAAGCTTCTCCCCGCGCTTCTCCTGTAGGTGCTTCAATTTGAATCAAACGTTTTTTTTTCATGTCCAGATTCAGTTTGCGCGACATCGGCACAAGTCCGACGCGATCAGAGCACAATGTGAGCGCGGTGCCAGTCCACGTCAGCATTATCGATATGCGCGTTTGTTTCAGTACTCCGAACAGAAGCGGGTTTTCGGGGTTTTTTCACACCCGCGCCTGAGCTGGCGAATGTTATTTTGCATAGCTTCCGAGGTCAGATGCCACAATCTGTATGAATATATCGAAAGTAGATTCGATGCTCGCTCAGTTGAGAGCGGGTGCAGCGCTCGCTGCCGGAAAGCCGGCACCGGGTGACGCAGGACTGGGTAAAAATCCGAACGGTGTCGACTTCGGAGCGGTCCTCAAGAATTCGCTGGATCAGGTTAACAATACGCAGCAGAGCGCCGCAAAGCTTGCGCGTGATTTCGAACTGGGTGCGCCAGAGGCCAACCTGACCGAGGCCATGATCACTATGCAGAAAGCTTCCATCTCATTCCAGTACACATTGCAGGTCCGCAACAAGCTTGTCGCCGCGTATCAGGAAATCATGAATATGCCTGTGTGAAGCGGTACTGCAACGATGAAAAATGCGGAGCAAGGATATGGATACTCAGGCTCTCGGCCCGGCTTCGGTTCCGGCTTCTATTTTATAGAGCCACGCAAGCAATTCCGCGACTGCCCGGTAGAGTTCGGGAGGGATATGCTGGTCCATGTCCACTTGCATCAGCAGAGAAACCAGCTCGGGAGATTCATGCACATAAATGCCATGTGCCCGCGCCTGATTGATGATGGCTTCGGCAATCAGGCCGCGACCCTTGGCGACTACTCTCGGGGCGACCTGCCCCTCGGCATAAGCCAGCGCTACCGCGGCCCCCGCCGCAGCTCCATTTGGCTCAGTCCCGTTCTTCATTCATGTTTACTCCCATGCCCAGCAATTTTATTCCGGCTCCCTCGAGGTCATGCGCAAGCGACGCCGCGCCGAGACCGCAATATAGCCGTGGTGGCATGATCAGGCGCGCAAAAGCTGATTTCCAATCCATGCCGATGCAGCCGCAAATCTGCGATAACTCGTCCCAGATTAGGTAAATCCAGGCGCAAGCGGGTCTTCCAGGGAATGGCATAGTCCTGATCCGTCTCATCGCTCTCTTCCCGGCCCCTGCAGTCTTCCTCGAAGGCTTCCAGGGTGATGGCCTGGCCCGGCCAAGCCTCGCCCTGCCAGGCAATATGCCGCGTCTCCAGAACTTCCAGCTGTTGCCGTACCAACGCAAGCGCATCGCGGTGAACCGGCCCGAGGTAGTCCCGCTCCGAATGAGCAGAATCTAAATGATCTAAATGGAGGCGGTCCGGGACGGATGGCGCATCGCTCTCCGCAAACTCCATAGTCACGTTTACAGTTGCTCTTACGTTCGCCCCATTCATACCCGTGTCCTGCGATAGCGTTCTCAATCCGGCAAGATGTGCCTGCGGCTCCCTCAACAATTCCGATAATGGCTTCGCCCCTGCAATCCATTGTGCCTGATGGGATTCATAGAACAGGCCGCTACGCCCCATCGCTTGCGCGAGGCGCAAGGATAATTCAAAACCATCGCTCGGCGGCCTTTCAAGCAGCGGAGTATTTCTCGAAAGTGCGGACGGATTATTGGGAAGAACGGGGCGACTCAGAAGATCACCAATAAAACGGCCAATACCGCTTAGCAGTGAGGGGGATTCGACATTCAGGGAAGTATCGGCGGCTAGCGCAAACTCAGGCCGGGGCAAGCGTGCGACGAAAGTCAGGTTGAATATATCGCCAGGCCGCGCCCCAGCAGGAAGCTTCATATGCAACGCCGGTCCATTCAATGCCTGGCCATCTTGCGAATGCAGTGTGAGGGCAAACTCGCCGTTGGAAAGGGCGGCCTGTACGGTTGCGCGCAGATGCTGGCCCAGCTCGAGTTTCGCCAGAAAAGGGAGATTGGCGGTCTGACGCTGGGCAATCGCCCCGCTGGGATCGATTGGAGTTACGGGGTGCAGCGCGCCGAAAACTGCCATACAGGGTTTTTCATGCGTTTATAGATTATAGATAGAGGAGTAGCTGGATGAATAAAATCAGCCGAAGCCGGCCGGTTTACTGGCGGTGGAACCAAGCGGCGACCCATGAAATTCAGCCTGTGAAATTGGTAAAATGGGTTAATAAGGTAAATGGTAAGGTTTATCGGAATACGTCCTGGCTGTATGCCTGATGCACTCGACGGGTCATTCCGGCATTGCTGAGCAGAGTCTGAATTCGCCGCATCCATGGCTCAGTGTAACTACGTATTTTTGCATCATCCGCCAGGATCTTGTGAATCAGCTCGACCTTCTGCCGCCGCATCTCGCCCGTAAGAGGTGCGAACGGCTGAGCCGCCCTGAGTTGCGCTACCACCGCGGCACACCGAGCCTCCAGTTCCGCCAATCTGGCCCATTCTCCAGCTCGGGCGGCCTCGGCCATGTCCCCGGTAAAATTGGAAATCGAGCGAAACGCCGAGATGATTTGTAGACTGTTCATAAGATTTACGCTTTCCCGGAGCCGGTAAATGGCACGGCATTCATGGCAGGAGGAGCGGAGACAACCGGCGAGCCAGAGCGCTCGCCATCCGCTGCGTTGGGTGAACCGATCGTGGCCCAAGCCTCACTGAGTTGCCCGAGCAAACGAGAGACTTCCTCGATATATTCACTGTTGTTATGCAAGTTGGCCTGCAACAGGCGGCGGCCCATATATTCGTAGAGAGCATTCAACTGCCGCGCCAGATCCCCTCCGGCCTCAACATCAAGGCTCGCCTGAAGACCCGAACTTATGATTGCAATGGCCTTGGAAAGTGCTTCCCCCTTGGCGGTGATGTCACCATTTTTCATGTGAAGCAGAGCGGAAGACAGGGCCACGTGAGCGCCCTGGAACAGCATCAGGATGAGCTTATGCGGGCTGGCCGCAAGAACCCCGGTCTCAAGGCCAACACTGGCATAGGCGTTTACACCATAGCCTGATTTTGAATACATCGATCGTTTCTCCCGGATTATTCGCGTTTGAGATTTTCCTGGTTCAGGAATTATTCTTTGGCAACGCAGCCAGCTGTTGCTGTAGAAACTGGCTGGTCTGATTCAGGCTGCTCAGCATCGTATCCAGCGCAGTGAACTGCGCCCGGTATCGCGCCTCTGTCGTGCTCAGGCGATTTGTAAAATCCTCCTGGCGGCGATCCAAATCTTTGATACTGCCATTGATGCCATCCACGCGGCCGGCGATAATGCCATCCGTAGCCAGCAAATTTGTTGCAAGCTTGTTCAGTTGGTCGGCGTAGCCACGTGAGAAGTTAATTGTGCCGCGTGCGCCAAGCGGCCCGCCGTTGATGGCAAGGCGCAAACCGTCCGCGGCTTCGCCGGCCGTAAGCATTTGTCCTGACCCGGTGGCTGCCACGCCATTGATAGTACCGGCCACATCCATTCCTGCCGTAATGACGGGAGCAACGCCCATGAGGTTGCTCGCGCCATTACCACCGCTGAGGCCAACGCTGGAGGAAGAGCCGTAATGCGCTGATGCGATATTGAGCACGCCCGCAGACTGGGAAACGAGAACCGAGACTCCCGCCGTGCTCAGGCTGACAGCGCCATTCAGCTTGCTTTGCACCTCGGCGGCCAAGGCATCGGCCGAGCCGTAGGTTCCTGCGGCAAGCGTAACGCTTGCCACCACCCCATCCACATTGATGTTTAATTGATCATTTATCCCCGCAGTGATGATCAGTCCTGCCGCCTGGCTTGCGGTAAGGCTGGCGCGGGTTGCAAGCTGGGTAACCGCTACCGCATAGTTTCCTGCTACAGTTTTCTCGCTGGCGCCATCGTACGATATCAGGCTATCGCTCGATGTACCGCGCATTGCGAACAACCCGCCAATTTGATCGAATCCGGAATCCATCGCAGCCTGGAGTTTCGTGGAATCCAGCGCCAGGCTGCCATCTTTTTGAAAAGAGACTCCAATCTGGGACAGCGAAGCAAAGCTGCCGGGAATTTGTCCCACTGCGGCCGTTAACGTCGCCCGAATGCCACGCTGGATCGACAGCGCCGTGGAATCGCCCTGCAATATCCCGCCCTTCTTGGTTGCCGAGTTGTACCCGCTGAGGTCCTTTAGCGTCTGATTGATGCTATTGAAAGATTTGACGAATGCTTCCACGGATGCCTTGACACCTGCGGTGTCGCGTGCAACGTCAAGCGTGGTTGGGCTTCCCGCATTACTCTTGAGCAGATTAAGCGTCAGCCCCTCGATCGCATCGGTAACTATATTGGATGGCTTGCTGATGGCGATGCCGTCGATCTGGAGCTTGGCATCCTGTGCCGCCTGTACCTGAGTCAAATTTCTGCCGGAGCCTGCGGTAGCTGCCGGGTCGTAAGCAAGCTGTGATAAACCCGTGGAGTCGAGGTTTGTTCCGTCATCATCGATCACCGTAATCCTGATACTGTTGGCGGCGCCCGTATCTTTGGCGGTCAATACCAGCCTGTTGCCGGCGCCATCATTGATGATCGTAGCGCTCACGCCGGCGTTGGCGGCATTGATGGCGTCGCGCACACCCGAAAGCGTGTTGCTGGATGGGTCTATTTTGATCGTTTGCGCAGCTTTTGCGTTATTCAGGCTAAAAGTATTGGTACCGTTATCATATGTTCCATACTGAATAGTCAGGGTTCCGCTGCCGACCACGCTCGAGAGGCTGGCAAAACCATCGGAGCTCACTTTCTGCTGTTGTGCCAATTGCTGCACTTCGACGGAATAGCTGCCCGGTACCGCTTTACCTTTAACATTCGCCGTCGCGTTCAATATTGAGTCATCTGCTGCGCCAGCTTTGATAGCCTGGAATTTGGCAGGATCGGACAATCCTTGCATTGCTGACTGGAAAGCGGACAATGCGCCTTTTAGCGTTCCAAAAGCGGACAGCTTCGCCTGGTAGTCAGCTTCACGTCGCGCCAACAGGTCGAGCGGCCGCCGCTCGACCGCCATCAACTGGCTGACTATGCCATTCACATCCAGATTCGACCCCGCGCCTGATGCGGTGATACCCATATTGGTTTTCTCCGTTTTGTGCGGTTAGCTTACGTATGGTTAGTTTCGGCCTATACCGGTCTATACTCAGGCTTTCGTCTGCAACAAAAAACCTTGTAACCGGTCGAGCGATTTGGCCAGAGCGAGCATCTCTTCCATCGGGATCTGCCGCACTAATTCCCCTGTTGCGTTGTCGGTGATTTTCACCACGACCTTGCCAGTCTCGGCGTCAGTGTGAAACTCCAGCGTTGAAGCATCAGGCTGAGCGACTTCCTGCACAGCTTTCCGTATTGTCTGCACGTCCACTGGCAACGGGCTAAGATCCTGGCCGGGTTGACCATTCTCCGGCGCTCGCGTCAGGCCTGATTCGGGTGGCTTTACGGCAATAATTGTTGCCTGAGCATTTGGTCCAAGCTGTTCGATCCCCATCGCGGCTCCCCGGAATTCTGTAAAAGAGCGAGGATCCGGGAGATTATCCCGGACCCTCATGCAGGCGGCTTTTGGCCGGATTCGCCGGCCTTACCGATTACAAACCGATAAGGCCGCCCCTTAGCTGATTTGCTTATTCTGGCTTACTTATTCTGACTTAACCCCTCAGCAGTGACAGCACGCTTTGCGGCATCGCATTGGCCTGTGCCAGCATAGCTGTTCCTGCTTGTTGGAGTACCTGGTTTCGGGACAGCGTTGCAGTCTCCGAGGCAAAGTCGGTATCGACAATACGGCTACGGGATGCAGTCAGGTTTTCGGCAGTGGTTTGAACATTCGAGATAGCTGACGAGAAACGGTTCTGATAGGCGCCCAGGTCGGCACGGCCCGCGTTAAGCGCGCTCAATGCTGAATCCATCGAGGCAATGGCTGCGTCGGCTCCCGACTTGGTGCTGATGTCAACCCCGCCAAAGCCAGCGACCGAAGTTACTGCCGTAGTACCCGCTGTCAGGCCGGTGGTTGCGGTTGTAGCGGAAGCGCCTGCGAAAGCGATAACGGTGCTGCCGCCAGACACGTTATAGAGTGACACCGCGCCGGTAGTGGCGTCAGCTTCAGCATAAACTTTGGTTGTGCCGGATATCGAGTTAATCGCAGTCGCGACATTGGATCCCTGCGTGATAGCATCGCTACCTGCGGCGACCGCACCCACGCTGGTACCATTGATGGTCAGGTCTCCTGCGGTAATAGCAGTGAAAGCCGTGGCGGCGACACCGGCGACATTTGCCGAAGAGCTGGTGCCCAAAGATGAGGATTTGAGCATTTACCATGCTGGTGATGTTGATCGTCTCGCCGACATTGGCGCCGACCTGGAACGATTGATTGGTAAACGAGCCATCGAGCAGCTTGATGCCGTTGAACGCGGTGGTTGAGGCAACGCGGTCAATTTCGGATTTGAGCTGCTGGACTTCGTTATTCAGCGCGGTGCGGTCGCTTGAGCTATTGCTGGCGTTGCGTGATTGAACGGCCAGTTCGCGGATGCGCTGCAGGTTGTTGCCGATTTCTCCCAGCGCGCCTTCGGCGGTTTGCGACATCGAGATGCCGTCATTGGCATTGCGGACTGCCTGGTTAAGCCGCGAATCTGCGAGGTCATACGCTCGGAAATCGCCAGTCCCGCGGCATCGTCCTTGGCGCTGTTGATGCGCAGGCCGGAGGACAATCGTTGCAGCGTGGTGGCAAGCGCGTTCTGCGAACTGTTAAGGTTGCGTTGCGCATTCAACGAAATGACGTTGGTATTGATAATTGCTGCCATGTAAATCTCCTTGACTGTTTTTTATGAAATTGCACCGTACAGCGCCAACTCTAGCTCGCCTTCCATCTCGAGTTCCGAGGCTGATCAGTCGCTGTTATGCTTATTAACGGTGACTCAGGAGAAACATTTAATCTGTTCGTCAAGTTTTTAGCGAAATCGTCTCATGGCTCAACCAGAACCTGCATCAACCAGAACATCGTCATTTCCCGCAGTGGGTGCCCAAAAGACATCCTCATACTGGAGGCCGTGCGGGGCCCAGCCCGGCCGCCTGGATCATGGCTTACTAGACATCATCATTTCGAAAACCGGGGATCAATAATTAATTACCCAGATGACTTCCGCTAATTAATGCTTGGCCTGTGCGCTGCACGAATCCAGCTCGCGCAGCAATTTATGCAAACTGCCATGATAAACCGCTGGAGGGGGCATGCCATAAGCCGATTAGCGGCCATTCGGCGTCATATATCGAACTTTGTCTTGTGAAGATGGAGGGCTCGATGGACCATGAGCACGCAATGCGGAGCTTGGATTGAAGCTGGGGGAATAGACAAAAGAGATTTCAAGTCACGTGTAATCAATAACAGGAAACAGACCACAACACGTCTCAATTAATAAATCAATCGTTTATCATTCTCCATTTATCGAGGGTTATTCTGATTTGTTGCAATGTTTTACCGGCAAATGCCCCGCTGTTGCCCAAGAGGTAGGAAGTTTCGATTGATCCTAAAAACCTCAGTTGGCCCTGTACAAGATAGCTGGGAATCAGGCAGGCTTTGGGTTTTCGAACGAAACGAGGAGTCGCCCGATGGGTGAATCGAAATTGAAACTGGCGAAACGCGAACAAATGCTCATGTCGTGTGCGGGAGTGCAGACGGTAGCGGGTCGGGTACAGGTGCTCTGGGAGACTGAAAGCGCGGTCACGCCGATGGGGCAGTTGGCCTACTTTATCGAGTTTCTCACGCTTACCGGGCTGTGGTCGCGCTGGCAGAAGAGTTGTCCGCTTTCCTACACCAGTCCCAACGCACCGGGCAAAGCGGATGTCCTGGGCACCTGGATGCTTTCTGTGCTTGCCGGTCACAAACGCTATTCCCCGTCACCGCTATTCGGGGCGACGGGGTCAATCCCGGGCTTTTGGGATAAATGAGGCGCACACCATACGACAAAGGACAAGATAGCAACAAGGGATATTAAATCCCCAACTGTACAACCAGGGTTTAGAGTGATATACGACGCTTATAGTCGGTACATGGTCGCTCAAGGGGCACTAGTGGGACATATTTGAACAAACACGTTCTTTTTTCCCTTTTCCGAACAATGCAGAGCCTTGGCTTACGCCATTACCCGTTGCATTACCTAGGCCGTATACCCGCTTTCTTATAACAATACCCATACTGATCCTCTGGTGTACTTCAGGACAGTATTCAGTGCTGCTGAGTTCTGTAAAATCCCGTGAGCAGCGTAAGCGTGCAATGCGATAAAACTGAGAATAGTCGAAAAGCAGATGTGACCGGAAACAGGCGCTAGTAAAAAAGTAGAAAACTTGCATCAGTACCAAAAAGTGACGAACCGCGTATTGCCGACATCCACTCACGTGCCTCAGTCGACAGTCAGAAGTACAGATCAGAATGCTAACCGTTTATGCTGGAGGCCATAGTTGAGCAACCCGTCGATCTTCATCAGCCATGCAACCCCGGAGGATAATGACTTTGTACGCTGGCTCGGCGCGAAATTGGAGCTGGCCGCTTCCAAGTTTGGCACGACCTCGCCCGCCTTAAAGGTGGAGACTATTTTTGGGACAAGATCGAGAATGCTATCCGCAACGAAGCCTACCGTTTCTGGCTGTGGTATCCAAGAGATCGGTGGGCAAGCAGGGAGTTAAGGACGAGTGGGCGTTAGGTTTGACCTTGGAAAAGTCCACGACGGGCTTCGTAATTCCCATTCGGATCGAGCCTACGATTATTTCGCTCCTGCCTATTGGCTTCCAGCGTAAGAACGTTATTGACTTCTGTGAAGGATGGCATACGGGGCTAGCCGGCCTTCTGGACACACTGTCCGATGCCAACACTCCTCGGTCCCATCGACGAGATCCTCGTGCAGTTAGCCATTGGCTGTTTGAGACGACGGACCGCGCAGTCGTTCGAACAGACCAGGTTGAATCCCTAGATTCAACCTGGCTACGAATCCCTCTCCATGCCGCCTGCGCTGGAAACGGCGCGTTTTTTCCAGGCAACGAGCGGGAAATAAGAGCTGCGGGACGTTGTTCAAACTCCTGCTCTCGTTGCAGATTTCGAAAATGAGGAGGGATGGTCCACATCTTTGTTCAGGGGCCAGAAAGACGTAGGGCTTCAACTTCAGGACGCTCGCCCGCGGACTGATAACCGGAGATTACGCGAACGTGCCTCATAAAAGCATGAGGTTTTCGTTTGAGTTAGCTGGATGGCTTTCCAAGGCTGAGTTTAATTTTGGCGCTCCCGAAAGCGCAGAATGGGTCTTCAATAGTACACAGATATTGCCCCAGCGAATTGCAGTATTAGTCGGGAGAAATGGATCAGGAAAGAGCACTCTACTCGCTCGGTTGGCAAGGGTTGCCTTCGGCACGCTCGAGGAGCGATCCAAAATCCCTCTGTCTGATCTTGGGGTCTTGGAACCCGAGGGAGTGGGATTTCCTCGCATTATTACAGTTACTTTTAGCCCGTTCGATAGCTTTAAATTGCCTGGTTCAGATAACCGCAACCGTCTCCAAATCATTAAAGATTTAGAACGAGGAGAAGGACGTTTCTCCTTTATTGGCCTTAGAGACCTTGTAGCGGAATGGACATCGACCGAAACAGCAGAAAACCATCGGGCTCTCGACGAAGAACCCTTGCTTACGGATAGATTGGGCGAGACGCGACTGAAATCGATTGACCAACTCGCCGACGAATTCATTCAGTCGCTAAAAAAGATTCGTAGCAAGGGCCAGTTAGCAACTTCTCGAAGAAATTGCGTTTGATCTATTCGCCGAATCCGGTTTCGACCGACCCCAGCTAATGTCCGATAGCGCATTCGAGGGTTCCAGGAAGCTTTTTCTGACTTATAGCACGGGGCACAAAATCGCTCTCCTCATAGTGACCGGCTTGCTCGCGAACATCGGAACCTTATTCGCTGGTTCTGGTTGACGAGCCCGAGACCCACCTTCACCCCCCTCTTCTTGCTGCACTCATGCATGCGCTACGCAAGATCCTTCGGGAGCACGAGGCTTTTGCTATCGTCGCAACTCACTCTCCCGTAGTGGTTCAGGAATCGTTGGCGAGACACGTCAGCATTGTCCGTCGAGAAGGCGACATGAACGCTATTGTCCCGCTTACTGGAGAGACATTTGGGGAGAGCATTGGCTTAATTTCCGCAGAAGTCTTCGACCTTCAGACAGACACCACTGACTTCCACAACATACTGGACCGTCTAATTCAGGGATGTTCGGAATCTTCGAAACGATTGAAGAGTTGTATTCAATGGTGCCATGAGTCACCAAGCACGAGCGTACGTTATGGCCCGACTGAACATTTCCAAGCAGGACTAGAAAAATGTGGAACCTAAGGAGCCCAGATACCGCCGCCACTCGGGACCACCTTGATACGGTCTTTCCTAGTTGCGCTAATCCTGTTGTGGTAACCGAACAAGAAAAAGACGCCATTGAAGCTCTCTACGAAGCATACTTCGCGGCGCTGGGGCGTCCGAGTACCGCACTGCTGGGCAATGAGCTAACCCTTGAATTGAGGCAGGCGATGCACGATGCGTACGGAGAGGTTCAGCAGAACGGTAAGTTATCCGCCTTGCGAGATATGTTAAAGCTTCTAGCTACGGAGTGCCCGTATTGCGGTTTTGGCCAGATACCAGATTTGGA
>CAVUXR010000032.1:0-70274 GCA_963745455.1 uncultured beta proteobacterium
TAGGTGACACGTTCGATTCGTGTTCAGGGCGCCACTTTTAAGCTATTAGCAGATTTTATAAAATTTATTTTTTATGCGTTAAGAGAGCCCATGCAGAGGATTATAAACTTCCCGCACCAGCCTCTACCGATAAAGATACAGTAGGGGTACTAATGTTCCGCTTGCCGCCTTAATAGCGGGGCGTTCAAGGGGATCGCGCTATATCGTAATGGACTTACTGTTTAAAGTCATGCCGCAGCATGCAGGCTGGAATAATGGACACTTGCGGCTGTATACCAATAACCTGATAAGCGTTGCTGGAGTTTGCCGGTACAATCCAAGCGGAAGAACTGATCACGCGCGGTCTGATCGTTAAAATAAGTTGGGGAAGGACTTAATGCTGGTGCTGATCGGTTGCACGGACTTGGCTAGTCTCGTGTAACTTAGACAAGACCAATGACTCTGCCCATCGATTCGAAGGTTGGATAATGGGATTTCCAGGCTGCTGAGCTTGCACGGCATCACACAAACCCCGCCGGAGCGGGGTTTGTCGGTTCAAGCATATATTATTGTTTGCGGCGGCGCGCGGAAAAGACCAAGAAGCCGATTCCAAGCAAAGCGAGAGTCCCCGGTTCAGGAACATTATTACCGGGTGTTATTTGCAGGCTTTGGGGCGATCCCTCAAGCGAAAACCAAGCTGTTGCACCATCAGCCAAGCCACCGATAAAAATCACGTCGCCACTCGTACCCCCTAAGCCGATGTTTGTAAATGCGGTATTCGGCCCTTCATAGCCGGTATGAGTAAATGGTGAAGGAGGCGTGAAAAGGACCCCTCCTGAAACCGTCTGCTGTCCATCACTGTCGAAAGCAAAGATTCCGCCGCCGTTCCCTGAACCGGTCAAGTGGAGCGAGTTTAAAATCCCCCCGGAATTATTAATAACGCCCACCAATGCATCGTCAGATCCGTCATACGGGGTAGTGTCAATAGTACCCAATCCATAATTTTGTCCATTGGTGTTGAAGCTGGTGATCACACCGCCGGGACCAACTGAGAGAACAGCGCCACAATCCACTTCTCCACCAACATGAGGGCAAATGCCTGCGACTGCATCAGGAGCCAGTAGACCAGACGCGGCAAGTAATGTGGCTGCTACTGCGTTTAAAGCAATAAACTTTTTCATGATTTTTTTCCTTTTAAAAGTTTTATTACAAAAACCGGCTATTTATAAGCAAGAATTGGACCATTATTTTAATCCTTTGTTTTTAGGACAAAAGTTTATAAGTTCGGGGATTTCTTCACGGGAACTGTAAACATATCCGACATTGGATAAACTTTGGCTTAAAGCTCTATGCTTTTGGACCGTGACGGATGGCCCACCATAAGCTTCCCCGTCAGGCAGGCAGTTCAGAAGCAGAATCTCCGTGCGAGCGATCGCTCACGGAACACAGCCGGGGGGCAGGCTTCCCGGCGCGTCATGGGAATAGAAAATGGGGTCAGACCCCAATATCATCCCCAGCGGGCTGTCGATCACCTGCGAAGCTCGGGCCAGACCAGTTTCGGCCGCTTTGGACCCGTATACATGACTTCGCCGCAGCGGCTTAGCGTGCTTTAAAGCGCGAATCGCGTCTTCACCTCTAAACGCACCCCATATTCAGATGATCAGCAGTATGTATGGGTCAGACTTCACGTCCGAATATCTCTCCAAGGATTCGTCTGTCGATAAACTTATTAAGATAGGCCGCACCAAACTCCTCATAGAGTTCCTTCTTCGTAACATCCAGTTCCAGTTCTTTAGCCGCCAGTATTTTACGGGTAGAAGGACGCTCGCACATCGCATCGTAAAACGTCTGTAATGCTGGATCGTCTCGAAACAGATGCATCTCGGGTATTTCGAACAGTTCAGAAAACATTTGGCTAAGCTCGAGCGTGTAGAACAACTGGAAATCCGGCAGAAAGGGCTCTTTGCCAAGTAGGAACGGCTCCATTCTCGAGCCATTAACCAGTCGGGGCAGCCACATTTTGCTTAGTAAGACAGAACAAAGATTATAGATATGTGCTTCTTTTTCAATTTTGAGTTTCCATGCTTTTGGAAAATATGCGCTGACAACAAACCAGTTGAAGAATGGGCCCGCAATGGAGAAAGTGATGAAGTCATTCTTGGCATCGACCTCTGCACAGAGCATCGGATCATCAATAGGATAAAACTTTCGTGCTTCTGGGTAGATTCTCGCGAGATAACGACAGATTGCGTGACTTTCCGAAATATCAACACCATTGACATCCCTGAGAGTGGGAATTTTCCCAAGAGGATTTCGTTCTATGTGCTCTGGCGTGAGCGTGCTCCCCTGATACGGAGACACTCGTTCATAGCGATAAGTTAGACCGGTTTCCGAGAGGAAGTGGGCGACCTGGCTCATATAAGGTGAGAGCCAGAATCCGTACAGCGTGCGCTCGACATTTGATTGATCGTACATGGAACATTCCTTCTGCATTGCAGTTTAATGTTAAGTAGGTGCCTTACCAAGGGCATATATAGCGCGATGTGCCCCCGGTAGTAGTGCCAAGGGCATTCCAGTAAAGTTCAGTTAAAAATTAAACATCTAATCCCTCTATTCTTTATTCGCTTCATTCTCTTTACGTAGGGATAGTCGTATTTCCGCCATGAATTCCATCGGATCCTGTTCGAATCGTTGAACCAGATTCTCGTGCGCGTTACTTCCAGGAACATGTTTTGCACCCCAACGTAACAGCTCCATGATTGGAGGCACCAGATCGAGGCATTTTTCAGTAGGCATATAAATAACCTTGCGCGCATTAGCCGGATCACGGCGTCGTGAAATGACGTGGCATTCCTCCAGCTTTTTCAGCCGATCAGAAAGGATATTGGTAGCGATTTTTTCTGGGGAATTCTGAAAATCCCCGAAGTATCGCTTACCGGAGAAAACGAGATCACGAACGATAAGCAGCGTCCATTTATCGCCCAATATGTCCAGGGCACAGCTGACTGGGCAGGAGGAACGGCTGATCTGGTTTGATGTTGTCATAACTTTGAGCATAATAAAAAGGTAAAAAAGCATTCCTCTTGCGGGCCGCAGATTCCCAACCCCCTATTATTCTGGGCGTCTCGAAGCCCACCAATTCTGTACCTGCTGGGATTTCATAAGCTTGTAGCCAAGGAGGGTAAGCAGCAGCAATGCAATCAGCGGCCCTATCGCAGCACGAAAAATATTCGCATAATTGATCATCTGTACGCGCAACGCATACTCATAACGTACCGGAGGTACCGCCTCTCCAGTAATAAATACCGTATATAACCCCTTATCCAGACTGGTCTCTCCCCTTATTACCCCGTCGGGATGATAACTCGGACGCAGGTATGCCACCGTTTCATCATCAACCTCGCTGGTTCCCCGTACTACGCGTATCCCTACGGGAATGTCGCGCAACGCCTGATCCGCAAGGTCTACTACCAATAAAGTATTCCCTTCCCTAGGTATTTCTGTGCAGTATTGATTGCTGGGTTCATGTTGAGGCTGGTAGGCACTCAAATGCACCATGCTGTCATCATCAAGCCGGCGAGTGCATATATCTTCCTCAATCGACACCTTCCCATGCGCCCCAGCCATGCCACAGTAAAGCGCTGCGGTGACAATAATAGTGAGCTGTATCACTTGCTTGATCATTTGATGCTCCTTGAGGTAGGGTTCAACTGTGTATTCGTTATCCTCTGCATGCTGTTTTACTGTGGCTTATTGCAAATCGCCCCATCCCCCTGTAATGCGGGAGCGGGGCGATTCAGGCAGTTCAGGCCACTGCTCAGATTCCCCAGTTAGCCCTTTACGGGACGATGCGGTTGTTGAGGATGACTTTGCTCTGGCCGTTCCACACGACGTCCGTGAGGTTGGAGTAGCGGGTGATGATCTGTGCAGCAATGCCGCCCGAGAACAGGCCAGACCAGCCCAGTATCACGAAGCCCCAGTGCAGCGGTGCGCTAAACAGCTCTTCCATGAACCAGAACGCATGACCCCATTCGTTCAGGCCTACGTTCGGCAGGATCATGAGCGGGCCGGCAATGGCCATGACCAGCGGAAACGAGGTGCCCCGGGAATACAGCGGCAGACGCGTCATGGCGTACAGGTAGCTCGCCACGCCGCAGACGATGTACATCGGGAACGAGCCGTAGAACACTACCACATGGCTCGGGGTGAAGCTCGTGTCACGGATGATCACCTGGTGCCAGGAGGCATCCTGTTCGGTAAAGAAGCTGCCGCCCCAGTACACGCCAAACAGATACACGCCCAGCCACATCATCCAGTAGAAATAACGCTTGACTTCCAGTTTCGGATCCAGGTTGTCCAGGTCCCGGTCGCGTGTCTTCCAGATCCAGCCCCAGGTCACGATGGCAAAGATCGGCATGACGATCATGTGTACGCGCCACAATCCCATCCATACTTTCTCAAACTCCGGTTCCATCGAGTCCATGCCGTGCGAGTAGGCAAACGTGCGCTGGTACCAGATCCAGAAGATCGCTACCAACAGCATGGTGATGAGTCCGAATTTGTACCACCTCGAGTCGTACCACAGCGACATGTCATAGTCGCGGCCGCCAGACTTCGCCTGGCTTGACGTTCCTAGTGTTGTTGCCATATTTCAGCACTCCTTTAGATAACTAAACTACCCGTTACTGTTTGAGCGGATTTAGCTTCCTTCCCCATAAATATCAAACGTTTTTTATGGGGATAAGTTGCGTTACATCATTCACTCTTGCAAATACTTCGCTTATCAGGCAAAGATTTGAAAGCCGTTCCAGAATAGTGCTATTCCAAGCAGACCCAGCAGACCAAACTTATACATTGTTGATTCGTGCAATGACGACATGCTGGAAGCACGAACAGCTGCTTGTGGATAGCTGCGCAACCGTCGATGTTTTGTAGCCATTTCAGTACTCCTTTTGGTTAACTCACTACACTTTTTCCATGACCTCTTACTAACGCAGTTAGCAGGTATTATGCTTGCAATTAGCAAGTGGTTAGAGTATAGACCTGGAGACGGATAGGCGTGTAGTCTGCTAAAGTAGTTATCAGAGTTCTATTATTGAAACGATGGGTGGTCCCTATGCAAGACCTGAATGACCTCTATTACTACGTCCAAGCCGTGGATCATGGCGGCTTTGCTCCGGCAGGCCGGGCTCTGGGCATGCCGAAATCGAAGCTTAGCCGCCGCATCGCCAAGCTGGAAGAGCGCTTGGGTGTGCGCCTGATCCAGCGCTCGACACGTCACTTTGCAGTTACCGATGCCGGCGAGACTTATTACACGCATTGCAAGGCGATGCTGGTGGAAGCTGAGGGGGCCCAGGAAGCAATAGACACCTTAAAAGCTGAACCTCGGGGTGTAATCCGGATGACATGCCCCATACCGCTGGTGAATGCTTATGTGGGAGTGATGCTGGCTGATTTCATGGTGCGCTATCCGCTCGTCACAGTGCAGATGGAGGCGACCAACCGGCGTATCGATCTGGTCAGTGAGTCGGTGGACGTCGCCCTTCGTGTGCGACCACCGCCCCTGCAGGACAGTGACCTCGTTATGCGTGTTTTGGCTGATCGAGGCCAATGTTTGGTAGCCAGCCCTGCCCTTGTCCAGCGGCTTGGCTTCCCTGCTGCACCATCTGCTTTAAGCAATTGGCCTAGCCTGGGCCTCGGGGTTCTGCAACAAATCCACACCTGGGTGCTATATGGGCCAGATGGCACACACGCAACGCTTCATCACACGCCACGCTTCGCGACGACGGACATGATCGCGCTAAGAGATGCCGCTGTGGCCGGTGTCGGTGTAGTGCAGCTGCCGGTGGTCATGGCACGAGACCAGCTGGCGGCTGGTTCATTGGTTAGGCTGGTGCCAGACTGGGCGCCATGTCGGGAAATCATTCATGCGGTGTTTCCGTCCCGGCGCGGTCTTCTGCCATCTGTGCGGGCGTTAATTGATTTTCTCGCACAGCGTTTCGAGATGCTGCATGAGGACTAAGCTAACTTAAGAGCGCTACCAAGCGAGCTCCCATTAAATCATGAACAAGCGCAACCTCATACCAGCGCTGCGCCGTTTCCCAGCATACACATGCAACTATTTGTTAACCCTTATTTGATAGGCCCCCATGGCGGTGAACCGGAGGGTGCAACATTGATCAACTTCTCATTGACGAATTCACCAAAGCCCAGCTCCGACAGCTCACGGCCAAAACCTGAATTCTTGATACCGCCGAAGGGAAGTTGTGCCGCCGTCCATACTGGCTGATTTATGAAGACCATACCGCTTTCGATCTTTGCTGCAACCTTGCGGCCACGCTCGATGTCAGCAGTAAAAACCGAGGCGCCAAGACCGAATGGGGTCGCGTTTGCCAGGCGGACGGCTTCATTTTCATTCTCGACGACGCGGAAAGAGGCAACCGGACCAAATAACTCTTGGGCATGGATTGGGTTTTCCTCGCTGATGCCGGCCAGTACCGTCGGTTCCAGATAGAAGCCAGAGCGGTCAATCCTTCCGCCACCAAACACAACCTTTCCCCCTTCCTTCAGAGCCAGCTTGATTTGATCCAGAAGAAGATTCAATGCCTTCTCTGAAGCAAGAGGCCCCAGCGTTGTAGCAGGATCATTGGGGTCTCCTGCTTTCAATGAAGCCATACGCTGGATGAAGCCATCAAGGAACGCGGTTCCGCGCTCCTTGCCAATCACAATGATGCGCTTCGATCCCGCGCAGGATTGACCGGTATTGAACATCCGCCCAAACAAGGCATAGTCGAGCGTGGATTCCAGCGGCGCATCTTCGAGCACAATTAGCGGGTCACTTCCCCCCAGCTCCATTACGGACTTCTTGAGGTTGCGGCCAGCAGCGTCCGGCCACCGCCGCGCCTGCGCGTTCACTGCCAGTCACGGTAACACCACGGATACGTGGATCCTCGATTAATCTTTCGCTCTGTTCGATACTGGCAAAGATGTTCGTGTACACACCGAGGCGGTGCGCCAGCTTCCTCGAAAAGGCGAGCAAAAGCCAATGCTGACTGAGGAACGTTCTCCGCATGCTTGAGAAGCAGCACGTTGCCTACCATCAACTGCGGTCCTGCTACCCTCGCGATCTGGTAGTAGGGGAAGTTCCAGGGCTCGATGGCTAGCAGAACCCCGATCGGATCGATATGCAGTTCAGCACCCGGAGATTCGGAAAGCACGCGCGGCTCCAGGTAATTCTCAGCTTTCTGCGCGTAGTAGTCCAGGATATCGGCAGAAAGGGCGACCTCTGCGCGCGCCTCTGCAATAAGCTTGCCCACCTCCAACGTCAGGTAGTGGCTGTACTCGTCACTTTTCTTGCGGAGGATGTCTGCTGCAGTGGAAATGATCCTGCCACGCTCAGCCACTTGGAGATGTCGCCAGTCGGCCTGGAAGGCCTATGCGCGTGCGTAACTGCGGCCTCCAAGTCTTGGTCAGAAATGTTTTCATAGGTCTTGATCAGCTTGCCTGTTGCAGGGTTGATCGTTTGATAAGCCATGTTGCCTCCATGTGCTTAACTATCAGTAATGCGCCCATCCGCCCGGAAAGATCAGGATGATGAGCCCGTGTTCTTTTGCGGCATGTGCAGTGCCGAGCTCAGGGAAACTGGCCGCCCAAGCGGGGACGGCCACCCAGATCTAGCGATCCGCTATTCCTGGAGTAAACGCCAGATTAACAGGAAGCTTTTCCACCACAGTGTAAGGACTCGCCTTGTTTTCCTTTACCCATCTCTTCTCAGCTGCAGATTCAAAAGGAGGCGGAATCTCTCCCTGGAGAGACCAAAGATCGAAAGGTGTCTCGTCAATGGAAATCTCCCAATCGTAGCCTCTATCCTTTACAAAGGGAGCAATAAGCTCATCGAGCGTTCTCACCCACCATTCCCGCATGACTGGGCCGGGTAGTGTTCTCGCAATGTGATCGACCCTGAACCGGACAAATTTGTTATTCGGCTCACCACCTACAAAGCAGGAGTCCTTGGCTATTTCCTCAAAAATGAAGACTACATAGAACTTCGGGATAGGAACGCGTGCATACATACCGGTAATCCTTTCGGATAGATCCTTTTTGTCTTGAGCGGTGTATGCTCCAGCGGGATGATAAACTTTCCATAATGGCATGATTTTTCTCCTAAAATTGATCCTTGATTTGAGATGGGCGCTACTTGCAATTAGCAAGTGATTAGAGTATAGGCTTTGAGACTACCAGGCGTGTAGTCTGCTAAATTAGCTATCAGAGTTCTATTTTTGGAACGATAAGGTAGGCCTTGTGCAAGACCTGAATGACCTCTACTACTATGTCCAAGCCGTGGATCATGGCGGCTTTGCTCCGGCAGGCCGGGCGCTTGTGCGGGCGTTAATTGATTTTCTCGCAGAGCGTTTTGACATGCTGCGTGAGGACTAGGCCAGCACACCGGCCGATTCCGGAGTGAACGGCTTGAAGAAGGATTTACTGGCGAGCAAACTATTAGCTCTGTGACAGGCCGGGGGAGTCTGTGATGTGCTTCATCGCTTACTTGGTGCGACAACGTACGGAACTGCTCTCGCGCTGGCGTACCATTTTAATTCAGCAATTTTGCTGGACTGAAACGGGGGAACGGCTATGAAAAATACTTTCACTTTAAAAAATACGACTCGATCGATTCTTGTCGCTATCGTCATATTTGCTGGAGTGGGCATTGTTCACGCTCAAAGTAGCACCGCCAAAAAATCAGGCAGCACCATCTCGAACCCGGGCACCTACACATACGGTAAAGACGCGGCACGCGACTATGCAATCTCGCAAGGGTCAGGCTCCCATACATATGGAAAAGACCAATCAGCCGACTACGCAAAGTCGCAAGGGTCAGGCTCGCACACGTACGGAAAAGACTCATCAAGGGATTACTATTACTCAAAGTCGGAAGGACCCAGCTCAACCGGGCAGTCTACGGGAATGGGATCGAGTTCCTCGCAGGGCTCCAGCACCTCTGGGACATCAGCAGGATCAGGAGGGTATTAAATACGGCCCTTTTTTGACGATTAGGCAAGCCGTGTCAGCCGGAAATCAAAAAAGCCCTGAACGCCCTCGCTTGCCTTCCCTTATTTGAAGTGCTTCTTCGTTATTGAGAGGCCCTGGTGGGAAGACAACAGGCCTTTAATCGCTATGCCGCGGAGCTCCCTACACGCGTTGCTCTATGTAAAAAGCAACGACAGAACAAGAGGCTGATCATGGTCTATACGGACCGCCCGGCAATCACATTCTGGTCCGATTATCTGAGAGGAATGCGACACCATAAAAGCCGCCGGAACTTGGAACGGATATGGAAGATCCCCAGCTTGAGGTTCAGGAAATGGCCAAGGCCTGGTTTTTAAGAAAAGGAAAGCCTCCGGACTATCCTCGATTGTGGCGGCGGTTCGTGCAGTTTGCGCGGGATTATGAGCATCACGATTTTACCCAGGACCGCCTCCTCGCCTGTGGCATGCGCGACTGGGGCAAGAAGCCTTTCGGAGCAGCCGCTCATGGTTGGCTGCCAGGGGTTATGTCCCGGAAGCATATCGAGTATCTTGAAGGGTTCAGCCTGAATCAACATAGTGCGAGTCCTAATGTCCGTGTTTGTGGGGAAGCATTCTCCGATTATCAGGGATTTATAGAAGGCTCGCTCCGATCCGCTAAACGCGTTCTGGACAGGATTTCAACGGAACCAGGATGAACCCGTCGCACCCCAGCCAGCACACGAACGAGCACGAAACAGGTAGGCGGCGTTACACCTCGGAAAATTATTCCACTCGTTCCTTCCCTTTTTCCCTTCTCATCCTGACATGTGCAGCCTCGGGCGACACTGTGCCGAAAAAATGACAGGGTCGCATGATAGAATTCAGGACTTCTCAACATTATATCTAGCCCATGAACGCATCTTCCCGCGCAAAATTATTGGAAGAACTCCTCGCACGCCGGATTCTGCTGCTGGACGGCGCGATGGGCACAATGATACAGAGCCACAAGCTCAACGAAGCGGATTATCGCGGCGCGCGCTTTGCCGATTTTCCCCATGATCTCAAGGGTAATAACGATCTGCTGACGCTTACCCAGCCGCAGATCATCCGTTCCATCCATGAGGCCTATCTGGAAGCCGGTGCGGACATCATCGAGACCAATACATTCAATTCCACCGCTGCCTCGATGTCGGATTACCACATGCAGGATCTGGTATATGAGCTGAATTTTGCCGGGGCCAGACTTGCAAAGGAAGCCGCGCAGGCTATGGAGGCGAAAACACCGGAAAAGCCGCGCTTCGTAGCGGGGGTGCTGGGGCCCACTACCAAAACCGCCTCGATCTCGCCGGATGTGAACGACCCAGGTTTTCGCGGTATCACCTTCGATCAACTGGTGGCGGATTATTCCGAATCCATTCGCGGCCTGATCGATGGAGGCGCCGATATCCTCCTGGTCGAAACCATTTTCGATACTCTGAATGCCAAGGCCGCGCTATTTGCCGTCGATCAATATTTTGACACCCACGGTATGCGCGTGCCCATGATGATTTCGGCAACGATTACCGATGCTTCCGGCCGCACGCTTTCCGGCCAGACCCCCGAGGCTTTCTGGAATTCCGTAAGTAACGCACGTCCATTATCCGTCGGACTTAACTGTGCCTTGGGAGCGGAATTGATGCGTCCTTATATTGAGGAGCTATCCCGCGTTGCCGGCGTATATGTCAGTGCGCATCCCAATGCCGGCCTGCCCAATCCGCTGGCGGAAACGGGCTACGACGAGTCGCCCGAATATACTGCGAGTCTGATCAAGGGGTTTGCGCAATCGGGTTTTGTCAATATCGTCGGCGGTTGCTGCGGTACGACGCCCGCACATATCAAGGCCATCGCCGATGCAGTGAGCAATACCCCGCCACGTGCCGTTCCCGACATTCCCAAGAAGCTGCGGCTGTCCGGCCTGGAGCCGCTTAGCATCGGCGATGACTCGCTGTTCGTGAATGTGGGCGAGCGAACCAATGTCACAGGCTCGAAAGCCTTTGCCCGTTTGATACTGGGTAACAATTATGCGGAAGCGCTGAGCGTGGCCCGCAACCAGGTGGAAAATGGCGCGCAGATCATCGATATCAATATGGATGAGGCGATGCTCGATTCGCAGAAGGCGATGGTGACGTTCCTGAACCTTGTCGCCGCCGAACCCGACATCAGCCGCGTACCGCTCATGATCGATTCAAGCAAGTGGTCAGTGATCGAAGCGGGACTTAAATGCGTGCAGGGCAAGGCCATCATCAATTCCATCAGCTTGAAGGAAGGCGAAGCGGAGTTTATCGAACATGCGAAACTTGCACGCCGCTATGGTGCTGCGGTCATCGTGATGGCTTTCGATGAATCGGGTCAGGCTGACACAAAAGAGCGCAAGGTGGAAATTTGCAAGCGCTGCTACCGCATTCTTGTTGATCAGGTGGGTTTTCCGCCTGAGGACATCATTTTCGATCCTAATATTTTCGCAGTCGCCACCGGCATCGAGGAACACAACAATTATGGCGTGGATTTTATCGACGCCACGCGCGCTATCAAGCAAACCCTGCCGTATGCCAAGGTGAGCGGAGGCGTCTCGAATGTATCGTTCTCTTTCCGCGGCAACGAACCGGTGCGGGAAGCGATCCATACCGCTTTCCTTTATCACGCTGTACGCGCCGGCATGACCATGGGTATTGTCAACGCCGGGCAACTTGGCGTTTATTCGGATATTCCCAAGGATTTGCTGGAACGCGTGGAAGATGTGCTGCTCAATCGCACGCCCAAAGAGGGCGGCGACGCCACGCCCACCGAGCGGCTGGTGGAATTTGCCGAGAGCTTCAAGGGGCAAAGCAAGGAGACAAAGGAAGACCTTGCCTGGCGCGACCAGCCCATACAGGAACGCCTGACTCATGCGCTCGTCCGGGGCATCACAACTTATATCGTCGAGGATACTGAAGCGGCACGGCTGGAAATCACCAGGGAGGGAGGCCGCCCCATACAGGTGATCGAGGGGCCGCTGATGAACGGGATGAATGTCGTGGGCGACCTGTTCGGCTCAGGAAAAATGTTTTTGCCCCAGGTCGTCAAATCCGCCCGTGTGATGAAGCAGGCGGTAGCGCACTTGCTGCCGTTTATTGAAGCGGAAAAGAAGTTATCGGGCGATTCCCGGCCCAAAGGCAAGATCGTCATTGCCACCGTAAAGGGGGACGTGCATGACATCGGCAAGAATATCGTTACGGTGGTGCTCCAGTGCAACAATTATGAGGTAGTCAATATGGGCGTGATGGTGCCTTGCGCCCAGATTCTGGAAATGGCGCGGCGCGAGAATGCCGATATGATCGGCTTGTCCGGATTGATCACGCCCTCCCTGGAAGAGATGGCGCATGTGGCGAAGGAAATGGAGCGCGAAGGCTTTACCATTCCCTTATTGATCGGCGGAGCAACCACCTCGCGCGTGCATACCGCTGTGAAAGTCGCCCCAAATTACAGCGGTGTCACGGTATGGGTTCCGGATGCAAGCCGCGCGGTCGGGGTCTGCAGTAATCTTTTATCCGAAGGCTTGCGAGACGATTATGTTCTCAATCTCAAAACCGAGTATGAACGCGTCCGTACTCAGCATAGGGCCAAAAAAGGGCCTTCACCGATGTTATCCATAGCGGAAGCCCGGGCAAACGCCTTTAAAACCGAGTGGAATGACTACACTCCGCCAGAGCCGGATTTTATTGGCGTAAGATCGCTGCGAAATTACCCGCTTGAAAAACTCGTTCCATTCATCGATTGGACACCTTTCTTTCAGGCGTGGGAGCTGTCCGGGCGCTTCCCGGCAATCCTGCAAGATGAAGTGGTGGGCGAAGTGGCCAGCAATCTGTATCGCGATGCGCAGGCCATGCTGAAGAAGATCGTGGAACAGAAATGGCTGGGGGCCAATGCGGTATTTGGCTTGTTCCCTGCCAATACTATCGACAGTGACGATATAGAAATTTATGCCGATAAAGCGCGTACCAGGGTCGCGATGACTTTTCATAATCTGCGGCAGCAAACCACGAAACCTGCCGGGCGTCCAAATTTATGCCTCGCCGATTTTGTCGCTCCCAGGGAAACGGGAATCCGGGACTTCATTGGTGCATTCGCCGTCACCGCCGGGCTCGGCATTGATGCGCGGGTAAGGGCATTTGAGGAAGCGCATGACGATTACAGCGCCATCATATTGAAGGCGCTGGCCGACCGGCTGGCCGAATCTTTTGCCGAGCATATGCACTGGCGGGTGCGGCGCGAATTCTGGGGTTTCGTCAAGGACGAAAACCTGAGCAGCGAGCAGATGGTTAATGAGGAATATCGCGGTATCCGTCCAGCGCCGGGGTACCCCGCGTGCCCTGACCATACGGAAAAAGGCCCCTTGTTCGAGCTGCTCAAAGCTCCGGAAAATTCAGGCATCATCGTGACCGAATCCTATGCCATGGTGCCTACGGCAGCCGTGTCGGGCTTCTACTTTTCTCATCCGGGAGCAGATTATTTTGCCGTGGGCAAAATTGGCAAGGATCAGGTGGAAGATTATGCTAAACGCAAAGGCTGGGCGCTGGAGGAGACAGAAAAATGGCTGGCGCCAGTACTGGCATATGAAAGATAGAACACTACAGCGGCAAGAGATTGTTAGCCTTTTTTTCAGCCTTTCATCCGGCTGATTTTCTCTACTTCGGATATACGCCTCAAGCCGCGCATCACTTGAGCCAGATGATGACGATTACGAACCTGTAACATGAAGTTCATGGTTGTGTACGTGCCATCCCCTTCCATGACAACGTTGTCGATGTTGGAGCCCGCATCGGCGATTGCAGCGGCCACTCTTGCCAATACCCCGCGCTGATTGGCTACCATCAACCTGATGCTGACTTCGAAACTCCGGGTAATGTCTTTACCCCATGCGACATCCAGCCAGTTGTCCGAATTTCCCCGGCTTTTCGTGATTGCCGGACAGTCATGGATGTGAATCACCAGTCCCTGATCTTTTTTGATAAAGCCGACAACGGAATCTCCCGGTATTGGCCGGCAACATTTGGCAAATTGCACGGCCATGCCTTCGCTGCCTAATATCGTGATGACATCGCCCATCCCGGCTGTACCTGAAAGGGCTTCTCCCGGTGATGCCAGCCTTCTCGCAAGCACAGCGGGAAGATGCTTTCCCAATCCTATATCCGCAAGCAAGTCTTGTCTCGACTTGGCGCCACTGTCGCGCGCCAGCTTGTCCCATTGCGCCGCGCTTACCGCCTGCGGGTCAATCTTGAGCGCGCTTAAAGCCTGATTCAGCAGACGTTCCCCCAGCCTTGCCGATTCTTCATATTGCATTGTCTTGAGAAAACGGCGTATATGGGAACGCGCCTTGCCGGTAACCACGTAATTAAGCCAGGCAGGGTTGGGTTTGGCATGAGATGCGGTAACAATCTCAACGCGGTCGCCACTTCTGAGGACCGTGCGCAACGGCGCGCTTTCTCCGTTTATTTTCGCAGCCACGCAACAGTCGCCGATATCCGTATGTACCGCGTAGGCGAAATCGACCGCTGTAGAGTCTTTGGGTAGCGCCAATATCTTGCCTTGGGGCGTGAATACGTAGACTTCGCCGGGGAAAAGATCGACCTTGATATGTTCCAGGAATTCCAGGGAGTCGGTGGAATCGCTGAGGGTCTCCAGCAGACTCTGCAGCCACTGATGGGTTTTCATATGCAGATCGTTGAGATCGGCATCAGTACTCTTGTAGAGCCAGTGAGAGGCTACGCCGGCCTCGGCGATGCGGTGCATCTCAGGCGTGCGAATTTGAATTTCTATGGGTGTGCCGTAAGGCCCCCATAAGGTGCTGTGCAACGACTGGTAGCCGTTCGCCTTGGGGATGGCGATGTAGTCCTTGAATTTTCCGGGGATCGGATTGTACAGGCTGTGCAACGCCCCGAGCGCGATGTAGCACGAGGGCACGTCCTTGACGATGACGCGGAACCCGTAGATGTCGAGCACCTCGGAAAACGTAAGGTGCTTCTCCACCATCTTCTTGTAGATACTGTAGAGCTGCTTTTCGCGCCCGCTCACCTCCGCATCGAGCCCTGCTGCCTTCAGACGCTGCCTGATGGCGTCGAGAATTTTAGTAACCATTTCGCGGCGGTTTCCCCGTGCCGCCTTGGTCGCATTCGCCAGAACTCTGTAGCGCGTCGGATAAAGATAGCGGAAGCTGAGATCCTGCAATTCCTGGTAAATATTGTTGAGTCCCAGCCGGTTGGAGATGGGGGCGTAGATATCCATCGTTTCGCGTGCAATACGGCGCCGTTTCTCTGGACGCATTGCCTCCAGCGTGCGCATGTTATGCAACCGGTCCGCCAATTTGATGAGTATGACGCGGACATCTTGCGCCATAGCCAATAGCATCTTGCGGAAATTCTCCGCCTGTGCGTCCGCGTAAGTCTGGAACTCGATCTTGTCGAGCTTCGAGACGCCATCCACAAGCTCCGCGACAGGTTTGCCGAATCGATCACTGATCTCGGCCTTGGAGACGTGGGTGTCCTCCATCACATCATGCAACAGCGCGGCGGCCAGCGTCTGGGTATCGAGGCGCAACTTGCCGAGTATGCTCGCTACCGCAAGCGGGTGAGAAATGTAAGGTTCGCCGGATTGGCGGAATTGCCCGGAATGAGCGCTTTGACTGAAAAGGTAAACGTTCTGAAGCTCTGAAACATCCTCACGCTTGAGGTAACTGGAGAGTTCGCTAAACAGGAAGCCCGCCTCGGGCAAAGTAGCAGAGGAGCTCGGCAGACCTCGCGCTCGCATCGTAATTTCCTTCATTTCAGCGTGACAGACACCCGTTGATTTGGAGTTTTCTCAGAACGTCAATCCCGCATGAAGTCTCCGGCGGGGAGTATGCAGCCGATCAGGTATTTCAGGAATGTGTATTTTCTGAATATCAGTTTTCAGGGCCTCATAGAGGACCGGTAGAGAGGAGTTCCAGCCCAATCTTCCCCTGAGCAAGCTCGCGCAACGCGATGACGGTAGGTTTGTCTCGTGCGGGCTCAACCATGGGGCTGCCGCCGACTGAAAGCTGCCTTGCTCGAATGGTCGCCACCAAAGTCATATCGAAACGGTTGGGAATTCTTTTCAAGCAATCGTCAACTGTGATGCGTGCCATGTTTATGCCCCTGCCAAGGTATCAGAAATAACAGTATAGAACGCCCGCTGAAATAAGGGCAACATATATGGAATCAGACGGAAATCTGACGTATCGGAAGCTGCGAATTGCGCCCCGCTACAGATGGAAATGCTCTCGGCAATCGTTCCGGTTATGGAACTGGTACAGTTTCGAGTTGTACTATCAGATCGCGATATCGAGCAAGTTGTTTTGCCGTTCTCAAACGCTCGGCTTGAACAATGCACCTCAACTCTTGCGATGCCTTGTCCAGCTTTTCATTGATAATAACATAGTCATATTCGCGCACATGCTTTATTTCCTCGCGGGCCGCAGCCAAACGCCGCCCGATTGCTTCTGCGCTGTCCTGTGCGCGCTGTCTCAAGCGCATTTCCAGCGCAGCCAGTGATGGAGGTAGAACAAAAATTGTTATTGCCTTAGGAAATATGCGCCGCACCTGCTGGGCACCCTGGCTGTCGATTTCCAGCAGGATATCGCGCCCGGCCATGATAGCCTGGTTGATCCATTGTTTAGAAGTGCCATAAAAATTTCCGTAAACCTGGGCACTCTCAAGAAAATCGTCCTGTTTCTGCCTTTGCTCGAAATCTTCGCGGCTAATAAAATGGTAATCCTGTCCGTCAACTTCTCCCGCGCGCGCTGGCCGTGTGGTGTATGAAATTGATAGATTGAGATCAATCCCGGTTTGCAGCAATGCCTTGACCAGGCTGGTTTTGCCTGCGCCTGACGGAGCGCTGATGATAAACAGGTTACCCGGCGTTGCTGTCATATGAAATCATCCCTTGCAGCATTACGGCACACCACTACTGCCCCGCCTCTTTCCGGCTTTGGTTCTTGGCGGCTTTTTAAGTGTACCAGCTTTCAGGCTAGCGGGACTGTACAGACTGAACCCAGCGTACGATATCCTGCGTTCCCATCGCACCGGACTGCCGCGCTACCTCGCGTCCTCCGCTGAACAGCACCAGGGTAGGGATACTACGGATGTTGTATTTGGCACCCAGAGTCTGCTCGTTCTCCGTGTTCACCTTGGCCAGGCGGACACGCGGCTCCAGCATGGACGCTGCCTGTGCGAACGCCGGAGCCATCATCTTGCAGGGCCCGCACCAGGGGGCCCAAAAGTCCACCAGTACGGGAATATCGTTGCGATCGATATGTTTGGCAAAGCTGGCTGTGGGTGAGTTCCACCGGATGCCCCGTAAACAGGGGTTGATGGCATTGTCCGCAATTGGGGTGCTGGTCCAGCCGAGGAGTTGGGACGCGGTTGATCGCCTGGCAATGCGGACAGACGAGGTGGGAGAATTCACTCATGAGATTCACCTCCAGATAGCGAGACTATTCGATATTGCACCTGAATGAGAACTAGAGTCTTCAAACTCACATAGATGCATGGTCTAGCGTACTCAATCTTTGCTGTGTGTACACGCTTGGGTACACGTCAATCGGCGTTCCATGCGTTAAGCCCTGGTCATGATGCGAATGGGTATCCGTTGGGCAGAAATCACACTGGAATAGATAATCGGACTCAATCCCGCGATTTATTCCGGCAGTTCTCGCCAGCTAATTTGAGGGAACGGCTTGTAATCCTTTGCATCATATGGGCGGCTTGGATGCTCATTCTTCAATCTCTCTACCGCTTTATGACACGCTTCATCCAGTGATGACCCCGTAACAATTACCGGGCCGACTGGAGCCTCAGCCGGATTAATTGGGATAAACGTAACTTTATATTCGCGCATCGGTATCTCCTGTAAACCTGACTCCTGCCCATGATATCCGTAAAAATTACAACATCAAGAAAATGCAGACGTCTGCATTCTTTCAACCAGGCAAAACAAGAACCCCAGCCTTTTGAGCTGAGGGTCTTGTTTACTGCCAGCCACGCAACTAAAGGATAGCCGCTGCTGACTGTCGGGTTTTCGCACTAGCGGCAGGCGGGCGCATTAAGGCTGCGCCTGCCTGCACTGAGTTTGCGGCCTGAGCCCGTTGCCATCGCCAAGGCGGCGGGATTGTTTACTGCTAATTTACTGCTAATGCACTCGGGTATGGCACGCAACGCCGATTTCTCCGGTCTGTGCAAATGTCTTCTTTAGCAGTTGCACCGGAAACCCCTTCCCGCATGAAGTAAATCACGCTTGAAAAACTGTCTGCATAGATAAATCTCGGAACTTCATTCAATATTCTGCACCTGTTCGCGCATCTGTTCGATCAGCACTTTGAGCTCGACCGAAATTTTCGACACCTCCGCATCCACGGATTTGGCCGCGAGCGTATTGGCTTCGCGATTGAGTTCCTGCATCAAAAAATCCAGGCGCTTGCCAATGGCGCCGCCTTTGAACAAAAACCGTTCCACCTCTTCCAGATGCGCCATCAGGCGCGATAGTTCTTCATCCACGTCGATCTTGCCAGCGAAAAGGGATAACTCCAGACGGATACGTTCGTCGTCGCAATTGATCATGGCTTCATGCAATCGCGACCTGAGCTTTTCCTGAAACGCGGCAAGCAGTGAGGGGATGCGAGGGGCCACTTCGGCTACCAGCCGGCGCATTTTGCCGAGGCGCTCCAATAGTATGGCTCTGAGTTTTTCACCCTCTCGGGCTCGAGCCGCAGCAAACTCGTCCAGGGCGATAGCGAGCAAGTCGATGCAAGGCTCGCTTAGATTCTCCGCGGGAAAGGAATTTGTTCCCAGTATTCCGGGCCAGCGAAGAATATCCGCCACCTCCAAGCCCCGTGCGTTGGGTAGCGCTGCCCGAATGGTGCGGTCCATTTCCAATAGCCGTTGAAAAAGGTCCGGGTTGATAAGCTGGAGATCTTCAGTGGCTCCTACCCGGGAGAAATTAATACGGCACTCGACTTTTCCGCGATTCAGCCGTGAGGTCAGAAACTCGCGCATGGCTGCTTCCAGCGAACGGAGTTCGTCCGGTAGGCGAAACTGGATGTCAAGGTAACGATTGTTGACAGAGCGCAGCTCCAGATTGAGCGAACCGTATGATAATTCCTTCGTAACCACGGCATAGCCGGTCATGCTGTAGAGCGTGGCTAACTTATCCACTGGCTGGTCCCTAATACGTTAAAATATCGCGGATTATGCCACAGCATGGATACGCCCCGGCATCTCCGGGCGATTTCAGCTTAAATCATTGTGCTTCTCGCGCCAGAGTCTGCGCCCGAGGCAAAACACAGCCAATTACCCTTCATTGATCAAAGGTTTGATTCATCAATGCGCCCCAGCCTTCGCGGTCCCGCCCAACTTCGCCCCATAGAAATCACCCGGCATTACACCAAATATGCGGAAGGGGCGGTGCTGATTGCGTGTGGCGATACCAGGATATTATGCACTGCCAGTGTGGACGAGAGCGTGCCCCCGTTTCTCAGAGGGAAAGGGCAGGGCTGGCTTACCGCGGAGTACGGTATGCTCCCACGCTCCACCGGGGCACGGATGCAACGGGAAGCAGCCAAGGGCAAGCAATCGGGGCGCACCATGGAAATCCAGCGCCTGATTGGACGCGCGCTGCGTTCGGTCATGGATCTGACAAAACTCGGCGAGCGCACCATCCAGATCGACTGTGATGTGATTCAGGCCGATGGTGGCACCCGTACCGCCAGCATTACCGGGGCCTTTGTTGCGCTGCATGATGCGGTGGATAAACTGCTGCGCCGGCAAATGATACAGGCGACTCCCATCCTCTCGCATGTCGCCGCCGTGTCGGTGGGTATGTTCGAAGGTATACCCGTGCTCGATCTGGATTACCTGGAGGATTCCAGGTGTGATACCGACATGAACGTCGTCATGACGGGCGATTTGGGCATGGTGGAAATGCAGGGAACTGCCGAAGGCGTTCCGTTCAGCCGCGAGGAGCTCGACGCCATGGTCGATTTGGCACAGCAGGGAATACGAGAACTGATCCGAATCCAGAAAAAAGCGCTGGCGGCCGGGTAGAGTCACGTAAAGTCAATGGGGTGACGTACTGAATATGCAGAAACTTGTCATCGCAAGCAGTAACGCGGGCAAATTGCGGGAAATCAATCATTTCCTGACGCCGCTGCAAATCGAGGCCGTGCCGCAAGCCTTGTTCAACGTAAGCGAAGCCGATGAGCCGCATTGCACGTTTATTGAAAATGCCCTTATTAAAGCGCGCCATGCATGCGAGCACACCGGCCTTCCATCACTGGCTGATGATTCCGGCATTTGCGTTAGGGCCTTGAATGGTAATCCGGGTGTCCTGTCGGCGCGTTACGCGGGGGAACCCAAATCCGACGAAAGGAACAACCGTAAACTGGTTGAGGTGTTACGAGACCAGCCTGACCGCAGGGCTCACTATTATTGTGTGATGGTGCTGGTGCGCCATCCCCGCGACCCCGAACCCATCATTGCCGATGCGTCCTGGCACGGGGAAATCATTCTGGAGCCACGCGGAAAAGGGGGATTTGGTTATGATCCATATTTTTTTCTGGCTGATTTGGGAAAAACCGCAGCGGAACTTCCGATGGAGCAAAAAAATCAAATAAGCCACCGGGGAAAAGCGCTGGCGCGGCTGGTTAAAAGCCTCGAGGAAGAAACCCGTTGATGGCGATGGCTTAGCTTGAGCATTCTCCAGCGCATACTTCGCAAATTTCCTCGATCTTCAATTTTTAACAGCCGAAGCATCCCCTTTCGGGTCAACCGCTACCGCTCGGCCTGATCATGGCAACCATCATTTCTCCCATCTCCATATCCGGCAGCCAGTCACCACGGCTGAGATTGTTGCCTCCGCTGAGCCTTTATATCCATGTTCCATGGTGTTTAAAGAAATGCCCTTATTGCGACTTCAATTCGCATGAGGTCCGTGGGCAGGTTTCCGATCTGCCGGAGAGTGAATATGTGGCAGCGCTCATGCGCGATCTTGAGGCAGCATTGCCTCTGGTGTGGGGCCGAAAAGTGGTTAGCGTATTTTTTGGAGGAGGCACTCCCAGTCTATTTAGCGCCGCCTCCATCGATGCAATTCTGTCGGCGGTACGGGCTTTGCTGCCGCTGGACCTTCTTGCAGAGGTGACGCTGGAAGCTAATCCGGGAACGTTCGAGGTACAGAAATTCGCCGACTTCCGGGCGGCTGGAATCAACAGGTTATCCATCGGTATCCAGAGCTTCAACCCCAGGCATCTTCAATCGCTGGGCCGGATACATAACGCCGATGATGCACATCGAGCGGTAGAGATCGCTCAAAAGAATTTCGACAATGTGAATCTCGATCTGATGTATGCCTTGCCGGATCAGGCGCTTGAAGAGGCGCGAAAGGACATCGAGACCGCAATCTCATACAGGGTCTCGCATATCTCGGCTTATCACTTGACCCTCGAACCCAACACATTATTTTACCGTTATCCTCCGCCCCTGCCTGATGATGATTCGGCGGCGGAAATGCAGGTAATGATCGAGCAAGCACTGGTGGACACCGGCTACATAAACTATGAAACATCGGCATTCGCCCAAGCGGGGCGAGAATCGCGCCACAATATGAATTATTGGCTATTTGGCGACTATCTGGGCATCGGCGCGGGAGCGCATAGCAAGATCAGCTTCCTCGATAAAATCATCCGCCAGGTGCGGTACAAGCAGCCCAAAGAGTACCTAGCCAAAGCGGGACCAGAGATGCTGGCTTCCGGTCCGCCTGTCATGGAACAGCATGAAGTCGCGCGGGACGATCGGGCATTTGAATTCATGATGAATGCGCTGCGCCTAACAGGAGGCTTCGCAACCGAGATGTTCGTAGAACGTACCGGCCTGCCCATCACCACCATCCAGCGCCAATTGGAGGAGGCTGAGCGACGCGGCCTCATAGAGCGCGATTATCGCCGCATCGCGCCCACGCTTACTGGCCGGCGCTTCCTGAATGATCTGTTGCAGATATTTCTTCCGAAGACGAGCAAAGCGTAAGCGCTGGTCTATTTTTTCGAAATATCTATTTTTTTCTGAATACCAGATCCCATACCTCATGCCCTAAGCGCAAACCGCGCTGTTCGAACTTGGTCAAAGGACGATATTCCGGTCGTGGTGCAAAATCGGCGGCAGTATTAGCCAGGAGCGGCTCATTGCGCAGCACGCCCAGTATTTGCTCCGCGTAATCCTTCCAGTCGGTCGCAGCGTGAATATACCCGCCGCGCTTCAGATGAAGGCAGAGCAACGCAATGAATTCTGGCTGTATCAGCCGGCGTTTGTGGTGTCGCGTCTTGGGCCACGGGTCGGGGAAAAAGATATGCACGCCGTCCAGGCACTCGGGCGGCAGCATATGTTGCAGTACTTCCACCACGTCATGCTGGATAACGCGCACATTCGTTAATCCGAGCTCATCGAGGTGCTTGAGAAGACTTCCCACTCCCGGGGTGTGAACTTCAACCGCGACATAGTCATGCCCGGGATTTTCCCTGGCGATCGCAGCGGTTGTTTCGCCCATCCCGAAACCGATCTCGAGAAATGTGGGCGCACTTCTGTCAAAGGTACTTTGCAGATCGAGCAGTTTTTTTTCGAAGGAAATGCCATATTTCGGCATCAGCGTCACATGCGCGCGGTGCTGGGCATTGGAAACGCGGCCTTGGCGAAGGACAAAGCTGCGGATGGGACGGTGCTCTGCCATGTAAGGCGCCCGGAAAAATCGCAATTATGATGCTTTGGTTCCGTCTGTGCGCGTAGAATTGCTGGCATTGCTGGCATTGCTGCCAATGGTACCGCTGACCGGGGAGCTGGGACTGGCACTGTATAGTTTTTTTGCCATGCGCCCAGCCAGATAGGCTTCACGGCCGGCCTCGACCGCCTTTTTCATGGCCGAAGCCATCAATACCGGATTTCGCGCGGCAGCGATGGCGGTGTTCATTAAGACGCCGTCGCAGCCCAGTTCCATGGCAATTGCTGCGTCCGAAGCCGTGCCGACACCCGCGTCCACGATTACGGGAACCTTGGCATTCTCGATAATGATCTGCAAATTCCATGGATTCAGGATGCCCATGCCGGAGCCGATCAGGGATGCCAAAGGCATTATAGCGATACAACCGATTTCTTCGAGCTGTTTGGCGAGGATAGGGTCATCGGAGGTGTAAACCATCACCTGGAAATCTTCCTTTATCAAGATTTCAGCCGCCTTGATGGTTTCCACCATGTTGGGATAGAGGGTCCTGGGGTCCCCGAGAACCTCCAGCTTTACCAGGCTGTGGCCATCCAGCAGTTCTCGCGCCAGCCGCAAGGTGCGTACGGCATCTTCCACCGTGTAGCAACCGGCCGTGTTGGGTAATAGCGTATAGCGCGAGGGCGGCAGAACATCCACCAAATTCGGCTCATCGGGGTTTTGGCCGAGATTGGTCCGGCGGATTGCTACCGTGATAATTTGCGAACCGCTGGCTTCGACTGCTGCGCGCGTCTCGGCAAAGTCTTTGTATTTTCCCGTGCCGACCAGAAGCCGGGAAGAATAAGCTTTGCCCGCGATGATCAGATTGTCCAAATAACTTATCCCCTGCTGTTAGCCGCCGCCAACGGCCACCACGATTTCAATCCGGTCACCATCCTCAAGAAGCGGTTGATCGAACCTGCTGCGCGGGACAATTTCGCCATTGCGCTCGACCGCAATACGCTTGCCTTGCAATGCCATCTGTTCCAGCAATTGCGCGACTGTCAGCTTTGCCTCATTTAGATCTTGGGTTGAATCCTGGGTCTTCCCGCCCGTTTGATCGGAGAAAGAAAAACGCCGGGGTTGACCATTAACGATGAGCTGTGTCATTTACTTGTCATTGAAGAGCCGTCTTGAAGCGATATAGTTAAGCGAATACAACTAAGCGGATCACCGCGCTTTGGTAAAAAGATGATAAATCGGTTCAGCAAAATTGTTCCATACCACGATTATACGGTGGAGCGATTTCATAGTCGATGATGAGGAATAAATCATCTGTCGCATCATTTTTGTGTTGCTGTATTGTGGCTGCATTCTCTTTTTTCTTACTCGGCAAATTTAAAGCAGGACTATATTGTTGAGGTCAAACCCTCTTCAGCCAGCTGGCTGCTTGTTCTCTCGCCATGCCTACGCCTTCAACCCTGCCGCCGCGTCACTCTTCAAGCCGTTTCCATCGTATAATCTTGCTGTAGTCCAACCGTATGCGGGTGTAGCTCAATGGCAGAGCAGAAGCTTCCCAAGCTTACGACGAGGGTTCGATTCCCTTCACCCGCTCCACCTGGTCCGCTACCTGTTTCGTCCTACTCTGGCTGCCCATAAGCCATCAGCCTGATGAATCATTATTCTTGGATATGTGCCTGCTGGATGATCTGGAAAATCTGAATATCGAAGGCACCATTTGGATTGGTTTGTTAAAAACCTCTAATGCCAGCTCATTCGGACTGAAGCTGGACATTAAACCGGACAAGGTTGAACGGCCGCATTTAAAACGAGCATGAATTCGTTTGCGGAGAAAATGATTCACTGGCATGAACGCCACGGACGCCACCATCTGCCATGGCAGAACACGCATGACCCGTATCCCATCTGGTTGTCTGAAATCATGTTGCAGCAAACGCAGGTCGCCATCGTTATTCCGTACTATCTTCGTTTTCTGCAACATTTCCCCGATATCAAAAGCCTTGCGTCGGCCTCGCTTGACGAGGTGCTGGCGCAATGGAGCGGCCTGGGCTATTACTCCCGCGGAAGAAATCTGCATCGGGCGGCACGGCTGGTCGCCGACAACCACAACGGCATATTTCCGAGAGAGGTCGAAGTAATTCAGCAACTTCCAGGTATTGGCCGCTCGACTGCGGCTGCGATCGCTGTGTTCGCTTATGGGGCGCGATGCGCGATACTCGACGGCAATGTCAAGCGGATTCTTACGCGCTGCTTCGGGATTGAAGGTTATCCCGGAGAACGACAGACAGAAGTATTACTGTGGCAAAAAGCTCAGGAACTGCTGCCTGAGCAAAGCGAAAAATGTATCGACGGCGGTATTGAGGTTTATACCCAGGCGTTGATGGACCTGGGCTCCACCATTTGTGTCCGCTTCAAGCCCAAATGTGCGAGTTGCCCTTTGCAACAGGATTGCATCGCCTTTCGGGACAATGCGGTGGGCAGGCTGCCCGCTCCCCGACCTCGAAAACCGATGCCCGAAAGGGAAACTGTTTTCCTGCTGTTGACGGCCCATGGAAAAATTCTGTTGGAAAAGCGCCCAGCCAGAGGGATCTGGGGCGGTCTATGGTCCTTGCCACAGATGCCGGTGAGTGAAAACTCAAGGGAATATTGCGCCGCGCGCTTCGGCATGGGAGTGACGCCATTGCCGCAGATGCCGTTGCTGGTTCATACCTTTACTCACTTCAGGCTCAAAATTTATCCGCAGCCACTTCAGGTGGATTCATTGTTTGCTCCGAAAGAGCGTTCCGTTGCGGACGAAGTCAGGTGGATAACATTCCCCGACGCGTTGAAAGCAGCCATTCCCGCGCCGGTGAACAAGCTGCTCAATAATATGTTTGCCTCTGGAAGCACTCGCGAAAATCGTGGTTAATTGGCAGGAGTGGCGAAAACAGCGGCGCATGGAGCTGATGGTCCTGCGGGCGTCAATTACCGAGGGCGATTATAAGCGCTGGAGCTCGGCGATTACCGAATCACTCAAGCAGGGTTTTCCAATGTTGAGAAGCAGCATAGTCGGATTTTGCTGGCCTCATCGGGGCGAGTACGATCCTCGTCCTTTTATGGAATTCATCCATGAGCGGGGCGCGACACTGGCCTTGCCTGAAGTCGTGAATCGGCATGAGGCGCTGTGCTTTCGCAAATGGTGGGACGAAGCGCCGATGAAAACGGGGATGTACAACATCCCGGTTCCGGATAATACTGATCTGGTCCGGGTTGGCGCTTTGGTCATACCGATGATCGGTTTCGATAAGCTGGGCTTTCGCCTTGGATATGGAGGCGGTTATTTCGATCGTACCCTGGTTGCAATGAATCCCCCTCCGCTTGCAATCGGTGTTGCGTTCGAAATTTTGCGGCTTGAAAATGTCCACCCTCAGCCTCATGACATCGCAATGGATTTTATCGTGACGGAGGCAGGGATTTACTACGTCACGACAGCCGGGCTGGAGCGTATTTCCGCCGAAGTATGCGCGGAACTGGTTAAGAATCAGGCTCTTCCCCCCAGCGGGGCATGAGGGAATGCACGATGCCAAGATGGTCGAGTATACGCGCCACGATGAAGTCCACTAAATCCTGCACATTCCCGGGATGGTGATAAAAACCGGGGTTTGCGGGCAGAATAACGGCTCCGCTGCGCGCGAGCTTCAGCATATTTTCGAGATGAATTGCGGAAAATGGTGTTTCGCGAGGAACCAGGATAAGCTTGCGATTCTCTTTAAGCATCACGTCGGCCGAGCGCTCGATCAGCTTTTGGCTTAATCCGGCAGCAATCGAGGCAAGCGTCCCCATCGTGCAGGGGCAGACGACCATTGCGTCCGCCGGGTTAGAACCCGAAGCCACCGGCGCGAACCATTCCTCTCGTCCAAATACGCGTAGCTGCCCTTCAGTGGCATTAAAGCGGCGACTGAACAGTTCCTCGGCCTCTTTGGCGCGAGACGGCAATACCAGTTGCATTTCCTGATGCGCAACAAGTTGCGCTGCCTGCGAATACAGCAGATAAACCCTGTGACCGGAAGCCAGCAACGATTCGAGCAGGCGTACACCGTAGGGCATGCCCGATGCACCGGTAAAAGCAAGTGTAATATTTTTTTTTGGCGCGTCCATTAAAGCGGCTCGACCGATCAGGCGTCCAATTCCCGATGCCGTACCAGAACCTGATTGTTTCCTCGGAAATATCGCGCCAACCGCTCTACAAAATATACCGAACGATGACGCCCGCCAGTGCAGCCAATTGCAACCGTCAGATAATTACGGTTGTCCCGAATGAAGCAAGGCAGCCAATCGTCCAGGAAACGTCGTATATCATCGAACATGCGATTGACATTGGTGCTGGCGTCGAGATATTCGATCACCGCCCCATCTTTTCCAGTGAGAGGCCGCAGATGCTCCTCATAGTGCGGATTGGGAAGGCAACGGACATCGAACACCATATCGGCATCCAGCGGGATTCCGTGTTTGAAGCCGAACGACTGGAACAGGAGTGTCAGAAGCACGTGGTTGAGCCCGACAAAATCCCTCATCCACGCGCGCAGTGAACTCGCGCTCAAGTCGCTCGTATCGATGCGATTCGCGAGATCATGGATTTCACGAAGCATTTCCCGCTCCAACTGGATACATTCGGGCAAAGTCATGCGATTGTCGCTAAGCGGATGGCGGCGACGCGTCTCGGAAAAACGCTTTACCAGTGTATCGGTCTTGGTCTCCAGGAACAGCAGGTGCACATCCATTCCGTGCTGCCGCAAATCTGCCAGTTGCTCCGGCAACAAATGCAAAGTCTCGCGGCTGCGGGCATCAATGCTGACAGCCACGCGTTGGTGACCCGATTTGTTCAAATAAACGGTTACCTCCCGCAACAGGATTGCAGGAAGATTATCGACACAATAGTAACCGCTGTCCTCCAGAACGGTGAGCGCGATGGTTTTGCCGGAGCCGGAGAGACCGCTGATGACGATCAGTTGCATATGCTTCTAAATTGGGGAATGGGGTGCATCCCTGGGAGTATCGCCTTGCAGCTTGATAATGTCACTGCTTTTTCATTTTTTTAATTCATTCCGCCCGTTTTCCATTTCGTGTTCATGCCGCGCAATAAATTCCTTCGCGCTGTCTATCCCTCGCAACTGTAAAACATAGTTACGCACCGCTGCTTCCACGAGGACTGCCAGGTTCCGTCCAGCGGCTACGGGAATAATCACTTTTCGAATGTTTACATCCAGAATATTTTCGGTGACATCATTAATCGGCAGCCGTTCTAAAGAATTGAAATCACTGCTGCTGGGCTTTTGCAGGTGCACGATCAGCTTCATATTCTTTTTCCGCCGTACCGCCGTCTCACCAAAAATGGTACGGATATTGAGCATTCCCAATCCGCGAACCTCGAGAAAGTCGCGCAACATGGGCGGGCAGCGCCCCTCCAGGGTTTCGGGCGCTATTCGATAAAGCTCCACTACATCATCCGCGACCAACCCATGGCCCCGGCTCACCAATTCCAGCGCCAACTCACTCTTCCCTACGCCGCTTTCGCCGGTGATCATGACTCCCATTCCGAGAACGTCCAACAGCACCCCATGCTTGCTGGTGGATGGCGCCAACGCACGCCCCAGATAGGGGCGTAATAACCAGATTACCTCCAGACTTGATTGCGGTGAGCAAAACAGGGCAGTATGAGATGAATTCGCCAATGCACGCATCGATGCCGGGACCGGCGCGCCGCCCGTCACAATAATGCAGAGCAGATTGCTTTGGGCGAGCCGCTGCATATTTTGCTCCAGGGATGCTGGATCCAGACGGTCAAGATAGCTGACCTCCGTATCGCTCAGTACTTGTATCCAGTTAGGATGGATGAAATTGAGGTGGCCGATTACCCCTTCCATCGAGTGGGCGGCGGCATCATTATCGAGATATTTATCGCCTCCGTCCCTGCCCGCCTCCCAGGTCAGGTTCAGCTTTTGTTTCTTGTCCTCAAATAGCTGGGCAACATTAAGTCGAGACATCGGAATATATTGCCTTCTGCATGTTTGTGAGACAGGATGAGTGAAAGCCCATCGTTTAATCGCGATCTTTCACTCCGAGTCAGCGCCGCCGCGGGCGTACTTCCGGACAACTTCTTTCGCGGCATGCGCGAGTTGGCGCGAACGCGGAAAATGGATGAGGAAAGCTGGCAGCTGAACTGGCAACTGAGCTGGTATCACGCAGCTGGTATCACGGAGCTGGTAAGCCGGAGTTCGCAACGCGGGGGTTGGCAACGCGAAGCTGGTAGCAGAGCTGCCAAGCCCCGCAAGCTCTCGCTAAGCTTGTTCCGCTTCTTGATCTCTGGAGCCACCATTACTGTGGTTGCGATGATCCGTATTTTTTTCCTTGTGCTTGAGTATCTGGCGGTCGAGCTTGTCCACCAGGTTATCTATGGAAGCATACATATCAGTGCCATCGGTTTCGACAAAAATGTCTTTCCCTCGGACATGCACGTTGGCCTCAGCCTTTTGCCTGAGCTTTTCCACCGATAAAATGACGTTGACATCGATGACGTTCTCGAAGTGGCGGGTAATTCTGGCCAGCTTCGAGGTGACATAATCACGCATCGCCGGAGTAATTTCGATGTGATGACCGGTAAGATTGAGATTCATCTTGGCTCCTGGGCTTGGGTTAAAATGATTTACGAAGGTTAACAGGCGGAATCTGGATGGATTCCCGGTATTTTGCCACAGTACGGCGGGCGACCATAATGCCCTGCTGACCAAGGATTTCTGAAATCTGGCTATCGCTCAGCGGTTTCTTTGAATTCTCGGCATTTATCATTTGCTTGATCAATGCCCGAATTGCGGTGGCGGAGCAGGCGCCGCCGCTGTCAGTCGCCACATGGCTGCCAAAAAAATATTTCAGCTCGAATATGCCTCGCGGCGTGCGCATGAATTTTTGCGTAGTGACGCGTGAAATGGTGGATTCATGCAAGCCAAGGGACTCCGCGATTTCACGCAACACCATGGGCCGCATGGCGACCGCACCATGCTCGAAAAATTGCTGTTGGCGCTCGACAACCGCGGATGACACTTTGAGAATAGTGCTGAACCGCTGATGCACATTCTTGATGAGCCACTTGGCTTCATGCAACTGGACCGTCAGACGTCGCGAAGAATCATCGTGGCAGCGTTTCAGGATATCGGCATACAGGCGATTGATCTTCAGGCGTGGCATTGCCTCCGGATTAAGATGGGCTATCCAGGCGCCGCCGATCTTTGCCACGATAACGTCGGGTATGATGTAGCGGGCGACTGTCGAACTGAATGCAGTGCCGGGCCTCGGATTCAAATGCGTGATCAAATGCTGGATCGAACGCAGGCACTCATCGTCGCAATGCAACAGCTTCTTGATGGCGCAAAAATCCCGCGATGCCAGGCTTTCCAGGTGCCCGGATACCAGGAACAACGCCTGGTCGCGGTAGGGTGTGCCTTCCGGCAACGTGCTCAATTGCATAGCCAGGCATTCTCTCAAGTTGCGCGCGCCAATTCCCGGAGGGTCCAGGTGTTGTAAGTATTCGAGAGCGATGTGCAAATCGTCGATATCTATCCCGAGCTCGGGCGGTAATAAGCCGATAAGTTCCTCCAAATCCTGAGCAAGATACCCATCGTCATCCAGGCAGTCGATCAGTAAACCAACAATTCGTCTGTCGCGCTCCGGAATCTGGCTAAGGCTGAGCTGCAAGTTAAGATGTTCACGTAAATTGGGCGGCTCTGCCGCCTGTTGCGGAAAGTCACGCTCGTCCTCGTCATCCCGCCCGTTGCGGGATGCCCCATCGTCCCGGAACCAGTCCGGCTCATCACTTGCATTCTTTTTGATATCGGAATCAATATCGATGGCAAGGGCCGCTCCCCCTCTTCCGGAATTTCTATCGAATCCGCGGTTAAAGGCTCCAAGTCGTTATGGACCGCGCCATTTCGGTAATCGGAGACATCATTTGCCGGCGTGTCATCAAGTTCAAGGAGCGGATTTTCCTGCGCTATGCGTTCGATTTCCTGACTGAGCTCAACTGTGGAAAGCTGTAGCAACCGGATGGATTGCTGCAATTGCGGCGTGAGCGTCAAGTGCTGTGATAGCTTGAACTGCAGAGTAGGTTTCATAATTTGGAAAACAGCGGTAAAGCTAGATCGCCATTGAATATTCAATCACAGCCGGAAATGTTCTCCCAGATATACTTTTCTCACATTTTCATTATAAATGATTTCATCGGGAGTTCCGTTGGCGAGCACCGTGCCATCATTGATGATGTAGGCGCGATCGCATATGCCCAGCGTTTCCCTTACGTTATGGTCGGTGATCAGCACGCCGATCTCCCGTTCCCTGAGGAAGTGGATAATTTTCTGTATGTCCAGAACGGCAATAGGATCGACACCCGCAAAGGGCTCATCCAGAAGAATAAAGCGCGGCTGTGTTGCCAGCGCCCGGGCAATTTCCACCCGGCGGCGCTCACCGCCCGACAAGCTGATAGCTGGATTGGCGCGTATATGTGTGATGTGTAGATCGTGCAACAGATCGTCAAGGTGCTCCTCCATTTCCCCACGCGAATAGTTTTTTAACTCCAGTACCGCGCGAATATTATCGGACACGGAAAGCCGCCTGAAAATGGACGCTTCCTGGGGCAAATAACTCAACCCCAGGCGCGCACGTTGATGCATCGGCATCTGGCTCAAGTCGCCATCGTCCAGGCATATGTTGCCGCCATCCAGCGGCACCAAACCTACCATCATATAAAAGCAGGTTGTTTTGCCCGCACCGTTGGGACCGAGTAGACCGACCACCTCGCCGCTCGCGACGGCAAGCGACACATCCTTTACCACAGTCCGCGATTTATAGCTTTTCTTTAGTTTGTCGGCTCTAAATTCACTCATTTTTTTCGAAAACCCGGGATTCAAGGATAACATTCCATGTTATCGGGTACCTTCGGCGTTCGTGTTCTGCTCCTTCTTCTTTGGTTGAATGACGGCCCGGACTCTTCCTTCGGATCGGGTCGGCGCAGCGGTTGCAGTATTGCCCCCTACCACCTGGAAAAACTCATTAATTGCATCGTAGGAAATATAATCTCCGTAAACCTCATCCTGGCCCCGCCTCAACCTCGCCTTCTTGAAAAGCTCCACTTTGTCGGCTTTGCTGTCATATTCCATGCGTTCGCTCCAGCCCTCGACATACTCATCCTTACCGTCGCGCTTCTGCCGGAAGCTGGCGAGATTACCAAAAGCAGTTGCGTGCTGGAACCCGTTGGTATCTTCCTTGACCGTCATCTTATCCGCGCGGATGATCAGTGTTCCCTGAGTGAGCACGACGTTACCGGTAAACGTGGCAAGCTTGTTGGCATCCTGCACGGTTGCGCGGTCGGCCTCCAGATGGACTGGCTGATCGCGGTCCGCTTTTTCGGCCAGAGCGGACCCCGTGAAAAACATACCGATGAGGAAGATGGTGAAAGCTTGTTTCATGAATATTTGATTGAAAAGGAAAAGGCGGCGGGTGCAGAGGTTAACGCGTCTTTGTATGAAGAACTTTTACCTGAGACCATAACTGGATAACATTGGTCCGGTTGTTCATTTCCATGCCAACGGCCTTGATAACGGCATTTTTCTCGGTAATCACCACAGGTTTATCGGTTCTGGCAATGTCATCATTGGGGATGAGATGCAGCAAGCTGGTAGCCAGGGTTGTTTCACCGCGGCCTTTGCCGGCGTTCCGCAACAACATGACGTTGCCGGTCAAATAAATGTTTTCATTGTTGCCAGGTATTTTCGCCTGGTCGGATTTTATCTGTACAGCTGGCTTGCCAGGCTCGGTTTCGATGAAATAGGGTTGCTCCAGGTCAGTCGTATCGTCATCCGGATAATGCACCAACCTCTTCGCCAGAAGCATGTGGCGGGCAACCCCATCATTATCCATCTCAACAGCGGAGAAGTTTTCGACCACATAATCGGGAAGGCGGCTCAGGCTACCTTCTTGGGAGGGAGAAGGCGTACGTAACGACTGATTCAGCCAGAAGGGCACCGTCAATACCAGCAGTGCAGGCAGGACGACAGGCAGCGCGGAAATCAGCCGATTAATCATCTGAGGTACATCGCCAATTGAGCCTCCAGTGTGTCTTGCGCTCCCATAATCATTTCGCAGATCTCGCGCGCTGCGCCGCGCCCGCCTTCCAGGCGCGTGACATAATGCGCATGCTTTTTCACCAGAGCAGGGGCGGAAGGGACGCAGATGGCGAGTCCGCAGCGTAACATCACCGGTAAATCTATCAGATCATCCCCTACGTAAGCGCAGGATGAGGCATCCAGCTTTTGGTCGCTCAACAGTGCTTCAAATGCGGGCAATTTGTTTTTCGCGCCCTGGTAGACAAGCGTAATGCCCAGGTCTTTTGCCTTCAACTCCACGCAGCGCGATTCTCTGCCGGTAATAAAAGCTACCATGAGCCCGCTGGCCTTGAGCATTTTTATGCCATGTCCATCATGGCTATTGAACGCCTTGATCTCCTCTCCGCCATCCGTAAGATAGAGACTTCCGTCTGTAAGCACCCCGTCCACGTCGAAGATTACTATACGAACCTTCCTGGCCCTTTCCAGTATGTGTTGCATCGGTATTACGCCGCCAGAGATTTAAAATGTTTTCCTGAAATACGCGCCGCATTGATACGCTTGATAGCCTTCAACTTTCTTTACGGTAGCGTGCGGCACTTCTGAACGATAACATTCAGAACGTTAGGCTGAGTCAACCCGGTTGGCGGCGGTAAATCAACCGGGCTCCGCGTTTAGAAAACGGATAAATGGCAATATCAGGGAATGAAAGATGAAAGCGCCCGGCTTTTCCTCTCGCGATGCAGTTACGCGTTTAATTATCAACCAGGCACTCTGCGAAATCTTTTATCAAGGGTTTCCTGAACAGGAATACCGTCGCGTTCCTCGCCCTGCAGAGCAAGTAGACTACAGGAAGAAATGCAGTCGGTAGCGGTTAAAACGCATGACGCGGCTCTTGAGTCTTCTCTACAGTCAATTTTTGGGTAACGGAAACACTACCGACTCAACCACGCCACTGAGTTCTTCCACCATGACCTCTCTTCCTGCCTGGCCTGCGCCTATCTGCCTGAGCCGTGAAATGACTTCCTGCACCAGAACCTCCGGCGCGGAGGCCCCGGCGGTAATCCCGATCCTGTCTTTCCCCTCCAGCCATATTTCCTGTAACTGCTCGGCTCGATCTATCATGTAAGCATCCACCCCAGCGTTTCTCGCCACTTCACATAAACGGTTGGAGTTCGAGCTATTGGGTGAGCCCACCACAATGACCAGATCGCATTGCTTGACCATCATTTTGACTGCGTCCTGACGATTTTGCGTGGCGTAACAGATATCATCCTTTTTCGGACCGGTGATTTTAGGAAAGCGCTTTTTCAGAGCCTTTATCACACGTGTTGCATCATCGACGGATAAAGTCGTTTGGGTGACATAGGCCAGATGAGTAGGATCCTTGACCTTCAGATTTTCAACATCTTCTTCCGTTTCGACCAGATACATCGCTGGGCCATCGCCTTCCGCCTGTCCCATGGTGCCTTCGACTTCCGGATGCCCCGCATGGCCGATCATGATGATTTCCCTTCCCTGCTCCCGCATTTTGGCCACTTCGATATGAACCTTGGTAACCAACGGGCACGTAGCGTCGAATACTTTAAACTGTTGTGCTTCGGCTTCTCGCCGTACCTCATGGGAGACACCATGAGCACTGAAGATCAGGATGCTCCCTACAGGCACTTCATCAAGATTTTCGACAAATACTGCGCCCTTCTTTTCCAGATTCTCTACTACGAAACGGTTATGCACGACCTCATGACGCACGTAAATCGGCGCACCATGCATGCTCAGCGCACGCTCGACGATTTCAATGGCGCGATCCACGCCGGCGCAAAACCCCCGGGGATTTGCAAGCAATACCTTGATCATTGGCGGTTCTCCGTAAAAACTGTTGCTGTTATTTAGTAACGGCACTATTCGCTCCAAGTGTTCAATGGGTTAACTAACGTCTCTCGCTAAGGTTTCCAACGCGATGCGCGACGCGAGCACAGCGCATGAGCAAAACAAAGGGAAAATAAATAAACCGCTATTTTAGAGCATCCCTTTGCTCAAGAGAACTTTTCTCTTAAATTGTGGCTCAACTCATGAGCTTTTGCGGTTGCCGGGCTCTAAGGAACCTCTGAACAAATCCCCCGAGAGCGCCTTGCGGATAAAATCGGGATGATCGAAGGCGCAGACGCAGGTCGCGCCCGCGTATGATTTATTCAGAGATTCCCTAAAGGCACTACCTCATCGCGCCGCGTTCGCTGCGGCGAGCGGGCATTCTCCAACTGGGCGCAGACCGTTTTCGCTGCCTTAATCATGCGCGCTGTCTGGCGGTGTATGAGATCGGGATGTACAAAATACAAATGGTTGTGCCTGACCGCGCTGATGTGCGAAAAGCGGCGCAACAAGACCTTCACCTCGCTTTCAGCGAACTCTCGCGATATGCTGCTGATGATGACCTGGGGATCGGCCTCGAGCAAATTTTCCGCGGATATGATGGGTGTTAAAGAAGATAAAGATGCAAATATATTGATGCCGCCGCACAGCTCGATAAGATCGCTGATGACGTGATTGCCGTTTATGGTCATCAGCGGCTGATCCCAGATTAATTGAAAGACCCTGATTTTCGGTTGATTGCCATAACTGCGCCTGAATTGCTGCAATGCTTCTTCAAAAGCACTGGCAGCCGATTCAGCTTGCATTGACGTGCCCGCGAGCTGGCCGGCAACGCGTAATAACCGTGGAATATCCTCCAGCCTGGCTGCTTCGGTAGCGAAAACAGCCAACCCCAGCTTTTCAAGTTTTTCGATATCCGAGAGAGAATTCCCACTGCGCCAGGCAATTACCAGGTCGGGCTTCAAAGCGACAATCCGCTCGAGATCAAGATTGGATGAATCCCCGACGTTCGGAATGTATCGGGCAGCGCCAGGATAATCACTATACCCGCTGACACCCACAAGCTTATCGCCAGCCCCCGCCTCAAACACCAGTTCGGTAAGGCTGGGAGAAAGCGAGATGATACGTTTAGCCGAATGGTTCAGTTGGACGCTGCGCCCCGATCATCGATCAACCTGAGCGGCAGAATCTTCGGTAAGGTATCCCGCGAAGTTCGCGGCGAAAATTGCTCTGCAATATGGGTAGGACCGGCAATACCAACAGAAGCGCAGAGGGAAATCCAAAGCGACAGTGTTAATATAAACAGCGGCTCTATAATGGCGCGAAGTGGTTTATTCCGAGCCATTCAAACCTCGGGGCCGCAGTCATCGTGGCGATCGAAAAGGGTCACCGGATATTGCAAAAGCCGTAGGGTCTCAGGGTAATACGCAATTTGCGAAACAGGCGCTCGTAAATTCGCTCTTAAGGGAATTATGGAGATCGAAGGCTCAACAGACTATGCTGCGCTGTCCTGGTAACGCCCAGCCAGGGCCACACGTTGCTCGTAGGCTTCCCTCGCTATGCGTACATCTTCCAGAAAGAGCGGCAGTTCCCTGATGAGCAATGCCTGAGGTCCATCCACGAGCGCTTTACCCGGCGCCGGATGAAAATCCACCAGTACCATGTTGGCTCCGGCGATCACACCCTGGGCAGTCGCGTGCATGATATCCAGGATGCCGTCCGGCGAGGCAGCACGCATGCCAACGGAATGAGAAGGATCTATGCAGACCGGCATGCGCGTCAAGCGCTTCACGACCGGGACATGGGAAAAATCGACAAAATTGCGGTGCGGATCCGCCATGTTGGTCTTCATGCCGCGTAATCCAAAGACGACCTTGCGGTTGCCCTCGGATGCAAGATATTCGGCAGCGTTGAGTGATTCGTCCAGCGTGATGCCGAAGCCGCGCTTGAGCAGGACAGGAAAATCCTGCTGGCGTCCAACGATTTTCAGCAGTTCAAAGTTCTGAGTGTTACGCGTGCCAATTTGCAGCATGACGCCCGTAGAGTTGCCCGTCCGGTAAAGCGCTTCACAGATCTCTTCAACATGCGATTCATGGGTGATTTCCATGGCGATCACTTTGATGCCATATTTCCCCGCCAGCTCGAATACATAAGGCAAGCAGGCTTTGCCATGTCCCTGGAAAGAATAGGGACTGGTACGCGGTTTATAAGCACCCATGCGCGTGCATACCTGTCCGTTGTCGCGAAGCGCCTGCATCATCAGCTCGACATGCTCCAGCGTATCCACCGCGCAAAGACCGGCAAACACATTCAACGTGTCCTGCCCGAAACGCACCCCGTTATAATCAAAATAGGTAGGCCTGTGGTCGTTCTTGTGCCTTCCCAGAACGCGATACTCTTCGGAAATCCTGACCACTTGCTCCACGCACGGCAATCCCTGCATGTCCTCGATGGGCAATGCCTTGGTATTGCCAATCAAATATACCTCGGTGAGCGTCTGCTCACTGCCGACTTCAGTATGGATACGCGTAGAAATACCGGGCAGATTGGCAAGATGCGCCATTAACTGTCTGTACTCTGCACTGTCGGACCGTGTCGCCGGGTTCAGGACAAGAATCATGAAATGGAATAGAGCCTCGGCAAAACAAGCGCGCACGGAAGGCCGGGAAGGGGTGCCGCCGCGCTGTGGAAACTCGAATTCTAACCGAAAAGACCGGCGCTTGCCATCCGTTCGAATATGGCGTTTAATGACTTTGAAGCAGCTTTAAGGAGCCTCTGGCTCACGCGCAGGCGCAAGAGTGGTTTATGGATGGGGTGCGCGAAAAGCGACCCCGCGAGATGGTGCGTCCTCGTTGCGCCTCGTGATTATCCCGATTTTATGCATAACACGCTCGGCGTGAGTTATTCAGACTCCCTAAACTGATTCCCTCGACAATAAAAATTGCCGCGCCGGGCCACGCGCTCAAAAAGCAGATAGGTCAGCGCGCCTCCGTTTACGCATGACAGAGCGAAGTTCCCAACTCCAAAATAAAGATTCCCACCCCCATCCGCTCGCCATTTTCCTGATGGGGCCCACCGCCAGCGGGAAAAGCGATGTTGCGTGGAAAATTGCCGAGCGTCTTCCCGTAGAAATTGTCAGCGTGGATTCAGCCCAGGTCTACCGTCATATGGATATCGGAACCGCGAAACCGGATGCCAAAACCAGGGCGGCGTTGCCCCACCACCTCATCGATCTGCTCGAACCGCACGAGCGCTACTCTGCCGCCCGGTTTGTCGACGATGCACTTGCGGCAATGCGCGAAATCACGCGGCATGGAAATACGCCGCTGCTGGTGGGTGGCACCATGCTTTATTTTCGCGCCTTGCTGGAGGGTCTTTCGGAACTGCCGCCCGCCGACAGTGGCCTGCGTGGTGAAATCGAGGCTAAAGCCGAAAAAGCCGGCTGGCCTGCGGTTCATGAAGAACTCCAACGGCTCGATCCATCCAGCGCGGCGCGTATTCATCCCACCGACAGTCAGCGAATCCAGCGGGCCCTGGAAGTCTGCTATATCAGCGGCAAGCCCATGTCTGAGGTTCTCAAAACCCCCAGAGTTCCCCGCCTTCCCTATCGCATTGCTCATATTGCCCTGGTTCCCAGCGATCGGACATTATTGCATCAGCGCATCGCGCAACGCTTCGATGAAATGCTCAAGCTCGGATTGATCGACGAAGTTCAGACAATCCGTGATAAATTTCCAGTAAACGACGCTAGCCCTTCGATGCGCTGCGTGGGTTACAGGCAGATATGGATGTATCTGAGCGGCCAGATCAATTCGGCAGAAATGCGGCAGATGGCTTTGGCCGCCACACGGCAATTGGCGAAGCGTCAGCTAACCTGGCTGCGTCCCATGGAAGAAATAAAGGAATTCGATTGCCTGGGAAATAATTTGCCGGAACAGATACTGAAGTATTTAGCAACATGCGGCGCGCACATTTGAGGGATGTGATGGTTTGCACGGTTCACTTTCATTTCAACAAGTCTCTGAATAAGACTTCCCGGTTCACGGGTCATCCAAAGGGCTCCTTAGCTCGTTTGTCATTTTTTTTAATCAACTCTGATTGGGAAACATTATGAACGATAAATATAAATCGGTGATTTTGGCCGCAACTCTCCTTGTCGCGCTATGCGTTACGAGCTGCACAAGACATGAGGATAAGGTGCATGAGTCATGGAAAACTCCTGAGCCAAAGGCGCAAGTAGACGATAATACGCTCGCTGACGCCTTGCGGTCGACGTTGCGGGCGGACCCGGAAGTCAAGAACGCGAATGTGAAGATCGAGGCGCACAATGGCGAGCTAATGCTCACCGGCACGGTGAACAACCAGGCTCAGATGGATCGCGTGATCATGCTCGCGTGGATGGCCGAGGGCGTGCAAAAGGTGGACAACAGAATGAGTCTGAACAATGAAGCCAGGGCGGGTAAGTAAAATCTTCTCACATCCTCGTATAGTTAGTTTTATTTTATGGAAACAGTGAGTTTTTATGCAAACTGACGCGGGAAAATTACCTTGATCTCTTCTCTGTTTTCGATACTGGTTCTGGTTCTCGGCGTTGTTCTTTTCATTCCGCAAGTGCGACGCGCTCTTGTTTCAAACCGTTTGCTGAAAATCTTCCGCGGGATTCTGCCACAGGTTTCGCAAACCGAGCAGGAAGCGCTGGACGCGGGCACCGTCTGGTGGGAAGGAGATTTGTTCAGCGGCAGACCGAATTGGAACAAACTGCTGGCTTATCCAAAACCAAAATTGACCGCTGAGGAAAAGGCCTTTCTTGCTGGCCCGGTCGAGGAGTTATGCGCCATGCTGGACGAATGGCGCATTACACGTGAGTTGCACGATCTGCCCCCGGGCGTCTGGCAATTCATCAAGGAGAACGGTTTCTTCGGCATGATCATTCCCAAGCAATACGGTGGCCGTGGTTTTTCAGCGCTGGCGCATTCGGAAGTGGTCATGAAAATCAGTTCACGCAGCGGCACCGCGGCGGTATCGGTGATGGTGCCGAACTCGCTGGGTCCATCGGAATTGCTGCTGCAGTATGGGACGGAAGAGCAAAAGAATCACTATCTGCCGCGTCTGGCAAAAGGGTTGGAAATACCCTGTTTTGCCTTGACGGGCCCGGACGCGGGATCGGACGCGGGCTCCATTCCAGATTCCGGCGTCGTATGCTACGGCGAATTTAACGGTGACCCTCAGGTGCTGGGGATGCGCATTACCTGGGAAAAGCGCTATATCACCCTCGGGCCTGTGGCGACTCTCCTCGGGCTCGCCTTCAGGCTGCAGGATCCGGATGGATTGCTGGGCAGCAAGGAAGACCTCGGCATCACGCTCGCGCTGATTCCCACCAATACTCCCGGCGTCAAGATCGGCCGCCGCCATTTCCCGCTCGATGCGGCGTTTCAGAATGGCCCCAACTCCGGAAAAGATGTATTCATTCCGATGGACTGGGTGATCGGAGGGCGTGAAGGGGTCGGGTGCGGATGGCGCATGCTGATGAATTGCCTTGCCGCCGGGCGTTCGATTTCACTGCCCGCAACCAGCACCGGTGGAGCCAAGCTTGCGGCGCGCACCTGCGGGGCGTATGGCAGAGTGCGTGTTCAATTCAAGACGCCGATTGGACGCTTCGAGGGGGTGGAAGAAGCACTGGCCCGTATCGGAGGAAATACGTACATGATGGATGCGGCGCGCATAATGACTGCAGGTGCGGTCGATATGGGGGAGAAGCCTTCGGTCATCTCGGCCATTGTCAAATATCATCTCACCGAACGCGGACGCCAGGCGATCAATGATGCGATGGATGTGCATGGCGGCAAGGGAATTTGCATGGGGCCCAGCAATTATCTGGGACGCAACTATCAGCATATTCCCGTGAGTATCACGGTCGAGGGCGCGAATATTCTTACGCGCAACATGATTATTTTTGGCCAGGGCGCGATACGCTGCCATCCTTACGTGCTCAAGGAAATCCGGGCAGCGAACGACGGCAATTCCGCATGGGCTTCGGTGAGCTTCGACCAGGCATTGATGGGCCATGTTGTATTTACCGCCAGCAACTGTATGCGTTCTTTACTGCATGGGCTGACCGGCGCCTCTCTCGCCAGCGCTCCCGGCAGTGTTGGCCCTGAAACGCAGCGTTATTACAGTCAACTGACGCGTTTCTCCGCCGCCTTTGCTTTTATTGCCGACGTCTCCATGCTGGTCTTGGGCGGTTCGCTTAAGCGCAAGGAAAGGTTATCCGCCCGCCTCGGCGATATTCTCAGCATGCTCTATTTGTGCTCGGCGGCTCTGAAGCGCTTCAAGGATGATGGCCGTCCCATGGCGGACGCTCCCTTGCTGCACTGGTCGATGCAGGATGCGCTTTTTCGCATGCAGGAGGCATTTGACGGTCTGCTTGAAAACTTTCCCGCGCGCGCTGCTGTGAAGGGGCTGCTGCGGTTCCTGATATTTCCCTTGGGCAAGCCATTCTCGCCGCCGTCGGATGCCATCGGGCATAAGGTGGCAACGTTGATGCTGACGCCTGGAGAAGCGCGCGATCGCCTGACCGCGGGTATTTATATGCCGGCATCGCCTGATGAGCCGTTAAACATCCTGGAACAAGCACTGCAATGCGCCGTTGTAAGCGAAGCAGTAGAAGTTAAACTGCGCGCGGCTGTAAAAACAGGCCAGATAAACGCTCAGGCTGATGACAAAATTGCGGAGGCTCTCAAGCAAAGAGTCATCACCAACAGCGAATTGGAGCTCATGGGGAAAATGAAATCGCTGCGCCGGCGCGTCATCATGGTAGACGATTTTCCTCCCGATTTTGGCGGTTCGCCGGATGGAATCGAGCAGCCTCCGCGGAGCTGAGCCGGGGCGGGTACTTCCCAATAACGCATTACCGCAAGGTTATCGGGATCTTGGCAGACTCTATCCGGCTGAACATGCGCTGTTCCTTTCCACACTGATTCTCAGATCAACAATAATAGTGTAGATACAAGAGGGTGACGAACATGCAAAGCAGGCAACATGACTCGGCCGACATCATTCCGGTGGACGTAGCCGGAACGCTCGACGGGTTGTTTCGCGAAAGGGTCCGCAGTTCACCGCACAAGGTCGCGTATCGCGACTACGACCGATCCAGCGGCAAATGGCGGGATCTCACCTGGTCGCAAATGGATGAGCGCATCGACCACTGGCAGGCTGCGTTTTCGCGCGAAAATCTGTTGCCCGGCGACCGGGTGGCCGTGATGCTCAGAAACTGCCCGGAATGGGTCATATTCGAGCAGGCGGCAATGAGGCTGGGACTCGTGGTCGTACCGCTCTATACAGCCGATCGGCCTGAGAATGCCGCTTATATCCTGCGACATGCGAACGCAAAGGTATTATTGCTCGAAGAGTTGGCCCAATGGCAAACCTTTTCCGATGTACGCGAGCAGATGAACGATCTGGTGCGTGTCGTTACGATTCAGGGAGAGCCCGACAAGGCGGATGACGATGTGGTGCGGGCTTTGTATGACTGGCTACCGGAAAGGAGAGCTGAGCAATCGCCGGGAGAGACTGGAGCGATACCTCACGTCAAACGCGATCCACATCAATTGGCAACGATCATATATACCTCCGGCACTTCCGGGCGACCAAAGGGGGTAATGCTGAGCCATTATAATATTCTCACAAATGCTCGTAGCTGCCTGGAGGTCGTACCGCTACGGGAGAATGACCTGTTGCTTTCATTTCTGCCGCTGTCGCATACTTTTGAACGCACGGGCGGTTATTATGTCCCCATGATGCGCGGCGCAACTGTCGCCTATGCCCGTTCGGTTCATCAATTGCAAGAGGATTTGCTAACCATTCGCCCCACTATTCTCGTTTCGGTGCCTCGGATCTATGAACGTATTTACGCTGGAATCCGCGCCAAACTGGTAGATGGGCCCGCACTGAGCAGGAAGCTGTTCCATATGGCGGTCGAGATCGGTTACAGTCGTTTCGAATATCAGCAGGGGCGGGGACCCAGGCGCGTTTCCCATGTATTGTGGCCGTTGCTGGAAGCCCTGGTGGCGCAGAAAGTGATGAGTAAACTGGGCGGGCGGCTTCGCGGCGCGATGAGCGGCGGAGCAGCGCTGTCGAGTGGAGTCTCGCGTATATTTATCGGTTTGGGGCTGCCCATACTGCAAGGCTACGGCATGACTGAAAGCAGCCCGGTGGTATGCAGCAACACTTTTGAAGACAATATTCCGAGCAGTGTAGGGCGGCCTATTCCCGGAGTGGAGGTGAAACTCGGCGAAAACGACGCGCTACTGATTCACGGCCCCAACGTAATGCTGGGCTACTGGAGAGATCCCGAAGCCACCCAGGCAGTCATAACATCCGACCGCTGGCTTAATTCCGGAGATATTGCACGCATCGATGAAGCAGGCCGGATAACCATTACCGGCCGGCTGAAGGAAATCATTGTCATGTCTACCGGCGAAAAAGTCCCCCCGGTGGATATGGAGGCCGCAATTCTGCATGATACGTTGTTCGATCAAGTCATGCTGATAGGCGATGGCCGCTCATATTTAAGCGCGCTGGTCGTTCTGAATTCTCGTAACTGGCAAAATATCGCAGGGCAGTATGATCTCGACCCTGACTGGCGCCAGCTGACGCGCGACCGTAAGTTTGAAGAAATTCTCCTGGAGCGGATTGCTCATCAGATACGGGAGTTTCCGGGCTATGCCAAAATATACCGCGTGGGGCTCGCGCATGAGCCTTGGACCATCGACAATCATATGCTCACGCCGACCTTGAAACTTCGGCGAACACATGTACTTGATCATTACAAGGCTGAAGTGGAAAGACTTTACGATGGGGACAGGCGGCGCGGTGACAAGCGGGCGACAGGGATAAAATGAATAGCGAAACAGAAAGCGGGGTATCACTGCCTGAAGATAATCCGATACTGCGCCTGGTGCCCATGCCAACGGACACCAACTATGCGGGCGATGTATTCGGCGGATGGATCATGGCCCAGGTGGATATCGCTGGCAGCCTCCCCGCAATCCGCCGGGCACGCGGACGGGTAGCCACCGTGGCGGTAAATTCATTCGTGTTCAAGCAACCGGTATTTGTCGGGGATGTGGTGAGCTTCTATGCCAATATCGTGAAAACCGGCCGCACATCCATTACCGTGGATGTTGCCGTATACGCCCAACGAGGCCTGCGCCAGGGCAGTGATGAAATTTGCATAAAGGTGACGGAAGCGGTACTTACCTATGTCGCAGTGGACGAGCATCGCAAACCACGTGTCCTTCCGGACGAGTGAATAGCAATCGGTCCAACAAAAGGGGAAGAGAATTGAATAACGGCAAATTCATAGTGCGCAAAGCCGCGGTTCTGGGGGCAGGCGTGATGGGAGCGCAGATTGCGGCACATCTGGTGAATGCCAACATGGAAACGCTGTTATTCGAGCTTCCCGCCGAGCAGGGGGACCCCAACGCCAACGTAATCAAAGCGGTCGAGAATCTGAAAAAGCAGGAGCCTGCCCCCCTGTCGATTCCGGCCAAGGCGGCTTCCATTCAACCTGAGAATTATGCCGAGAATCTTGAATTGCTCAAGGACTGCGATATCGTCATCGAGGCGATCGCAGAGCGCATGGACTGGAAATCGGATCTATATCAGAAAGTGGCGTCGCATCTTGGGCGAACATACCATTTTCGCCAGTAACACATCGGGGCTCTCGATCAATGAGTTGGCCCGGGCTTTCCCCGAAAATCTGCGCCATCGTTTTTGCGGCATTCATTTTTTCAATCCGCCGCGATACATGCACTTGGCGGAATTGATCGCCTGCAACGAAAGCGATGCCGCCATGCTCGACAGGCTGGAAGAGTTTCTGGTGACCTATCTGGGCAAAGGGGTCATCCGTGCAAAGGATACACCCAATTTCATCGCCAATCGGATGGGCGTATTTTCCGTCCTCGCCACGATGCATCATGCAAGCGGAGTTCGGCCTCCGATTCGACGTGGTCGATGCATTAACGGGTCCTTGATCGGCCGCCCGAAAAGCGCCACGTTCCGGACCGCCGATGTGGTAGGGCTGGACATCCTCGCGCATGTGATCAAGACCATGCGTGATATCCTTCCTCATGATCCATGGCATAAATATTATGCCGTGCCCGGATGGTTGCAAACTTGGTGGACAAAGGCGCGCTCGGGCAAAAAACCAAACGCGGGGTATACAGAAATCGGCAATGAAATCCATGTATTGGATATTGAATGGCAGGAATATGTTCAGTCCCCGGGTGAACCTGATGAAGGTATAAAGGAACTGCTCAAGCGCAAAAATCCGGCTGAAAAGTTCGCTGGCCTTCGCGCCAATCCCCATCCGCAAGCGCAATTTCTGTGGGCAATATTTCGCGACCTGTTCCATTATTGCGCCGTCCATCTCGGTGAGATTGCCGACAATGCGCGCGATCTGGATTTCGCGATGCGCTGGGGCTTTGGCTGGACTCAGGGGTCCTTTTGAAACCTGGCAGGCGGCGGGATGGAGCAAGATGAGCGGTGGATTAACGAAGATATCGCCTCAGGCAAAAGCATGAGCGGTACCGCTGCCGGAATGGGTGAGAGGCAGGGCAAAGTATCGATCGAGGTGAAAACAGGGACATCAGCTGGGGCGTACACCGCCGCACGGCTCCTACGCTCCGTCCTTTAATGACTTTCCGGCCGCGCTCCACTTGCCTGTCTATCGGCGCCAACTGTTTCCCGACCGATTGCTGAGTGAGCCGCGCAATACGGCGTAACCATATTTGAGACGGACGCGGTGCGGATGTGGCATTCCTCGGGCGACCCGGCGGGAAGGAATCAACGATGACGGTATCGCTATTCTCAGCTTCAAAAGCAAGATGCATACGATCGGCAGCGACGTGCTGGATGGCGTGCAGCAAGCGGTAGAGGAAGCCGAACGCAACTGGCGTGCACTGGTTATCTGGCAAACGGAACCGCCGTTCTCAGCTGGCGCCAATTTCAAAAAGCCACCGAGCGCCTTAAAAGCAGCGAGCCGCCATCTGCCTTCAGCGTGCTGACCAGAAAGCTCAGGAAATCGGCCCAGTCCGCCGTGCTCAAAGCCGCGCGCGGTCTGCATCTTGCCGACGCCCTGATGGCGGGAAAGCTGGCGGAAGTGGAAGCGATGGTGGCCCAGTTCCAGCAAACATCGCAAGACCTCAGGTATTCGATGATCCCGACGGTCGCGGCAGTGGATGGGCTCGCGCTGGGCGGCGGGTGCGAATTTATAATGCACTGCGACCGCGTGGTAACCACGCATGGAAAGCTACATTGGACTGGTCGAAGCGGGGTAGGGCTGCTACCCGCAGGTGGAGGTTGCAAGGAACTGGCCTTGAGGGCGGCGCGGACGCAAAGAACGGCGATCCGTTTCCCCTGCTGAAAAATTACTTCCAAAATGTCGCAACCGCTCAGTTGGGCAAAAGCGCGGAGCAGGCGAAGGAATTGGGTTATCTCCGGCGCGCGGACCCAATAGTGATGAACCGGTTCGAATTGCTTTACGTCGCCAAGGCGCAAGCGTCGGCACTGGCTGAAGCGGGCTATCGTCCTCCGTTAAGGGCGCGGGATATCCCGGTCGCAGGCTCGACCGGCATCGCCACCATCAAAGGCATGCTGGTGAACATGCGTGAAGGAAACTTCATTTCGGAGCATGATTACCTGATCGGCAGCAAAATCGCGTACGTGATGTGCGGCGGAGATCTGACACCCGGCAGCCTGGTCGATGAAAACTGGTTCCTCGAGCTGGAACGAAGCGCCTTTATAGAATTGCTGGCGACGGAAAAAACACAGGCACGCATCGAACATACACTCAAAACCGGTAAACCGCTGAGGAACTAGCGAAACTAGCGCGAAGGCTAACGTTCTGACGAGCGCTGTATGCTCGATAGCCGGACGGTCCCGAACTGTGCCACGTCTAGCCACCTCAAATTTGTAATGGAAAGGAAAATAAGGCAGCGGCGATAAGGCAATGAAGACAGTACAGCCAGGACGCAGTGTACAAACGGTACAAGCAGTACGCAGATAACCCCGGGAAGCCGAAGACAAAACCAACGCAGTTATCGTTTCTATTACTTTCTATTACAAATCAGGTTAAGGGAAATTCTATGACAGCCAGACAAACCCAGGATGCTTATATCGCCGCTGCCGTGCGCACTCCGGTAGGCAAGGCACCGCGCGGGATGTTCAGGACCGTGCGACCTGACGACATGCTGGCGCATTTGAAAGCCGCGCTGGATCGATGCCCCGGGCTCGACCCGGCAGCCGTTGACGATGTCATCGCTGGTTGCGCCATGCCGGAGGCGGAACAGGGAATGAATGTTGCGCGTATTGCACTACTGCTGGCAGGTCTGCCGAATAATGTGCCGGGAATGACGGTCAACCGTTTTTGCGCTTCCGGTTTGCAAGCGGTGGCGCTTGCCGCCGATCGCATTCGGCTGGGTAACGCCGATGTGATTATCGCTTCCGGCACCGAGAGCATGAGCATGGTGCCGATGACGGGAAACAAGATGTCGCTGGACCCGGCGATATTTCAGCATGATGAGAACGTAGGGATTGCCTATGGCATGGGCATAACAGGGGAAAAAGTCGCGCAGCGATGGCAGGTCAGCCGAGAAGCACAGGACGAATTCGCCGTGACAAGCCATGCCAGAGCTCTGAAGGCCACCGAGACCGGTGAATTCAGGGATGAAATTGCACCTTATAAAGTGGAAGAGCACCGACCCGACATTGCCACACTCGAAATCCGCAACGTGTCCGTCACCAGGGATACCGATGAAGGCCCGCGCCCCGGCACCACTGAAGAGGTTCTGTCCAAATTGAAACCGGTATTCGCAGCCAATGGTTCGGTAACCGCAGGCAACAGCTCCCAGATGTCGGATGGCGCGGGCGCGGTGGTGGTCGCAAGCGAGGCGGCACTCAAGCGCTTCAATCTTACCCCTATCGGCCGCTTCCTCGGGTACTCAGTGGCCGGGGTTCCGCCGGAAATCATGGGCATCGGTCCGGTCAAGGCCATACCCAAAGCCTTGCAACAGGTTGGCTTGAAGCAGGACGATCTCGAGTGGATAGAATTGAACGAAGCCTTCGCAGCCCAGAGTCTTGCGGTAATCAATGAGCTGGGGCTTGATCGCGCCAAAGTCAATCCACTCGGCGGCGCGATCGCATTAGGCCATCCACTCGGCGCAACCGGCGCCATACGCGTCGCCACGCTGATGCATGGCCTGCGGCGGCACCATCAGAAGTACGGAATGGTCACAATGTGCGTAGGCACGGGCATGGGGGCCGCCGGGATTTTTGAAGCGCTATGACGCGGATGCAGGAGAGCAGATACAGGAGAGTTGCTGAGTTACTTTCCGAAATAAACGTAGGCTTTCTGTGGCACTGCCGATTCCTTGAAGCGCTTGCGTTCTTCCGGATCAAGTTTTTTGTCCCACCAGATGGCGCGCGCTTTTTTCTGATCCTCCGGTAGTTGTGGATTGTCCTCGAACAATTCGCGCATGAATTTGGTATGGTCAGATTCGTATAGTTTCATTGTCTGTTTTAATCCTTTCTTGATTTACGGGTAGAGTCACCGATTACAACAAGCTTGTGTATCCGAACTTTACCACAGCCGTATATGCTCGCGCAGAGCTCGTAGCTCGCAGGATGGGTGGAGGCTTGAAGCCGTAACCCATCAACCAAAATCGATTGTTATCAGCGCTCGCGGAATAGGAGCGCTTGAAGCATTAGCCCATCAATTCCGATGGGGTTACGCCACGCTCCATCCATTCGGCGCAATTATTCATATAGGCCGCTCAATAGCGGTTTGCGCCGGTTTAACTTCTTAACGAATTCGGTAAATGGCAAGGCAAATTCATTTTCAAGTTTTTTTGCACGCTCCCATAAATCTTCCCATACATGCCTGGCCGGGTTTTGCCTGAAGGCGAAAACGATCAGATTGCCATGCGGATCAGCCGTCAATGTTGAGACATGGCCCGAAAAACTGTTCCCGACGCGTCTCATGTAGTCTTGAAACTTCTTGTCTCTGCTGAGCAGATTGACCACCAAGACGCCATTTCGTTTCAATGCCGCGCGAGCGTGATTATAAAAATCCTGGGTGCAAAGCGAAGCAACCTGACAGCCATCGTCGAATCCGTCAACCATCAGTACATCCGTACTGGAGGGATGTCGGGCGACATATTCGCCTCCTTCGGCGATCAAAACTTGCAGGCGGTCATCGTCCGGCGGCACAAAAAAACAATTGCGCGCGGCCACAACCACTTGCGGATTGATCTCAACCACGGTAGTTCTTGTCCGGGGAAGCCGGTGATAGACAAATTTGGCCAAAGAGCCTCCCCCCAAGCCGATCATCAGAATGTTTTGCGGTTGAGGATGGAACAGCATAAAGCCCATCATGCAACGCGTATAAGCCAACTCCAATTGATTGGGAACGGCCAGCCTCATGGCACTCTGCACCATGCTATTGCCCAGGTGAAGCGAGCGCACACCATCCTGCTCACTCAAATGAACACATGATCCGCTTTCGGCATGCTGTCCGCCCAGCGTTGAAAAGCCCGCCAAGCCCTTGCGTTTATTCATGATGGAGTCTGAAATCAGGTACACGAGTTTTGCTTTACAACCTGCCGTATTTGACCTACTTTTAGTGTGCGACCTGGAAAAGAGTGGGTATCAGTCAAGACTTAATTTTAATCCCGTTTTTAATCCCGTTTATGAGGAAGAGGTTCGCCCTTTGCTCGTGATCGCCTTGTTTAAACCCGTTACGTATCTGGTTTTAGAATTTATTCAAAGCACCTCAATGAGCCCATGTTCAAATCATGAATAAATCAATTGTAGTCTGTCTTATATCGTCTTGCCTTTTGTCGGCTTGCGCAAGCATTGGGCTGAAAGAAAAAATGCAATCGTACGGGGCAAAATTCACCGGATCTCACGCCGCCCTGGCCCGGTGTGTCATTGATAGTTTGCAATCCGATAGCCGATGGGTAATTCGCGGCCTGCAATATGATGTTCGACGATATCCCAACATCCAGGCGACTGAAATTTATGCCTACCCGTCTGGCTCATTGCCGGGCACATTTGCCCGTAACTCACCGTCGAACCCCGACGCGGTGATCAGCTATCGACCACCCGTACCTACGACCGAAACGTTTTCACCCGCCGCCAATTACAGTCGCGGTGCGGCTCCAGGTTATTCCTTCCTGATGACGATAAAGAGAACCGACGATACAACGGTAGTCGCGACACTGGACGGAAAGAGCTATGAAGGCGGCATTGCATGGGAAAAACTGAAGGCATGCTCGTCTGATTAAGCAAAAGCATCTGTTCCCGTTAATTTCACGGCCGGCGCGCTCGGCTTTTCCAGCTCTCTCCCAGCCTCTATTTTTCTCTTTTGATGAGCAAAGCGAAAAATAACCTCGCCATGATCTGGCCGGAGGTCATTTTGCACGCTGTCCGCGATAAAATGTGTATTGTGGAAAATTCCGGTTCATTGCATAGTGGTGAATAAATGAGGCGTTTATCCAGGGAACCTCTGTATAAGCAATACGTTCTGCGAAGACTTATTCAGAAGCTTCCTGACTCAAAGAGGGCGATGTCAGGATTGCGAATAGCGGCCTTGGCATTGGCATTGCTGGCTCTCCCGTTGCCGGTCCCCGTTTTAGCCGGAGACTTTGAGGATGGAATGCAATTCGTCCTTGCCAAGGATTATGCCAAGGCCGTAGAATCATTCAAAAAAGCCGCGGCGCAAGGCAATGCGGACGCCCAGTTCAATCTGGGCGTACATATATTCGCGAGGCCGGGGTGTTCCCCAGGATTACGAACAGGCTGCGAGCTGGTTTCGCAAGGCGGCGGAGCAGGGAGATATTCCGGCACAATCGATGTTGGGCTTCATATATCTTAAAGGTCAGGGGGTCAGGCAGGATTATCAGCAGGCAATGTTCTGGTACCTGAGAGCTGCGGAAAAAGGATACGCCATAGCCCAGCACAATCTGGGCGTCATGTACGCCAAAGGGCAAGGGGTCACGCAGGATTATCAGCAGGCGGTGGCCTGGTATCTCAAGGCGGCGGAGCAGGGCCATGCGCCTGCCCAGGCCATCCTGGGCTTCATGTATCTCAAGGGCCAAGGTGTCGAAGAGGACGACAAACAGGCGGCATCCTGGTACCTTAAGGCCGCTGAAAGCGGATATGCGGAGGCACAATATGCGGTTGGCGTGCTCTATGCAAAAGGCCGCGGTGTTGTGCAAAGCGATCAGCAGGCGGTGTCATGGTACCGAAAGGCCGCTGAACAGGGAAATGCGGACGCCCAATTCAATCTTGGCCTCATGTACGCCACGGGCACAGGCACTGTGCAGGATTACCAGCAAGCCGCCTCCTGGTATCTCAAGGCGGCCGAACAGGATAACGCAAGAGCGCAATTCAAGCTTGGGGTGGCTTATGCCAGAGGACGGGGGGTCGAACAGAACGATTATGACGCGGTAACCTGGTATCGCAAGGCGGCGGAGCAGGGCTATGCCCCCGCTCAATTCAATCTCGGCGTCATGTATGCGGCGGGAAAAGGGGTCGTGCGGGACGATCACCAGGCGGTATCCTGGTATGCCAAGGCCGCCGAGCAGGGAGACGCGGATGCCCAGTACAACCTGGGCGTAGATATGACAGTGGGCGGGGCGTAAGCAGGGACGAGCAGCAGGCATTAGCCTGGTACCGAAATCGGCGGAACAGGGATATGCGCGCGCGCAATACAGCCTGGGCGTAAAGTATGACAATGGACAAGGGCGGCCGCAGGATTATGCAAAGGCCCTGTCCTGGTATCGCAAGGCTGCCGAGCAGGGTCATCGGGGGGCTCAAACCAACCTGGGCGTACTGTATTACAAGGGCAACGGCGTTAAAAAAGACTATGTCGAGGCGGACAAATGGTTCAGTATCGCCAGTGCGGGCGGGTATGAGGATGCAAAAGAGAACCGGGAACTTATGGAAAAGCTCATGACGCCGGTACAAGTAGCCGAAGCGCAGCGGCTAGCGAACGAATGGACAAAGGATCATCAGCCATAAATACGACGAATTCGATCGTACCGTCGTGCGAATTTGCGAGCATCCGGCCATGAATGGCTACCCATCCTGTAAAGGCCAAGCCGGGCGAACCCTGAATCGGGCGTAAATGGCCTACCAATGGCCTAGCAATGGCCGAGCGTCCACGGCATTCGATCCCTACGATGGGCTAAGGGTTCTGCCTGTTTGAGGCCATTTGCGGACTATCTGGCTTGTGGTGTAGTGCTTTTTTCCTTGGCAATGGGATTCTGGAGGGTATAGCCCTTCTCTTTCATCTTGTATCCTCCATAGGCTCCCGCTCCGCCGGCTACCAGATACCAGCAGCCTGAGAGCATCGGAATCATCGCTAGGAATATGCACAGCACTATTTTCTTCTTCATCTTCACCGGGATTCTTATTGTCGGGATAAAAGATCGCGATTTTAACCCATAAATTTGCTCTTTAGAACAGGAGCTTGCCATGTTGATACCCCTCCGCCTCGTGCAGGTAGTCAGCTATTATCGGCATACTTGCGCCGGAAAAGTATTGATGAGCCCAATGCAGGGAAGAGTCTTGGCTCGGACATAAGGGGACTCGGACATAAGGGGATTGTTCGGCTAGAATAAAATTTTGGAGGGACTTTTCATGAGTACAGCACTGAAATCCATGCAGTGGTTCAAGCGGTTGCTGGTCGTCGCACTGGTCGTACTTCTGCCGGCGTGCCAATCAACCGATACAAGACAGGTTGGCGGCCTGCTCGGCAGCATCGGCGGAGCTATTGGAGGGAGTTACCTGGGGAGATATCTCGGGGGTGGCACAGCGGGCAGTATCGTGGCGTCTGTCCTCGGAGGTGTGGGGGGATGGTATGTCGGTGCGGCGATTGGGAGTCGTCTCGGAAAGGATGACCAGCAAAGCATGGTCGATGCGTCGCAACGGGCGTTCGATACCGGGCAAACGCAAACTTTCAGCAATCCTGATAGCGGCGTGAAAGGCCGGGCTGAGATCGTTTCATCGGCTCAGCAAAATCCGGAATGCAAGACTATCAGGCAAACGGTCGTACTCAAGGACGGGAAGATAGTTACCGAGGATGTCAATAATTGCAAATAGCCGCGACGGAAGACACTGAAGGCTGGAACAGATTCAGATCCCGATGCGCCAAACTGGGGCAGGACTCCATCCGCAATTCAATTCTAAGCCAGAGAGACCGATTTACCGCTATAAATGATCAGCCAGAGCTCAATCAGTGAATGAAAATTTGACGTAAAGCTTAGCGTCGTCGATTTGCAGGATCACATCACAATCTTCCGCAATCTCTCAGGCAGCGCGGCAAATTTTGCCAACCCAATAAATCCATCACTTCTTCTTACGCCATTCATCGCCAACTTTTTCATATTCTTTTTTTACCGCCCCCCAAGCTACCTTATGGGCGGTTTCCTCGCGCGAAGCATGGCCTCGGCGTTCATCCGGGTCCTTATATTCATCCCAAGCATTGTTGAAAGCCGCGCGGTAAATCTCCTGGGCATGCTTCGGCAATACGTTTGTAACGTTCTCCGGAAGGTCATCCAATGTTCCGTATGGCATGGTGCTTCTCCTAATCTGCTTCCCTGATCTATGGGGACGACTGCCTTGGCGGTTTCAACAACGTTACCACCGCATTTCGGTGGCTTCCTCGACGACACCACTACGAGATTGCTTTTTAAAAAATTTCCAGCCTGTTTTTACTTTCACTATTTACCTACTAAGATTCATTTATAGAGAAGATTCTTCGGCGTACAAGTTTTATCACAAAAAGTTAAGGTTCAAAAAAATTAAATCTTTGCGCAGCATCAGCTTGGTGAAGCACCCGTCATCTCGCATCGGTAGGTTCGCTTTCGATTAAATAGTGCCTTAAAAAAGCTGGTCTATTTCTTTCCATCCATCTAAAAGTGCAGTCGCGGGAAGAAAGCAGCACGTCCAGCGATATTCAATCCATGGAGCAAACTCTTCCCGATAAAAGGATGCAACGGCTGGCGACCGGCATGCTCATTACGATGCTCGTCATTCTTGTTCTCGCCAACCTGTTTCTATCCGCCCATCCGGCGGTTGGTTACCTGCGCGCTTTTGCAGAAGCGGGGGTAGTGGGCGCACTGGCTGACTGGTTCGCAGTCACTGCGCTATTCCGCCAGCCGCTGGCCTGCCGATTCCGCATACCGCAATCATCCCCCGCAACAAGGAACGTATCGGCCAATCGCTGGGACGCTTCGTCGAGCAAAACTTTGCTTCTCCCGAGGTGGTTTCGGCCAAACTCACAGGTGTGGATCTGTCCGGCAAGCTGGCCCAATGGCTATCGGAGCCGGAGCACACCGCAGGTATTTGCCGACCGTGTGATTTCCCTGCATTCCGCAACTGCTGGGCTCCGTCGACGGCCACCAAGTGCAGCACTTCGTTTCCGACAGCGTATCGAAACGGGCGCACGCTATTAATCTCGGCCCTTTGCTGGGAGAGTTGATAACGATGCTTACCGCAGAGAAGCGGCACCAGGTATTGCTGGATAAGTTGCTGCGGACAGCCGATGAGTATATCAGCGCCAATGAACTGCGCATCCGCGAACGCGTACGCGACAATACGGCCTGGTTCTGGCAGCGGCTTTCCATGGACGACAAGGTGGCTGATAGTGTCGTGGCCGTGCTGCATGACATCGTTGCGGAGATTGCGCGCGACCCTGCGCACCCGCTGCGTCTGAGGCTGGATGAGGTTGCCGGGAAGCTGGCCCGGGATTTGGCAACTTCGCCCGAGTATCGGGAGCAGATTGCGCTACATACGCGCAAACTGCTGGATCATCCCGCGCTGCGTGACTATGTAGCCGGAGTATGGCGCGATATTCTCGCCAGTATGCATGAGGACATACGCAGCACTGACTCGCACATTAAGGCATGGCTGCGGGAAGCAACGCAAGCAGCCGCTCATGCATTACTGCGCAACGGACAGCTCCGCTGGCGCCTCAACGAATGGATACACAACGTCGCGGTTGAAGTCGTGCAAGCCCATCAGCGCGATGTAGGTTTATTGATAGCAGACACCGTCCGGGATTGGGACACGGAGACCATCACGCGCAGGATCGAACAACAAGTGGGAGAAGATCTCCAGTATATCCGCATCAACGGCACCTTGATTGGCGGGCTGGTTGGGCTGGCGATCTATACCGTATCGCGCGCCTTCGAATGATTTTTCGGTAACTGTCCAGATGATCCTGCGGTTAGATCCTGCGCCATCGCGCCGACGCTGTAAGGCAGGAGTTAGTTCCTATCCATCTTGCGATATTGCACTGCTTCCGCAATATGAGTACTGGTTATGATATCGCTGGCCACTAGGTCGGCAATGGTTCGCGCCACTTTCAAAATGCGGTGGTAGGCTCTTGCGGAAAAATGGAGCCGGCTGATGGCTTGCTTGAGCAGGCTTTCCGCCGAGCTGTCCGTTATGCAGTGTTCATCGATCTCCTTGACCGTCAGCCTGGCGTTGGCCTTGCCCTGCCGTTCCAGTTGCCGTTGATAGGCGGTCTCAACGCGCTGCCTGATTGTATCGCTCGATTCACCACTGGCTTGTCCCGTTAACTCTCGCTCGGATACGGCGGGGACCTCGATCTGCATGTCGATGCGATCAAGCAGGGGCCCTGATATTTTGCCGCGATAGCGGGCTACCTGGTCTGGAGTACAGCGGCATCTACCATTGTAGTGCCCGAGGTAACCGCAAGGGCAGGGATTCATGGCGGCAATCAACTGAAACCGGGCGGGAAAATCCGCCTGGCGTGCGGCACGGGATATCGTGATTCGTCCCGATTCCAGCGGTTCACGCAATACTTCAAGCACCTTGCGATCGAACTCTGGCAATTCGTCGAGGAACAGCACGCCATTCATCGCAAGCGAAATCTCGCCGGGGCGTGGGTTGCTGCCGCCACCGACCAGCGCAACGCCCGAGGCGGTGTGATGGGGCGAACGATAGGGACGGCGTTTCCAGTTGGCGAAATTGAAGCCGCCGCTGCTCAGGGATTGCATGGCGGCCGATTCGAGCGCCTCTTCTTCAGCCATGGATGGCAGAATACCGGGCAGGCGCGCTGCCAACATCGATTTCCCCGTGCCGGGCGGACCCACCATCAATACGCTATGGCCGCCGGCGGCTGCGATCTCCAGCGCCCGCTTTGCATGCGCCTGGCCTTTTACTTCCTCCATCCCAGCGTAGGGAAACACCTCTGAGTTTGTGTCAGAGCTCGTGCCCGTTCCCGCGTTCGATACACCCGACGCATCGTAACGCTGCAATGGCTCGCGCCCTGCAAGATGCGCGCAAATCTGGAGCAGCGAGGTCGCGGGATAAACGGTCGCCTGCCTGACCAGCGCGGCTTCACCGGCGTTTTGATGCGGCAGTACGAAACAACGCCCGGAACGCGATGCGCCATAAGTCATCGCCAGCGCTCCGCGTATGGCGCGCAATTCCCCAGTCAAAGCAAGCTCGCCAGCCCATTCGTACTGGTCGAGCTTATCCGAAGGGATCTGGCCGGTCGCTGCAAGAATGCCCAGGGCGATAGGCAGGTCGAAACGTCCGCTTTCCTTTGGCAGGTCCGCGGGAGCAAGGTTGACGGTGATGCGCCGGGCGGGAAACTCGAATTGCGCATTTTGAAGCGCCGCGCGCACCCGATCCTTGCTTTCTTTTACTTCGGCTTCAGGCAGGCCGACGATGGTAAAGCTGGGCAGCCCATTGGCAATATGAACTTCCACTGTGACCAGCGGAGATTCCATGCCCGAGATCGCGCGGCTATAAAGAATCGCTAGGGGCATGCAAAAAATTCCGGACGGAAGACCGCGGAAGCAATGCTAAACGGTTTGCAAACGCGATAAGAGTATCGCAATAAGAATATTGACTAGTTTCCCCGTTATCATTTACGGCATGCTGAATGTTTTGTTGACTCAAACTGCGGCCAGTTGGTTATTCCGTCTCCGAAAGATCGTCCAAAGTTTCCGGCGGAACGTCAATCTGGTCTCCCGTTTCAGCAGACTCCAGCCTGGCTACTTTTGTTTCCAGCTCGGTCAATTTTTCGCGTGTGCGCTTCAGCACCTCCTGCTGCACCTCGAATTCCTCGCGTGTCACTAAATCCATCCGGGTGAATATGCCTGCCAGCATGACTTTCAGATTCTTTTCAACATCTTTTACCGGACTCTGAGCCAGCAGTTCGTTGACCTTGGTTACGACTTCATCCAATATTTTTTGATTGAGCATAATTCCTCCATGAATTCATTAGGACATTCCTCCGAAAGAGCGCGATGTACGCATGATAAAATCTCATACTTCTAACAATTAGGCAATCGGCGTTTTTATGCAACGTTTGCAGCTTCTGGAAAACTGGCTCCAGACACAGTTACCACAGTTGACCCAGTTTTCTTCCCAGTTTCTCGATCAACATTTCGCGATATCGCCCGCTTCAGCCGACGCAAGCTTCCGCCGCTATTTCCGGATTACCATCGGCGATCGAAGCTTGATTGCAATGGACGCGCCACCTCAGCAGGAAGATTGTGGACCCTTTTTGCACGTCGCGGGTCTATTTGCTCAAGCAGGCACGCACGTGCCAGCCGTGCTGGCTCAGGACCTGGCGGAGGGCTTCCTGTTGCTTTCCGATCTCGGGAACACGACCTATCTCCAGGCGTTGAATGAGGCCTTGAACGAAGATCTCCATAACGCCGGCAATAAGGCAGACCTTCTCTATCGCGACGCGATCGCGGCGTTGCTTAAAATCCAGCTTGCGAGCGAGCCGGGTGTCCTGCCTGAATATGACGAAGCCCTGCTTCTGAAGGAATTGAACCTGTTCCCCGACTGGTATCTTGGCAGACATTTGCAGATTGTGCCGGACGCACAACAGAAGGGGGAGCTGGAGAGAATTTTCAGAAAGATCGTGGATAACAACCTTGCCCAGCCGAAGGTATTCGTGCATCGGGACTACCATTCGCGTAACCTGATGGTTACCGATCCCAATCCAGGAATTCTCGACTTTCAGGATGCCGTTTACGGTCCTATAACCTATGATCTGGTATCGCTATTCAAGGACGCCTACATTCGCTGGGACGAGGAACGCATACTGGATTGGTTGATCCGTTATTGGGAACAAGCAAGAAAACTCGGATTGCCGGTCGCGCATGGGTTCGGCGATTTCTACCGCGACTTCGAATGGATGGGTGTGCAGCGCCATATCAAGGTTCTGGGAATATTTGCGCGCCTGAATTATCGCGACGGCAAAAGCAGTTACCTTGGTGACTTGCCATTGGTGGAAAGTACTTAAGAAAGGCTTGCGAACGTTACCGCGAACTTCGCCCCTTGCTTACGCTACTGGACGAGTGGGAAGGTAACAAGCCACCGGAAACAAAAGTTGGCTACACCTTCTGAGATGTCTGCCATTCAAGGCCATGATCCTGGCGGCTGGCCGCGGCGAGCGCATGCGCCCGCTGACCGATACCATGCCGAAGCCATTGCTGCGCGCGGGGGCAAGGCGCTGATCGAACACCACCTGGAGAACCTCAAGCGCGCCGGTTTTAATGATGTTGTAATTAATCACGCGCATATGGGGCATATGATCGAGGCTGAGCTGGGAGATGGCAAGCGTTACGGCCTCAATATCCGTTATTCGCATGAGCCGGTTGCCCTTGAAACGGCCGGAGGGATTGCCCAGGCACTACCCCTTCTGGAAGGAGAGTCGAACCGCCGGGGAGAGCAGCCGTTCCTAACGATTAATGCGGACATTTACTGCGAAATGGATTTTTCCAGCCTGGCGCCGGTGCTATATGACATGCAAGCTCATCCCGATGGGGATTGGGCTTATCTGGTGCTGGTGGATAATCCCGCGCATCACCTGACGGGGGACTTTGTGCTCGACCGCGGCAGAGTATCGCTTTCAGGAAAAAACAGTCTGACGTTCAGCGGCATCGGAATTTACCTGCCAAGACTTTTCGCTGACGTCGTGCCAGGGTCTACGGCAAAGCTCGCACCCCTGTTACGCCAGGCGATGACAGCGGGAAGAATCGCTGGCGAACATTATCGGGGAGTATGGGTGGACGTCGGCACGCCGGAACGCCTGCGTCAGCTCGATCTTCGCCTTGAAACTGCTATCCCTGCTGCCCCTATATAACTCATCCGTAGGATGGGTGGAGCGAAGCGCAACCCATCAAGACTGAGTGGTTTACACCTTCCTTTTGCCTTATCCCGCAAATACTGTAAAAATCCCTCCATGATTCCGATCAAATCTTTCAGCGAACGGCGCCGCCATCTGGCTTCTCGCATGCAAAAAGGTGTTGCCATTATCCCTACCGCCCCGGAGCGTGTGCGGAACCGCGACTCACATTATCCTTATCGTTTCGACAGCTATTTTTATTACCTGACCGGCTTTACCGAGCCCGAGGCGGTATTGGTAATCGTGACGGGAACCACTGAGGGCGCATCAAAGCACATCCTGTTCTGCCGCGATAAGGACCTGGAGCAGGAAATCTGGAATGGGTTTCGTTACGGGCCAGACGCAGCGCGAGAAGCATTCGGCTTCGATGAGGCATATTCCATTTTCAAGCTGGACGAAATGCTCCCCAAGTTGCTGGCAGACCAGCCTGCTGTGTTCTGCGCCTTGGGGCACGATACGGAATGGGACACACGGCTTATGGGCTGGATCAACCATGTAAGGCAGCGGTCGCGCAGCGGTATTACTGCTCCCGGCGAAATTCATGATATCCGGCTTCTGCTGGATGAAATGCGCTTGGTCAAAAGCACGGAAGAGCTACAAATCATGCGCCAGGCGGCGGGAATTTCCGCAGATGCGCATCGCCGCGCGATGCGCGAAACAAAGCCGGACATGTTCGAGTATGAAGTGGAAGCAGGGTTGCTTCATGATTTTCGGGCCGGTGGCGCGCAAGCGCCCGCCTATACCTCCATCGTAGCGGGCGGCGTCAATGCATGCGTGCTGCATTACGTCGAAAACAATGCCAGACTGAAAGATGGCGATTTGCTATTAATCGATGCGGGCTGTGAATTGGACGGCTATGCTTCTGATATCACCCGTACATTTCCGATAGATGGGAAATTCAGCCCGGCGCAAAAGGATTTGTATCAATTGGTGCTCGCCGCACAGGCGGAGGCCATTGCCGCCGTACGGCCAGGCAATACCTGGAATGCGCCGCATGACGCGGCGCTACGGGTACTCGCACAGGGATTCATTGATTTCGGCCTATGCCAGGGCAGTGTCGACCAGGTCCTTCAGTCGGAAGACTACAAACGTTTTTATATGCATCGTACTGGCCACTGGCTGGGGCTGGATGTGCATGATGCGGGCGAATACAAGATCAATGGCGAATGGCGTCCACTGCAGCCGGGAATGACCCTGACTGTGGAACCGGGATGCTATGTCCGCCCGGCGGACAATGTGCCCCAACATTTCTGGAATATCGGCATACGCATCGAGGATGATGTGGCGGTGACAGAGAACGGATGCGAAGTGTTGACATCGGCAGCTCCCAAGGCCGTGGCGGAGATTGAAGAATTGATGCAGGATCGGAAAATTACCGCAAGTGGACGATAACAACAAAATCATTATAAAGCGCATTGCGCGGGATGAGAAAACCGGCTCGGCGGAAGAAACGGTGCATGTTTTCCGCCCCAGCCCGGCGAGCCGCTGGCTCGCTTATCTGCTCCTGATCCCGGCATTTATCATCATGGCCGTTTTGGGCATTTTCTTTTTTACCGCATTTCTTGCATTATTCGTGGTTGCGGCTGCCGCCCTCGGGTTCCGGTTGTGGTGGCTGCGCCGTAAAATGCGCCAATCCGCGGAGGCGCCCGAGGGAGAATATCTCGTCATCGAGGATGCGGAAATTATCGAAGAACGAACCGCAAGGGCGGAGGACGTGAACGCCACCAAAAAAACGATGAGCAGCATCCTGGGGACAAAAAAGAGCCCAAAGAAATATGAACGGAAATATGAGCGGGAATATCAGTTGGAATATGAGTTGAAATATAAATTGTTCTGGAAATACCGAAGCAGGCGGCCACTGAGGCATATAGAAGCACGATGACTACCCAACATTACGACTACGACCTTATTATTATCGGCGGCGGCCCGGTAGGAATGGCGTTGGCGCTGGCATTGCGCGGCAGCGGCACAACCGTGCTGCTGCTGGAAGCGCGAGGGCTGCCTACGAAAACGGAAGATCCCCGTCCATTAGCGTTGTCTCATGGCAGCCGCCTGATTCTGCAGCGCCTGGGCGTATGGGAGGCGATTACCCGAGGCCACTCCCATCACAACGATCCACATATCCAATCGCGGCGGATTGGGCCGAACCATATTAACCGCCGCTGAAGCTGGCGTGCCTGCTTTGGGTTATGTCCTGAATCACCATGACCTGTTCCGCGCCATGCATGACGCATTGGCAAAGGCCGACGAGAAGACCGGAAGACGGGAAGATCAATGAAAAGACTGATGGAAAGCCCGGTGACGCCGGTATCGATTATCTCACCGGCGCACAAGTAACCAAGGTAGAGACCAGCACCGGGTTCGGGCAGATTGAATTCAGCACGAAGGGATAACGAAAATAAAGACCGCCAGGTTGCTCGCCGTGGCGGATGGCGGCCGCCTTACCGGGCAAATTGAAGGGGTGACCCAGCATGTGCAAGACTATCAGCAATGGGCAGTCGTTGCGCATGTCAAAACAGAGCACAATTCCGACTTCTCCAGCGATTCATTGGCGAAATCCGCCCTAAGGAAGCGGGAGGGGAGGCTAAACAATTTACGGACACCTCGGCAGCCGCTCGACTCAGCCCGCTAAAGCCGGCACCGGCACTATCAGCATGGGACGCGTGGCCTATGAGCGATTCACGCCGGATGGTCCGGTGGCCTTGTTGCCGTTCGGGGAGCATTTTGCCCTGGTATGGACGGTTTCTCCTTCAGCGGCGCAGGAAATTCTCGCGCTGGATGACGCTGCCTTTCTGGTCCGGCTGCATCATCACTTCGGTGATCGCGTCGGCAATTTCATTGAGGCGGGTCAACGCTCCGGTTTTCCTCTCGCGCTCAAATACGTTGACACCTGTCACGGCTTGCCGCGTGGTATTGGTTGGCAATGCGGCGCAAACCTTGCATCCGGTTGCGGGACAAGGCTTCAATCTGGGGTTGCGCGATGCATGGGAGCTGGCCGAAGAGATCGTTGCATCCCCTCTTGATATAGGTACTCCCGCAATGCTGGCCAGATATCGTGACAAACGGAGGATGGACAGCGGCGTAGGGCGTGTGTTTACCGACTCTTTGGTAAGATTGTTTTCCAATGATAACCTTGTACTGGGCGCGATGCGCGGCCTGGGGCTGAGCGCGCTCGATTGCCTGCCCCAAGCCAAGCGCTTCGTAGCCCGGCGCATGATGTTCGGAGCGAGGGGTTGATTTGGGCAGTCGATTCTGAATATGCTGAAAAAACATTCAGAAGTTTTAAAGCGAGCCGTAGAGCATATTGCCCGGTTCGGTAGCAAGCCCCGTTTCCTGTTAAGATTGTGCCTTTTTGTCCTCTTTTGTCCTGGCCGCCTGGGTTGCCGCCCCGGCGGTCCTGCTAAATACCATCATGCAAATCGGTTCACATATCCTCAAAAATAATCTTATCGTTGCGCCCATGGCCGGAGTGACCGATCGTCCTTTCCGGCAGTTATGCAAGAGCATGGGCGCCGGCATGGCCGTTTCCGAAATGGTATCGAGCAACTCCCTGTTGTGGGGTTCCGAAAAGACACGGCGTCGCGCCAATCATGAAGGCGAAGTAGATCCCATCTCCGTGCAAATTGCCGGTGCCGACCCGGCGATGATGGCCGAAGCGGCTCGCTATAATGTAGCCCAAGGGGCACAGATCATCGATATCAACATGGGCTGCCCGGCCAAAAAAATCTGCAACGTCATGGCGGGCTCAGCGTTGCTGACGGATGAACCGCTTGTCGGCAGGATACTTGATGCCGTGGTGGGTGCAGTCAGCGTTCCGGTTACGCTCAAGATTCGCACCGGCTGGGATACCCAGCATAAAAACGCAGTCTCCGTCGCGCGGATTGCCGAGCGTGCCGGGGTGCAGGCGCTGGCTATTCACGGGCGTACCCGTGCCTGCGCCTACACCGGCCATGCGGAATATGACACAATCGCCGCGGTAAAGGCCGCGGTGAAAATCCCGGTTATCGCCAATGGCGATATCACCACGCCTGAAAAAGCCAAGCAGGTACTCGAGCATACCGGGGCGGATGCCGTCATGATCGGCCGGGCTGCTCAGGGGCGGCCATGGATATTTCGCGAGATCAACCATTATCTGGCGACCGGCGATCATCTCCCCTTGCCTGAAGTCGCCGAGATCCACCGCGTGCTCACCAAGCATCTCCATGAGCTTTATGATTTCTATGGTGAATATTCCGGTGTACGTATTGCCCGCAAGCACATCTCCTGGTACACCAAAGGCCTGGCGGGCTCGGCCACATTCCGGCATGCAATGAACCAGCTACAAACCACTGATCAGCAGTTGTCGGCAGTGAATGAATTTTTTAGTGAACTTGCCGGCTACGGGCGGCGATTGACTTACGACGAGCCTGAGGAGTTGGTCGCATGAGCATCATCAATGAAAATGAAATCGCCCGTTGCGTGCGCAATGCCGTGGAAGAGTATTTCAATGATCTGGACGGTGAAAAGCCTCACGCCATTTACGAAATGGTGATACGCAGCGTGGAGAAGCCGCTGATCGAGATGGTCGTTGAGCAGGCCGGCGGCAACCAGACGCGCGCCGCCGAATTGCTCGGTATCAACCGTAACACGCTCCGCAATAAAATGAAGCAGTACCAGATCAAATAGAGTACCGAATCAAAAAGCGGCAGCCCAAGCCCGCACAGCCAATCTTCAGCAATTCCAATCTGAAAATCACCCATGAACATTAAGCAAGCTCTCATCAGCGTTTCCGACAAGACCGGCATTGTTGAATTCGCGCGTGAGCTGAGCAGCTCGGGGGTGGCCATCCTATCCACGGGCGGAACCGCCAAATTGCTGAAGGATGCCGGGCCTGGCCGTGACCGAAGTGGTGATTACACCGGCTTTCCTGAAATGCTCGACGGGCGGGTGAAAACCCTGCATCCCAAAATACATGCCGGGATTCTCGCGCGGCAGGGATTCATCCGAGCACATGGCGGCCATGGAAAAGGCCGCAATTCCGGCGATCGAGCTGGTGGTGGTGAATCTTTATCCTTTTAGCCGGACCGTAGCGCCGCCTGGATTGCAGCCTGGAAGAGGCGATCGAAAATATCGATATCGGCGGCCCGGCCATGGTGCGCGCTGCGGCGAAGAATTATAGGAGCGTGGCGGTCGTGACCGATCCGGCTGATTACCGCCTGCTATTGGAAGAAATGAGAGCAGGCGGCGGTGCGGTCACGCAGGAGCTGCGCTTCCAGCTCGCATGCAAGGCCTTTTCGCATACTGCTGCTTATGATGGCGCTATCAGCAATTATCTGACCTCGATGGATGGTGAAGCTGGGGAGCGCCGGCCTTTCCCAGCCACCTCAATCTCAGTTTCAATCTCTGCTCAGCATTTGCGCTACGGCGAGAACCCCCATCAGCATGCGGCCTTTTACCGCGATCCTGTACCTGTTCCAGGCAGTCTTGCCAGTTACACCCAATTGCAGGGCAAGGAGCTGTCTTACAACAATATCGCCGATGCGGATGCGGCGTGGGAATGTGTCAAAACATTCGATACGCCTGCCTGCGTCATTATCAAGCATGCCAATCCCTGCGGCGTGGCCGTGGCCGATACACCGTTTGATGCCTACAAGCTGGCCTTTGCCACCGACCCGACGTCCGCCTTTGGCGGCATCATTGCTTTCAACCGCGACGCTGGACGAAACCGCGGCGGAAGCGGTGATCAAGCAATTTGTCGAGGTAATCATCGCACCGCAATTTACCGAGGAAGCGCAACAGATACTTGCCCGCAAAGCCAACATGCGCGTTTTAACCGTGCCGCTCGCAATTGGGGACGGGCAGCAATACTTACGACTTCAAGCGCGTGGGCGGCGGGCTGCTGGTACAAACGCCTGACGATTTCAACATCACTGCCTCTCAGATTAAAAGTGGTGACTAAAGTTAAAGCCTGCGCCGCAGCAATTGAATGATCTGCTGTTTGCCTGGCGGGTGGCCAAATTCGTCAAATCCAACGCAATCGTGTTTTGCGCCAATGGCCAGACGCTGGGGGTCGGCGCCGGGCAGATGAGCCGCGTGGATAGTGCCCGCATAGCTTCAATCAAAGCTCAGAATGCCGGGCTCGACCTCGCCGGTTCGGCAGTTGCATCGGATGCCTTTTTTCCATTTCGCGATGGGCTTGGACGTAGTCGTTCAGGCAGGGGCCACGGCAGTCATCCAGCCGGGAGGAAGCGTACGCGACGAGGAAGTTATCGCGGCAGCGGATGAACAGGGAGTGGCGATGGTTTTTACAGGCGTGCGGCATTTCAGGCACTAGGAATTCAACAGATGATGCTGCCAGCTCAGCCGTATCTGGCGTATACCTGAGGCTATGCTCTAGCGTCCGGTTAAGTCCGATTTCTTTTAACTCTGCGGTAATACGCATCTTGATGAAATTGCTTGTAGTCGGTGGAGGTGGCAGAGAACACGCCCTGGCGTGGAAACTGCTGCAGTCATCGTCCATCACTCGCCCTATGCGGATCTTTGTTGCCCCCGGAAACGCCGGCACGGCAATGGAAGATGGCCTGGAAAACGTTCCGATCACGGCTATTCCCGAGTTGCTGGAATTTGCCAAAAAGGAGGGTGTTGCATTTACCGCTCGTCGGGCCGGAAGCGCCGCTGGCGGACGGCATCGTGGACGCATTTCGCGCCGATGGCCTGAAAATTTTTGGTCCGACGAAACAGGCGGCCCAACTGGAAACCTCCAAGGATTTTTCCAAGGCATTCATGCAGCGCCACGGCATTCCCACGGCCGCGTATGCCAGTTTCACTTCCGCCGAGGAAGCGCATCGCTATCTCGACGAGAAAGGCGCGCCCATCGTCATCAAGGCGGATGGCCTTGCCGCTGGAAAGGGCGTAGTGGTTGCAGCGACACTGGAAGAAGCGCACGCTGCCGTGGATGCAATGCTGGTTGCACATCAGCTTGGCGATGCAGGTGACCGCGTGATCATCGAGGAATTTCTGGAAGGCGAGGAAGTCAGTTTTATTGTCATGGCCGATGGCCGGCACGTCTTGCCGCTTGCTACGAGCCAGGACCACAAGCGGCTGAAAGCGGGCGATACCGGGCCTAATACAGGTGGAATGGGCGCATATTCCCCAGCGCCTATGATTACGCCCACTCTGCACGCCAGGATCATGCGCGAAGTCATCAACCCGGCAATCAACGGCATTGAGCAGGAAGGCGAAAGCTACACCGGTTTTCTCTATGCCGGACTGATGATTACGCCGGACGGCTGCGTCAAAGTGCTGGAGTTCAATTGCCGCCTCGGCGACCCGGAAACCGAGGTCATCATGATGCGCCTGAAAAGCAGCCTGGTTTCGTTATTGGAGCATGCATTGAACGGAACTTTGGATAAGGTGGAGGCCGAGTGGATCGGCGCACCGCTTTGGGAGCGGTCATGGCGGCCCATGGTTACCCTGAATCACCAAGGAAGGGCGACGTAATCCACGGTCTGGCAGAGCTCCCATCCATGCCGGCAAAGGAAAAGGACTATCAGGTATTTCACGCGGGCACGGCCATGGGCGGCGAGGATGGCAATGAAATCATTACGGCAGGCGGGCGGGTGCTGTGTGTGACCGCTTTGGGGGATAGCGTGAAAATAGCCCAGCGCCGCGCCTACGATATTGCCGAGCAAATTCACTTCGACGGCTGCCAGATGCGGCACGATATCGGGCACCGGGCTATCAACCACCGGAAATAGCGGCTAAGCACTTTGGTGTACGATCGGGAGCGCCATGAATTCAGCACAACGCGTCAAAGAATATCTCACGGGACTCCAGCAGCGCATTGTCGATTGCCTGGAAGATGTGGACGGCAAATTTTTTCGCCGCGATCTTTGGGAGCGACCCGAGGGCGGCGGTGGATTAAGCTGCGTGCTGGAAGAGGGAAATGTGCTTGAGCGCGGCGGGGTCGAATTATTCGCACGTGTTCGGCGGTGGGCTGCCTGCCTCCGCCACCGCCGCCCGGCCCGAATTATCGGGGCGCTCGTTCGAGGCCATGGGCGTATCGCTCGTGCTGCATCCACGCAATCCTTATGCCCCTACGGTGCATCTGAACGTGCGCTATCTGGAAGCGCGCAAGGAAGGCGCCGAGCCGGTCTGGTGGTTTGGCGGCGGCATGGACTTGACCCCATACTATGGTTTTGAAGAAGACGCCATACACTTCCACCAGACCTGTAAAGACGCGCTGCAACCGTTCGGCAACGACTATCATCCCGAAATTCAAGAAATGGTGCGACGAGTATTTTTACCTGAAGCACCGCAAGGAGCCGCGCGGTATCGGCGGAATTTTCTTCGATGATTTAAACAAGCCTGACTTCGACACCTGTTTCGGCCTCACCAAGAGTGTCGGGGACCATTTCCTGTCCGCTTATGTTCCCCTTCTTGAGGCGCACCTGAACGCGCCTTACGGCGAACGCGAACGCGATTTTCAGGCATACCGCCGCGGCCGCTATGTGGAGTTCAACCTGGTGTGGGACCGTGGGACATTGTTGGCTACAATCCGGCGGGCGCACGGAATCCATTCTCATGTCGCTGCCGCCAATCGTGAAATGGCGCTACGACTGGAAGCCAGAGCCGGGCAGCGCTGAAGAGAAACTTTATACGGATTTTTTGATTGGCAAGGATTGGGTGTGAGGTATTGATCAGGTAAACAAATACCACGAAGTTCGTCATTCCGGGCCTGACCCGGAATCAATCCAAACCGGCAATAACTGCTTGTTACCGCTTCCTGGATATAACGTCTCTATTTGCTCGCTGCTTTTGTTATAAAATACCATTAATGGGGACGTAGCTCAGCTGGGAGAGCGTCGCGTTCGCAATGCGAAGGTCGGGAGTTCGATCCTCCTCATATCCACCATATAACATTCCAAAGAAGTCCACTAAACCCGCTTCAATCTTAATGATTAGCGGGTTTTTGTTTTACATTCAGCTCATTCCCGTCCATTGCAATCAACCTGCTATAAACAGCACTTTCCAAGAAAAGAGATCATTATGGAAGTAAAGCCAGCCAATGGAAATATTCCTACCCATGATGGGTGTACCTAAGTACAGTTGATTGCTCAGCAATACAGCTTAAAATACAAGCCACACATATTTGCACCTTCATCCAGGCAGGATATTTACCCTCTTGTGGGGCACCGAGAATAAGAAGGCCGCCTCTCGCTTATAGCATTGCATTCCGACTTCCTACGCGATATTGCCATCAATGAACTTGGTACGGACGAGGACAGGGAAATTCGGCTGCCGCTCATACAGGGCGCGCCGAACCATTTACAAGCAGGGAAAAATCGGTAGTGCTTCAGAGCGCGATTCAATCGAGCTTAAACCTTGTCACCACGTAGATTAGCTGGAATAAACGGGGAAGTTGAATGAATAGCCAAACCAATGTAAAGGCAATACGAACTGACTCAGAAAAACAGAAAGAAGATGACGATCAGGACTCGGCAGTGAAAATACTAGTAGAACGCACTAGAAGGAATTAGTAATCGGTTTTTATGGGCGCTGTTGGTTGTGGGCTCCCACGGATAATTACTGAATGCGAAAATCAACTGAAACAGATGGGGTACAGAATCTCTCGCATTAAATTGAGTGAGTTCATTGGAGATCAGATTGAAAAAAACAAAGCAATCATCCCACCTGAAGAGCAGCATGTAAAAGTTAAATACATTAAGTACCAAATAGGAGGAAACAATCTTCGGAGATTATGGTTACGACATACTGGCGAAATGTGCAATTAATCAGATCGGACGTGTTCGTCTTACTTATCAGCCAGAGTAAAGAGTATTCTGCAACGCTAAATCCGGTTGCATTCTTAATTGATCAAATAAAGCATCCTGAAGAAGTAAGGTTGCTACGCCTTGTGTACCGCCGGCTGTTCTTCTGGTTGGTGTAATGAGCACGCACGACCACCGTATATCTCGCCTCAAAGATGAAGGACTAACTGATACGGAAACAGAAGAGGTCATTACACGTGATCGTAAGGAATCTGAGGATCACGGACAGCAACTTGAGAAGGCATTCAAATACGCTGATTATTTTATGCATCATCCGCTCGGGCATGAAACGATCGTTCCTAAACAGATCAAGCGATTCCTGATCTTATTCACCATGGAAGTAATTCGATTACACCTACAAAGCATGAACATGCGATGTATCTAGTGTAGTGCGCCGTAATTAACAGAACTAATATTCATATCTCCTGCCAAAGGTATAGAAACGTGCGACAGGAGGACGCTGATGCGGACTGCGCCGGAGATTGTGCTGACGGCGGGAGAAGAGAAGACGTTGACCAGGCTGTCGCGCTCGAACACCTCGAGTGTACGGCTGGCGCGGCGCGCCAGGATCGTGTTGTTGGCATGGCAGGGGAGAGATAACACGCAGATTGCACCCTGCTGGCGCCCGCGTTGACCTTTTCCAGGAGCGTCTGGTACTGAACGAGCCCGAGGTCGAACTCGCGCAGCGCCTTCAGCAGCTGCTTCTTGGCCAGCCCCGCTGTCGGCGTCTGCGTCTTGATCGGCACGACCGCCTTCTTGAAGCCGCGCAGGCCCTTGCGCAGCGCGGCCGCGGCCGCGGAGGCCGCGCTCGTGTCCGGCGCCTGTGCCAGCGCCTTGTCCGCGGCGCCGAACTTCTTCGCCATCGGCGCGATGCGCTTCTCCTGACGCTTGACCACCTTGCGCAGCCCCGCGTCGCTCGCCTGAGCCGTCGACGTCCCGACGAGGCCCGCGATCAAACAGGCGACCATGGCCAGCTTCCAGCTGCCCTTCAGCATGGAGTTGCTCCCGATCGGTGAACGGATTGAGGCGGCGGTGCCCGAGACGCGCGGTTCTCAATCGGAGACCTGAGGGGGCGGGTTGCCGACGGACCGCGCGCGGCTCACGGCGCCGCCGGCACGACGATGTGGGCGCGGAGCAGGGCGGCAACCTCGGCCGCCTGCTCGGCACCGATGGTCGGGCCGCCCCCGACGGGGACGAACAGGAGGTCGACCGCACCCAGCGCCTGCGCCTGCTCGTCGCGCAGCGCGCGCTGGCCGAGGTCGCCGAGATGCGCCACGCGCCGGCCGCCGAGCGTGAAGGCGAAGAGCGTGAGCCGGAACGCGGACTGTCCGTAGCACTCAACCTGCATGCTGCTCCTCGAGTTCGGCCGTGCGCAGACGGCGTGGGATGGCGGCGGCGGCGGGCTCGGCGAGGTCGTCGTGGATCATCCGCCCGCCGCGCAGCAGCAAAG
>CAVUXR010000033.1:0-84175 GCA_963745455.1 uncultured beta proteobacterium
CGATACTCGATGGCAACGTCAAGCGTATTTTCGCCCGCTACTTCGGAATCGATGGCTATACCGGAGAGAAAAAGAACGAGATTCTACTGTGGCGAAAAGCTGAAGAATTGCTGCCGGATCAAGGCGAGAGCAACGCCAAAAACGGGATCAGCGATACCAGCGCTGATGGATCTTGGCGCCACAATTTGCGCTCGCGGCAAGCCCAAACGTTCATCTTGCCCCTTGGCACGGGATTGTATCGCCTTCCGTAACAGCCGGACAGATAAACTACCTGCTCCAAGGCCGAGAAAGCCGCTACCGGAGCGAGAGACCGCGCTTCTGTTGCTGATGAAGCAGGGGCTAATTTTTCTGGAGAAACGTCCGGCCGTGGGAATCTGGGGCAATTTATGGTGTTTGCCGGAAATGCCGTTGGGCGAAAGCGCAGGCGAACACTGCATGCGGCGTTTTGACATGAAAATAGAGCCATTGGCGCAGATGCAGCCGTTCGATCATACCTTTACTCACTTCAGGCTGCGGATTCATCCACAGCCACTGCAAGTGGTTTTCATACCCCTCAGCCGTAACGCCGGACGGGAACGAAAACTGGATAACGTTTGATGAATGCGCTAAAGGCAGCCATTCCTTCGCCAGTCAGAAAACTGCTCATACAATATGATTGCCGGTGATCATCACGCACCCGATCCAAAAGCAGGTGTGATGAAAGGAAACCAGATGTCAGCTTCGCAGATAGCGCTTCAGATAGCATGGATAACTGGCAAGCGTGGAGAAAGCAGCAGCGTGCCGAGCTGATGGTACGCAGGGAAAGCATTACGGAAGAGGAGCACTGCCACTGGAGTACAGCTATCACAGCCCTGCTGGAACAGGGGTTTCCCTCCTTGCAACAAAACGCTGTAGGGTTTTGCTGGCCTCATCGAGGCGAGATGATCCGCGCCCACTAATGGATTTTATCCGGGAACGCGGCGCGACGCTTGCACTGCCCGAAGTAGTGAACAAACAGGAACCACTGCGTTTTCGCAAATGGTGGCCGGGTGCGCCGATGAAACGGGGGACCTATGGCATTCCGGTGCCGGATAATACCGGCCTGGTAACGGTTGGGGCGCTGGAATCCCAATGATAGGCTTCGACCAGCTGGGCTTCAGGCTGGGATATGGCGGCGGTTATTTCGATCGTACCTTGACCACAATCATGCCGCGGCCCTTGGCATCGGCGTAGCGTTCGAAATTTTGCGGATGCACAACTTATCCGCAGCCACACGATATTCCGATGGATTTTATTGTGACCGAGGCCGGAATTTATCGGGTAGCGACAACCGGCCTGATGCTAATCTCTTCCGGGGAATGCGCGGCAGAGACACTTCGATAGCTCATAACCAGCGAGGGCATTCAGCCGCGCCGCTGCGCGCAAGCTTCAGTATATTTTCGTATGGAATTGAAGAAGCAGACGCCTCCCTCGTACCGGAATGCGCTTGCGCTTTCCCTTCAGCGGCCCTACACATCAAACTCCCGTGCCGTACCAAAACCTGGTTGTTTCCGCAAAAATACCGTGACAAGCGCTCCAGCGAAATTAAACCGAGCGATGACGTCCGCCGGTGCAACCGATACTCACAGTCAGGTAATTGCGATTGTCGCGGATGAAGCACGGTAGCCAGTCTTCCACGAATCGCTTGATGTCCTCAAACATTTTATTGACGCTGGCTCTGTGGCATCCAGGTATTCAATACCGCGCCATCTTTTCCGGTAAGGGGCCGCAGAAGCGCCTCGTAATGTGGATTGGGAAGACAACGAATATCGAATACCATGTCGGAATCCAGGGGAATGCCATGTTTGAAGCCGAATGACTGGAACAGGAGAGTCAGGCATGCATGATTCAAGACCGACAAAATCCCTTATCCATGCACGCAATGAACTGGCGCTCAAATCGCTGGTATCGATGCGGTTTGCGAGATCGTGTATCTCGCGCAGCATTTCGCGTTCCAACTCTATGCTTTCCGGCAAAGTCGAGCGGTTATCGCTGAGTGGGTGGCGACGTCGGGTTCCGAAAAACGCTTTACCAGCGTATCGGTTTTAGTTTCAAGGACAGCAGGTGCACTTCCATTCCCTGCCGCCTGAGATCGGCCAACCGTTGCGGCAACAAATGCAGGGTATCGCGGCTCCGTGCATCGATACTGACTGCTACGCGCTGGTGTCCGGATTCCTTCAAATATACCGTGACCTCCGGCAGCAGGTTTGCTGGAAGGTTGTCTACGCAATAGTCGCCATTATCCTCGAGAACGGTAAGGGCGATACTCTTGCCGGAGCCGGAAAGGCCGCTAATGACGATCAGCTGCATTTTTCGAAACACAAGGAAGGAGGAATTAACGGTTCCCGCCCTGCAATTCAAAGTTCATTTTCCTGCTTTTGTCTCTTCTGGCCATTTTCCATTTCCTGTTGATGTCGTGCAAAGAATTCCTGAGCACTGTCGATACCACGAAGTTGCAGAACATAATTGCGCACTGCCCCTTCTACCAGCACGGCCAGATTTCGTCCAGCGGCAACCGGGATGATAACCTTGCGGATATTGACGTCCAGGACGCTTTCGGTAACATCGTGATCGGCAGTCGTTCCATCGTGTTGAAATCAGCGCTGCTGGGCTTTTGCAAATGCACGATGAGCTTCATGTTTTTTTTCCGGCGTACCGCGGTCTCACCAAAAATAGTTCGAATGTTCAGCATCCCCAGTCCGCGCACTTCAAGAAAATCACGTAATATCGGAGGACAGCATCCTTCCAGCGTTTCTGGCGCAATTCTATAAAGTTCCACGACATCATCCGCAACGAGCCCATGGCCCCGGCTCACGAGTTCCAACGCCAATTCACTTTTGCCGACGCTGCTTTCACCGGTGATCATTACGCCCATTCCCAGAACGTCCAACAGTACGCCATGGCGGCTACAGGAGGGCGCAAGGACGCGCCCCAGGTAGGGGCGTAACGTCCAGATCACTTCCAGGCTGGAGTAGGGTGAACAGAAAAGGGGAGTGCGGGTGGCATCTGCCAAGGCTTGCTCATCGAGTCTGGCACTGAACCGCCACCGGCAACGATAATGCACAAGAGGTCGCTTTGCGCGATCTGCTGCATACTCTGCGCCAGGGACTCGGCACCGAGGGTGTTGAGATACTCGGCTTCGGTCTCGCTCAATACTTGTATCCAGTTAGGGTGGATGAAATTGAGGTGACCGATCATTCCCTGTGTCGAGCGGGCAACGGCTTCCGCGTCCAGATACCGGGCGCCACCGTCTTTACCGGCCTCCCAGGTAAGGCTCAGCTTTGACTGCTTATCTTCAAATAGCTGTGCAACGTTAAATTGGGGCATCTGGCTTGGATCATCTTCGGGTTATAGGATCGGGGGCAAAACTTCCGCTTATCTGGCAATGCTAAAGTCCTGCATGAGTTGATTATTCAGGTTGTTCGGGTTGTTCGACATCCTGATTCCTTAACACGCCGATATTACGTTGGCTTTCATTTTTTTTCTTGTGCTTGAGCATCTGGCGGTCAAGCTTATCCATCAAGTTATCGATGGAAACATACATATCGGAACCACCGGCCTCGACAAAAATATCCTTGCCCGGTACATGGACATTTGCTTCAGCCTTTTGCCTAAGCTTTTCCACGGATAGAATCACGTTGATATCAATAACATTGTCGACATGACGCATAACCCGGGTCAGCTTTGAAGTAACATAATCGCGCATTGCAGGAGTAATTTCTACGTGGTGACCGGTAAGGTTGAGATTCATCATGCCTCCTTGGCTTGGATTAAAATGATTTCCGAAGATTAACGGGAGGAATTTGTATGGACTCCCGATATTTTGCCACGGTACGGCGGGCAACCATAATGCCCTGCTGCCCTAGAATTTCTGAAATCTGGCTATCGCTCAGCGGCTTCTGCGCATTTTCGGCGTTTATCATTTGCTTGATCAGAGCACGAATTGCGGTGGCGGAACAAGCACCGCCGGTGTCGGTCGCTACATGACTGCCAAAGAAATACTTTAATTCGAATATGCCCCGTGGCGTCCTCATGAATTTTTGTGTCGTTACCCGCGAAATCGTGGATTCATGCAAGTCAAGCGTATCCGCAATTTCCCGCAATACCAAGGGGCGCATGGCGACCGCGCCATGCTCAAAAAACTGTTGCTGGCGTTCAACAACCGCCGAGGATACCTTGAGTATCGTGCTGAAACGCTGATGTACGTTCTTGATGAGCCATTTCGCCTCATTCAGATGGCCCGACAGGCCTCGTGCGGAATCATCATGAGAGCGTTTCAGGATATCTGCATAGAGCCGGTTGATTTTGAGGCGGGGCATTGCCTCAGGATTAAGGCTGGCTGCCCACAAGCCGCTGATCTTTGTCACAATTACGTCGGGTATGATGTAACGGGCGACCGTGGAACTGAATGCCGTGCCGGGCCTCGGGTTCAACCGGAGTAATCATGTGCTGGATCGATCGCAGGCATTCATCATCACAGTGCAGCAGCTTTTTTATGGTGGCGAAATCCCGCGATGCCAGACTTTCAAGATCGTCGTTCACCAGCAGCAACGCCTGATCCAGGTAAGGAGTATATTCCGGCAGCGCATGCAATCTGCATGAGCAGGCATTCCCTGAGGTTACGCGCCCCAATGCCGGGAGGATCCATGCGTTGCAACTGTTCCAGAGCATTGTGAAGATCGTCGATGTCTATCGCGAGCTCGGGCGGCAACAGTTCAACGAGCTCTTCAAGATCCTGCGCAAGATAGCCATCGTCATCCAGGCTGTCGATCAGTAAACCAACGATTCGTCTGCCACGCTCCGGAATCTGGCTAAGGCTTAGCTGCAGGTTAAGGTGCTCGCGCAAGCTGGGCGGTTCCGCCGCCTGTTGCTGAAAATCCCGCTCGTCATCGTCATCTCGCGTGTTGCGAACTGCTCTATCGTCCGAGAACCAGTCTGACTCATCGGTCATCTTTCTCGTGTCAGAGCTCTCTCGATAGAAAGCAATTTCGCACTGGCTTCATCCGGAATCTCAATCAGATCCGATAACGGCTCTACCCGAATATCGCTGGGCATATTCCGATAGTCGATCGTATCGCTACCTATATGATCATCAAGTTCCAGGAGAGGATTTTCTTGAACCATACGTTCTATTTCCTGGTTCAGTTCGACCGTGGAAAGCTGCAGCAGCCGTATGGATTGTTGCAATTGCGGGGTAAGCGTCAAGTGCTGAGACAGCTTAAACTGGAGAGTGGGCTTCATAATTTGGAAAACCCACAGTAAGGCAAGATTCGTGCGGATCGAATCTATTTTCACAGCTTGAAATGTTCCCCCAGATATACTTTTCTCACGCTTTCATTATAGATGATTTCGTCAGGATTTCCGCTAGCCAGGACTGTTCCTGTCACTGATAATATAGGCATGATCACAAATTCCCAGCGTTTCCCTGACATTATGGTCTGTAATGAGCACACCGATGCCACGCTCCTTGAGGAACCCAATAATTTTCTGGATATCCAGCACCGCAATAGGATCCACACCCGCAAACGGTTCATCCAACAAGATAAAGCGTGGCTGTGTTGCAAGTGCCCTGGGCGATTTCGACACGGCGACGCTCGCCTCCGGATAAGCTGATAGCCGATTGGTCCGTATATGGCTGATGTGCAGATCATGCAGCAGATCGTCGAGATGCTGCTGCATTTCATCGCGCGTATAATTTTTTAGTTCCAGTACTGCCCGAATATTATCAGCCACAGAAAGTCGCCTGAAAATTGAAGCCTCCTGAGGCAGATAGCTCAGGCCCATGCGTGCACGCAGATGAATCGGCAATTGGCTCAAATCGACATCGTCCAAAGATATGCTGCCGCCATCCAGAGGCACCAATCCACCATCATGTAAAAACAAGTGGTTTCCTGCACCGTTAGGCCCCAGCAGACCGACTACTTCGCCGCTATTGACAGAAAGCGACACGTCCTGCACCACAGTACGAGATTTGTAACGCTTTTTTAAATTACCAGCTCTGAGCTCACTTTTGGGGGACGGGCAAGGCTATTCTCTCATCTTTTTCGGCGTTTTTCGGCTCCTTTTTCTTGGGCTGAATCACCGCACGCACTCTCCCATTGGCGTTCGTTTGCGTGCTCGTCCCATTGTTGTTGCTGGTTACCTGAAAAAACTCATTGATGGCATCGTAGGCAATATAATCTCCATGCACCTCATCCTGCGCCTCGTTTCAATCTTGCCTTCTTGAAAAGCTGTACTTTGTCAGCCTTGCCATCATATTCCATACGCTCGCTCCAGCCCTCGATGTATTCATCCATCCCATCGCGCTTCTGCCGGAAACTGGCGAGATTACCGAAAGCGGTGGCGTATTGGAAACCGCTGGCATCTTCTTTCACTGTCATCTTGTCAGCCCGGATGACTAGCGTACCCTGCGTAAGCACTACGTTGCCGATAAATGTGGCAAGCTTGTTGGCGTCCTGAACGGTGGCACGGTCGGCTTCCAGATGAACTGGTTTGTCGCGATCTGCGCGCTCAGCCAGTGCAGGTATCAGTAAACAGCATGCCCATAAAAAATATGACAAAACGCGATTTCATGCCGGCCTCGTGGATATATTAATAAATGGCGGAAAAGTAGTGTACGCGTCAGAAATATCGCGACTTCTGAATTATTATTTTGAACCTAAATTAACGTGTTTTCTTATGGACAACTCTCACTGTGACAATAAGTGGGTGAGCTGGGTACGGCTGCTTACTTCCATTCCAACCGCGTTGATAACGGCATTTGTTTCGGTAATAACTACAGGCTTATCGGTTTTGGCGATGCCATCGTCTGGAATGAGATGCAAAAAGCTGGTAGTCATGGTTGTCTCTCTGCGGCCTTTACCCGCACTCCGCAGTACTTTAACATTACCCGTTAGATAAATATCCTCACCGTTGCCGGACATCTTCGCCTGGTCCGCGTCCATTTGCATCGCCGGTTTACCAGGCTCGGTGTTGATAAAACGGGGTTGTTCCAGATCAGTGGTGTCGTCGTCCGGATAATGCAGCATTTTTTTCGCAAAGAGTACATGACGCGCAACACCATCATGATCCATACGAACGGCCAAAAGTTTTCTATCATATAGTCAGGAGTACGGCGCAAGTCCCCTTCTTGCCGGAGAGGGAAGTCCGTACCGACTGGTTCAGCCAGAATGACGGCGCTGCGGCCGAGCAGAGCGAGAAGTAGAATGAGGGGAAGCCCGGAAAACAGGCGGGCGATCATTTAAGGTACATCGCCAATTGAGCGTTGAGCGTATCCTGCAGCCTGCATGACCATTTCGCATACCTCGCGTACCGCGCCGCGTCCGCCCTCAAGACGCGTAACGTAATGCGCATGCTTCTTCACCAGAGAAGGCGCAGGCACGGAAAGGCGAGACCGCAACGTAACATCACCGGTAAATCTATCAGGTCGTCACCCATATATGCCAGGCCGAAGCATCCAGCTCCTGTTCCTCCAGCATTGTCTCAAATACAGGCAATTTCGTTTTTCCCCCTGATAAACGACGCTCACGCCCCAATCTTTTGCCTTCAGTTCGACGCAGCGGGATTATCTGCCAGTGATCAGCGCGATTTTGACGCCGCTTGCCTTGAGCATTTTCAGACCATGACCATCATGACTATTGAATGCCTTGATCTCCTCGCCGCCATCTGTGAGGAAGAGAGTGCCGTCGGTAAGGACTCCGTCCACATCGAAGACAACCATACGGTATCTTCCTGGCCCTTTCCTGTATGTGTTGCATCAATATTACAACGGCTGATTGCCACGGCCGACCTGGATAAATAATTAGTTTTTCTTGATGTGAAACAGTTGTGTCAGCCACCATGATCAGATAGGCCAATATCTTGTAGTGCGTTCTCCCTGCCTCCCTTCCTGTCGCGGCACATTTGTCCAAACCATCCTGTTGGGATAGATGGTGCGCACGAAGAAGAAGATCTGGATGAAGATTTCTCGCTCCAGATAATTCTGCCAATAGATATTCTGGAATCGAATGATGCCGCAGGCGCAGAAACGTGGCAATCCGGCAGTCACCTCAGTGGTAGCTCCATCATTCCGCGCGGGGATAAACATCTCGCACTGGAGAATAAAATTATACCCGATAAGAGCCGATCCAAATAAACCGGCTGAGCCTTACCTTTCAGTCCTGCGAAAGCGAAAACGCAGATAAATATGATAACAAGAAGCGGGACGGTTCGCCGGATAACGCGCGCTGCACCGCTGCGCTCGCGGATCAAGGTGTTTGCTCGTGAAAAAAGTTACAGTTCCTGACTATGATTGATTTTTAGGCAACGGAAACACTACCGACTCAACTACGCCGCTCAATTCCTCTACCACCACCTCTCTTCCTGCTTGTCCTGCTCCTATCTGTCTTAGCCGTGATATTACTTCCTGCACCAGCACTTCTGGCGCTGAAGCTCCAGCGGTGATGCCGATCCGGTCTTTTTCCTCCAGCCACCCTTCCTGCAATTGCTCGGCACGATCTATCATATACGCGTCCACGCCGGCATTTCTTGCGACCTCACACAGCGGTTAGAATTGGAGCTATTGGGTGAGCCGACTACAATTACCAGATCACACTGCTTTACCATCATTTTGACTGCATCCTGGCGATTTTGCGTGGCATAGCAAATATCGTCTTTTTTTGGTCCGGTGATTTTCGGAAAGCGCTTTTTCAAGGCCTTGATCACCCGCGTTGCATCATCTACCGACAAGGTGGTTTGGGTGACATAAGCCAGATGAGTCGGGTCTTTGACTTGCAAATTGTCGACATCCTCTTCTGTTTCCACCAGGTACATGCAAGGACCATCTCCTTCGGCCTGCCCCATCGTGCCCTCAACCTCCGGATGACCTTGGTGGCCGATCATGATGATTTCTCTTCCCTTGCTCTCGCATCTTTGCCACTTCAATATGAACTTTGGTCACCAGCGGGCAAGTGGCGTCGAAACACCTTAAACTGTTGCGCCTCGGCTTCGCGCCGTACTTCATGGGAAACACCGTGAGCACTAAAAATCAGAATGCTGCCCAACGGGCACTTCATCAAGATTCTCGACAAATACTGCCCCTTTTTTTCCAGATTTTCCACCACAAAGCGGTTATGCACCACCTCGTGACGCACGTAAATCGGTGCACCATGCATGGTCAGTGCCCGCTCGACAATCTCGATAGCGCGATCTACGCCAGCGCAGAAACCGCGGGGGTTAGCAAGTAATACCTTGATCATTGTTCATTCTCCATAAAAACGACTCCATCAAGTAGCCGCTGTCGGCGGTATCGTTTGTTGTTCAGCATTCATTTATGGCACATACGCGGACGCATGCGCGGATAGGGAAATCGGTAACCCATGCAAAAAGTCGGACCGTTATTTTAGCAGCCTGTCGGACTTAAAGGAAATCGGCTGCAAAAGCGTCTGGCCGGTTCATATTTCGCCGCTTTTTCGGCCAATAGAATAACTATTGGCCTTCAAAATCCTCAAAATCTGCCCTCGCCCAGTCACTTTCTCGCTGCGATTCTTCAAGTCCGACAGGCTGCTAGAGCACTCATATAATTCCTCAAGATAACTTTCTGTCAATAAAATCCGGTTCCGTTTTTGTATTAAGCGTTTGAAAACCTGCGCCTATCATTGACCGGTCATCATTTCGCCGTATCATCTTTTTTTCCTGGCTTGAGCGGACGCTCTCCAACTGTGCACACACGGTTTTCGCAGCCTGCAATATACGAATCGTCTGGCGATGCAAGAGATCCGGGTGCACGAAAAACAAATGATTGCTTCGGACAGCCCGGATATGCGGGAATCGACGAAACAGCGCCTCTACCCCCGCTTCAGCCGGCCCCAACGGTACACTGCTGATGATGGCATGAGGGTCGGCTTCCAGCAGATTTTCCGCAGATATCACAGGCGTCATAGAAGACGCGGACTCGAAAATATTTATGCCGCCACAAATGTTGATGATATCGCTGATGACATGTTTACCGTTCACCGTCATCAGGGGTTGATGCCAGATTAACTGAAATACGCTAATTTTACGCCGGTCGCCATAATTACGCTTGATTTGCTGCAATTCCTCTTCGTAAGCCCTTGCCGCAGGTTCCGCTTGCGCTGCCGTTCCCGCCAGCTTGCCGATTGTCCGCAACAACCGTGGAATGTCTTCCAGTCGGGTTGCTTCAACGGCAAAAACGGTCAGGCCTAATTTCTCCAGTTTCTCGATATCCGATCGCCCATTACCGCTATGCCATGCAATCACGAGATCTGGCTTGAGTGAAATGATTCTCTCCAGATCGAGATTGGAAGAATCGCCAACGTCAGGAACAGATTTGGCCGCGTCGGGAAAATCGCTGTAGCGGCTGGCGCCCACGAGTTTATCGCCGGCCCCGGCTGAGAACACCAGTTCAGTGATATTCGGCGAAAGTGAGACGATATGGTTGGCGAATCGATCCAGGCGGATATCGTGTCCTCGATCATCGACCAGGCTGATTGGGAAAGTGGAGGACGCAGAAAATGATGAGGTTTTCTCCGCAGTTTGAACAACGCCGGCGATACCGATGGAAGCCTGCATCCACCCCGGAAACACAAGCAGCAGTATTAAAACGCGGCGCCGTATTTGTTTACGGGAATTATGGGACATGGGGAGGTAAAAGTGAGCAGGCTTCCGAAGCGGGTGCTCACAGTCCGGGATTTTTAGACAATTCCTTGAAAGAAGACGAGGGAAGGCTATTCATCCTCTTGATAACGTCCAGCCAGGACTACACGCTGTTCGTACGCTTCACGCGCTATCCGGACGTCTTCCAGAAAAAGGGCAACTCCCTGATCAGCATTGCCTGCGGCCCATCCACCAGCGCTTTCCCCGGTCACGGGATGAAAATCCACCAGCACCATATTGGCGCCTGCTATCACTCCCTGTGCTGTCACGTGCATGATATCAAGTATGCCATCGGGCGAAGAAGCGCGCAGGCCGACGGAATGCGAGGGGTCGATGCAGACCGGCATGCGCGTGAGGCGCTTGACTACCGGTACATGCGCAAAATCCACGAAGTTACGATGCGGATCCGCCATGTTGGTTTTCATACCCCGCAAGCCAAAGACGACTTTGCGATTACCCTCGGAAGCCAGGTATTCCGCAGCATTCAATGATTCATCCAGCGTAATGCCGAAGCCGCGCTTGAGCAATACCGGAAAATCCTGCTGACGTCCGACGATCTTCAGCAATTCGAAATTCTGGGTGTTGCGCGTCCCTATCTGCAACATGACGCCGGTGGAGTTGCCCGTCCGGTACAGGGCCTCGCAAATCTCTTCCACGTGGGATTCATGAGTAATCTCCATGGCTATCACTTTGATGCCATATTTCCCCGCCAGTTCGAAGACATAAGGCAAACAGGCCTTGCCATGACCCTGAAACGAATATGGGCTGGTGCGCGGCTTATAAGCGCCCATACGCGTGCATACCTGGCCATTATCCCGTAACGCCTGCATCATCAGCTCGACATGCTCCAGCGTATCCACGGCGCATAGTCCGGCGAAAACGTTCAGCGTATCCTGCCCGAAGCGCACGCCGTTATAGTCGAAATGGGTAGGCCTGTGGTCGTCCTTGTGCCGGCCGAGAACGCGATACTCCTCCGAGATCCGGACTACCTGCTCGACACAAGGCAGATTTTGCATGTCCTCGATCAGCAGGGCCTTGGTGTTTCCGATCAGATAAACTTCGGTGAGCGCCTGCTCGATACCCACTTCAGTGTGCACACGCGTGGAAATACCGGGCAGATTGGCAAGATGCCCCAGCAACTGTTTGAATTCGGGAGTATCAGGCCGAGTATCCGGTCTCAGGACAAGAATCATGGAATAGTATCGGGTATCGACAAACCGGCGGGCGCGAAAAGGTGTAGCGCGAAAGGCGTGGCGTGTGGGAAAAGTGGAATTCTAACCGAAAAAACCCGCCCTTGCCATTCAATCGAATATGGCGTTTAATGATTTTTTCGTGGCGTCGACCTCCTCTCTGAATCTGGAAATTTACAAAAAAAGCACAAGATGACCCTCGATCGCCGTGCGATCAAGAATATGAGTCATCCTCGCCCCGTTTACCCGTGACAGAACAAAGCGTAAAACTTGAAAGACCCGAAGCCGCCACCTTTCCCCCTGTGATTTTTCTGATGGGGCCTACCGCAAGCGGCAAAAGCGGTATAGCGCTGGAAATCGCCCGGCATTTCCCCGTGGAGATCGTCAGCGTGGACTCAGCCCAGGTCTTCCAGTACATGAATATCGGCACCGCCAAACCCGGCGCTGAGTCCATGGCGTCCATACCACACCACCTCATCGACCTGATCGAGCCGCATGAGTGTTATTCCGTGGCTCAATTTGTTAATGACGCGCTTGTCGCAATGCGCGAAATTACGGAGCGGGGCAATATTCCGTTGCTGGCGGGCGGCACGATGCTTTATTTCAGAATGCTGCTGGAAGGCCTTTCCGCTCTCCCTTCCGCGAACAGCAGCCTGCGCCGGCGGATCGAAGCCAAAGCGGAACTGAACGGCTGGCGCGAACTGCACAATGAGCTGTTACAGCTTGACCCGGCGAGCGCGGCGCGAATCAAGCCTACAGATAGTCAGCGCATACAGCGCGCGCTGGAAGTGTGTTATTTAGCCGGCAAGCCCATGTCGGAGATTCTGAAGAAGCCCAGAAATGCCTGCCTTCCCTATCGTGCGATCAAGATTGCCCTGATTCCCGGCGACCGGGGAGCGCTGCATCAGCGCATTGCGCAACGTTTCGAGGCAATGCTCACGCTGGGATTAATCGATGAGGTTCGCGCAATCCGTGATAAATTCTGCCTGAACGATGCAAGCCCTTCGATGCGTTGCGTTGGGTATCGGCAAGTATGGATGTATCTGGAAAAGGAAATCAACGCGGCAACAATGCGCGAAATGGCGCTGGCTGCTACGCGGCAACTCGCAAAACGACAGCTCACCTGGCTGCGTTCTATGAAAGGGATGCGGGAATTCGATTGCCTGGCGGAAAATTTGCCTGAACAGGTGCGCGGTTACCTCGCAGGCACTGGCTTAAAAACCGCCGCGGTTTCATAATCACGGGGTTTGTTACATCTCATTTTAAATTTTTTGGATGCATTCTGATAAGGAAAACAAAATGAACGATAGACATAAACTGGTTATCTGGGCATTAATCCTCATCGGCGCCTTGTCCACCGCGGGATGCGGAAAATCGGAGGATAGAGTGCATGAGTCCTGGGTGGCTCCTCCAACCGCGGAGGGGGTGGACGACAGTACTCTCAACAGTACAATAAAGGCGGCGCTATTGGCCGATCCCGATGTCAGGCATCTGGATGTCAGGGTAGAGGCACATAATGGCGAGGTAATGCTGAGCGGTATCGCGGATACTCAGACGCAGATGGATCGTGTCAATATGCTCACCTGGATGGTGGACGGCATCAAGAAGGTGGATAATAAGATGAGCTTGCGAAGCGGTGGAAGCGAGACTGCGGCCGCAGCTGATTGATCTCATCCGGCACCCATAAAAATACTCTGGTACAGCTATTGCAGACCTACGCAGGAAAATTATCTTGAGCGCTGCCCTGCTTACGACGCTGGTTCTGCTTATTGGCGTTATTTTTTTCGTCCCACCCGTTCGCCGCGTACTTATTTCGAACCGGCTGCTTAAAGTTTTTCGAAAAATCCTGCCGAAGGTTTCCCAAACCGAACAGGAAGCGCTGAATGCCGGAACCGTGTGGTGGGATGGCGAGCTGTTCAGCGGCAAGCCAAACTGGAACAAGTTGCTGGCTTATCCCAAACCGAAGCTCAGCGCTGAGGAAAAAGCCTTTCTTGCCGGTCCGGTCGAGCAGCTGTGCGCCATGCTGGACGAATGGCATATTACGCGCGAGCTGTATGATCTGCCACCGCACGTCTGGCAATTCATCAAGGACAACCGCTTTTTCGGCATGATTATTCCCAAGGAATATGGCGGCCTTGGTTTTTCCGCGTTGGCGCATTCCGAAGTGGTCATGAAGATCAGCTCGCGGAGCGGCACAGCAGCGGTGTCGGTAATGGTACCGAATTCGCTGGGGCCATCCGAGCTGCTGTTGCAGTATGGCACCGAGGCGCAAAAGAACCATTATCTGCCGCGCCTGGCAAAAGGGCTGGAAGTGCCATGCTTTGCACTTACCGGGCCTGATGCCGGGTCGGATGCGGGCGCGATCCCAGATTTCGGCATTGTCTGCCATGGGGAATTCAATGGCGACGAAGGCGTACTCGGCATGAGGATCACTTGGGAAAAGCGCTACATCACGCTGGGCCCGGTAGCGACGCTCCTCGGGCTTGCATTCAAACTGCAGGACCCGGACGGGCTATTAGGCGACCAGAAAGACCTCGGGATTACGCTGGCGCTGATCCCCACCAATACGCCGGGCGTCAATATCGGCCGGCGCCATTTTCCGCTCGATGCGGCTTTTCAGAACGGCCCCAACTCGGGAAAAGACGTCTTCATCCCGATGGAATGGGTAATCGGCGGACGCGAAGGAGTGGGTAGCGGCTGGCGTATGCTGATGAACTGTCTTGCGGTGGGACGTTCGATCTCGCTGCCCGCGACCAGCACCGGCGCGGCCAAGCTGGCCGCGCGCACCAGCGGGGCTTACGGCAGGGTACGGGTGCAATTCAAGACGCCAATCGGACGCTTTGAAGGCGTTGAAGAAGCGCTGTCCCGCATCGGTGGCAATACATACATGATGGATGCGGCACGGATGATGACGGCGGGGGCAGTCGATTTGGGCGAAAAGCCCTCGGTCATCTCGGCGATCGTCAAATATCATCTTACCGAGCGCGGGCGTCAGGCGATAAACGACGCGATGGACGTGCATGGCGGCAAAGGCATTTGCCTGGGACCCAGCAATTATCTGGGGCGCAACTATCAGCATATCCCCGTCAGCATTACCGTGGAGGGCGCCAATATCCTTACGCGCAATATGATTATTTTCGGTCAGGGGGCAATACGCTGCCACCCCTACCTGCTGGAAGAAATTCGCGCAGCCAGTAATGGCGATACCGTGCGTTCTTCAGTGCAATTCGACAAGGCATTGTGGGGACACATTATCTTTACAGCCGGGAACGGTTTGCGTTCCTTGTTGCATGGACTTACCGGTGCATCTCTCGCCAGTGCGCCGGGTAGCGTGGGCACTGAAATGCAGCGTTATTACAGTCAACTGACGCGTTTCTCCGCCGCTTTCGCTTTTCTTGCCGATATCTCCCTTCTGGTTTTGGGCGGGGCGCTGAAGCGCAAGGAAAGACTGTCTGCCCGGCTTGGCGATATTCTCAGCATGCTTTATCTATGCTCGGCGGTGCTCAAACGCTTCAAGGATGACGGCAGGCCCGCAGCTGATTTACCGCTGGTGCATTGGTCTATTCAGGATGCGCTTTATCGCATGCAGGAAGCATTTGACGGCGTGCTGGATAATTTTCCTGGCCGTATTCTCACGGCGCGCCTCCTGCGGTTTGTGGTGTTCCCGCTGGGCAAGCCATTCTCTCCGCCCCCGGATGAGCTAGGACATCAAATCGCCACGCTGATGCTGTCACCGGGAGAAGCGCGAGACCGCCTGACCGCGGGTATATATATGCCTACCTCCGCCGACGAGCCGCTCGGCATGCTGGAGCAGGCGCTTCAGTGCGCGGTCGTGTGCGAAGCAGTGGAAACCAAGTTGCGCGCCGCCGTCAAAACAGGCCGGATTCCCGCTCAGGGCGATGAGAGAATCGCGGATGCGCTCAAGCAGAGGGTTATCACCACTACCGAACTGGAGTTGATGGGAAAAATGAAATCCATGCGCCGCCGCGTGATCATGGTGGACGATTTCCCACCGGATTTTGGCCGCGCATCAGGCGGGACATCAGAAACTGCGTCGGCCCAACCGGTGCATGAGGCGGGACGATAATAAGCCGTTAACCCTATCGGGTCCAACGAAAATACATCGGGTGAAAGCCAATGATGCAAACCAAGCAGCGTAATCTTACGGATATTATCCCGGTGGAAGCTGCCCGAACGCTCGACGGGTTGTTCCGCGAGCGGGCGCGTCGCTCGCCCGAGGCGGTAGCCTATCGGGATTACGACCGCTCCAGCGGCAAATGGCGCGACCTCACCTGGAAACAGATGGATGAACGCATCGCGCACTGGCAATCTGCGCTCACGCGAGAAAAACTCTTGGCTGGTGACCGGGTCGCCGTGATGTTACGAAACTGCCCGGAATGGGTGATATTCGAGCAAGCCGCGCTAAGGCTGGGGCTCGTCGTCGTGCCACTTTATACAGCCGACCGGCCCGAGAACGCTGCCTACATCTTGCGCGACGCGGGCGTTAAAGTATTATTGCTCGAAGAACTGGCCCAATGGCAAGCGTTTCATGAAGTACGGGCTCAGATTCCTCATCTGCTACGCGTCATTACGGTTCAGGGAAGCCCTGGAGAAAAAGACGATGGTCTCGTGCTTGCCCTGCATGACTGGCTGCCAGACTGGTCGTTGGACGATCCGCAGGGAAAAGCCGAGGAGGTGGAGGATGCAAGCCGCGATCAGCATCAGCTCGCCACCATCATATACACCTCCGGCACCTCCGGCCGGTCCAAGGGGGTGATGCTGAGCCATTACAATATACTTACGAATGCGCATAGCTGCCTGCAAGTGGTGCCCATCATGCAGGACGATCTGCTGCTTTCATTTTTGCCGCTGTCGCATACGTTTGAGCGCACTGCCGGTTATTATGCTCCGATGATGCGCGGTGCAACGGTGGCATATGCCCGCTCGGTTCACCAACTGCAAGAAGATCTTCTGATCATCCGGCCCACTATTCTTGTTTCCGTCCCGAGAATTTATGAGCGAGTCTATGCCGGCATTCACGCCAAGCTGGCGGAAGGTTCGGCTTTGAGCAGAAAACTGTTCAATCTGGCGGTTGACACCGGTTACAGCCGCTTTGAGTATCAGCAGCGGCGGGGGCCCCGGCTTTTTTCTCACATGTTATGGCCACTGCTGGAAGCCCTGGTGGCGAAGAAAGTAATGAGCAAGCTGGGTGGGCGCCTACGCGAGGCGATGAGCGGCGGCGCGGCGTTACCAACAGAAGTTTCACGGGTATTTATCGGTTTGGGCCTGCCCATCCTGCAAGGCTACGGCATGACAGAGACCAGCCCGGTCGTATGCTGCAACACCATTGAGGACAACCTTCCATCGAGCGTGGGGCGTCCCATCCCAGGGGTAGAGGTGAAACTCGGCCCGGACGATGCCTTGCTGATTCGCGGCCCCAACGTCATGCTCGGTTACTGGAACGATCCTGCGGCCACCGAGGCCATAATGACGCCTGACGGGTGGCTCAATTCCGGCGATATCGCACGCATTGATGAACAAGGCCGGGTGACTATCACCGGTCGCCTGAAGGAAATTATCGTGATGTCCACCGGCCAGAAAATTCCGCCGGCGCCCATGGAAGCGGCGATTCTGCATGACTCGTTATTCGAGCAGATAATGCTGATTGGAGAAGGCCGTCCGTATTTAAGCGCGCTGGTGGTTCTGAACGCCCGCAATTGGGAAAGCATTTCGGCGCAGTATAATCTTGATAGCGATTTGCGCCGGCTGTCGCAAGACCAGAAGCTCGAAGAAATCCTCGTGGAACGGATCACCCGTCAAATAAAAGAGTTTCCCGGTTATGCCAAAATATATCGCGTGGCGCTGGCGCAGGAGCCATGGACTGTCGAGAACGATATGCTGACGCCCACGTTGAAGCTGCGTCGTGCGCAGGTGTTGAACCGTTACCAGGCCGAGGTGAGCAGGTTATATGCGGGGCATTAGAAATTGATAGGTAGCGGTCCCGTAAGCCATCCAGATGCGCGAGCTAACGGGAGAGGGTCACGATGAGGTGTAAATAATGAGGTATAAATATTTAGCCGGATGCGGGATTATGTTGCGCTGACTCTGGGGAATTGGCGCCAAGGCAGGTCGAGCTGCGCCCGGCGATCGAAAAATAATGTCGAGCATAGCCGGCCCCGCTTCACTTACCGGTCAAAGCTGGTGGTTTTAAACCTTGGGATGAAAAATGAATACCAACGCAGAAACTCATACATCACTGCCCGAGGGGCTTGATCCGATACTGCGCCTGGTGCCGATGCCAACGGACACTAATTATGCGGGAGATGTATTCGGCGGCTGGATCATGGCGCAGGTGGACATTGCGGGGAGCCTTCCGGCAATGCGCCGGGCTCGTGGGCGTGTTGCCACGGTAGCAGTGAATTCTTTCGTATTCAAACAACCGGTATTTGTCGGAGATATCGTGAGTTTTTATGCCAAGATCGTTAAGATCGGCCGAACTTCCATAACCGTGGACGTTGCCGTCTATGCACAGCGGGGTCTTCGCCACGGAATTGATGAAAGATGCTGCAGGGTGACCGATGCAGTCCTGACGTACGTCGCCGTGGACGAGAATCGCAGACCGCGCGTCGTTCCGCAGGAATAACGCGCGTTCAAAAACCTCGAGATTTGTAGCTCATTTGCCGCCCTGGATTTCCGACAAGCAAGCTCAGCAGGATATTATCCTAAATCCGGTAGTTGACCGCTCATTTGATAGATTAGTGTTATGATTAATAGCAATATTACATTATTTGACGCTCACCTTCTGGGTGAGGCCGCTACGGGGTGAATTGCACAGTTTTTGCGGCACATGGCTGCGTTGCAACTTCTTGGAAGGGAACGGGGCCCCGAAGCGTCGCACGAGGGACCCCGCGAAGCGGGGATCGGGCAGCGTAGGGGATGCCGCGATCGCGTTCCACACGCAGGGGGCGTCTGCATCCCGTTTCGGGATCGCACCTTCCTGCGGAAGGCACTGCTCCGCCCTGCGCGGTCGCATTCCGCGTCGGTGCGCCTTGCCCTGCACCCCAAAAACCGTACACTTCCCCCCGTCCAACTACCGGATTTAGGATTATTCAAGAAATTATTCTCGCCGAGCGGCCGGTAATACGATACTTTGACGTAATGGGAAGGGTAAGGGTAGGGTAGGGTAAACGGGCAAGAATGCCGCACGCTCACGAGGCGGGCTTTTTCCTGATGAAAAAAACGGATCGAACTGGAGGCGACATTGAATAATCGTAAATTCATGGTGCGCAAAGCTGCTGTCCTTGGCGCCGGCGTAATGGGAGCGCAGATCGCAGCGCATCTGGTCAATGCCAACATCGAGACGCTATTATTTGAATTGCCCGCTGAGCAGGGGGACCCCAACGCCAACGTGATCAAAGCAGTAGAGAATTTAAAAAAACAGGACCCCGCGCCACTGTCGGTTGCGGCCAAGGCCGCCTCCATTCAACCGGCCAACTACGACCAGAACCTAGAATTGCTCGGGGATTGCGATATCGTGATCGAAGCCATCGCCGAACGCATGGACTGGAAAGCGAGCTGTATAAAAAAGTCGCGCCACACCTCGGCGAGGACACCATTTTTGCCAGCAACACATCGGGCCTCTCCATCAATGAACTGGCAAAGTCGTTCCCCGAAGCACTTGCGCCACCGGTTTTGCGGCATCCATTTTTTTAACCCGCCCCGCTACATGCACCTCGCAGAGTGATCGCCTGCAAGGAGAGCGATGCCGCGATGCTCGATGATCTGGAAGCGTTCCTGGTCACCTGCCTGGGTAAAGGCGTAATTCGTGCAAAGGACACACCGAATTTTATCGCCAACCGGGTAGGCGTGTTTTCGATACTCGCCACTATGCATCATGCAAATGAATTCGGCCTCGCATTCGACGTTGTGGATGCTTTGACCGGCACGCTCATTGGCCGTCCCAAGAGTGCGACTTTCCGCACTGCGGATGTGGTGGGGCTCGATGTCCTTGCACATGTGATCGCTACCATGCGCGATACCCTGCCGGAAGATCCATGGCACAGATACTATGCCGTGCCCGGTTGGTTGCAAGCCTTGGTAGATAAAGGCGCACTCGGGCAGAAAGCCAGGCGCGGCATATATCAGAAGATAGGCAAGGAAATCCATGTCCTGGACCTTGCGAAGGGCGAATATATTCTCTCGGCAGGCACGGCCAAGGACGACATAAAGGAACTGCTCAAACGTAAAAATCTTGCTGACCAGCTTGGCGCATTGCGCGCGAATCCGCACCCGCAGGCGCAATTCCTGTGGTCTATATTCCGCGACCTGTTTCATTATTGCGCTGTTCATCTCGGCGCAATCGCCGACAATGCGCGCGACCTTGATTTATCGATGCGCTGGGGTTTCGGCTGGAACCAGGGGCCACTCGAGATTTGGCAGGCGGCGGGATGGAGCGAAATTGCCGGGTGGATAAACGAGGATATCGCGGCGGGCAAGAGCATGAGTACGGTATCGCTGCCGGAATGGGTGCAGGAACTGGGGCAAAGCGTCAGTCAAGCCGTCAATACCGGCATACAGGGCGTACATAGAACACAGGGGTCCTATGCGCCGTCCAACAATACCTTCCAGCCACGTTCAGCATTGCCTGTGTACCGGCGGCAGCTGTTTCCGGATAGGCTGCTGAGCGAACGGGCGCAATATGGTACAACAATATTCGAGACCGATGCCGTACGGATGTGGCATACGGGCGAGTCCGGCGGCAATGGCTCAGCCAATGACCACATAGCCATTCTCAGCTTCAAGAGCAAAATGCACACCATCGGAAGCGATGTGCTGGATGGAGTGCAACAGGCGATAGATGAAGCCGAACGGAACTGGCGTGCCCTGGTGATCTGGCAGACTGAGCTTCCATTTTCTGCCGGTGCCAATCTTCAAAAAGCCAGCGGCGCGCCTGAAAAGTGAACGAGCCGCCTTCCGCCTTCAGCGTCCTGGCAAAAAAAAAATCAGGAAAACGGCGCAGTCTGCGGTACCAAGGCCGCGCGCGGTCCTCAATCTCGCCGATGCACTGATGGCAGGCAAATTGGCCGAAATCGAAGCAATGGTTGCGCAATTCCAGCAGACTTCGCAGGACCTCCGATACTCGATGATTCCCTACTGTAGCGGCCGTGGATGGCCTCGCACTGGGGGGCGGCTGCGCGTTGGTGATGCATTGCGACCGTGCGGTAGCGACAATGGAAAGCTACATCGGCCTGGTAGAGGCTGGCGTGGGATTATTGCCCGCAGGTGGCGGTTGCAAGGAGCTTGCGTTGAGAGCATCGCGAGGAGGCGAAAGGACGGCGATCCTTTCCCTTTACTGAAAAATTATTTTCAGAGCGTCGCAACCGCACAACTAATCAAAAAGTGCCGAGCAGGCGAAAGAACTGGGCTATCTGCGCGCCTGCCGACCCGGTAGTGATGAACCGGTATAGAATTACTTTACGTTGCCAAGGCGCAAGCGGTCTGCCCTGGCTGAAGCAGGGTATCGCCCGCCGCTGAAAAGCCCGTAACATTTCGGTGGCCGGTTCTACCGGCATTGCCAATATCAAAGGCATGCTCGTAAACATGCGCGAAGGCAATTTCATCTCGGACCATGATTACCTGATCGGCACCAGGATCGCCTACGTCATGTGTGGAGGCGAACTGACTCCCGGCAGTGTGGTCGATGAGGACTGGTTCCTGGGGCTGGAGCGTACTGCGTTCATCGAACTGCTGGCAACCGAGAAGACGCAAGCACGCGTGGAGCATACGCTGAAGACCGGGAAGCCCCTCAGGAATTAAGCGAAGGAAGAACTGCCATGACCCAAAAATCAGATTTTTTTTTTTTTTTTTTTTTTTTTTTTTTTTTTTTTTTTTTTTTTTTTTTTTTTTTTTTTTTTTTTTTTTTTTTTTTTTTTTTTTTTTTTTTTTTTTTTTTTTTTTTTAAAAAAAAAAAAAATTTTTTTTTTTTTTTTTTTAAAAAAATACAAGACGCCTACATCGTCGCCGCCGCCCGCACGCCGGTCGGCAAGGCGCCGCGCGGCATGTTCAACACCTCGTCCGGACGACATGCTGGCCCACGTGCTAAAGCCGCCGTGGCGCAGTGCCCGGGCTCGACCCGAAAGCGATCGAGGACGCCATCGTCGGCTGCGCCATGCCCGAGGCCGAGCAGGGCATGAACGTGGCGCGCATGGCGTGCTGCTGGCCGGCCTGCCCGACAGCGTGCCGGCATCACCGTCAACCGCTTCTGCGCGTCCGGCCTGCAGGCGGTGCAGATGGCGGCCGACCGCATCCGCGTCGGCGAGGCCGACGTGATGATCGCCGCCGGCGCCGAGAGCATGAGCATGGTGCCGATGATGGGCAACAAGATCGCGCTTGAACCCCGCGATGTTCACGCGACGAGAACATCGGCATCGCCTACGGCATGGGCCTCACCGCCGAGAAGGTCGCGCAGCAGTGGAAGGTCAGCCGCGAGGCGCAGGACGCGTTCGCTGCCGCACACCACGAAGGCGCACTCGCGGCGCATGCCGCCGGCGAGTTCAAGCGACGAGATCGCGCCGTGTCGAGGTCGACGACCGCTACCCCGACCTCGCCAGCCGGCGAGATCTCGATCGACACGCGCAAGTGATCAGCCCGACGAAGGCCCGCGCCCCGACACCACGCGTGCGAGGCGCTGGCCAAGCTGAAGCCGGTGTTCGCGGCCAGCGGCGGCAGCGTCACGGCCGGCAACAGCTCGCAGACCTCCGACGGCGCCGGCGCGCTGATCGCTCGCCAGCGAAGCAGGCGATCAAGCGAGTACAACCTGAAGCCGCTCGCGCGCTTCGTCGGCTTCGCGGTCGCCGGCGTGCCGCCGGAGATCATGGGCATCGGCCCGATCGAGGCGATCCCGCGGCGCTGAAGCGCAGCCGGCATCAGCCGGACGAGATCGACTGGATCGAGCTCAACGAAGCCTTCGCCGCGCAGTCGCTGGCGGTGATCGAGGACCTCGGCCTCGACCGCGCCAAGGTCAACCCGATGGGCGGCGCGATCGCGCTGGGCCATCCGCTCGGCGCCACCGGCGCGATCCGCGTCGCGACCTCGTGCACGCCCTGCGCCGGCACAAGCTGAAGTACGGCATGGTGACGATGTGCGTCGGCACCGGCAGGGCGCGGCGGGCATCTTCGAAGCGCTATGAGCGAAAGAACCTGCAAATGAGTTTTCATGAGACTGGCCAAGAGGATCAACCTGGGATTGTTATCCTGATTATCATGTGGCATCGGGCTAAACTCGCAAAAATAGACCTATTATTCTGGTATGCTGCTCTAATTTTCCGAAATAGACGTACGCCTTTTGCGGCACGCTTGATTCCTTGAAGCGCTTGCGCTCTTCCAGGTCCAGCTTTTTATCCCACCAGATGGCGCGCGCCTCTTTCTGATCCTCCGCCAGTTTCGGATTTTTTTCGAACAGCTCGCGCATGAATTTGGTGTGGTCGGATTCGTACAGTTTCATGGTCGGGTTTCTCCTCTCTTCACTTTTCTGTGGCAACCTGAAACTTTACCATAACCGGAAGGTGCTCGCATTGGTTGAACTTGCGCGCTGTGCCTGGAGCGTAGCGTAATCCATAATCCGGTCGTATTTTGTGGGTTACAGTTGAATATTCTCACCGCCCCCATGCCAATAAAGGTAGATACTCTGTTCGTTGTCAACGCTATTTCTGTTTTTTTTCGATCATTCGGGCAGCGCATAGAACCGCGAATTATCGAACGGCTGGTCATGGGCGAACATGCCATGAATTGAATGCAGCAACTTACGCATGACGGCGCATACTCCCTGCAAAGGGGTTTTGCCGTGGGTGACCAGATGTTCGAAGAAGCCCTTGACATGCGGGTCATGCGTTTTAGCGCTCAAGGCCGGCAGATACAGAGCCTGGCGGATATAATGGTTGCCTGCCTTGGAAATACGCGCGCGTTTCTCCACGCTGGTTCCCGATTTGAAGTAGCGCGGGTCCAATCCGGCGGCCTTGACCCACTGCTTGTGGGTCAACCCGGCTGGCAACAGCATCAACTCTCCCAGGAGAGCGATGGCGCTGGTCTGGCCGATACCCTTGACCGTGAGCAGCAAGGCGAACGGGCGCGCCAGCGTGGGGTACGCCTGGATAAGTGCCAGGGCTTCCGTAGCGAGCTGATCAATGCGCTTCTCCAACTGTGCAATGGACAGCTTCAAGTCACGCAGGACAGCCTTAGGCGTCTGGGGGCTGAAGACAAGCGCATGCTGCTGATTCTTGGCCGCCGCCTTATTACGCGTCAGCGTATTGATACGTCGGGCAAGCGCACGCAGCATCAGGGCTTCGGTGACGGGGCGCACCCAGGCCTGATAGGGCATGCGCTCGGCGTATTGCGCCAGCGTATCCGCATCCACCGCATCGGTCTTGCTGTTTTTCAGCAGCACCTTGGCAAAGTGATGCGCGGCCTTGGGATTGAGCACCATCAACCGCACCCCGGCATCGGCCAGTGTCAGCGCCAAGTCGAAGTGATACACGCCGGTTGCCTCCAGACACACCGTTATGTCGGGAAACCTTGAGAGCCGCTTGACCAGGCGCAGCCGATCCGCCGGGGTATTGGCAAACTTCTGACCTTTCATGGACACGGCGTTTTTGCGGATTACTACCATCAACTCCGCGGCACCGACATCAATGCCGGCGAAGACGGCAGCACTCTGGGTGGATACAGCTGTTTCAGGGGTCATGATGAATCCTGCAATGAGGTTAAGATACAATGGACACTGGTTCCCTGACCCTGCATAAGCGCCTACCATCCTTGCGAATACAGGCTCAAAGCCTGGGATACTCCGCGGTATCGGCGAATAGGGCGGGGAGCCAATCTACACACAAGCTCAGACCAACAGGCCTGTCTTCAGGTCGGGACGGCTTCCCCAGTGAACTGATGATCTTACCGGCACCTTTAACCAAAATCAGAACAATTTCGATCATACAAGGTCGGGCTCTGCCCGACGATCAAGAAACGATCGTCGGGCAGAGCCCGACCTACTTCTTAATTGTAGAAATAGGCAGGCTAAGCGTCATGTGCCGCCGCCCTAGACCAAAAGGCTGGCGCATATCAAGCTTGAAGTTGACGGGCTGGGCGCCAATCCTAATGATACTTTCAACATAAATAAGTTGACAAAGGCCTGTTCTTCACATATCCTTCACACCATGAGCATGAAAAATTAACGCTCGCTTTGCGATGCGGAGAATAGGAGGTGTGACGATGAATGCTAAAAAAATTGTTACTACTTTATCTTTACTCAGCCTTTTTTCCCTGTTGAGCCCCGCAGTATCCGCCGTAGAGGATATTGGTATCATCACCGCTGCTCAGAACGCCACAACTCGAAGCGACCATGAGGCTGTGGCGGCCTATTACGAAGATTCAGCCAGAGAAATGCAGGCGAAAGTACAAGAACAAAAACAATTACTTGAAGAATATGAAAGCAAAAGCTACCTATACGGCAGACAGACTCAGGATCTGCAATCCCATACCTATGCGCTGGTGCGTAAGTATGAGAAAGAAGCAAAAACCAATATAAAAGAAGCCGCCCTGCATCGGCAGAGGGCAGCCAGCGCTGAAGAGAACGGTTACTCTGTGCCTCAATTGGAAAAATTGAGTATTGCGCACGGGCTTCGTCAGGCTACCGTTTCTGAAGAGTAGCGGTAAAAGCAATGTATTAAAAACGTAGCATATGAATTACAGCAATTTTAATTGTATTTCAATTTTCTCAGCTTTCCTTGAGCAGCTTTGCTACCGTAGCGTAATCTCGAAGCTGCCCCATAAGTCCTTCCCGCGATCTCCCACCACCATTTCCGCTACGATAAACCCTGAGTTCTCCCTCTTCGGCCCGCTTCAATTCTGCTTCAGTCCACGCTCAATCCTTAGGCCCCATCTCATGGTCCGTCCATAACATCGGTATGTCTGCAATCAGTATATCTGCGAAGTTTGGTACTTTAAACATACAGAGGTTGACGAAGCTATACCCATCAGGTAGGCTTCGAGTTAAGGAATATTCTGGGGTAAGTTTCGTCGAAACTTCAGTTCTTACATCGGTAAAAAACGGATATTCGAACGCATCGAAATGAAAACGATAAATATTTTTGCCGCGTTGTCCCTGCTTGGCTTGCTGGCCTCATTGAGTTCGCCCGTAACAGCAACCGTCGATAATTCCGATATCCCGCCCGAGCAGGATGCCCCAGCCGGAAGCGACCATGAAGCCATAGCGAAATACTATGAAGATGAGGCCAGAAAGCGGCATGAGATTGTGGCCAAATACTATGAAGATGAAGCCAGGAAGGCACAGGCAAAGACGAGGGAATTAAAACTGTTACTTGAGCATTACGAGGAAAAAAGCTATCTCTACGGGAAAAAAGCTCAGGATCTGCAAGCGCATACCACGGCGTTAGTACGCAAGTATGAAAAAGCTGCGAAGGCGGATGCAAAGGAAGCTGCCACTCACCGGCAAATCGCCTTAAAATTTAAAGAAAAAAATTATGCTGCCGCATCCAGCGTGCAAAAATTTAGCGTCGTGAATGAATCTCACTAGCGGATTTCAACTGGATAACTGAGGCTTTTCCATTTGGCCGAACAGGTCCGGCGAATGTTCAGACCGAGCAAACTGAACAAATGCCGGGATTGCTCCAGCTGGTGAAATCGATGAACGATCCCGATGTTCGACGGGCGCTTCACTTCGTTATCTGCTTTTTGCGGATCATCGGACGCCAAATGAAGAATGATGAGATGGGGGTTTCCGAAAAAAACTGAAGCCAACGCCAAGCTTAAATGTTTAAATCGTCTTTCCTGGATTAAATCTGAAATAACGAGTAGTTGCCAGGACTCGGGATTAAATGTAAGACGTCCCGGGCGCGAACCCCATAAAGCGCCACATTCAAATTCCCGCAATTTTGACCTTGAATGGCGAGCCTGAAGTTACCGGAGACATGATAGTGCGCAATCCGTTCCACAACGATAATCTCGGTAAATTGATCCTCCGCGTTACAGTAGGAATGCTGATACTGTTCCACGGCGTACATAAAATACTCAATCCAGGCTCTCTCGATTTCATCAGCAAGCAGCTCACGAGCATCAATTTACCTCAGGTTCTGGCTTATGGCGTTTATCTGGGTGAGGTTATCGCACCGTTAATGATAATCCTGGGAATTTTTTCACGCCTCGGCGGTTTGCTCGTTTTCGGTAATATGGTGTTTGCACTTTTTCTGGCACACCGCAGCCAGCTGTTTACTTTGACGACTTCAGGTGGCTGGGCGCTCGAATTGCAGGGTTTTTATTTATTTTCCGGCCTCGCAGTATTATTCCTGGGCAGCGGCCGGATGGCAATCAGACCGGATTAGTGTGTTAGCATAGCCAGCTCTACCATTCAGTTTAAGTTGCTTACAAGACCAATTAGCACAGGTAATTATAGCCATGAGCACCGTCAATTCGGAAAAATACCGCTGGCATGGATTCGCCGATCTGCCAGCTTTACAGGAAGCAGCGCTAGGCGCCATTCTCGACGGGGCGGCGATGGCAATACAGGAACGTGGACGTTTCAATCTCGTGTTGGCTGGCGGTGAAACCCCGCGCGGAATTTATCAGCGGTTGCGATCGGCCCCTACGGATTGGACTGCCTGGCACATCTATTTTGGGGATGAGCGCTGCATGCCGCCCACGGTGGAAGAGTTGAATTTTCGTATGGCCGGGGAAGCATGGCTTGATCATGTGCCCATTCCCCCAAGCCAGATACATGCAATACCGAGCGAGATTCGCGCGGATAAAGCAGCTAATGAATATGCACAAACCCTACGGGGCGTTGACATGTTCGATCTGACGTTGCTTGGGCTCGGGGAAGATGGCCATACTGCAAGCCTGTTCCCTGGTAACGAGTGGGGAACCGCTTCGGATTGCCCCGATACACTGGCGATTTTCAATTCGCCCAAACGACCACCTCAGCGCGTGTCGCTCAGCGCCGCGCGGCTAAGCCGTTCGCGTCAGATAATTTTTCTGGTGAGTGGCGCATCGAAGCACAAAGCAGTGGCAAGGTGGCGTGCTGGAGAGAATATCCCCGCGCGAGCGATAATGGGTGAAACGGGTGTCGATGTGCTGGTGGAATCCGCTTTATTGCTGCCGCTTGCGGGATGATGCGTTAGACCCAGGACAGAAGAGAAAAGGCAAAAAAAAGGAGTAGAAACTACTCCTTTTTAGGCAAAAACCTGAACCTACAAAGGTTTCCGCCGCGAGCCATGCATTCGTGGTGCTCAACCTTCGTATCGGTAAACGTTTCCAACAGGCCCCTATCCAGGTGGCAGATTTCCAGATCTTTTACCGCCATCTGGTGAAAGACGCAGTTATCGGCTTCAATAACCGCCTCGCCACCCGGCAATGTCGCATTTCTCGCATTGTAACCGAGCTGATCCATTACCTCGGCAAGCTTTTGGACCTTTTCCTGTTGCGTGGTCAATTCCGGGTACTGGCTTCGTATCTGCCGCGCTATACCTGCGCCAATATCATTCAACCGCTTACCCATGTTTTCCGCGCCTTCTTCACGCTGGACCGATGCCACCACCAGTTGCGCCAGCCAGGAATATTGACGTGGAAAACTTTCCTGGCCGAGCTCGGTGAGCACGTAAAGTTGCTGCGGACGGCCTCCGCCAGATGGACGCGTAACACCTGCCGCAATTAATCCTACCGCTTCCAGGGACGCGAGGTGTTGTCGCACGGCATTTCGGGTAATTTCAAGCCCTTTAGAAAGCTCATCCACACTCATGCCGGTTCTGTTTCCACGCAATAGCTTGAGTAGTTGCTTTTGGCGTGCACCCATTTTATTGACCATTTGGTTGTACCTCCTTTCCCCCCGCCTGTATTAGGAAATCGAAAAGTGTGTTATAGCACATTTATTACTATACGCTATCTTAATACACTTTACACATAAAATAGTTGACAAATTAACGCTCATTCCCTACAATTTTTTCACAAACAATAATTATTGTAGCCTTTGCTTCGCATCTTTTGGAGCACTCGCTCGATTCTAAAGGAGAGCGCAGCATGAAAACAAGAAATTTATTCGCAGCCTTATCCCTCAGCTTATTGGCCGCCTGCGCTCAGATAAGTCCTCACGAAGCCGTTCAGAATACAAATATCAGAAAAGCTTCCCAGAACGCCAGAACCCGCAGCGATCATGATGCCCTGACGCAGTATTTTGAAAATACAGCGAGAGAAATGCAGACGAAGGCAAAGGAGCAAAAGAAATTACTTGAGCACTACGAAGAAAAAGGCTATCTCTATGGCCGGCGAGCCCAGGATTTGAAATCACATACTTCTGCTTTGGTTCGTAAATATGAAGCAAACGCGGAAGAGAGTATAAAAGAAGCCGCAGCTCATCGGCAAATGGCAGCAGAACAGGCACAACACGAATTTGCCGCCCGTGAAGAGCAAATTGTAGACGCTGCCAAACTAAATCCTAACTCCAATTAGGCTCCAGCTAGGCCCCCACGAAATCGCCATGAAACATGCCGGGTTGACATAGCCCAGCCCGGCGCTTCAGTCTCTCCATGCCGGAAATCTCGGCAAGCCCAGAAAAAAATTCATATCGTGGTTGGGCCAAAGCTGTGCATTTTCGGTGCGTGCAAGCGCCTTTAGTTTACGAATGCTCGCTAGCGCCAGGGCTTCGTTATCCTGCCAGCAGTACCCCGGCGCAACCTCCTCTTCCAGGTTTTCCACTAGATCGGCTGCATCCCCACACAAGATGACAGGCTGCCCTTTTTGCAGTTCGATGAACAGCGACATATGTCCGGCTGTATGTCCGGGGCTGGCAACCGCCTGCACGCCAGGGGTCAACATATACTCACCCGTCATTATCTCCCATTGCCCCGCGCTCGCCAGTTCATCGGTAAACACGCTCCCGTCCTGTCCGGTGCGTGCTGCCGCCACTTCCTCAGCCTGAACATGCACTTCGCAGCCGAGTAGGTCGCAAAGGCCGCCTGTGTGGTCGAAATGCAAATGCCCGATAAACACAACATCGATATCGGATGGCTCGAGCCCCAACCTTGCCAGATAACGAGGAATACGCTGATCTTCCTCCATAGCAGGCGGTTCAAATGAATGACGCATGGGCTCGAAATATTTTGTGCGCAGCGCTGGGTCAGCAAGCTTGCGGTAGTCGCAACCAACATCGTAGAGGACGCGGCCATTTGGCGTTTCGATCAAATAGGCAAGAATCGGCGCATCGATAAATCTGCCATGACCGCGGTTGCGTGTCGAGATTGTCTTTTCGTAGCGATGCGTGCCTGTCAGCAGCGGCCAAATCTTCGTATCGCGAGGCATATTAAATTTTCCAGTGTTTCATGACGTCGCTGATGCAGACCGACACCCCCAGCTGGCTTCAATGGTGGTCGGACTCGGAACCCGAGTGTTCCAAGTGTTCCGAGTGTTCGGTGGTTTCGTCAGTACTTGAACGATTCATCTTGCCGAATATCAGATGAGCGGAAAAATTCAATCCCAAAGGTACCAGCAATATAACCACCAGCAACGCCACCAGCGCAGTGTTAACGCTCACTTCGATTTCTCTGCGTGCTATCTTCCTGAGAACCCATACAGCGAGCCAAAGCAATCCTGCCAGGACTACGACGCTAATGATTATCAAACCGCTATCAGCCATGGTTTACCCGATTTTGATTTGCGATATACCGTAATTATTGGCGATGCCGGAAACTCTGGTTTTGTATGCCTTTGTATGCCTTTGCGTACTGAATGTAACAGGAAAGGGCAATGGCCGGAAGCCGATAAGCTCGAATGTCACGACTTGACCGAATCGGCCAGAAAATCTGTTTCAATTGCCTACTTGAGGGAAAGCTTACGATTGACATACATGATTATCCCATTTAGAGTATTACGCTGGAATCGCGGAGGCGAATCCAACATAAAAAATACGCGGAATTACAATTCTAACAACGGGTAAGACGCTCAGGGGCAGTTTTGATATTCAGAACGCTTACTTGGTAACTGGGGTGTGGCGAATTGTAAGTTCGTGAGCAAGAGCGAATGCTACTTCATTAAAACGTAACGTCAAGTAAAGGAAAGTGATTATGAAAAAAACCATAATGATGTTTGCGAGTCTAGCTTTGGGGTTGCTGTTAGTAGGAACTGCGCAAGCAAACGAGCAAAAATTCAAGGTAGTTATTAATGCTTATGACACTACAATTCCTGAGCTCAATATAGAAGGTGTGACAGTCAAGAACATTCGCGCGTTCAACGTTATCAACGCACCCGAGACTTTGGCTGTGAAAAAAAATACCAAGGTAACGATTACCATAGAGAACAAATCTCCCATCAGCGAGGGATTTTCCATTGACGAATATGGAATTAAAGAAGTACTCAAAGCCGGAGAAACAAAAGATATCACTTTGGTAGCGAAGAAGAGCGGTGCGTTTACAATCTACTGCCAGCTCCATCCTTTGAATATCCATTTATCGGGCACCTTGAACGTTATAGATTAAAATCTACTGCCGAGACTACGATGTAGCAGGATCGCTGCGCAGTAGAAAAAACGGAAGCAGCGAAGCTAACATCGACAACAGATCGGCATGCCGGCCTGGTCAATGCAGCTTCGAAGCTGCCGAACGCCGAAGCAGAAGCGGCATGGCAGGAACTCGTAAGATCGGGATGCAATATTGATAGGGTGCATTTAAGTCTGCCCTGCCGTGGCTGTTCATAATAGGCCTGATACTGCTCAAGAAGGTGACTGGAGTATTTTCAGGGAGTAAGTATTGCTTACTTGGAATAATGAAACCCGCTAAACAGCGGGTTTTTTATTTGTAGTAAGTAGCATCGATTTGACAGGATAAGCCTCTTTAAAAGCTGGATTACTAAGTTTGATAGAAGTGTGTCTTTATCGACTTGGGCGGGCCACGCTCAACCGCTTCTGCGTAAACGCCAACCCCTTCCTGTCACGCCCATACTCCAACCCTTCATTATCGCTTGGATCGTATTTGTATGCCACCGAACAGATAAAACTCGTCAAAAGAGCATAATAAAAACCTCAAATCAAAACGAGGAGAATTAAAATGACTCTCGGAACGATTCTTATGATTGTGCTGATACTTGCCCTGGTGGGTGCGATTCCAACATGGGGTTACAGCAGCGGCTGGGGTTATGGACCGAGTGGCGGTATCGGATTCGTGCTGTTAATAGTGCTTATTTTGGTTTTGTTGGGGCACATCTAGCTTGCTAAGCTGAAAGCTATGCGGAATTACGAGAAGAGGCCCGCCAGTAGCGTATAGATGACAGATAGCCCCATGCCGAACCATGCGAGCTAGTAGTATTTGCATGAACTGGTGCGGGGCTATCGCTACCAGGGCGACGAAGGCGATGAAGAAAAGGATGAGCAGGGCCATCGGAAAAGTATATTCCCATACTTTCTTGCGTGGAATAACATCAGTTGTTCGAATTTTTCTAATAACTGAAGAATCGCAGCATTAAATACCAATAGGGTCAGACTTAGTCTGACCCTATTGGTTCTCGAACGGGAGTCGCTGGTTTACGAAGTGCGGTCGGCCTGCTTTGCCTGCCACTGCGCGTACAAGCCCTCTTCGTCTGCAGGCTTCAACGGTCGCAGCACCACTTCCTGCTGCAAGGGAGGGCGAGCCATCTGTGCATACACGTCAGCAGTCGACAGCCCATATGGCTCGCCCTCATCGTTGGAATAGGCGTACCACGCCCGATGGATACCGCACAGGTGCATTGTGGCCAGGCACATGGGGCATGGGTGACCGCTGGCGTAGATTTCGCAGCCATCAAGATCAGGACGGTCCAGCACACGGCTGGCTTGGCGGATCGCTTGCATTTCGGCGTGACAGGTCGGATCCTGGGTACTATGGATCTCGTTTACCGCCCAGGCGATCACCTGCCCTTGGTATATCAGCACCGCACCGAAAGGCCGACCTCCGGCCTTGATATTGTCCCGGGCCAGCGCCAAGGCTTCTCGCATGTGCTGCTCGCTGCTCATGATCGTGCCTTCTTGTAGCCCAAGGTCGACTGTCGCCGCCTCCGATTCTTGAATACCTCGATGTTCCCAAGGCTTGCCGCCGTCATCTCCGCTCGGTTTTATAGCGTAGTCCATGCAAACGCTGGTTCTTGAAATTATTAACCCCCCTTTCAGCCGGGGCGTTATCAACAATTCATATAGTGGCTCGTCGAGCATACCATGTCGTATTCTTTTAGTGCGTCCTGGAAAGCAAGACTGCCGTACTAACTTCCTCGATCCTAAGAATATAAAAGTCAGGGGCGATTGTGTCAACGCCGGTTTAAAAACTGACCCACTTTTTCACTTTTTGGCCGGAATAAAACTGACCCACTCGGACATCCAATTTTATTAAGCCTTCACCTTCACCTGACCGGCTTTGCGTTTATCCTTGAGCCGATAGCTTTCCCCGGAGATCTGCACGATGTGAGCGTGATGCAGCAACCGATCCAGCATGGCCGCGGTCAAGGTCTGGTCGTCGGCGAAGGCCGATGACCATTGTCCAAAGGGCAGATTGCTGGTCAGAATGATGCTGCCGCGCTCATAGCGTTTGGCCACGACGTTAAAGAATAAATTGGCCTCATCACGCCCGAAGGGCAAATAGCCGATTTCATCAATGATCAACAGTCGCGGACCAATGACTGCACGATTCAGATACTGTTTCAATCGGTCCTGTTTGTGCGCGGTCGAAAGCTGCAACATCAGGTCAGCCGCCGTGATGAATCGCGTCTTGATGCCCGCCATGACAGCACGGTAGGCCAGGGCTTGCGCCAGATGACTCTTGCCAACTCCGCTTGGACCCAGCAGCACAACGTTCTCGGCCCGCTCAATAAAAGTCAGCGCCGCCAACTCCTGGATTTGCGCGCGTGGTGCGCCACTGGCAAAAGCGAAGTCATACTGTTCGATCGTCTTGATTGACGGCAGGGTTGCCAGCTTCATCAATGCAGTACGCTGGCGCTCAAGGCGAGCATCATTCTCAACGTTTAGGATCTTCTCCAGGAAATCCCCGTGGCTGGTATCCTGAGTCGCAGCCCATTGCGCGATAGCTGGCCATTCACTACCATACGATCGAGCTTGAGTCCCTCGCACAACATGGCAATTCGTTCCTGCTGCAGATTCATATTGCCGCCTCCAGCAAGGCGTTATAGACCGATAAAGGATGCTGCAGGCTCTCGATTGGTATCGGCTGGGAATGCCTGGGGCTAACAGGGGCAATGGGTCTGGTTCGGCTGGGGCAATGGCAGTAGCGCAGCGCGCTCAACAGTCATGCGCCCGTCTGGACGTTCTGCCGTGGTGCCATGGATGCGGCTGTTGGCCACTTCGGTTAACCAGCGCCCGACATGCGCATTGGCCGCTTCTACGTCCAGATGCAGTCCTGCCTGGCGCAACGTCGCGGCCAATGGCACACAGAAGCTGCCCTTCAGGTAGCCGTTGAAGCGTTCAACCTTGCCCTTGGTCTTGGCCCGATAGGGGCGGCATAGGCGTGGGGTAAAGCCATAGGTATCGGACAATGCCAGCATCTGGCCATGCCAGCGGTGCCTACCTTCTCCATAGGCGTCCCGTTCAATGACAATCGTTCCTGCGTTATCAAACAAGACGTGCTCGGGAACGCCACCAAAATACCCAAATGCCTGCTCAAGACAGGCGCACAACGTATCGGCACGTTCATTGCCGGTAAAGCGCACCCAGCTGGCCCGGCTGTAACCCAATGTGGCGACAAACGCCAGCAAGGGATCGCGCCCGCGACGGATGTGGGTGAAGTCGACCTGCATCTGCTTGCCCGGCGCCGTCTCGAATCGAACCACCGGCTCCAGCTTTACCTGCCGGTGAGTGCTGAGGAATTCCTTAAGCTGGGTAATACCGCCAAGGTATCCACGCTCTTTGATCTCTCGAAGCAACACCACTGCCGGAATCCAGTGCGGCCGAGCAGCATCGATACGCGCCAGCACATAATCTCTGTACGGATCAAGCTTCGTTGGACGCGCTGGCCGCGGCCCATACTGCCCGGCAGCCATCTCCCGCAAATAACGCCTGATCGTATTGCGCGAGCACCTAAGCTCGCGCGCCATCTCCCGAATTCCAGCACCTCGCCGCATTAATACCTTGATTTCCACTGCTTCCTCCTGAGTCAACATAATCGGCAGCCAAAAGCCACCATGTTCGCCCAAATGGGTCAGTTTTACTCCGGCTAAGTGGGTCAGTATTACATCGGCGCTAACACTTACCGGGAAATAGAAGGTCTACTCTGGCAAGCGCTGGAATCCGGGCGTAAAGCATTCGTTATTCTTTCTCATAATTTTGAACTGCTGAATGGCAGTATGAATCGGCCGGACGATATTGCGGTAACCCGCTTCCGCAAACTCTGCTCTTTTCTTGATCGCCATCGGGACTGCTTTCGTGTTCGAGGTTTTGATGGGTTAGTTCCCAATCTGGCGTATTCACAGCCAGCCCCCCTAGCCTCTCCAGTCTGGAGAACCGGACTGAGAATCTTGGAGCAGGGTATGCGGCGAGGTTTTATTTGAACCAGACCTGGCAATGCCAGAAGGTGCCCATAAAGCTTCAGCTTGGGGATACTACACTGCTTGCGCCCAACCTTTGGTTACAAGTACGCCAAGTGGGGCTTGATGACGAAGACCCGCCTGTCCCAGAGCTGGTACCGCCAGCCGATCCTCTTCAAGTCGGCAGCCAGGGGTTTTTGATACGGTCGCTTCGCGTTACGGGCAAACAGCCGGTGCTAAAAAAGCAGGGCGATTACCTTTGCTACGTATCATCGCGTTACCTGCGCTACTACATCGATATGCGAATGTCGTTTGCGGAATACAAAGCTAAATTTTCATCCAAAACGCGCTCAACGATCACTCGTAAGATTAGGAAATATACAGATTATTGTGGCGGCGAGATTTCATGGAGGGTATACAAGGATGTTGGCGAGATGCCGGAATTTTTTCGACTGGCTCGTGCTGTTTCCGAAACAACCTATCAGGAAAAACTGCTTGATGCGGGACTGCCTAATTCCGACAGATTTACCATTGAGATGGAACAGCTCGCGGGACAAGGGCGCGTACGCGGCTTTATTCTTTTCCATGAGAATCGGCCTGTATCTTATCTTTACTGTCCAGTCATCGATGGCATTGTGATCTATGCATTTCTCGGGTATGACCCGGACTACATGAGTTTTTCGGTAGGTACGATCTTGCAGTGGCTTGCTCTGGAACATTTATTCACCGAAAATTTATTTCGCTTTTTCGATTTCACTGAAGGACAATCGGATCATAAAAGATTTTTCGCCACAGATAACATTCAATGTGCGAACGTTTTTTTCTACGCTGCAGCTTGCGTAATATGGCTTTGCTGCAAACGCAGAGAGCCATGGGGCATTTCAGCCAGCTGATCGGCGATAAGCTTGATCAATTCGGGCTTAAATCAAAAGTGAAGAAGATGATGCGGTTCGGGATCTGACAACCCACGTTATGGCGGTCGCGAATCTCATCAAGAAGCTGGCTCTTTTTTTCTTCGGGACTATTCCATTTATCATATCTACCGGCAGAAATGTGAGAGCGCGATAGATGCACCGGGTATCGAGTTTCGGTTTGAGCCGGTGGAAGAGGACTTAATCGTCGGTTCCCAAGATGAAATGATCGTTCAGCAGGCCTGGTACTGCGGCGAGTATTCCCACGCGTATGCATGTATGGACGACTCCCGGATCGTGGGTTTGTGCTTTTTCTGGCACGGGAAGCGTTACAGCGAGCGAAATTTCTGGCCGCTCGAACAGAAGGAAGCCAAGCTTGTGCAGTTAATCGTGCTTCCGGAAATGCGCGGGCTCGGCATAGCCACCAGACTTATAGAACACTCAACGCACGATATGTCCCGATTGGGGTTCAGGTATCTCTACGCGCGTATCTGGTGGTCGAATAAGCCATCCTTGCACGCTTTCGAGCGAGCCGGATGGAGGCGCATCGCCACGGTTATCGATATTTTCTTCCCATATAGAGCAAAGCCGTTCAGGTTAAAGCTAAAGAGGATGACATCTGCAAACCGGGTATCATGAGTTCCGGTAATGGATATCAGGTGGTTGTCATTCATAGATAGCTGTCCTGCCTCCGCCAAGCCATTATCGGTTCAGTTGAGAATTTAGCAGCTCACCCCGGGATTTTTGCAGATTCATGAGCGCCGCCAAATTCGGGCGGGGTGGAGCGCGCATCCGCTATCAGGCCCGCTATCAGCAACAGATAAAATAGGAAACTGAGGCGAGGCTCGTCGGTCCAGCTATTCAACAGTGCCCACGGCGAGAAATCCTGTAAGCGATGCGAGCAACGCCAGGCTCAGCGCATCTTGTTTCCAAGCATGTGGCAGCCACCTTGCTATCGCATAACCGATGAGCGCGAGAAACAGGATGAGCCCGAGCCAGCCCTGTTCGAAGTACACATTCACGTACAAATTTTCCACATGCCATGGAAGATAGTTATCCGTTGAAAAAAACCACCGATGCATGCCGCTGGAAAAATTGCTGTTGTGCACCAGGTTATTGCCGTGCATATCGCGCAGTATTACGTTGTCAACATCCACAACGGTGCCGGAAAGACTATTGTAGAGGGATAGCTTCACCGGACGCTCGAACCGGCTGCCGGGAGGACCAAAGCCTCTGGTCTCCATTTGTGCCTCATAATGCGTCCATTCACCCGCGGGCCCGCTGATTTGCAATGGGGCTGCGACACAGGTATAAGAATACAGTATTGCTTTTTCGCAGAGAGTTACAGCCAGGCTGGCATTCCGGGTATTGGAGCGTAAATCCACCGAGAGGAAGTAACGCTGCTCCGGCGCAACCTTTACGATTTGCTCAAAAAACAGCGAATCGCCGCTGCCTAACCTCAACACATCGTTTCCCTGCTCAATGACAAACCCATATGTGGCGGTGCGCGAAGCTGCGCTTGAATCCCAGTAATAGGCTGAGGGAAATGCACCCAAACCCAGGCCAAAGAGCGATGCATTCCGTGATCGAACAATATTCAGCGCGTCCGCCCAATGGGCGGTACGCGTGCCAAGATCTTGCTCCGTGCCCGCCCATCGCGACTGGCTGTACTTTCCGCTGAAGACCGGCCAGATAATCATTATAGCCACCCCAGCGATCGCGATTACAGCCCCGGCCTTGTAAAAGCGGCGCGCCTGTTCGTGAAGGGAAAGTCGCGCAAACCCTATCAGTACGACAAACGTGCTCAACGCGAAGGCTGCCTGTCCGCCGCGCGAAAACGTTACCATTACGCTATATGTACCCAGGCCATACAGGCCAACCGCAAATACTGTCGCCCACAGCCGCTGGCGCTGCCAGGCAAACAATGCAACGAACGGCAACGCAGCCGTCAGAAAGGCTTCAATATAAGCGCCGCCTACATGCATGCCAGGAAAAGGCCCGGTAATGCGATAGTCGGTTTCAAAATTGAGGAGTCCGGGAAATGTCGCGCGCTCCCACAGAATATAGAGCACTGTTCCGGCCAGCCCTAATGTCATTCCCGTAGCCAGCCTGCGCGCGGCCCGTGCCGGCGCTGCCCACTCGAGACCCAGCAATGGAATCGAAGCCATTGCGAACAGTAGGCCTTTCGCCACGCGCAACGCATTATAAGAACTGGTATAGCTTGCAAAAGCATTATCATCGAAAGGGCCCAGGGGAAATAAGCCTATGCCGAGGCTGGCTGCCGCCGATAGCGCAAACAGAGAGAGCAATAACCGGGCCGGCCGCCGTAGTGTGCGTTGTGAAGGCAAACTGGAACGCAAACGTATATACATGACGCCCAACGTGGCTAGAAGTACAGTGTCATATTCGGTCCAGAATAGGCGTCCGCTCCATGCTGTTAAATCCAGCAGCGGTAGTAATGCGGTCAGGCAAATCAGCCACAGACCTGGCTGCCACCATAGCAATCCACAATAGACGATAAGAGCGGGCAGAATCCAGCCTGCGCCCAGCGGGGTGGAGAATGCCGCAGCAATTGAAAGGCCTATCGCGGTAGCGCCAATAACGCCCGAGAACATCGAATGCAGCCCGCCATCCGCAGCATTTGGCAGAGGCGGAACAGATAGGACCGGCGGTGCAAGCGGCACCGGCTGAATATGTGTCACCGCGGGCACAGGCACATGTGGCTCCGCCGGCCGAAGCGCAGAAGCCGGTTGCGCAGTTGCCTCAGGTTTGACGTCAAGCAGCAAATACAGCAGCCGGGAGGCCAGCATGGCTGCAGCGGCCGCGATGAGGATATTGGTCGGGTCTGGATGCTGGGCAGAAATGAAAAGCTTGCCCGCTTCGATGATGCTTGCGAGCATTCCAGCGGCAAGCGCCGGCCATCCATAACGGCGCTCGGGTTCGCCTGATCCTCGCTCTGATCCGCCTGAGCCTCTTGGCCTGCTGGGTCCTGCCGCCCAACGCCATAGCCATATGCCCGCGCCGACCGGAAAATAAAGAGCAATTTGAAACAGGAGACTTATCAATGCCTTTGTTTCAGTTGTAAAGTAATGATAGTAGAACGGTAAGAAATGGGTATCTTCCAGTTTCGGCCGTGCATCGGACAAGCCCGACCATGGACCCGAAAACCATCCATTTAACCAAGCCAGGGCGCCAAGGTAGGGAACGATGCTCATAATTAGCGTTGGATGCACATAATGGCGCACCCGATGCCAGTCCATGTCGGACGAAAGCCGCATCAGTCCGGCGCCCAGCATCATGCCAAGCATCCGGGAAACAATCGACGCACCTTGACTGATCCCGGACGCGATCGTTAGCTGTATTCCTTCAATCAGAATACCAAGCATGGCTCCAATTATGGCTGCAAGCAGGAGTATATGGGACTGACGCGCAGGACTAAAAAACAGCATGGCCAGCGGAGCTACCAATAGCGCTTCGGGGACCAGCTGCAACAAGCATCTGCCCCCACAGTGGGGCACAAGTAGCCAACCAACATTTTCCGATGACAGCTTTGCACGCCACTCATCGTATGACAGCAAAAAATCATAGGGAAATATACTCAACACCGCAAAACACAGGGCATAAGCAATCATGACGGCATTGCGTGCATTTGCGCCCCCCCGGAATACGCTTCGGATCAGATGCACAAGGCGAACACCCATGACGGGCCAGAGGGCAATCCCCAGAATCGAGCCGGCGAGCTCGGCAAAGATATCGTTCAGTGAAACAGTTCGCGGCGCGAAAAATTGTTGAGTAAATTCAATGCTCAGCGCGACAGTGGCTGCTATCAGCAGCGATACCAGCGCGCCGGTCGCCAATAGCACAGGCCCAGGCTTTGCGCCCGCGATGCTGCCGCAAAGCAGCAGCCCAAAGGGGATATACAGCAGCAAGTTGGCGACCAGGTCCGCGCGGCTTTCCACCCCCAGCTCCATGAACGGGATGTGGCGGAAATTGGCCAACGCCGCGGAAAGCGAGAGGTCGTTCAGATGGAATGGCAGCAAACTGCCATATACAATAAGCAGCAGGTAGCTGACCGAGAACCAGAAAATCGATGATCGGTTGATCATGATGTGTTGGGGAAAATGGGCACGCTCGGCCAATAACATCGAAGGCACAAGAAGTGGCCTATCAGGTGTAGTTCATCTGGAAAATCCTGTTCTCCGATGGGCTTCCCGGTCAGCATTTGTTAAAGCGAAAGAAGGCGGTTTTATTTCCAGATTAGGCAACCACCGCGGAGGTCTGTGGTTGGCATAAGCGCCAAAGCGATCACCTTCTCGCCGACCATCAAAATCAGTATTCCATTCCGGATAAACCCGCAGGCGGGTAGCATCTATAGATGCTGACTTCGCCTTGCCTGGAAGCGGAGCCAGATCCATTTCGCCCGGTGGAGCGAATGGTTTCTCGAGATATTCACCCGCTGCTTCATATGTCCCTACCAGATTGCCTTCATCACTATACCCAGCCAAAGGAACCCGGGAAAAAATCGCATTGCCCATGATTAACCGCCGGTAAGGCGGATCTCCTTCTCTGCGCGCAAGCCGGATACCGATGCCCGTTGCAATCACGGTATTGTAGAACACGCTGACCTCGCGTGGCGTGTCGTTATGGGGCTGAATCCGCATCGCGTCACCGAAGTTGTTCACGAACAGGTTGTTGTACAAAGCGACATTACCCTCGCCCTGGAATAACGATTCATCCCGGTTCTGGTAGAAGAAATTGCCGTAAACGAGGTACCGATCATGCGAACCAGGACCTGACAGTGGCCAATGCCCGACCAGCACGTTGGGCCTGGCCATTTCGTCGGAAGAACCGCCCTGTACTTTACTGAACACATTGTGACGAATGATCGTTGCACTAGGCCCGTTGGGCATGTCCGGCAGCACCGGACGCGTCTGTTGGTGCTTGATCTGCAGATTGTACCCTCGCGTGTCGATAATCAAGTTGTGTTCGATCAGCCCCCCGATAAATGGCGCCCGTCCATCCGAATTCCCCAGGTAAATTCCGGTTCCGGCGCCTTCGACTATGCTGTTGCGAATTACCCAGCCCCAAGCCGGGCACTTGGTGGAAATTCCCACTGTTTGTTGATTATTGCCATGGCCAAAAACACGGAGTCCATCCAGAACGATGTGGTGCGCCCAGTCGGCGTGGCCCTCACATTTCAGTCCATCGACAGGCAGATTACGGCCGTCGAGGTCAAGGTTGCGAAGTGTGACATAACTGGAATTGATGATACTGATCGTATTGTGCCGCGGCCGCGCCACGAAAACCGGGCGGGGCCCACTGTCAGGTCCCGAGATCGTTATCGGCGCCTGCGCGGTACCCAGGAGGTATTGAATGGGCAGGCCATCCTTATACTCTCCTGGGACAAGGCGCAGATGACTGCCCGGCTTCAGTGTCTTTAGTTTTGCAAGATAGTTATCAGAATTTGCTGTATAGGTTGTGCCACCTAAGGCCGGCAGCGGGCCGGATAGGGCGCCAGCCAGTAGCATGATAAATTGAATCAAAACCTGATTTGGCTTGCCTGCATGCATGCGATTCCTGAGCCTCTAACCGACAACTATCCCGAAATAAGCAAATTTTAAAACGATAGCAACAAATGGAACTGTCCGATTTTAAACTTGGGTCTGCAGCTTATATTGTATTAGCGGCTTGGGATACAGCCCAGCCAGCTTCTCCAAGATATGTCTTCCGGCCTTCCATAGCCATGCCATCCACCTCATGTCCACGTCTCCTGAGCAATAGCATAAAGCCGGGCAGCTCACTGCCGCAAACTCTGACAGTTTATTTGTTCTCTATAGCCATCACCGCCGAGATTACCCACACAAGATTACCTGCGCGCGCTCTCTTCAACTATAATAAATGCAACTTTGTTGCAATAATCTTTCTTATGTTTACCAGTCTACAAAAGCAAGCGGAAGAGACGATCCGGAATCGCGGGGAGCGAGTGACCTCTGGCAGGGTGCAAATCCTCGCCATGCTTTTGGCGGAACAACATGCCCTTAGCCATCATGAGATTGAAGAGCGGTTACAGGGTAAACACCGGTTGGACCGCGTGACACTCTATCGCGTGCTTGAATGGCTGAACGAAAATGGCTATATCCATAGAATCGTGGGCGACGACCGGGTATGGCGTTTTCGCGCAAATACCGATATAAATCCGCATCAGCATGCCCATTTTGAATGTACTCGCTGTACCAGAGTGATTTGTCTCGATGACATGAAGGCCGAATACGACCGTCCGTTGCCCGCCGGGTATCGCTCGCAGCAAATCGAATTGACGGTAAAAGGATTATGTGTCGAGTGCGCGTGATTCAACTACTGAATGCCAAACATGGGCGCAATCTCTGAAAATATTTGACGATGCTGCGCAAGAAGTTATCCAAAAAATTCTTTTCACTGCTGATATTGGCATTATCGCTCGTGCCTGTTTTTCAGGCTGCGCACATGCTTACGCATGTCGTACCGGCCGATATGATCGAAATGGTCCAGGCGGACGGTGGTTTGCATGAAGATGAAGGCGATGCCGATGCAAACGTAGACAAAATATGTCTGGATTGCCTGGCCTTAACCGCGCTCAGCGTTATCCTTACCGTCCTGCTTGTTTGTCTTTTTGGCCAGACAGGACGCTGCCGCCCGGTTCATCGAAAATCCAGGCATCCTCTACCCGATTTCTCGGTCACATATCTCACCCGCGCTCCCCCGCAAGCGTAACTTCCCCCTGATCTTTGCTGGCTGACCCTGCCCGGAACTCGTTAACGTTTCCATAAAGCTGGGCCATTCCGCCGGTTACTAAGGTCGCTTTCATTTTCGCTCTGTTCATTTTTGTTTATAGATTTAACGCATATGTCTGCAACTCAGTTGCATAAGCACAGCGGTTCTGCTTCAGGATCAGCATGAACTATTTACGTTTTAATCGCGCCGCCAAATATTCCGCATTTATCCAGGAGCAAAAGTTTCCTGGATCAACTATAAGCATAGCGGTGCTTATGGTACTCAATATGATTCCCGTTCAGGCTCAGGATGTGCCAAATGACAATGTCTTACAGCCCGTCGTGGTGACTGCTAACCCATTTGAGAATCGGAGTGAGCTCGATATGGCTCAGCCTGTTTCAGTATTGAAAGGTGATGATCTGCGCCGCAAGCGAGAAGCGAGCCTGGGCGACACACTTTCTCGCGAGCTGGGGGTGGCGTCCAGCTCCTTTGGTCCCGGTGCAGGCCGCCCGATAATCCGTGGCCTGGATGGCCCGCGCATCCGAGTGCTCGATAACGGCATAGGCACCCTCGACATTTCGAGCATCAGTCCGGATCATGCGGTAACGGCGGAATCGCTCAACGCTTCCCAGATCGAAATATTACGAGGTCCGGCGACGCTGCTCTATGGCAGCGGGGCATCTGGCGGCGTGGTCAACGTGGTAAACCGCCGTATTCCCAATCAACTGTTCAAGTCCCCGAAAGGTGATGTCGAAGTACGCGGCAATACTGCGACCGAGGAGCGTACGGGCGCTTTAAATGCGTCCGGCAGTGTCGGAAGTATCTCCTGGAGTGCAGGAGGCTTCAGGCGTAAAACCGGCGATTATCATATCCCCGGGCGAGCGGACGAGAGCGATCCGAACAGCAAGAAGGGCATCGTTGAAAATAGCGCGATTAACTCCGGGGGTGGGTATTTAGGCGGATCGTTCGTCGGTGAGAAAGGATTTATTGGCCTGTCGGTTTCGCGGCTGGACAGCAAATATGGCATACCAAGCCCCGAGCGTTCGAGGATCGACCTCGGGCAGACCCGATATGATATGTCGGGCGAGCTGAATGAGCCTTTTCGTGGGTTCGAACGGCTCAAGGTGCGCGTTGGCTATAACGATTACAAGCATAACGAAATTGAAAGCACCGGGAAAGTTGCTACACGATTCAAAAATCAGGCGCTGGAAAGCCGTGCGGAGCTTTTGCACGCGCCCATAGCGAACTGGCAGGGAGTAGTCGGTTTTCAATTTCAGGACCGGAATTTTTCTGCGCTGGGTGAGGAAGCAGTTGTGCCGATCACGAAGTCAAATTCCGCTGGCTTGTTCCTGGTCGAGGAGCGAAACTGGGATCGCTGGCGACTGGAACTCGGCGGCCGGATCGAGCGTGCAACACAAAATCCGCAGAATAACGCCAACCCATCGCGCGCATTCAATCTTTATAACGTTTCTGCCGGTACTTTATGGAAGTTCGTGGATGGGTACGGGCTCGCCCTATCTGGCACCAGAGGACAGCGCGCGCCATCGACGGAAGAGTTATATATACATGGGGCGCATCGAGGCACCGCCACTTTTCAGACAGGCGACCCGGCCTTGGCGAGTGAGACAACCAATAACATCGATCTGGCACTGCGCAAGACTGCTGGCAGCGTAAAATGGAAAATCAACTTCTTCCATAACTGGATCAGCAATTATATTTTCGTACGCAGTGCCGATGTGAACCATGACGGCGTGGCTGATCGCTCGGACGACACCGGAGTGCTGAATCTCAACGGTGAATTCCTGGTGCAGAATTTTGCGCAAACCCATGCAAGGTTCTACGGCGCCGAGGCGGAAGCGATCTTTACGCTGAAGCCGGATGCCATCGATTTACGGCTGTTCGCCGACTATGTGCGCGGTAAATTGAGTAATGGAGGAAATATTCCCCGCATCACTCCGATCCGGTTCGGGCTGGAAATGAATCACAGGATGGGTCCGTGGACGACCAACGTGAGTGCTACCCGCGTGATGCGCCAGAACCATGTGGCGGAGCTGGAAACGTCAACTCCCGGCTACACGCTAGTGAATGTCGAGGCAACTTACCTTATCAAGAAAATCAGGTCGAACGGCATGAGAATTTTCGTGCAAGGTAAAAATCTGCTCAACGAAGAAATGCGGGTGCATACCTCGTTTCTCAAGGATTTTGCCCCGTTGGCGGGCAGAGCTCTCGTAGTAGGGTTAAGAGGCGATTTTTGACGGTATGAATGCAGCAGGCGCCGAATTGGCACTGAAAAAGAACACTGAAAAATGGAGCGGACACGATTATTATTTTCCCGTCTGCTCATTGACGGGATGTGGCTTGGTTCCGGCGCCAGTCCAAGAATTGGATGTGTGAGAAATGATCGTGTCCGACCGGTCCGACCCCATTTTTTACATGACAGTCCGCATCACTATATGGTGCAGTTATCCGCCACGCCTCGACGGAATGTGGCAAACTTCGAAGTTTGCCTCTTACATAGCCATAACCATACGTGTCTGCTTACGAACTCTTCATTGGTCTGCGCTACACGCGCGCCAAGCGCCGCAATCATTTCATCTCTTTCATTTCACTGATCTCCCTGTTAGGCATTACGCTCGGGATGACAGCTCTCATCACCGTCATGTCGGTTATGAACGGTTTTCAGAAAGAAGTTCGTTCCCGCATTCTGGGCGTGGCATCGCATATTCAGATAAGCGGGTTTGGTGGACCGTTGATCGATTGGCAGCAGATCGCCCGGGAGGCGCTCAAGAATCCCGAGGTAGAAGCCGCCGCGCCCTATGTCAGCGCGCAAGGAATGGTTTCATACAATAATGTCGTCAGCGGCGTTGTGGTAAGAGGCATTTTGCCCGACATGGAGGATCGCGTAGCGGACCTGGGGCGGATGATGATCGATGGGCAACTCGACGACCTTGTGCCAGGCCGGTTCGGCATTGTCATCGGTCGGGAATTGGCACGAGCTTTGGGAGTATTTACGGGTGACAAGATCGTACTGATCTCTCCCCAGGGCCAGGTGACGCCGGCAGGCATATTGCCACGGCTCAAACAATTCACTATTACCGGAATCTTCGAAGCGGGGCACTTCGAATATGATTCCGGCCTCGTGCTCATCCATTTGGCGGATGCCCAAAAGCTTTACCGTATGGAAAATGATGAGGTATCCGGCGTACGGTTGAAATTGCGCGATCTGTTCCTTGCACCTCAAGTGGCGCAGGAACTCGTGCCTATGATCTCCGCCGATGTGCATATCAGTGACTGGACTCGTCAACACGCCAATTATTTTCGCGCGATACAGATCGAAAAACGCATGCTGTCGCTCATTCTCGCCCTCATTATCGCGGTAGCGGCGTTCAATATCGTTTCCACCCTGGTAATGGCGGTGACTGACAAGCAATCCGATATCGCCATTCTGCGTACGCTTGGCGCGAGCCCCCGCAGCATCATGAAGATTTTTATCGTCCAGGGGACTCTTATCGGTATTGTCGGGACCGCGCTGGGCGTGATCGGAGGAGTATTGCTGGCCTATAACATCGAAGCAGTCATAGCGGCAATTGAACGCGTGTTCAGCGTTCAGTTCCTGTCTCGGGAGGTCTATTACATCAGTGAGATCCCATCGGATCCCCAACTCGCCGATATAGTAACCGTGGCGGTGGTGTCCTTTGTATTAACGTTGCTTGCAACTCTTTACCCGAGCTATCGAGCATCCAAGGTCAACCCCGCGGAGGCGCTCCGGTATGAGTGACCCCGTCATTTCCTGTCGCGGCCTGCGCAAGAGTTATTACCAGGGAAAACTTGAGGTGCCCGTCCTCATGGGAATCGACCTGACTGTCGCTGCGGGTGAAACGCTTGCTGTGGTAGGTGCGTCGGGCTCCGGGAAAAGCACATTGCTACACCTGTTGGGAGGGCTGGATGCGCCCACCGAAGGCGATATTCGTATCTTGGAACACGATATAGCCGTAATTGATGAAGAAGAACGGTGCAGACTGCGTAACAGGTCGCTTGGATTCATTTATCAGTTTCACCACCTGCTGCCGGAATTCACTGCCCTGGAAAACGTAGCGATGCCGCTGCTCATCCGGCGCATGAGCAATAGCGAAGCCTATGAACACGCGGCAAGCATATTGGAACAGGTAGGCCTCGGCCACAGGCTGTCTCATACACCGGGGGAACTTTCGGGAGGGGAGCGTCAGCGCGCGGCGGTCGCGCGTGCGCTGGTTACCCAGCCGGCCTGCGTCCTCGCGGACGAGCCTACCGGCAATCTGGATCGCCACACTGCAGGCGGGGTATTCCAATTGATGCTCGACCTGAATCGCAGCGCGGGCGCGAGTCTCATTATTGTTACCCACGACCCGGAGCTTGCCGGCAAGGCCGGCCGGGTAATGCGGCTCGAAGACGGCATGCTTGTCGAATAAAGTTCGACCCAGAATTTCGCCTCAATATTCAACGGGTAGAGGTTCGAGGCTCCGCCATAAATACCAGGTGGCTACCGAACGCCAAGGCTGCCATGGCTTTGCGATGGCCCGCATCTTTAGCCGGCTTACAGGCTGGTTTGCGTTGTAGTGCATGCTCAAGGCCCGCTGCAACCCGAGGTCGTCCATAGGAAGTACATCGGGCCGCAACATATGAAAGATCAGGAACATCTCCGCCGTCCAGCGGCCGATCCCTTTTATTTGAGTCAATTTATCGATGAGCGCCTCATCATCCAACTCATTCCAGGCAGCAGTATTCAATGTGCCATCTGCAAAGTGCATTGACAGGTCCTGAATATAACCCACTTTGCGCAGCGATAAGCCACAGGCGCGCAATACACCGTGCTCTGCATCCAGAATAGCATGAGGCGTTACATTCTCCACCGCGCTGCACAGCTTTTGCCATATGCTTTCAGCCGCCTTTACGGAGATCTGTTGCCCCAGAATTGACCGGATTAAAGTGCTGAATGCGTCCTCCCGCGAGTTTAACAACACGTCCTTAAACCGAAGGATCAGCTTCTTCATCACTTCATCCGAGGCCGCCAGTTCTCGAGTGGCCTGTTCCCAATATGCGGGAATCATATAAAGATCTTGGATCCGATTTGTTGAACTAATTTATAACGCATAACGAATCATGCAGTCATATAACTGCAACCCATTCAGTTCTTGGCCCATTAAATAATAAAACCAGATTGATTGCCAGCTGCGAAATCTTACAGGTAGACAAGCCCGAGTCTAGCGGATATGCGGGAAAATGTTCTCTTGAATAGTCCGTGTTAAACCTGGAACTGATTTAAATGGAACTCAGGGATCTCAGCGCCGTCGCGCCCGTTTGCGCCATGCATAAATAGCGTAAAAACGCCACCCCGCGCGCACACCGAAATAACCAATTAAAGAAAGCAGCAACGCCAGCAGAAGTAAGCCTGTTAGCAGAGGTTTGCCAAGAGAGGATATCCAATCAAGCAATGCGGGGGCCCATTCACTGATGTTTTTATCCATTAAATGCAGCTCGGTTTGGGGCATATTCTTCTCCGCGCCATTTCCCATTGCGAACTCACCAATGGCATATGCGGCTATATAGATCGGCACAATAGTGAAGGGGTTGGAATAGAGGGTCGTCGCAACCGCTACCGGAAGATTAACCTTGAACATCACGGAAAATAACGCTGCAAAAAAAAATTGCACCGGATTGCTGCCTGGAATCAAGCCGGCGAACAAGCCAACTGCCACCCCCCCTGCTACCGATCGGCGATGCAAGTGCCATAGATTGTGGTGTTTCAGCCGTTCTCCGAATAGCCCGACAAACCGGCTCTGCCGGATAGTGTCATGAGAAGGCAGATACTTTTTGAAGAATTTTCGCATCGTGGAATGAGTGTACGGAAATACCGAGGGGGCGTGCAAATCCAAATTACCTATTACCGTCCAACATAAAACATTCAAGCCTCCTCAATAATTAGACGCTTTTGCCGCAATATTTACCATAGACATGATTCATCGCTGGACATGTGTTATTGCCGGCTATCTTTTGCATCTTGGCCGATTCTCTTATGGTATCAACCAGCTTCAATTTCATGAGTCTCGGCCGCGGAAATCCTTGATGCCAATATATATCGTTGCGTTCGTGCTCGGTGTGGTGCTCCTGCAACAGCAGGCTTCGTTGCCGGAACTTACATGGGTATGGGCACTATTAACGAGCATGGCGCTCGCCTTTCTGCTCTGCCGCAATCACAAGCGTATTTTCGCAGTTCTTGGCAAGGTTCTGTTTGTCGCTACTTTCATCAGCGTAGGGTTTTTCTGGGCGGCTGCTTTTGCTCACTGGCGTTTATCCGATGTGCTCCCGCACGAGTGGGAAAGTCGCGATATTCAACTGGTCGGGGTGGTCGCTGAACTACCCCAGATCAACGAGCGCAGTCTGCGGTTTGCTTTCGATGTGGAGCAGGTATACACGGAAGGTGCCATCGTTCCAAAGCGGATTTCACTCGCCTGGTATGGTGATCGCGAGAAGGATACGGAGACCGAACCACGTCAGATCAATCTACCCCACGTTAATGCAGGCGAACGCTGGCGACTAACCGTACGGCTCAAGCGTCCCCATGGCAGCATCAATCCCCACGGCTTCGATTTCGAGAAGTGGGCCCTGGAGCGCAACATACGGGCTACCGGGTATGTGCGGGAATCCGACGAGAATGCACGGCTGGATGATACGGTTAATCGCCTTTCTTACCAGATCGAGCGGCTGCGCCAGGAAATTCGCGAGCGTTTCGCACGCGCACTGCCCGGCCATGCGTACGCTGGCGTTTTGGCCGCGCTGGCGGTGGGGGATCAGCGCGCCATTCCGGCTGATCAATGGCAGATATTCACCCGCACGGGCATAAATCATCTCATGAGCATATCCGGCCTGCATGTGACAATGGTTTCAGGCCTGGTGTTTTCTCTGGTGTATGGGATATGGCGCAGGAGCGGCAGGTTCACGCTGTGGTTGCCCGCCCGCAAGGCCGCAGCCGTTGCAGGGCTCCTGGCGGCCTTGGGTTACGCGCTGCTGGCGGGCTTCGCGGTTCCGGCGCAGCGCACCGTTTATATGCTTGGGGTGATCGCCATCGCCCTGTGGTTGGGGCGTTTCACCTCCGCCACGGCGATTCTGAGCTGGGCGTTGCTGGCAGTCACTCTTTTTGATCCATGGGCGGTGCTTTCGCCCGGCTTCTGGTTATCATTCGGCGCGATTGCGACCATTATGCTGGTTTCCACCGGGCGCATCGGGAAAATGCACTGGCTGGCCGATTGGGCGCGCATTCAATGGGCGATCACCCTTGGTCTGATACCCGCCCTACTCGCAATGTTTCAGCAAATATCACTGGTTTCACCCGCCGCGAACGCGGTAGCGGTTCCCCTGGTCAGTCTGGTAGTGGTTCCCTTGACGCTGCTTGGAACCCTGCCATTACTCGATTTCATGTTGGTGCCTGCTCACGCCATATTGAGCGGCTGCATGGACCTCATGCGATGGATGAGCGATTTACCACACGCGGTCTGGAGTCAGCATGCGCCACCCATGTGGGCAGTCGCGGCCGGGATCATGGGTATTATATGGATGCTGTTACCAGGAAGCCTTGGGCTTTTGAGCGGTTTCCCCGCTCGCTGGCTGGGCATTGTGGCCCTGCTCCCCATGTTTCTGCTGCTTCCACCGAAGCCGGGGCCGGGGGAATTGTGGCTTACAGTGCTGGATGTCGGGCAGGGCTTGGCCGTTGTGGCCCGTACAGAGAATCACGCGTTGCTCTATGATACCGGTCCGGGTTCCGGTGCTGAGTCCGATAGCGGTAACCGCACGATTGTTCCTTTTCTACGAGGAGAGGGGGTAAAACACCTTGACGCGATGGTGGTAACGCATGCCGATTCTGACCATAGCGGTGGCGCGTTATCGGTGCTACAGGCGGTGCCGGTGGAATGGCTGGTTTCATCCTTGCATGACGACCATCCGATCCAGTTGGTTGCTGGCAAAAAGCGGAGATGCCAGGCGGGGGAAAACTGGCATTGGGATGGGGTACAGTTCGACATGCTCCATCCGCCGGAGCAGAGCTATAGCGATTCCAGGCTTAAAACCAACGCGCTAAGCTGCGTACTGAAAATCAGCACTTCTCATGGCAGTGTACTGTTGCCAGCCGATATAGAGAAACAATCAGAGTATCAATTGCTTGCGCAGGCTGGCCATGCGCTTGCCTCGACGGTGCTGGTAGCGCCTCATCACGGCAGTAAAACTTCTTCCACCGATGAGTTCATACATCAGGTAAATCCCAGACTGGTAATATTCACTGTAGGCTATCGCAACCGTTTCGGGCATCCAAAAGACGCGGTGGTGGAGCGTTATCGGGCGCTCGGGAGCAGACTGCTGCGTAGCGACGCCGACGGCGGCATACTGCTGCGTTTTGGAGAAAATGACGTCGCCGTCGAAACCTCGCGCGCGCTGTACCGCCGCTATTGGCATGAAATACCGGGATACTGATCTGGCAGATATGGCGATTTATTTTTGTGCCGCCTACCGATAGCTACAACCCCTTATTCCTGCTCGGGTACGAAGATGATGTTTGCTGTTTTTTATCTCGAATGGCTGACCTACAGGATCAGTTGCTAGAACGAAGAAAATGAGCGAAAGATATAAAGACTCGGGTTTAACAGTATTCTCTTCCACGAGTTCACCTGCCGTCGCAAGTAAATCGGGTAGGGCTTCCTGGCTGGATACCTGGTTGGAGACGCTGACTCCCATATTTTCGCCGGGCGAAATTGAGGTATTGGCGCAGGCACTCGATTTCTGCATTCCTCTGTATGCAGACGAACGCTTGCCCACTGGCGAGCTGGTCGCTCAGCATGTGCAAGGCGTGGTATCGATACTTGCATCACTGCGGGTGGATATCGACACGTTAATGGCTGGCGTCCTTCATGCCGTACCGGACTATATGGATGAATACGAGGAAGCGCTTCAGGGGACGCTTAATCCCACTGTGGCTCATCTGATCGAGGGCGTCACCCGCATGAGCCGTATCCGGACGATGAAGGCGAGAAGTGCCGCGGCGGATCAGCATGCGCAGATCGAGGCACTACGCAAAATGCTACTGGCGATGGCGGAGGACATCCGTGTCGTCATCATCGCCCTGGCGGAACGTATGCAGACGATGCGATACATTGCCGGGAATGGCGTTGCGGATCGCGTGGAGATTGCGCATGAAACGCTGGACATATTCGCGCCGCTGGCTAATCGCCTCGGGCTGTGGCAAATAAAATGGGAGTTGGAGGACCTATCCTTTCGAGTCATCGAACCTGAGCGCTATAAAAAAATCGCTGAAATGCTCGAGGAGACACGGCTCAGCCGGGAACGTTATGTTGCCTCGCTGGTGGATATATTGCAGTGTGAATTGCAGCGGACGGGTGTCAAGGCTGAAGTGACCGGGCGTCCAAAGCACATTTACAGTATCCACAAAAAGATGAAACGTAAGGATAAGGAATTTAAAGAGATTCACGATACCCGGGCGGTCAGGATCCTTGTGGACGAGTTGAAGGATTGCTACGCCGCCCTGGGGGTGGTACATAACTTATGGACACCAATCCCCAAGGAATTCGACGACTACATTGCGAAGCCGAAAGGCAATGACTACCGTTCGCTTCACACCACTGTCACCGGTCCGGAAGGTAAGGTGGTTGAGGTGCAAATTCGCACGCACGAGATGCACCGCCACTCGGAGATGGGGGTGGCGGCACACTGGCGCTACAAGGAAGGCGCGAAGCGCGATGCACGATATGAAGAAAAGATCGCATGGTTGAGGCAAATCCTGGAATGGAAAACCGATATTGATGATGCGGGGGAACTTGCCGAGCATTTCAAAACCGCATTGTTTGAGGAGTCCGTGTATGTCCTGACTCCGCAGGGCAGAGTAATTGCCTTGCCCAAAGGTTCCACTCCAGTAGATTTTGCCTATCATGTGCACACCGATCTGGGGCATCATTGCCGCGGCGCAAAAGTTGACGACATCATGGTTCCTCTCGATTACACGCTGCATAACGCGCAACGGGTGGAAATCATTTCGACCAGACAGGGCGGGCCAAGCAGGGATTGGCTCAATCCTGGTTTGGGGTACCTGAAGAGCCAGCATGCTCGCTCGAAGGTCAGGCAGTGGTTCGCTCGCCAGGAGCGTGAGCAGCTGCTTACGCAAGGCCGGGCGACCGTGGCCAAGGAACTGCAGCGCCACGGCATGACGGCGCTCGGACTGGAGAAGCTTGGCGGCAAATTTGGTTTTAGCAAGCTGGATGCCTTTCTCTCGGCTGTCGGGCGAGGCGACATCAATAACCGGCAATTGGAGGCGTTTTTACGCGGCGAGACCGAACAATCGGTTCAAAGCCCGGCTTTGCCGGTAGAAAGGAAATCAGCCACGCCATCCGCAGGTAAAGGCGGCATACTGATTGTTGGCGTCGACAAACTACTCACCGGATTGGCAAAATGCTGCAAACCCGCACCCCCCGACCCCATCATTGGTTTTATTACACGAGGACGCGGCGTTACGATTCACCGCCAAGGGTGCGCCAGTCTGGCCAGGCTAAATGATGAAAGCGCCGAGCGGCTCATCGCGGCAGACTGGAGCATATCGAAAGAGGGGCGCTATCCGGTCGATATCGAGATCGAGGCGCTGGATAGGCAAGGGCTGCTGCGCGATATTTCCAACGTGCTGGCGCGAGAAAAAATTGATGTCACGGCTACCCGGACCAGAAGCCGGGATGATACCGCATCCCTGCAATTTACCCTGAAAATTGCTGACCTGGCTCAATTGCAACGCGTCCTGGCACTAATACAGAACATTCCCGGAATCAGATCCGCGGTGAGGAGGTAGCGCCCCCGAAGCGGCCCGAGGGACCCGGCGGAGACGGGATCGGGCCAGTGTAGGGGTCGCCTAGGCTGCGAATTATGACGATCTCTTGTCAAAAGCCGGGATCGGGCCGCGTAGGGGCGCTTCGACCGCATTAAACTCACCTCCAAGTATTTCTTCAGCCTATTCGGTCGCCCCCGAAGCGGGGGGGGGCGACCCGAAGCTAGAGCGAGGGACCCGCAAGCGGGATCGACCACCGTAGGGGGACGCCTCCTGGCCGCATTTAGGACAACCCCTTATCCAAAAACGGGACCGGCCAGCGTAGGGGCTGCGTATCGCGAATAAAAAACTCTCCTTGCCCTCTCTTGCCCTTTGCCTACTCTCTCCGCGAGTGAGAGAGGGAATACCTCTCACCCCATCCGGCGGCGCTGGAATACTTAATCTCAACTCGGGTAGAGGCGCCGCCCGGTTTTTATCCCTCTTTAACCGCTATTTAATATATCCAGCTGAATCAGAGAGATAAACCATCCATCTTTTATTTATTTTGGCCCCTATTCTTACTTTTTAGTTTTAATTTAATAGCTTATATTTCGGCAGAGCGATTATTTAAGCCTCTGTCGTATAAGTTAAAAACCCTTCTGGTTTCCTTGACTTTGCCATTTTTTTTAACTAAAGTGGGAAAAGGTGGGTAAAAGTGGGGAGATTAATATATCTTCCTCTGCGGCAAAAAAAGAAAAAGGGGATTCGATGTTTCGCGGCGGTACGCCTATAAGCCTGGACAACAAGGGTAGGCTTGCGGTACCCGCAAAATACCGGGAAGGATTGGTGTTGCTGTGTGCTGGTCATCTGGTCATTACTGCCGATCCCTCAAAGTGTTTATTGATTTATCCCCAGCCTGTATGGGAGCCAATCGAAAAAAAGCTCAACAATCTTTCCAGCTTCAATCCGCAAACCCGGAGTCTGCAACGTCTTCTCATCGGCAATGCCTGCGATGTGGAAATGGACGGTGCGGGTCGCATTTTGGTGCCTCCGCCCTTGCGCCAGTTTGCCGGTTTGAACAAGGACGTGGTGCTGGTGGGGCAAGGTGCGAAGTTCGAGCTATGGGATGACGAAAAGTGGAGTCTTCAAATGGAAAGTGCACTGGCGTTCAAAGAAGGAATTCCACCTGAACTTGATGGTTTCTCACTGTAATGATGTGGTGGACCCAGATGAGCACACTACGGTTTTATTGCAGGAAGCGGTGGATGCGCTGGCAGTCAAGCCCGACGGGATCTATGTAGACGGCACGTTCGGTCGCGGAGGACACAGCCGGTTGATATTGGAGCGGCTCGGAGAGACGGGCAGGCTGATTGCATTAGACAGGGATCCGGCTGCTTTGGCTGCAGCGCGAGCCATCGACGACCGGCGGTTTAGCGCAGTCCACAGCAGTTTTTCAAAAATACGGGAAGTTTTGCGGCAACTTGCTGTAGATCGGGTTGACGGGATATTGCTGGATCTGGGGGTATCGTCGCCACAACTCGAAGAGGCATTGCGCGGTTTCAGCTTTCGTCTGGAGGGCCCGCTCGACATGCGCATGGATATGAGTCAAGGGCCTACAGCGGCGGAATGGCTGGCTTCTACTTCAGAAGCGCACATGGAAGAGGTGATAAAAAACTATGGCGAAGAGCGGTTTGCTAAACAGATTGCAAGGGCGATTGTTGCGGCTAGGGCGCGGCAACCTATTGTCACCACGCATCAGCTCGCCGCGCTCGTGGCATCGGTTGTGCATGCGCGCGGGCGGGAAAACAAGCAGAACCCCGCGACGCGAACTTTTCAGGCCATACGGATTTATCTCAATCAGGAGCTTGAAAATTTATCGCTGGCCCTGCCGCAATGCGCTGAAATGCTGAATGCTGGTGGGCGGCTCGTCGTAATCAGCTTTCATTCACTGGAGGATCGAATCGTGAAACGTTTCATGCGTGAATTGGCGGATTCGGATCCGATGCCCAGAAAGCTGCCTTTGCGGGCAAAAGAGGTGTTGCTCTTGAGCCGCCAGACATTACGCCTGGTGGGCAAGGCAACACGTCCCGGCGCAACCGAAATCGCGATCAACCCCCGGGCCAGGAGCGCCGTAATGCGGGTGGCAGAACGAATTAACACAACCTAGAGCATGGCGAAATGACCATACGGCGTTCCTCCACGATGGAATACTGATGTGATCAGGATAAACATTCTGTTGACCTTATTTCTCATCGCCTGCGCGCTGAGTATGGTGTCTTCGCAGCACAAGGCGCGCAAGCTTCTCGTGGAGCTGGAAAAAGAGCAGGAGCTGGCGAGACAGCTGGCAGTTGAATGGGGCCAACTGCAACTTGAACAGAGTACCTGGGCCATGCATGGGCGGGTTGAAAAAATCGCGGTAAACCAGTTGCACATGCGGCTGCCGGACGCATCGCGCATACAGATTATTCCCACACAGATTATTCCCTTACACGGCTCACGCCCAGCCGATTCTGTGGAAACGCCAAAACCATGACATCCGATCGTTTACCGTGTATCGTGCTGCCCGCGGCCCGTTCCAGGCTGTTGATAGCGCTGTTGCTGTTGGGGTTGGCCGGTCTAACGGCACGTGCTGTCTATCTGCAGGGAATGCATAATGGATTCCTGCAACAAAAGGGCGAGTCGCGCCACAGCCGGATCCTCGAAATGAGCGCGCATCGCGGAATGATTACGGATCGGCATGGTGAACCGCTCGCTATCAGCACTCCTGTCGAGTCGGTCTGGTCGAGCCCTCAGGACGTGAACGCGACACCCGAGCAATTGAAAAAATTGGCCGGTCTGATCGGACTCGATATCGGGGAACTTCGCAGGCGTCTGGATGGATCCCAGCGTGGACCCGGGCGCGATTTCGTATATTTGAAGCGCCACTTGCCGCCTGAGCTAGCGGCCAAGGTGGTCGAACTTAACATTCCTGGCGTATTTCTTAAACGGGAGTACCGGCGGTACTATCCCGCAGGCGAACTGACGGCCCATATGCTCGGTTTTACGGATGTGGATGACAATGGGCAGGAAGGGATCGAACTGGCCTGGCAGGATGAACTTGCAGGCCAACCGGGGAGCCGCCGCGTTATAAAGGATCGCAAGGGACGTATTGTCGAGGATGTCGAAAATATCCGGCCGCCGAGGCCGGGGCGGGATGTCGCTCTGTCCATAGACAGCAAGATTCAGTATCTGGCCTACCGCGAATTGAAGCAGGCAGTGGAGGCCAACAAGGCCAAGGCTGGCGGAATTGTGGTGCTGGATGCACAGACAGGCGAGATCATGGCGCTCGTCAATTTGCCCGCATACAATCCAAATAACCGTGCGGGGATGAGTGGGAGCCGATCCCGTAACAGGGCACTGACTGATGTATTCGAGCCGGGTTCAACGCTGAAACCGTTTACGATAGCGGCCGCCCTGGAAGCGGGCGGAATAAAGCCGGACACTGTCTTCCAAACGGCACCCGGGACGTTTTCCATAGGCAGGGCAACCATCCGTGACGCGCATAAGGAAGACGCGCTGACTGTGGCGCAAGTGATCCAGAAATCGAGCAATATCGGCTCCGCAAAGATCGCGCTGTCACTGCCGCCGCGGACATTATGGGAAATGCTGAGCGATGCAGGGTTCGGCGCGCCAACCGGTTCAGGGTTTCCCGGCGAAGTCAGCGGCAAGCTCCGACCCTACCGTACCTGGCGCCCCATTGAGCAAGCGACAATGTCATATGGTCATGGCATTGCGGTGAGTCTGCTGCAGTTGGCGCGCGCCTATACTTTATTTTCATCGGGGGGCGAACTGAAGCCCATCTCACTGCTGAGGCTTGATGCCCCGATCGAGGGCAAGCATGTACTGTCGCAAGAAACCGCCGATGCTGTGAGTGGCATGCTTGAGACGGTGGCGCAACCGGGCGGGACCGCGCCACAAGCCCACATCGATGGCTACCGGGTGGCCGGCAAGACGGGCACAGCCCACAAGCCCGAAGGCAACGGTTACGCAAAGAACCGTTATCTTTCCACGTTTGTCGGCTATGCGCCGGCTTCCAGTCCGCGTTTCGTTATTGCGGTCATGCTGGATGAGCCATCCGCAGGAAAATACTTTGGGGGCGCCGTAGCGGCACCGGTATTCAACCGAGTCATGGCCGGTGCCCTGCGCATGCATAACGTACCGCATGATGCAACAGCAGGCAAGAAGGTGATGTCGTTTATGACAGCTCCTGCTTCAAGCATCGATGCCGGCGGTGTATGAGCGCAAGGCCTGACATGGAAAATTTCAAACTCCCGGATCAGCCGAAGTTTGACTTTCGTGCTCTCGACAATCTGGGAGTCAGGATTGCCCACCTTGTTACGGATAGCCGTGAGGTGACGCTCGGAGACACTTTCCTGGCATATCCGGGGGAAAAGTCCGATGGCCGCAAATTCATCCCCCAAGCCATCGCAGCGGGCGCAAACGCGGTATTGTGGGATCGTTATGGTTTCGCATGGGACTCCGCATGGCGCCTGCCAAATCTTCCGGTAGCCAGGCTGCGAGCCAAAGCCGGCATCATTGCCGATCACGTATATGGTCATCCCTCGCAGAAGTTGTGGCTCATCGGTATCACCGGAACGAACGGTAAAACTTCCTGTAGTCATTGGGTAGCCCAAGCCATGACTGCGCTGGGCAGAAAAACTGCAATTATCGGCACCTTGGGTATCGGATTTCCCGATGAGCTCGCGTTAACCGCCAATACCACCCCGGATGCTGTGTTGTTGCAACGTAAGCTGGCGGACTTTTTGCGGCTCGGTGCGCGCGCGGCGGCAATGGAAGTCTCTTCGCATGGGATCGTGCAGGAGCGCATCAATGGAACGACATTCGCAGTCGCCTTGCTCACCAATCTTTCGCGCGATCATCTCGATTATCACGGCAGCATGGAGGCATACGCCGCTGCCAAGGCACGGCTGTTCCATTGGCCGGGACTCAAGTATGCCATTCTCAATCTTGATGACCCGTTTGGCGACAGCTTGGCGCAGCGGATAGAAGGCGCGGGAACCGAGATAATCGGATATGGATTTACCGAATTGCCCGCTCGAACGCCATATTCCGAAAAATTCAGGGTAATGCGCGGACGAAATCTCAAGTCAAGCGCCCAAGGGATGGCTTTCAGTATTGAATTTGAATCTGAGCATTTCGAATTCAAAACGGGAGTAATAGGCAGGTTCAATGCCTCGAATTTGCTGGGGGTGCTGGCTACTTTGGCGGCAAGCGGCGTCCGGTTGGCCGATGCAATACAAGCGGTGCAGGAGCTACGGGCGGTAGCAGGCAGAATGGAGCAAATAGGCGGTGGCGACCTGCCTCTCATCATGATTGACTACGCACACACGCCGGATGCCCTGGAAAAAGTGCTCACCACAGCGCGGGAAATTCTTCACAGCGGTTCGAACGCGGCAGAACCAGGAGCAGGACCGGAAACCCGGTCCGCGGAATTGATTTGCGTGTTTGGTTGCGGGGGCGAGCGCGACCACGGCAAACGGCCTCTCATGGGCGCAGTAGCAACCAGGCTGGCTGACGAAGTCATCATCACCAGCGACAACCCCAGGGGGGAGAACCGCAGCACCATCATCGGTGAAATCGCAGAAGGCGCAGCCCCTAACCATCACATCGAGGAAGACCGGGCGGCGGCGATTTTCCGCGCAATTCAAGGTGCGCGCAAAAATGATGTGATTGTAATAGCAGGAAAGGGACATGAAGCGTATCAGGAAATAGATGGTCAAAAGCTCCCGTTCAGTGATCGTGACGTGGCTCGACGGGCACTCATGGCGAGGGCATCGGCATAATTATGATGACCGTGCGGGAGGCGGCTCGCGCCGTGCAGGGTGAATGGTCCGGTGAAGATGCTTACTTTTCCGGGGTCAGCACCGATAGCCGCACAGTGGCGCGTGGCGATCTATTTATAGCACTGGTCGGGGATAAATTCGATGGACACGATTTTATTGCGGAGGTGAAGGAGAAAGGCGCCGCGGCGGTAATGGTATGTCATGAGTTTCATGCCGGGGTGTCCGAACCGGGACTTCCTCTGATACAAGTGGAAAACACCCGGCTGGGATTGGGGCAACTGGCGGCCTATTGGCGGGGACGGTTCAATATTCCACTGGTTGCGGTAACCGGCAGCAATGGCAAGACCACGGTGAAGGAAATGATCGCTGGTATCCTGCGCAACGCCGCCGGCACGGCAACGCAAGCCGGCAGCCTGGATAGGATATTGGCGACGGAAGGCAATCTCAATAATGATATCGGCGTGCCGCTGATGCTATTGCGATTGCGCGAACAGCATCACTACGCAGTCATTGAGATGGGTATGAATCATGCTGGCGAGATCTCTTACTTGACAAGACTGGCCAAGCCGGATGTTGCGTTGATCACCAACGCGGGCGCGGCCCACGTAGAGGGCCTGGTTTCGGTAGAAGCGGTAGCCCGTGCCAAAGGTGAGATTTTTGAAGGACTCAGTCCAGGCGGGACCGCCGTTATCAATGCCGATGACCCATATGCTCCGCTATGGCGCAAGCTCGCCGTTAATAGAAAGATGATGGAGTTCGGTTTTGAAGGCCACCCAGACGTGAGTGCCCGTTACCAGCTCGGCTTTTTCAGCGCCAGGATGACATTGGTTTTGCCGGACGGGTCCCAGGACGTGGTGTTGCGGGTCCCGGGCAGACACAATGTGTTCAATGCCCTGGCCGCGGCAGCGGCATCGGTCGCCGTCGGGGCCGGGATGAAAGCGATCGCTTCGGGATTAGGCGAGTTTTGCGGAGTCAAAGGGCGCATGCAAAAAAAGCCGGGGTTGAACGGGGCAACCTTGATAGACGACAGTTATAACGCCAACCCCGAGTCCGTAAGGGCCGCGCTGTCCGTGTTGGCAGAAGCGAGCGGCAAAAAAATCCTGGTGCTCGGCGATATGGGTGAGCTGGGCGGCAGCGCACGGGTTTTTCACGAGCGCGTCGGTGTGGAAAGCCGCCTCGCGGGCATTGATAAATTACTTACACTGGGGGAACTGAGTGCGCATACCGCCGCGAGTTTCGGACCTGGTGCCCGGCATTTCGATGGAATGGAGGAATTGTCGGCCGAAGTGCGGGAACTGCTTGCGCCGGACGTCACGCTGCTGATAAAAGGATCACGTTTCATGAAGATGGAACGGCTGGTCAAGAGTATCGAACTGATCTTATGAAAAACAAAATCCTGTCCTGGCGGTTGCCGTGCTGCTAGAGCTCGCTCAATGGCTTGCCAAGGACATACGCGTATTCAATGTATTCAATTACATCACGTTGCGGGCGGTGCTGGCGGCGCTCACCGCGCTCGTGATTTCGTTCATCGTAGGTCCCACCATGATACGCAAGCTCACCGCGTACAAAATAGGACAATCCGTACGCGACGACGGACCGCAGACTCATCTGGTCAAAGCCGGGACGCCGACGATGGGGGGCGCGCTCATACTGGTAGCCATCGCCATCACCACCCTGCTATGGGCGGATTTAAGCAATCGCTATGTATGGGTGGCGCTCGTGACCACACTGGGCTTTGGCATTGTCGGGTGGGTCGATGATTACCGCAAGGTGGTATACCGCAATCCGAAAGGGCTGTCCGCCAGAGCCAAGCTCTTCTGGCAATCCGTTATCGCGATTTCCGTGGCGCTATACCTGGGCTTGACGGCCGAGTTGCCAGCACAGACAACCATGATCGTTCCATTTTTCAAGCAAGTGGCGATACCTCTTGGCCTGGGCGGATTTGTCGCGCTGACCTATTTCGTCATCGTCGGTACCAGCAATGCCGTGAATCTGACCGACGGCCTGGATGGTCTCGCCATCATGCCGACCGTGATGATAAGCAGCGCCCTGGCAATTTTCGCGTACGTCGCGGGGCACGCGGTATTTTCAAAATACCTGGGCATTCCCGCATATCCCGCAAGCAGCCGAGCTTGCTGTTTTTTGCGGCGCGCTGGCGGGCGCAGGGCTTGCCTTTCTCTGGTTTAACGCGTATCCGGCAGAAGTATTCATGGGCGACGTCGGGGCGCTTGCGTTGGGCGCTGCGCTCGGCATCGTGACAGTGATTGTCCGCCAGGAGATCGTGCTGCTCATCATGGGCGGCGTATTCGTGGTGGAGACATTATCCGTCATGCTGCAGGTGGCTTCATTCAAGCTGGTCGGGAAGCGTGTTTTTCGCATGGCACCGCTGCATCATCACTTCGAATTGAAGGGCTGGAAGGAGAATCAGGTGGTAGTACGGTTCTGGATCATCACCATGATGCTGGTGCTGTTCGGTTTATCAACATTGAAGTTGAGATAAAACGCTTGAATCATAGAGCTCCTTAATCATGAATTTGCACGGTAAAAATGTATTGGTGCTCGGGATGGGAGAGACAGGTCACTCCATGGCCAAATGGCTGTTGCGCAAGGAGGCGAACGTGCGTGCAGCGGACAGCCGTACCGCCCCGCCCGGCCTTGAGGCACTGAGGCGGATTCTTCCGGGCAGCAGAATATTTGCCGGCGGGTTTGTGCCGGAGGCCTTCGCAGGCATAGACCTTATCGCAATCAGTCCTGGCGTGCCTCTGGCGGAGCGCCTGGTGCAGCAGGCGGCGAACCGGGGTGTACCAGTGGTTGGCGACATGGAGCTTTTTGCCTGGGCCATTAAGGAAAAATGGGGAGAAGGAGAACGGGAAATCCCCGAGGCTCCTCAGCCCCAAATAATCGCCATTACGGGCTCCAACGGGAAAACCACGGTGACAGCTATGGTAGGGGCAATGGTAAAGAGCGCCGGATGGGATGCCGAGGTTGCGGGCAATATCGGTCCGGCGGTCCTGGATATGCTGATGCAGCGGCAGGATTCAGGGAAACTGCCCCAGGCGTGGATATTGGAGATTTCCAGCTTTCAATTGGAGACTACGCGCAGCCTTTACCCGGACGCGGCGGCGGTGCTGAATCTGAGCGAAGATCATTTAGACCGTTATGCCGGGATGGCGAACTATGCCGCAGCGAAGGCAAGAATATTTTTAGCCGAGGCCAATGGCGGCAATAAGCCCACCGACGGGGTACAAATTCTCAATCGGGAAGATTTTCGGGTGCTTGAAATGGCGCTGCCTGGAAGAAAGCAGATGACGTTTGGTCTGGACCCGCCCGTCGGCGAAAGCAATTTCGGGTTGTTGCGCGAGGGTGGAAGTATCTGGCTGGCGCAGGGAAGAACGCATTTGATAAAAACAGACGAGCTGCGCGTTGCAGGCCTGCACAATATGGCGAACGCGCTCGCGGCACTGGCGCTATGCCGGGCGGTGGGTGTGCCGTTTGAACCGCTGTTGCGGGCCTTGCGTGAATTCAGGAGCCTGCCGCATCGAATGGAGAAGGTGGCGGCGTTCAGCGGCGTCACCTTCTATGACGATTCCAAAGGCACCAACGTCGGTGCAACGGTCGCTGCGCTGAATGGCATGGCGCAGCATGTGGTTTTGATAGCCGGGGGCGATGGCAAGGGTCAGGATTTCTCACCACTGGCGGAACCTGTTGCGCAGCATGCGCGAGCCGTGGTGCTGATCGGGCGCGACGCCGGAAAGATCGTAGCTGCGATACAGCAAAGCGGAGTGCCCCTGCATCACGCCGCGACAATGGAAGAAGCCGTGAGAAAGAGCTTCGAGCTTGCCCGGACGGGAGACGCGGTGTTGATGTCGCCCGCCTGCGCAAGTTTCGATATGTTCAGGAATTATGCCCACCGCGCCCAGGCATTCGTGGCAGCGGTAAAGCAGGTCGAAAAATCGCAGGTTGAAACCGAAAATTCCGCTAACGTTCACGACGCACTCAACGGATGATCTACCAGCCCGATATTGGCCACGCGCGAAACCTGCCTGCTTTTGATCAGTCATTGATCTGGTCCGCGATATTCTTGCTGAGTCTCGGGCTGGTGATGGTTTATTCGGCTTCCATTTCTATTGCAGAAGTGGGGAGGAATACAAACGGTTCCCCGGCCTATTTTCTCGTCCGGCATGGCGCATATCTGGCAGTCGGTTTGGCGGCGGGTTTGATAGCTTTTCAGATACCAATGCGATTGTGGCAGAAATACTCGTTCCACCTTTTTCTAATGGGCGTGCTATTGCTGGCGCTGGTATTGGTCCCGGGCATTGGCCATGAAGTCAACGGCAGCCGGCGCTGGATTTCGTTGCTGATCGTGAACTTCCAACCGTCCGAGTTCATGAAGCTGTTCATGGTGATTTACGTTGCGAACTATACCGTTCGCAAGGCGGCTTACCTGGGAAACTTTCGCAAGGGATTCCTGCCCATGCTGATCGTCATGCTGATGGTGGGCCTGCTGCTACTGCTTGAACCGGACTTCGGCTCATTTGTGGTGATTACCGCAATCATGATGGCGATACTGTTTTTGGGCGGAATAGACCTGAAGCTATTCACAGGGCTGATCGGTTTTGTGGTAACGGGCCTGTTGGCGCTTATCTGGATTGAGCCTTACCGCATGCAGCGTTTTTTTGGATTCCTGGACCCATGGGATGACCCATATGGTAAAGGATATCAATTAAGCCACGCCCTGATTGCGTTTGGGCGCGGGGAATGGCTGGGCGTCGGTCTGGGCGGCAGTGTGGAAAAACTTTTCTATTTGCCGGAAGCGCACACCGATTTTCTGCTTGCGGTAATCGCGGAGGAACTCGGCTTCGTCGGCATTGCTACGGTTGTGGCGCTGTTTGCCTGCCTGGTCGTCCGCGCTTTTGTCATAGGCCGCCAGGCGGCTATGCGTGAACGCTTCTTTCCCGCATTGCTCGCCCAGGGAATCGGGGTATGGATGGGGGTGCAGGCATTTATCAACATGGGCGTGAATATGGGTGTACTGCCTACAAAAGGATTGACGCTTCCACTGATGAGTTTTGGTGGCAGCAGTATTGTTGTCAGCTGTCTTGCGCTGGCTCTGCTGCTGCGGGTTGATTGGGAAAATCGGCAGTTAATGAAAGGCTATGTGGTATAGGCGAAAAGCAGAACTGCGCCCTGGGGCCAACATAAGGATGAGGTGACTTGGTACATACCATTCTCATCATGGCGGGTGGAACAGGGGGACACGTGTTTCCCGGGCTCGCGGTGGCTGAGTACATGAAGAAGGCGGGCTGGCACGTAGTCTGGCTGGGGACCGAAGGTGGCATGGAAACGACGCTGGCGCCGCGGCAGGGGCATGATATCGAGATCATACGCTTTTCAGGTTTGCGCCGGAAGGGCGCGGGAACATGGCTGATGTTGCCGTTTCGCCTCTCGCTCGCGCTATGGCAGAGCGCCCGAGTGATGTTCAGGGTACGTCCGGATGTGGTGCTCGGCATGGGTGGTTATCCGGCGTTTCCGGGGGGGCTCATGGCTTCATTGTTTAATAAGCCATTGCTCATACACGAACAGAATTCAGTTCCCGGCCTCGTGAATAGGATATTGGCGAAACTGGCGGACAAGGTCTTGCTCGGTTTTCCCGATGCGGTCATGACAAACAGGCAAATGCTGTTTTCCGGTAATCCGGTGCGCAGTGAAATTGCTCAATTGGAGGCGCCGGAAAAAAGATACGCCGCACGCGGCGGAAAATTGAGACTGCTGGTAATCGGCGGCAGTCTGGGGGCGCAGGCATTGAACACGATCGTGCCGCTGGCGCTGAAACTGATTCCGGAATCGCAGCGGCCGCTGGTTACGCATCAGGCAGGAACCAGGCACTTGGGAGTTCTGGAAAAAAATTACGCCGACGCGAATGTGGAAGGGGAACTGGTGACCTTCATCGAGAACATGGGCGCGCGTTATGCCGATTGCGACCTGGTGGTTTGCCGGGCAGGCGCGCTTACCGTTGCGGAGCTGGCTGCGGCGGGCGTGGCGAGTATTTTGATACCTTTTCCATACGCCGTGGACGATCACCAGACATCGAATGCGAAATTTCTAAGTGACCGGGATGCTGCGGTGCTGTTGCCCCAAAGCGAACTGACACCCGAAAGGCTGGCGGAATTATTGACGGGATTTACCCGTGTGAAACTTGCGGACATGGCGGAGAGAGCCCGGCAACTGGCGAAGCCGGATGCAACCAGAATCGTGGCGGAAGCATGCATGGAAATGATAGAAGCATAAACTGGCCGGTTAAGCATGAAACACAAGGTTAAACGCGTACATTTCGTCGGCATTGGCGGCTCGGGCATGAGCGGAATTGCCGAGGTGCTGCTCAACCTGGGATACAAGGTGAGCGGCTCGGATTTGTCCGATAGCCCGATTACCCGGCGCTTGAAAAAACTGGGCGCCACGGTACATCTTGGCCATGAGAGCGCTCACGTGGCATTGGCTGATGCGGTCGTAACGTCTACCGCGATCAGGCCGGACAATCCCGAAATTATTGCGGCGCGTGAACGCAATGTTCCGGTCGTTCCGCGCGCCATCATGCTGGCGGAACTGCTGAGGTTGCGCCAGGGAATCGCTATTGCGGGAACCCACGGCAAAACAACCACCACAAGCCTGATCGCCAGCATTCTCGCAGAAGCGGGAATGGATCCGACGTTCGTTATAGGCGGCAGGCTGGAGGCGGCGGGATCTCACGCCAAGCTGGGCCGTGGTGAATTTATCGTAGTCGAGGCGGACGAGTCCGACGCCTCGTTCCTCTATCTGCAGCCCGTGCTGGCCGTGGTAACCAATATCGACGCAGATCATATGGAAAGCTACGGCCACGATTTCGGCAAGCTCAAGCAGGCATTCGTGGATTTTGTGCAGCACCTGCCTTTTTATGGAATGGCGGTACTGTGCGTGGATGACGCCAGCGTGCGCGAAATCATGCCTGCCATTACCAAGCCCATCACGACTTATGGTCTATCCGATACCGCGCAGGTGCGCGCCGCGGACATCCGGCATGATGAGGGAAAAATGCATTTTACCGCGCTCGTCGGGGTGAATGGCAAAACGCGGAAGCTCAAAATAACGCTCAATTTGCCGGGATTGCATAACGTGCAAAATGCGCTTGCGGCAATTGCGGTATGCAACGAAGTCGGGTTGCCGGACACCGCCATTATCAAGGCATTAGCCGGCTTCAGGGGTGTCGATCGCCGTTTTCAGCGTTATGGCGAAATTGCATTTCATGGCTACGGGAATGGTAGGGAAGGAAGTTTTACCCTGATCGATGACTACGGTCATCATCCCGCCGAAATGGCAGCTACGATTGCGGCGGCGCGCGGTGCATTTCCGGAACGCCGGCTGGTACTGGTGTTCCAGCCGCATCGGTATAGCCGAACCCGGGATTTATTCGAGGATTTCGTGAAAGTGTTATCGAGCGTCGATGTGTTGCTGCTGACAGAAGTGTATTCCGCCGGCGAAGCGCCGATCGTAGCCGCCGACAGTAAGTCGCTCGCGCGTGCGCTAAGAGTGCAGGGCAAGGTCGAACCAATTTTTGTCGACGCCGTAGACGAACTACCAGCCGCCATTCAAGGCATCGTGCACGACAAGGATATCGTACTGATAATGGGCGCGGGGTCGGTGGAAGCGTGGCGCCCAATCTTTTAAATGGGAATGCGGAACAACCGTTAATGGAAAAACAGTGGGAACAGGAAAAACAAGCAAAAACAAAAGACGCGAAAGAAGCGAAGGAAGGTAAAGAAGCCAAAGAAGCCAGGGAAGACAAAGAGGCTAAAGAGGTCAAGGAGGCCAAGGAAGCGTAGGCGCCGCTTCCACAGGAACACAGGAATGGATATGTCAGACATTGAATCAGCCCGTGGTCCAACTTCGCGTACGACAGCGCTTCGCGGTGAAGTGCGTGTAAACGAGCCAATGAAAAAACATACTTCCTGGCGCGCGGGAGGGCCGGCGGAGCGCGTCTATATGCCGGCGGATCTGGCCGACTTTGCCCAGTTTTTGCTGAGCCTGCCGCCGGATGAGCCCGTGTATGTAATAGGGCTCGGCAGTAACTTGCTGGTGCGGGATGGCGGAGTGCGAGGCACGGTAGTGGTATTGCATGCACGGCTAAATGAACTGCGGTTGGAGCAGCGGGATAAAAATGACGGACTGATATACGCGCAGGCAGGTTTGGCTTGTGCGAAGACGGCCCGGTTCGCCGCATTGCATGATCTGGCCGGCGCTGAATTTCTGGCGGGTATTCCCGGCACGATCGGGGGCGCCCTGGCAATGAATGCCGGATGCTATGGCACTGAAACCTGGGAAATTGTTGAGCGCCTGCAAACAATCAGCCGTACAGGTCAATTGCGGGAGCGCTCACTGGAAGACTACACAGTGGGCTACCGGCACGTGACGTTAAAGCCGGAGAGGCGGGCAGAGAGGCTGGCAGAGGTGGGTGATAAGGAAACTCAATCTGGCGGTTTTCCGGATGAGGAATGGTTTGTTGGAGCATGGTTCAGATTGTTGAACGGAGCGCTTGACACCTCGCGGCAAAAGATCAAGGAGTTTTTGGCCCGGCGTATTACGAGCCAGCCTTTGAATCTGCCCAATGCCGGTTCAGTGTTTCGCAATCCTCCGCAAGATCGGGCAGCTCGTCTGATCGAGTCTTGCGGCCTGAAGGGACTTCGCATTGGCGGGGCAATAGTTTCGCCTAAGCATGCAAATTTTATTGTGAATGCCGGCGCTGCGACGGCGGCGGATATCGAAGCGGTGATCATGGCAATAAAAAACCAGGTGAAACAGAAGGCAGGAATCGAATTGGAGCAGGAAGTCAGGATCATCGGAAAGGCATGATCACGATGAATTCGAATCTCGCTATGAGCATTTCTGTCGGGGAAGTTCGATGGTGAATCAAAATCGTTTTGGAAAAGTCGCTGTTCTCATGGGCGGGCGCTCGGCGGAGCGGGAGATTTCGCTTCAAAGCGGTACCGCCGTGCTGGATGCGCTCCGTCGCCGCGGGGTAGATGCCCATGCTTTCGATCCTTCCGAGCATCCAATGGAGGCACTTATACAGCAGGGGTTTGATCGGGCGCATATCGCCCTGCACGGACGCTTCGGTGAAGACGGCACGGTTCAGGGTGCGCTTGAGCTTATGGGGCTGCCCTACACGGGCAGCGGCGTACTAGCTAGTGCTCTGGCAATGGATAAGTGGCGCACCAAGCTGCTATGGCAAGCGGCCGGGATCAGCACGCCATGCCATGTATTGCTTACCGAGCAAAGCGACTTTGACGCGGTAGCGCAAGAGCTAGGGCTGCCGCTAATTGTCAAGCCCTCGCGGGAGGGATCAACCATCGGCTTGAGCAAAGTAATGGCTGCGGGGGAGTTGCCGGCAGCATGGCGGCTGGCTGCGAAGCATGATTCCATGGTATTGGCGGAGCAGTTTATTCAGGGGATGGAGCTTACGGCGGGCATTCTTGGCGAGATGACCCTGCCCCTGGTACGGATCGAGGTGGCTGGCGACCTGTACGATTATGAAGCCAAGTACCTTTCTGACAAGACCCAGTATTTTTGTCCGAGTGGCTTGTCCTCCGCAGAGGAGCATGCGATTCAGGCACAGGCGCTGCAAGCTCATCGCATCTTGGGGTGTGAAGGATGGGGAAGAGTGGACGTGATGCTGGATGAATCCGGGCGGCCATATTTTCTTGAGACCAACACTTCCCCTGGCATGACCAGCCACAGCCTGGTGCCGATGGCAGCCAGGTCTGCGGGGATTTCATTCGAAGACTTGGCGCTTCGGATACTGGAGCTTGCCCATGTGGGATAACCACCAGATGCTGGGTTCACTGGCAAATGCGCTGTTTGCTCTGGCCGCGCTGATTACCGCATATTTCCTTTGTAAATGGGTCATCAATTTGCCGATCCTTCCGTTAAAGGCGGTGAGCGTCAGCAGTAGCGGGTATAGCAGTCACAGCGGCCAAAGCGGTTCCCTTGGTCCCGGCGCTTCAGCGGGCTCGAGCGGTCTGAAGCATGTCACGCGGGAACAGATCGAGGATGCGGTCCATGGTCAGATTATGGGAAATTTTTTAACGGTTGACCTGGAAGCAGTGCGCAACGCATTCGGGAAATTGCCATGGGTACGCGTCGCTTATGTGCGGCGGGTCTGGCCGCAGAGTCTAGAGGTAATGCTTGAGGAACATGTGGCGCTGGCACGCTGGGGCGGCGCTGCATTGGTCAGCACGCATGGAGAAGTTTTCAATGCCGCCTCCGAGGATCAATTGCCCTTGTTCGAGGGGCTGGAGGAAAGCTCGGGCGAGATGGTGCGGCAATACCGCGCATTTTCCAGATTGCTGCGGCCCCTGGAGCAGAAAATTGACTACATGAAGCTTTCTCCCCGCCGGGCATGGCGAGTTCGTCTGGAGGATGGAACCATGCTGGAACTGGGACGTGAACAAATGGAAACCCGGCTGGAGCGCTACGTGCTGGCGCACGCTCGCGGCGCAATGGAGTTAGGCCAGCGATTGAGTTACGTGGACTTGCGCTATCCCAACGGTTTCGCTGCACGGTAAGCACGGTAAGCGTGAGTGGTAAGTGGTAAGCGAAGATAGCAAAAAAGCTGGCGAAGAGATGCGGAAGAGATACGGCAGGAGCGTCGGAATCGGAAAAATAAACATGAGCTTATGGATTTTGCCAGGCAGATGAACAGAAGCAGCGAAACCAAGAACCTGATCGTTGGCCTGGATATCGGAACCTCGAAAATTATTGCCATTGTTGCGGAGGTGAAGCCTGAAGGCGGATTTGAAGTGATCGGTATGGGCAGCCATCCTTCGCGCGGCTTGAAGAAAGGCGTGGTCGTCAATATCGAGACTACCGTAAGCGCAATCCAGCGCGCACTTGAAGAGGCGGAGTTGATGGCCGACTGCAAGATCCGCGAGGTTTATACCGGAATTGCCGGTAGCCATATCAAGAGCTTCAATTCGCACGGAATGGTGGCGATCAAGGACAAGGAGGTATCGCGGCTGGACGTGGACCGTGTCATGGAAACCGCGAAGGCGGTCAACATTCTCAATGATCAGCAGGTTCTTCACGTGCTCAATCAGGAATTCATCATAGACGGACAGGAGGACGTGCGCGAGCCCATTGGCATGAGCGGAATCCGCCTGGAGGTGAAGGTGCACATCGTTACCGGCGCCGTATCCGCAGCGCAGAACATTATGAAGTGCGTGCGCCGCTGTGGGCTGGAGGTGCGTGATCTGGTATTGCAGCCGCTTGCCTCGGCCATGGCCGTGCTGTCGGAAGACGAGAAGGATCTGGGCGTTTGCCTGGTGGATATTGGGGGAGGAACCACTGACATCGCCGTATTTACTCACGGCGCCATTCGTCATACCGCGGTGATTCCAATTGCGGGAGACCAGATCACAAATGACATCGCAATGGCGCTTCGGACTCCCACCAAAGATGCTGAAGATATCAAATGTCGCTATGGCTGTGCTTTGCGCACGATGGCCGATCCGCACGACATGGTTGAGGTAGCGGGCGTGGGTGACCGAGGAACCCGGCAACTTTCCAGGCAAACACTGGCGGAAGTCATCGAGCCCCGAGTGGAAGAACTCTATTCCCTGGTTCAGGCCGAATTACGTCGCAGCGGTCTAGAAGAGTTGCTTTCATCTGGAGTTGTCATCACCGGGGGCAGTAGTTCGCTTCAAGGCATGGTGGAGCTTGGCGAGGAGATATTTCACATGCCAGTGCGGCTTGGTTTGCCGCATTACCGGGGAAGCCTGGAAGAGGTGGTGCTCACCCCACGATGCTCCACAGGCATCGGCCTGGTTCTGGCGGGAATGGAGCAGCTTCAAAGACATCAGCATACCAGGCTCCAGGGGAATTCATTCAAGCGCATTCTGGAAAGGATGAGAAGCTGGTTCCAGGTCAATTTTTAGGGTGTGCGGGAGGAAAAGCCCATTAGTTCAACCAGGCTGAACGATGTGAAATGAGTTCATAAAGGCGAGAGTCCCCTCAAAGAGTTAGTTAAAAAATTTATAAAGGAGAAGCGTTATGTTCGAAATCATGGATACACAAACACAGGAAGCCATCATCAAAGTCATCGGTATCGGTGGCTGCGGCGGCAATGCAGTGGATCACATGATCCAGAATGGAGTGCAAGGTGTCGAATTCATCTGTGCCAACACCGATGCTCAGGCACTGAAGCGCAATCACGCACGCACGCTGCTTCAGTTGGGGTCAGCGATGACGAAGGGGCTGGGCGCCGGAGCGGATCCAGAGATCGGGCGTAACGCAGCGCTGGAAGATCGTGACCGTATCGCCGAATTGATCGAAGGGGCGGATATGCTGTTCATCACCGCCGGGATGGGCGGAGGTACCGGCACAGGCGCGGCGCCGGTAATAGCGCAGGTCGCCAGGGAAATGGGTATTCTTACCGTGGCGGTGGTAACCAAGCCCTTCTCCTTCGAGGGGCGCCGTATCAAGGCGGCGGCAGCCGGAATGGAAGCATTGTCACAGTATGTCGATTCACTGATCGTGATCCCCAATGACAAGCTGATGGCAGTTCTAGGCGAAGACGTCAGCATGCTGGACGCATTCAAGGCTGCCAATAACGTATTGTATGGCGCGGTAGCGGGGATTGCGGAAGTTATCAACTGCCCCGGCCTTGTCAATGTCGATTTTGCCGATGTTAAAACAGTGATGTCTGAAATGGGCATGGCCATGATGGGCTCCGCGCTGGCTTCGGGTATGGATCGCGCCCGCCTGGCTGCGGAGCAGGCCGTAGCGAGTCCTCTGCTGGAAGATGTGAACCTATCCGGTGCGAGAGGTGTGCTGGTAAACATTACCGCCAGTTCGGGCATGAAAATGAAGGAGATTCACGAGGTGATGGGTGTCATCAAGGATTTCACCGCCGAAGATGCGACGGTAATCATCGGCACCGTAATCGATGAAGATATGCAGGATGACTTACGGGTTACCATGGTGGCGACGGGGCTGGGCGGGGTTGTCAACCGGATGCAGACCAAGCCATTAAGCATCATCCATACGCGTAACGGAACCGACAATGCCTTGTTCGGGGACGCCGTCAACTGGAAGGAACTGGACGCGCCTGCCGCCATCCGCACGAACAGAAGGCGCGATGCCACCGTGGAAGCCATGAAACAGTCGGGAGTGGATATGCTGGATATTCCGGCGTTCCTCAGGAAACAAGCCGATTAGAAACTTGTCCCGATAGCGCGCTTCCGAAAGATTATCCGAAGATCAGGTTAATTGTTCACTGGTCCCGATTTGCCTTCCTTAGCAATGACTCGACAGATTTTTTCAAAAGGGAGTCGGGCAACTCCTTAATGAGGCGGCCGAGGCTTTCCGCGCCCGCCTGGCTTATTTGCGGCCTGACAGCCGCCGAACCATATACATCCGAGGAATTTGCTTGCACCGCAATCCGAATTGCAGTAACCTCATAGCCCTTCGCCTGAAATTTTGATAATAACGAAGGCATCGTTTGTCTTAGTTTTGCCGCAATGGCTCCGTTGCGTGCGTATATGGTCAGCTTTCCTTTTGAGAGTCCGCCTAAAGCGCAATGGCTAGCCAGCTGGGGAGGGGCAATGTCCATAAATACCTTCTGCATAACGGTCAACATACCCATATGGTTGAATAACCGCTGATGGTCGGCCGTCTGGCTCAGGACGCCGAGGTAAAAGTTGATCTTGTGGATGGTCATGGCCGAGTGATGATTGGGGAATAAGATGAATGTTATTCTAATTTCCAATAATTTGGCAAAAGCCAAAACCTTGACCCTGACGAGTACCCACTTGGTGCTGCTGTCAGGGCTATTCTTTTGTCCGCGATATTGTTGGCGATGGGATTGAACTATCTTTCTCTGCGCTATGCCGACAAGATTGATAGTCCTTCGTTGCGATCGCTGATTTTAAGCGTGCAACAGGAAGAGCATCAAAAAACTCAGTCTTACCTACGCGATAGTCTCAATGCCATGGCGGTAAGGATGGGCCAGATGCAGGCACAGTTGTTGCGCCTCGATTCGGTTGGGGCGCGTCTTGCGGAATTATCCGGTATCAAACCCCAGGAATTTTTATTCAATCAGACTCCGGGCCAGGGAGGGGTAATGTCCGCCCTACCGTCCCAGGATATGTCATTCGTAGAGTTCAACAATAAAATCGAAGAATTGTCCCGCGTTCTTGAGGACCGCACCGATAAGCTCGGGGCACTGGACTCCTTGTTGATGCAAGACAGGCTCAGGAAGAAAATGCTTCCTTCGGTGATGCCGGTAGACGCAAAATGGTACTCCTCGGGTTTTGGAGTGCGCATAGACCCGTTCTCCGGCAGAAGTGCTTTTCATGAAGGGGTTGATTTTACGGCAGCGACAGGTACTCCGATCGTTGCGGCGGCCGGAGGGGTGGTAGTGTATTCCGATTACCATTCTGAATATGGTAATATGATCGATATCGATCATGGCAATGATTTTGTCAGCCGCTATGCTCATGCTTCCAAGCGCCTGGTCAAATTGGGGCAGGTGGTAGTACGGGGGCAGAAGGTTGCCGAAGTTGGTAGCACAGGCCGTTCTACCGGCCCGCATCTGCATTTTGAAGTCAGGCACAGGGGCTTACCGCAAAATCCGTCACGATTCTTGAAGATGCCCGGTTGAGTCGGATCAATACTCTGCGGCGGGGGTGAGGCCACAAAACCTCACCCCTTATTTTTTGGACGATCGATTTCAAATAACAAACAGATTTTTTAAGATTTCATGCTGAATAATCTCCTCAAGAAAGTCTTCGGGAGCCGTAACGATCGGCTGATCAAACAATATTTTCAGACTGTAGGAACCATTAACGCGCTGGAGGCCAGATTTGCAGCGCTAACTGACGCTGAACTGCGCGCCAAGACTGAAGAGTTCAAACAACGCATCGCCGACGGAACAGTTCTCGACGCATTATTGCCGGAGGCGTTCGCGGTGGTGCGCGAAGCAAGCAAGCGGGTGCTGGCTATGCGTCATTTCGACGTGCAGCTGATCGGTGGCATGGCGCTGCATGAGGGAAAAATTGCCGAGATGCGCACGGGCGAAGGTAAGACCTTGATGGCGACGTTGCCCGCATATCTCAATGCGCTGGCCGGTAAAGGCGTTCATCTGGTTACGGTGAACGATTACCTGGCCAAACGTGACGCCGAATGGATGGGGCGCATTTATCAATTCCTCGGTATCAGTGTTGGCGTCATCCTTTCGCAGATGGAGCATGGCGACAAGCAAACCGCCTATGCTGCTGATATAACCTACGGGACCAACAACGAATACGGTTTTGATTATCTGCGCGATAATATGGTGAGCCACCCTGCCGAGCGTGTGCAGCGTATACTCAACTTCGCCATTGTGGACGAAGTGGATTCCATTTTGATTGACGAGGCCCGTACCCCGCTGATTATTTCAGGCCAGGCGGAAGGCAACATCGAAGTATACGTTCGTATCAACGTACTGATCCCGAAACTTGTCCGCCAGGAGACGGAAAATAGCCTCGGCGATTTCAGCGTTGATGAAAAGGCCCAGCAAGTACTGCTGAGCGAAGCAGGCTTCGAGCATGCGGAAAAATTGCTGGCCCAGAGCGGTTTGCTCACCCCCGGAACCAGCCTCTATGATCCCGCCAATATCAGCCTCGTCCACCATCTTTATGCGGGCCTGCGCGCCCATGCATTGTTTCATCGGGACCAGCATTACGTAATACAGAATGACGAAGTGGTCATTGTTGATGAATTTACCGGGCGGCTCATGGCCGGCCGACGCTGGTCGGAAGGACTCCATCAGGCGGTTGAAGCAAAAGAAGGCGTCCCCATCCAGAAGGAAAATCAGACACTCGCTTCAATCACTTTCCAGAATTATTTTCGGATGTACCAGAAGCTGGCCGGGATGACTGGCACGGCTGATACCGAGGCTTACGAGTTTCAGCAGATTTACGGACTGGAAACCGTCATCATCCCAACCCATCGCCCGATGGTTCGTATCGACAGGATGGATCAGGTTTTTCGTACCATGGATGAAAAATACCACGCCATCATTGAGGATATCAAGGACTGCCATCAGAGAGGGCAGCCTGTTCTGGTAGGGACAACGTCCATTGAAAACAATGAATTGCTGTCGGGATTATTGACTCGGGATAAGTTATCGCATCAGGTTTTGAACGCCAAGCAACATGCGAGGGAAGCGGAGATCGTCGCCCAGGCCGGCCGTCCGAAAATGATCACAATCGCAACGAATATGGCCGGGCGCGGGACCGATATCGTATTGGGCGGTAACCCCGAACCTGAGCTTGAGCGAATTCGCTCGGATGAGAATACAGGCGAGCCGGAAAAAGCCGCGGGGATCGCGAAAGTGCAGGAGCAATGGCAGGTTCTCCACGATGAGGTGCTCAAGCAGGGGGGGTTGCATATCATCGGTACAGAGCGGCATGAGTCCCGCCGGGTGGACAACCAGTTGCGTGGGCGCGCGGGTCGCCAGGGTGATGCAGGCTCCAGCCGTTTTTATCTTTCGCTGGAAGATCCCCTGCTGAGAATCTTCGCATCCGACCGCGTGGCGAACATCATGCAACGCCTCAAGATGCCCGAGGGCGAGGCTATCGAACACCCTTGGGTAACCCGTGCCATTGAAAATGCTCAGCGCAAGGTTGAAGCCCGCAATTTCGATATGCGCAAGCAATTACTCGAATACGATGATGTCGCGAACGACCAGAGAAGAGTCATTTATCAGCAACGCAATGAACTTCTCGAGTCGCAGGATATTTCCGAGACAGTTACCGCGATGCGAGAGGACATGCTGCGGAATCTCATCGTCCTGCATGTTCCGTCGCAGAGTGTTGAGGAGGAGTGGGATATACCCGGGCTGGAAAAGGCTCTGACTGCTGAATATCAGTTGGCGTTACCTTTAAGGGAATGGCTGGACAAGGAATCCGACTTGCACGAAGAAAACCTCCACTCCCGCATTGCCGAGGCAGCGCAAGAACATTATCGAGCGAAAGTAGACCAGGTAGGCCCCGGCATCATGCATCAGTACGAGCGCGCGGTAATGTTACAAAGTCTCGATACCCACTGGCGCGAACATCTGTCGGCACTGGACCATCTGCGCCAGGGCATCCATTTGCGCGGCTATGCTCAAAAAAACCCCAAGCAGGAATACAAGCGTGAAGCTTTCGAGCTGTTTACCACCATGCTTGAGGAAATCAAGGCCGAGGTCACCCGGACACTTATGACGGTACAGATACGAAACGAGCAGCAGGTGGAAGCTGTGACGGAGACGCAGCATCAGCCTGTGAATGTACAGTATCGCCATGCAGCTTATGAGGAAGTGCTGGGTGAGGAGGAACAGCAGGAGGCCAGCGAAGCCCAGGACCGTTCGGAGAAACACCAACCGTTTGTGCGGCACGGCCAGAAGATTGGCCGAAACGATCCCTGCCCATGTGGCTCAGGAAAAAAATATAAGCAGTGCCACGGCAAGCTCAGCTAGCGGCGGCTATCCGATCACACCTTTAAATTCCCCTGGGGCCGCCCACTCATCCGTTCCAGTTTTTGCTCACGTACAGCTGAACTTCGCCGGTCTATCCGGCGAAGCATGAGATTAATATCCCATCAGTAGCTGGCGCGCTTCTGGAAGTATTCGTCGTAACGGAAAATATAATCCTTGTCCTTCAGTGGCAGGTGGCACGCGCGACAGGTGGCGGTATCGTCGGGGGCTTTCGTTTTTGCATCCGCCATATACATGGAATATACCCAGTCGCCATTCCTGAGTTCTGGCGGCGCGCTTTCACCCCAGCCGGCACCCTTGCCCATCACTCCTATTTTTAACAGCTCACCTTTGACAAACTTCCCATCCGGCCCCTTGAGGGGAGTGCCATCAGCGGCCTCGCGTGCCTTGTAAATCTCCATCACGGAAATAGTGCCGTTGGGGAAGGAATCGCCCATACTGGTCTTGCTTCCGATGGGGTTTATATAGATGTCACGGACTTGCTTGGTATCCGGCCGCTGTATATCCGATAAAAACTTCGGCCAGCTTTTATAGTTGGCGGGTACTGATAACTCCCCGTCTTTAAATTTTTGAACTTCCGGTTTGGGTACATTTGTGCAACCCACCAGAGCGGTAATCAATACCGTGGAAACAACCCATGTGCTACGTTTCATCTTGTTTTTCTCCTGTTGTCAAGTGAGCTAAAGATGCCGCAGAAACGTTTTGGTATGGGTATCCCGCTCCCGAATACCATTATGTAGGGACTCATACCTCATTCGGAAATTTTCTGATGGGAATGAGGTCCGGATGAAGACCCTGAAGAAGACCGAGATGTCGTGCTCGGGTCACTATACTAGCGTCAGGAAGATGCCGTTGCAACAACAAATGAGTATCGCAATAATGGAAAGGTCCGATAAATGGATCGACATATTCTGAAGTGATCAAAATGGCTTTTCGCGCATATTGAAGCAGGCTTGGAACGGCACCGGTTGCGTTTCAACCCCTTTCATCTTCCAAGATGCGTTTCCGTGACGAACTTCAACAATGACAGCTTGCTTGCTCGATCGCTGATGCCCCATTTATGCCGCCTCTCAGCTAGAGCTTTTACGCAGCCATACCGTTATGGCGCAGCAGCGCATCTATTTTCGGCTCGCGCCCGCGGAACGCAATAAATGATTCCAGCGCGGGGCGGCTTCCCCCAACCGCGAGAATCTCATTCCAGAAAAGGGCGCCCGTTTCAGCATTCACAACCTTGCCGGGAGAAGTTTCTTCGAATAGGCTGTAGGCGTCGGCGGACAATACTTCCGCCCACTTGTAGCTATAGTATCCCGCCGCATAGCCTCCCCCAAAAATATGGGAAAAGCTGTTGGGAAAGCGATTGAATTCAGGTGGGATAATTACCGCTACCTGTTCACGGATCTCATCCAGCAATTGCTGCGCCGTTTTCTCGCCATCCGGATCGAAGTCGGTGTGCAGATGCATATCGAATAACGCGAATTCTATCTGGCGGAGCGTCTGCAGGCCACTCTGGAAATTCTTTGCCGCGAGCATCTTGTCGAACAGGGTGGAAAGGATGGGTTCTCCCGAATCCACGTGCTTTGCCATGTCTCTGACCACTTCCCATTCCCAGCAGAAGTTTTCCATGAACTGACTGGGCAGCTCCACCGCGTCCCATTCCACTCCATGAATACCTGATACGCCCAAATCTTCTACTTGAGTGAGCAGATGGTGTAGCCCATGACCAAATTCATGAAAGAGGGTGATGACTTCGTCATGGGTAAACAAAGCTGGGCGCGCCTGGCCGTCGAGATGAATGGGCGCGGAGAAATTACAGTTAAGATAGGCTACCGGCGCTTGTATGCCGTGCTCCCCGGTTCCCACAGTTCTCATGCGGCGGCTGACGGCGTCATCCATCCATCCGCCGCCTCGCTTGCCGGGCCGTGCGTAGAGGTCCAGGTAGAAGTGGCCGATCAATTTTCCGTCACTATCGCTGATAGTGAAAAATTTCACGTCGGGGTGCCAAAGTTGAACATTCTCTTCTATGCGCTTGATAATGATTCCATAGAGATTCTCCACCAGCTTGAACATGCCCGGCAGTACGCTGGTTTCAGGGAAATATTGCTTCACTTCCTGATCGGAAAAAGCATACCGGTCAACGCGCAGCTTCTCGCTCGCGTAGGCCACATCCCATGCCTCCAGCTTTTCCAACCCTAGTAGGGTAGCAGCGAATTCGCGTAATTCCGCCAGGTCACGCTCTGCATAGGGCCTGGCCTTGGCAGCAAGTTCTCCAAGAAAATTCAGTACCTGCTGCGGAGTTGAAGCCATTTTTGTCGTGAGGGATACCTCAGCGTAACAACCAAATCCCAGCATCCGCGCCTCTTCCTCGCGCAGCTCCAGTATCTTGCGTATTAGTGGTGCATTATCGAAATTGCCCGGGTTGTTCGTGAGTACGCCTGGCGCCTCGATCTCGCTGGCACGAGTTGAATAGGCACGATACAGCTTTTCCCGCAGGGCACGGTTGTCCGCATATTGCATCACGGGGATATAAGATGGCGCATGCAACGTAAACTTCCAGCCAGACGCGCCTTCTTTTTCCGCAATATTTCGCGCCATTTGCAGCACATCATCAGGAACACCGGCCAGCTCATCCGCATTCTCAATATGCAATGTGAAGTTGTTTGTCGCGTCCAGCAGATTATCGTTAAACCTGGAAGAAAGCGCCGACAACTCCTCCTGAATCTGGAGAAATCGCTCCTTCTCCGTCGCCCCGAGCTCCGCTCCACCCAGCCGAAAATCCCGTAACGCATTCTCGACTATTTTTTTCCGTGCACGGCTCAGATGCGCGTATTCATCGCTGTTACGAAGCCGTTTGAATTTTTCGAACAGAATCTGGTCCTGGCCCAACTCGGCATAATACTGCGTGACCAGCGGCAGGTTGGCGTTATAGGCTTCACGCAATTCCGGGCTGTTTGCCACTGCGTTCAGATGCGATACCTGTCCCCACGCACGCGAAAGCCGCTCGTTCGCATCCTCCAGGGGCTCCACGAAATTATGCCAGGAGGGCGTCGCAGCATCATTCCGTACCCCAGCCAGGACAGCGCGGCCGTCCACCAGGAGCTCGCCTATGGCTGGCGTAATATGTTCAGTCCGAATGTCCGCAAAACGCGGTAGTCCGGAAAAATCAAGCAAAGGATTCATCAGAATATCCGAGTAGTATCAGGTTAAACGATATTTACGTCGATCAGGGTTTCAACTCCGCGCCAAGTTCCTGACGGGGCGGGCAAGGGGTAAGGGGCCAATCCGGGAAATGCCCACCTCTACGGCTCTAATCCGCTTCTCCAGCTTCATATACAACTTCGCCGTTGACCAACGTATATTTTACCTTGCCCTGCAGCTCCATGCCTAAAAATGGCGTATTCTTGCCCTGGCTTTTAAGCGCCGCAGTTTCCACCTTCCAGTATTGGTCGGGGTCGAAAATGCATAGATCAGCGATAGCGCCGGGAGACAAATCACCGGCATTAATACCAAGTATGCGTGCAGGCTCCACGGTTATCCGGGCTAGCGCGGTGGACAGGGGGGCCCTCACTTCTTTTGCCCACTTCAAAGTAAGGGGCAGCAGCAGCTCCAGGCCGGTTGCACCCGCTTCCGCTTCACCGAAGGGCAGCAGCTTGGCATCCTCGTCCACCGGTGCGTGATCGGAGCATATCGCATCTATCGTGCCATCCAACAGGCCACGCCGCAACGCGTCACGGTCACTCAATCCGCGCAGTGGCGGGACAAGATGACAATTGCTATCGAAAAAGCCAATATCCATTTCTGAAAGATGTATATGGTTGGCGGCTACGTCACAGGTAATGGGTAATCCCTGCCGTTTTGCCGCCTGGACCATCGCCGCGCCTTCCGCGCTGGAAATGCGGCACAAGTGTACTTTGGCGCCGGTTTCCCGAGCCATTAAAATAATATTCGACAAAGCAAGCGTTTCCGCGCATACGGGAATTGCCGGCAGGCCCAATCGCGTCGCCACTTCTCCATCGTGAGCCACTCCGCTGTCCGCCAGGCTCGCATCCTGCGGCCGCAGCCATATCACAAAGCCAAAAGTGGAAGCATATTGCATTGCCTGCATCAGTATGCGTGTATTGGGCAGAGGCATATCGGATTGGCCAAATGCGACACAGCCTGCGTCATGGAGCTCAGCCATCTCTGTCAAAGAGTCGCCTTTCAAACCCCGAGTGAGCGCACCGATAGGATAGACATGAGCCTGATTCAGGCTTTTCGCGCGATGCTTGAGCATTTCCACCAGGCCTGGCTCGTCCAATACCGGGTCCGTATCGGGAGAACAGGCCAAACTGGCAACGCCGCCCGATACGGCTGCCGCCATTTCGGATTCGAGCGTGGCTTTATATTCGAGCCCGGGCTCGCGCAAGCGGGCCGATAAGTCCACCAGGCCAGGGCATACCACCAGACCCTCAGCATTTATTTTACGGTTGGCGTGAAATCCCGCCGGCGCGGCGCCAATGGCGGCGATTTTTCCGGCGCTGACGAATATGTCCGTCACAGCGTCAAACCCGCTCCCGGGATCTATCACACGGCCATTTTCAATCAGGATTTCCATCCTGATTCAATGTCCGGCAAGGATTGACATGACCGCCATCCGGACCGCAATACCGAACGTTACCTGCGGCAGGATAACAGACTGTTTACCATCGGCCACCGCTGAATCGATTTCAACACCTCGATTCATGGGGCCGGGATGCAAAACAATGGCGTCTGGCTTGGCCAGTGCCAGTTTTTGCGGAGTGAGACCATAGTACTTGAAATATTCTTCTTTACTTGGCAGCCGCGCGCTGATCATACGTTCATTCTGCAAGCGCAGCATGAGGAGCACATCCACATCCTTTAGCCCTTCCGCCATCTGATGAAAAACATGTACGCCGAGGCGTTCAACCTTTGAAGGCAATAAGGTTTTTGGTCCGATCACCCGGACCTCCGGCACACCGAGAGTGGTCAACGCATGAATCTGAGAGCGCGCAACGCGCGAGTGGAGGATATCGCCGACTATGGCCACGCGCAAATTGCGGAAGTCGCGTTTGTAATGACGAATGGTGAATACATCGAGAAGACCCTGGGTGGGATGGGCATGCCGACCATCCCCGGCATTAATGACATGAATCTCGGGCTGCACATGACGCGCGATCAGGTGCGCCGCTCCACTTTGCGAATGGCGCACGACAAACATATCCGCATGCATGGCGGAGAGATTATTCACGGTGTCCAGCAGCGTCTCACCCTTGGATTGCGAAGAAGCTGCTATGTTGAGATTGACCACATCCGCCGACAACCGCTTGGCGGCGATTTCGAAGGTCGTGCGTGTACGGGTGCTGGGCTCGAAAAATAAATTGAATACGGATTTACCTCTCAGGATCGGGACTTTTTTCACATCACGCTCGGTAACCCCGACAAAAGACTCGGCCGTGTCGAGTATGTTCAGCAAGATGGGAGCAGGAAGCCCCTCGGTGGTGAGCAGGTGTTGCAGTTGCCCGCTCTTGTTCAGCTGCGGGTTGCTATTCATTGTCCCGCAGGGCTTTATCATAGAGGCGCAGGCTTAACTTTCCGGTAGAACTTTTTTCCAGCGCCAGCATTTTATCGGGTGGCAGAGCCAGCGTCGCTCCAACATATTGAGGCCCGATCGGGAGCTCCCTGCCGCCTCGGTCTATCAATGCGGCAAGCCGGATACTGGCGGGCCGGCCATAGTCGAACAATTCATTGATCGCCGCGCGGATGGTGCGCCCGGTGTAGAGCACGTCATCCACCAAGATGATGTGGCTGCCCTCCACCTCGAATGGAATATCCGAGGGCCTCACTTGAGCATGTAGGCCGATCTGATCGAAATCATCCCGATAGAACGAAATATCAAGAGTGCCTGGAGGAAGCGAAAGCTGCAAATCGTGGTGCAGGCGCTCAGCCAGCCAGGCTCCTCCAGTATGGATGCCGACTATTGCAGTATCCGCGGCAATACCGGGCCTTATCCTTTCGGTTAAATCTAAAAGCAACTGTTCTGCGTCAGGCAGTAGCATCGTCTCTGTCAAAATAAGATTGTAAAATCAATTGCGCCGCCACCTGATCCAGAACAGGCTTTTGTTTTCTACCTTTTACACCTGCTTCTCGCAATGCCGTGCTGGCATCGGCCGAGGTATGGCGTTCATCCATCATTACGGTCTTGACGCCGAAACGTCCTTCCAGTTGCCTGGCGAAACGCCTGCTCTGCCGGGTGAGTTCATGCTCAATGCCATCAGCATGCAAGGGCAGGCCTACCACCAGCAGGACCGGCTGCCATTCGTGGATCAACCGCAAAACAAATTCCAACTGTTCTATTCTATTGGCACCACTTATCGTTGCCAGAGGGTGCGCCAAACCCAGACCCAGGTTGCCGACCGCAACACCGATGCGCTTCTGGCCAAAGTCAAACGCCAGCACCGTCCCTTCGGTTTTTCTCGGCGCGTTGTCATTATCAGCAGGGGGTGAGTCAGTGGGCAACGATTGTGACCTGATCACGCATGATTGAAAATGTATATTTCCAAATAGCTCCAACGCTGAGCCTTAGAATTCGGCTGCCTTCTAGGAATGGCCCACTTCATCAGAAAGAGAGGAGAAATCAATCCCGAGCAGATGCATCGCCGCCGTCAGCCGCTCCTCGGACGGCAGCTCAAAGATGATATTGGAGGATGCCGGGACTGTGAGCCAGGCATTTTGTGACAATTCATGCTCTATCTGGCCGGGCGCCCATCCCGAGTAACCTAGCGCGACCAGTAGCTGTTTGGGGCTTCCTCCATTTGCTATGGCCTGCAAGATATCCAGTGATGTCGTGAGCCCCATGCCTCCATTCACCACCATGGTTGATTGCCATTC
>CAVUXR010000034.1:0-84300 GCA_963745455.1 uncultured beta proteobacterium
CATGATCGTGGCCAGTAATACTTGTCGTGCGACATCTGGACCGCCCGCGCCACGACCGCGTCTGTCAGTGAGGGGCCGGGCATGGTTGGCGATGTCATGCTTGTGTACCGCGCCATGTCGATCGTGGGCGGTACCTCCGAGATCACACGCAACCAGATCGGTGAGCGCATCCTCGGTCTGCCGCGCGATCCGCTGCTCAAGTGAACGAGCCCAACCGTCGTTTTCGCGGTCGCCGAGAACCTCGCCGAGGTGCTGGACATCCAGCGGCTCGACCCAGCCATTTTCTGTGCGCTTCGCGTCTATCGCCACGACGATACATTGTGAACCATAGCGATCCGCGGTGGCTGCTACCAGCTCGGGATTCTGCACCGCTGAGGTGTTGATGCTGACTTTGTCAGCTCCCGCATTCAACAACCTGCGGACATCCTCAACTTTTCGAACTCCGCCACCCACCGTTAGCGGAATAAATACCTGGGCCGCCACTTCTTCAATAATATGCAGGATCAAGTCGCGATTATCGGAACTGGCGGTGATATCAAGAAAGGTCAGTTCATCCGCTCCCTGGTCATCATAGCGCCGCGATATCTCGATGGGATCGCCCGCATCCCGAAGCCCGACAAAATTGACACCCTTGACCACGCGTCCATTTGTTACATCAAGGCAGGGGATAATACGCTTGGCAAGACCCATAAGATATCTCTATAGAAAATTCAACCTAAATCCAGCAGCTGGACGGCATGGGCAGATTGCTCGCCATGAAGGAGCCTCTTCTCATCCTTTCGGAAATTATCCAGAAATTCATCCCAAATATTGCGAAATCAATAGAGAGAGGTAAAAAGCGTAAAAATTACTTATTACTTGCTGAGCGCGGGTACGGCCCGATTGAGATGTGGATAAAATGCACTGGGATGATCAGGAAAAGCTCGTGTCCCGGATTCTCATTTTCATGCCCAAGTCATCTGCCAGTGCCTGTGCCGATTTAAAATCCAGCGTCCCCTCGTAAATGGCGCGCCCGGTGATGGCGCCTGCAATGCCCTCCAGTTCGATTTCACAGAGCGCTTTAACATCATCAAGGTTGCCGATCCCACCGCTAGCAATGACGGGAATGGTGAGCGCCCTGGCCAGTTCCATCGTGGCTTCGATGTTGACACCGCTCAACATGCCGTCGCGCCCGATGTCGGTATAGATAATCGCCTCAACGCCGTAATCCTCGAATTTTTTCGCAAGGTCCACCACATCATGACCCGTGACTTTGGACCAGCCGTTAACTGCAACTTTGCCATCCCTGGCATCCAGCCCGACCATGATATGGCCAGGGAATGCGTTGCAGGCATCATGGAGGAAGCCGGGCGTTTTTACCGCCGCGGTACCAATGATGATATAGGTGATGCCGTCATCGAGATAACGCTCGATGGTTTCGAGATCGCGTATGCCCCCACCCAGTTGAGTCGGAATTTCATCGCCAATGGCTTCAACAATCTCCTTAATGGCAGCTTCGTTCTTCGGCTTGCCTGCAAAGGCGCCATTAAGATCCACCAGATGCAGCCTTCGCGCGCCCTGGTCCAGCCAATGCCTGGCCATTGCCCCAGGATCTTCTGAAAACACTGTGGCGTCTTCCATCATGCCTTGTTTGAGACGAACGCAGTGGCCGTCTTTCAGGTCTATCGCAGGAATGATCAGCATATCAAGTCACATTAAAATGAGATTGAGTTTCGATATCGGGATTAAATATTACATTCGGATTCGCTTATCCTTGTTTGCTCATCCATGTGTGAAACGGGCTCCCAATGGACAAAGTTACGCAGCAGCTTCAGGCCGGCTTCCTGGCTTTTTTCAGGATGAAACTGAACGGCGAAAATATTATCTCTTGCCACCGCGCAAGTAAACGGAAAAGGATAAAGACTGTACGCCGCTGCGGGTTCCGGTCTGGCGGTTTCGACATAATAACTGTGCACAAAATAGAATCGTGCATCCTGAGGGATTCCCTCCCACAAAGGATGCCGGATAAGCTGATGCACCTGGTTCCAGCCCATGTGAGGCACTTTGAATCGCGGCTTCTCATGTCCATTGGCTCCGCCGGTATTGGCAGCATCTGCCGCTGATGTAGGCGGAAAACGCCGTACCTTTCCGGGCACAATGCCCAAGCCCGTCAACGTTGCCTTCCTCACTGCTATCGAACAGCATTTGCAGGCCGAGGCAGATACCGAGAAAAGGTTTGTTCATCGCGGCATGCAGCACTGCATCGCGCAATCCATATCTGTCCAGTTCATGCAAACATTCGGGCATCGCCCCCTGGCCGGGAACCACGACACGATCAGCCTTCCGCACCATCTCAGGATCGCTGGTGACGGAGACTGATACAGATGGGGCGACATGTTCCAGCGCTTTGGATACGGAGCGCAGGTTGCCCATGCCGTAGTCAACGATCGCAATGTCAGTCATACCGCACAAATAAGGGAAATAAGGGTGAGGAAGCTACAATGAGCCTTTAGTGGATGGAATCGTTCCCGCCGCACGGGGGTCGGCTTCAATTGCCATGCGCAGCGCGCGCCCAAACGCCTTGAAGATCGTTTCCGCCTGGTGGTGCGCATTGCTTCCAGAAAGGTTATCGATGTGCAGTGTTACCAGAGCATGATTTACGAAACCCTGGAAAAATTCCTTGATCAAATCGACGTCGAATTCGCCGATCCGGGCGCGCGTAAACTCGACGTTAAATTCCATGCCCGGGCGTCCGGAGAGATCCACCACCACGCGTGACAATGCTTCGTCCAGCGGAACATAAGCGTGGCCGTAACGGCGCAAGCCCTTCTTGTCCCCGATCGTCTGCATAAATGCCTGACCAAGGGTGATGCCGATATCCTCAACCGTATGATGGGCATCGATATGCAAGTCTCCCTTGGCGGCGATCTCCAGGTCTATCATGCCGTGCCGCGCTACCTGATCCAGCATGTGGTCGAGAAATGGAACACCGGTTGCCAATGTTGACTTGCCGGTTCCATCCAGATTGACATTGAGATCGATCTGGGTTTCCAGTGTATTACGATTGACTTGGGCCTGACGCATGGAGATTCCGTTGGAATAAAGCAGAATGAAAAAATCAATATTCCCGTCAGGTCTTGAGCGAGGCCTGTAACGCCACCAAAAATTGGTTGTTTTCGTCCGGGTGTTCCGACCGTAACCCGCAAGCAGCCTCTCAACAATGGATGCGAGCCGTCCAGATTCTTGATTAATATTCCGCGTTTCTTCAGTTCCTGAAACACTTGTCCGGCACCATTTACATGCGTTACTCGAAATAGAATAAAATTCGCATCGGATGGAAAAACCTTGATTCCATCCAGTGCCGCCAAGCGCTCGCTCATCGTTGTTCGTTCAAGTTTGATCGCCGCCGCCTGTTGCAGCAGAACCTCGCCATGCTGTAGCACTTTTTCAGCGATCAGTTGGGTCGCAATGCCTACATTATAAGGCAAGCGCATTTTTTCCAACTGCGTTATCCATTCCGGCGCCCCCGCCAGAAGCCCAAGCCTTAATCCAGCCAGCCCAAGTTTTGAAAGTGTGCGCATTACCAGAAGGTTGGGGTAATGCGTCAGTTTGTCCATGAAGCTGGCGCCGGCGAAGGCATGATAAGCCTCATCCACTACCACGAGGCCGGGTGCAGCTTTAATAATACGTGAGATTGCCCCGGTGTCAAACAGGTTGCCGGTAGGGTTATTGGGATAAGCGATAAAAATTAACGCTGGTTGTCGGCGTGCAATGGCTTCAAGCGCTGCATTCAGATCAAGTGAAAAGTCTGTGTTTAACGGCACACCCGCGTAATCCATCCGGGCGAACGTTGCAATCATCCGAAACATGACAAATGCAGGTTCCACACTCATCAGCACGGCTCCCGGCTTGGCACAGGCCAAAGCGATGATCTGGATGATTTCATCCGAACCATTGCCCAGCATGATGTCCATCCCTGCGGGAACCGAGAGCGCTTCCCGCAGGGCGGCTTTGAGCGTGGCTGCGCCTGGGTCGGGATAGCGGTTGAAGGGGGCATCTGCGGCAAGCCGCGCGATTTCCTCACGTAATTCGCAAGGCAGCGGATAAGGATTCTCCATCGCATCCAGCTTCACCATGCCGCCCGCTGGCGGCACATGGTAAGCGGAAAGCGAGAGGATTTCCGGGCGGATGATTTGATCGGGCGATCTGAGCATAACCAGTTATTTTAACACCATGGCAATAAGGCTAAATCAGGTTTGATTTTTGCCATCATTTGTTTTGATTGCTTCCCTACTCAGCAAGTCGAGCCACAGGTCGGTCAGTGGATTGAGATCGCCCGAATCGGCCGAACGCAACGCGCCGAAATAGGCGAGCTTGCCGGACTCATCCGTGGCGGCAGGATCGATGGGCGGGAGCGCGAGCTTATAGGCGAGGGCAACAAGCAAAATACGGCCTGTTCTGCCGTTAAAGTCCTTAAAGGGATGTATCCATTGGAAGCGCCAGTCCGCCCATGCCATCAGCGCGGCAATGCTTTCCGCGCCGTGCAGGTGGCGCAGGCGTTCCTCCAGATCCAGACAGAAGTTTTTTACGTGAACCGCAACATCATGGCCAAGTGGAGGCAGATGAGTGCCGACCTGAACATCTGTACTGCGGAAGCGGCCTGCCCATTCGGGAAACAGCTCTCCTGCAATGCGACGATGTATGCCGCAAATCGACTCGGGGGTGATGCGGACGTCTTCGGGCAGGTTCTCCAGCAGCGCGTCAAGGCAGTTTGCAATATTTACTGCCAGACGCTCGGCAACTTCGCTATACGCAAGCGATCCGGCAGAAGTCGCCAGTTCGCGGGTGGCGTTTAACGGGCTGGTCGATTGAGTAGCTTCGCCAGTCGCTCCGGATTGACCGGTTCGTTTTCCAGCGCCATCGAACTCAGGGTGAATTTCAGCACCTGCTGGCGATACGCTGCCCGCAGGCTTTCGACGTCGGAATGGCCGGTTCGCCATTGATTCAGGCGCTGATTGAGGTGTTGAATTGCTTCGGCGTCATGCTTCGATTTCCTGTTCAGAATCATCTCTATATAATTTGATGCATGCAGAAAGGGGGAGTTCTCTTTCGCTTATGAAGAAACAGCTAATTGTAAATTTTTACCGGTTTCATTGTTGAGATTCCGCATACATGCTGGCAAGTGATATCGCAACTACCATACCGGGTATGCGAGAAGGGACTTTATCTCAACAAGCTTTATTATTGCAGTGTCCCTGATGTACCTGACGGTGAGTTCATGGTTGCTCGTTTTTTTTATAACGATATTCCGCTGACATCGCATGAGCCTGCAGGCCTTCTCCGCGCGCCAGGATAGAAGCGATTTTGCCGAGCTCTGCCGAAGCGGACTCGGATACCTGGATAATGCTGCTGCGTTTCTGAAAATCGTAAACGCCCAACGGGGATGAAAAGCGCGCGGTGCGTGAGGTGGGCAATACATGATTGGGGCCGGCGCAATAATCACCCAGCGCTTCAGAAGTGTACCGTCCCAGGAAGATGGCGCCTGCATGTCTGATTTTCTCGACCCATTTTTCCGGCTGCTCGATCGATAACTCCAGATGCTCCGGAGCGATACGGTTGGCGATGGCGCAGGCTTCGTCGAGATCGCGCACCTGGATCAGGGCTCCGCGGTTTTCAAGCGAGGCGCGAATGATCGCGTTGCGCGGCATCACTTCCAGTTGACGGGTAATACTTGCCGCCACGGCATCAATGAAGCGGGCATCGGGAGACAGCAGGATTGCTTGCGCCAACTCGTCATGCTCGGCCTGTGAGAATAAGTCCATCGCGATCCAGTCCGGATTCGTCTTGCCGTCGCAAATGACGAGAATCTCGGAAGGACCCGCAACCATGTCAATGCCCACGACGCCGAAGACGCAGCGCTTGGCTGTCGCTACATAGGCATTGCCGGGGCCGACGATTTTGTCCACTCGCGGCACAGTTTGGGTGCCGTAGGCGAGGGCGCCGACAGCCTGAGCGCCGCCTATGGTAAATACTCGATCAACGCCGCAAATGCCCGCCGCAGCCAGCACCAGATCGTTGGTTTCACCGCCGGGAGCGGGAACCACCATAATGACCTCATCCACTCCCGCTACCTTAGCGGGGATCGCGTTCATCAATACGGACGAAGGGTAAGACGCCTTGCCCCCAGGGACGTATAAACCGACTCGATCCAACGGAGTAATTTTCTGGCCTAGCAGCGTACCGTCGGGTTCCGTATAGCTCCACGAATGAGCCAGTTGTTTTTCATGATAAGCGCGCACCCGCAGGGCAGCTTGCTCCAGCGCCCTGCGCTGGTCCGCGGGCAAACACCGCAGCGCTTCGTCCAGGCGAGCGAGAGGCAATTCAAGCTCCTCCGCCGCCGCTACCTCCAGTCGATCGAACCGGCGCGTGTACTCGAGCAGGGCTTCGTCACCACTTTTTTTTATGTCGGCAAGAATAGCCGAAACCGTCGCATGGGTTGACTCATCCTGCGCATCTTCAAAAGCCAGCAGTTTTTCCAACGCTTGGCCAAAGTCAGCATCGGTCGAATTCAGTCGTTTAATCTGGATCATGAGGAGGCGTTGTTTCTTGTATCGTTTTTATTTTGGGATCGCTGCGGAAAAAGCATCCAGCATCGGCTGTATCGCCTCCCGCTTCAACTTCAGCGCCGCCTGGTTGATGACCAGCCGTGCGGAAATCGGCCTGATTTCTTCCACAGCCTTTAAATGGTTAGCCTTGAGCGTGTTGCCGCTGGACACCAGATCCACGATAGCGTCCGCCAATCCTACCAGCGGCGCAAGTTCCATGGAACCGTAGAGCTTGATGAGATCCACATGCATGCCTTTTTCGGCAAAATGTTCACGCGCGGTTTGTAAATACTTGGTGGCCACGCGCAGCCGGGCCCCCCGGCGAACCGCGGATTCGTAATCGAAATTATTTCGAACCGCCACCATCATGCGGCAGCGGGCGATATTCAAGTCAAGCGGTTGGTAAAGCCCCGCGCCGCCATGTTCCAGCAACACATCCTTTCCCGCGACACCCATGTCTGCCGCGCCATATTGCACATAGGTCGGCACATCCGAGGCGCGAACAATGATAAGCCGTATATCATCGTGATTAGTTGCAAGGATCAGCTTGCGTGAAGTCTCAGGATCGTCCAGCGCGACAATGCCTGCCGCTTTCAACAGCGGCGCGGTATCGTCAAAAATACGGCCCTTGGAAAGGGCGATCGTGATGCTCGTCATGAAGAATTTGCGAAAGCCGCATTTTACTGCAAAGCGGCCTGGTTGGGCTTGGCGGGCACGTTGCTATTATGACCCCCTTATTTCTGCTCGCTTTACTGGATGGGATAATCTATTTATCCGGCGAGAAAAATATATGATTCGTCATTCCGGGCTTGACCGGAATCCAGTCCAAACCAATAGTGGCGTGCTTTACACGCCCTGGATCCGGCTTCCGCCGGTGTGACGTCTGTACTGTGTGCTCGCCGGATCAATAAGTACATTCCCTTATGCACCGTTTTATTCAATAAAGTGAATAGAAAAGCAATTTCACCGGCTAAATATGTATCGCCCGTTTTTCCACGCCCAGCGCCGCCTCGTGCACCACTTCTGACAGAGACGGATGCGCATGAACGATGCGGGCGATATCCTCGCTGGTAGCAGCAAATTCCATAGCAACAACAGCTTCGGCGATCAACTCGGAAACGTAGGGGCCGATCATGTGAACGCCGAGGATGCGGTCTGTGTTCGCGTCCGCCAGCATTTTGACGAAGCCGCCTGTCTCTCCGAGTGCGCGTGCGCGTCCGTTCGCCATGAACGGGAACTGGCCTGATTTATATTGAACCCCGGCCGCTTTCAATTCCTGTTCTGTCTTGCCCACCCAGGCAATTTCCGGTGACGTATAGATCACCCAGGGAACTGTATCCAGGTTCGCATGACTGGCCTGACCTGCAATGGTTTCTGCTACCGCGACGCCTTCCTCGGAAGCCTTATGCGCCAGCATGGGTCCGCGCACCACATCCCCTACCGCGTATATATTGGGCAGATTCGTGCGGCAACCGGCATCGACTTCAATAAATCCGCGGTCATCCAGTTTGAGCCCGACATTTTCGGCACCCAGACCGGCGGTATTTGGAACCCGGCCGACCGCGACAATCAGCTTATCCACTTCGAGTTTTTGAACGTTTCCCTCAGTCTCGCGCGGCATCGGTATACTCAACCGTAATATTTTCTCCACTGGTCCCGATACTGCTTATCTGAATGCCAGTCTTTATCACCAGGCCCAATTCCCGAGTGAAGATCTTTCGCGCTTCTTTCGCGACTTGCTCGTCGGCTGCCATCAGAAACTGGGGCAGCGCTTCCAGAATGGTGACTTCCGCGCCAAGCCTGCGCCATAGGCTGCCCATTTCCAAACCGATTACCCCGCCACCAATCACGCCCAGCCGTTTGGGCACTTCTGTCAGGGCCAAGGCGCCCGTATTGTCCAGTATGCGCTCATTGTCCACGGGTGCGAAAGACAATATGCGCGGTGTTGAACCGGTGGCAATGATGACGTTTTTTGCCTGAATGGTCTCCGCCTTATCCCCATCTTTTACTTCGATCCGCCAGAGACATTGGCCTCATCGTTCTCATTTTTTACACCCCCACGCAGCATCGCGCGCCCATGCATGGAGGTTACTTTATTTTTCCTGAACAGCATGGCGACCCCGCCGGTGAAATTGGAGACGATCTTGTCCTTGCGCGATATCATCGCGGGAACATTCATTGACAGCCCTTCCACCGTTATGCCGTGAGCCGCGAATTTATGCGTGGCGCGCTCATAATTCTCCGACGATTCCAGTAGCGCCTTGGATGGTATGCAGCCGACATTCAGGCAGGTCCCGCCCAGGCTGGGCTTGCCTTGAGAGTTCTTCCAATCATCTATACAGACCGTGTTGAGCCCCAACTGGGCGCATCGTATTGCCGCCACATAGCCGCCGGGACCGGCGCCTATTACCGCTACATCAAAAGATTGTGACATTATTGTTTATTATAAAAAATGAGAAAGATGGTGAAAGCGAGGTTATTGATCTGGCGAGCAAACAGTACAAGTGCCATACCGGCGGAAGCCGGTATCCAGCGGTATTCGAAGCATGCCATTGTTGGCTCTGACTGGATTCCGGGTCAAGCCCGGAATGACGAGATTCACGGTATTTTCTGGCTGGATCAATAGCACATAATGCTTTCAACCCTCCAGCAACGGGCTCATGGGGTATTCCAGCGCTTCTTTCATCGCCACCAGCGAAAGCACTGCTTCGCGCCCATCAATGATGCGGTGATCGTAAGATAAAGCCAGATAACACATCGGGCGTATCACGACCTGCCCATTCTCGGCCACTGGGCGATCCTTGGTTGCATGTATCGCCCAGAATAGCGCTTTGTGGCGGGTTGATGATGGGAGTGGAAAGCATTGAGCCGAATATGCCGCCATTGGTGATCGAGAAGGTGCCGCCGGTCAATTCGTTAATGGTGAGCTTGCCATCCTGAGCACGCTTGCCGAAGTCGGCTATTCTCTTTTCGATATCGGCCTGCGACAGAGAATCCGCATTGCGCAGGATGGGAACAACCAAGCCACGGGGGCTGCTCACGGCAATTCCAACATCATAATAGTCGTGATAGACGATTTCATCTCCATCCACCGATGCGTTGACGATCGGAAATTTTTTGAGCGCCGCCACCGCCGCCTTGACAAAAAAAGACATGAGGCCGAGTTTGACGCCATGCTCTTTCTCGAATTTTTCCTTATAGCGCCCACGCAAATCCATGATCGCCTGCATGTTGACTTCATTGAAGGTGGTGAGTATTGCCGCGGTGGATTGGGATTGCACCAGCCGCTCGGCGATGCGTGCCCGCAGCCGCGACATGCGAACACGCCGTTCAGGCCGCTCGCCCGCGGGAGCTGGCGGGGAGACGGGCTCGGCTGAAACAGGCGAAACAGAAGTAGCGGGCTGGAGAGAGGGCGCGGAAGATACGGGCGGAGGCGGTAGGGGCGGTACGGGCGGCGCGGCTTTATGTTCTACATACGCCGACACATCTTCTTTGGTAATCCGGCCGCCACGGCCAGTGCCTTTGATCGAACCGATTTCTTCTTCCTCAAGGTCCGCTTTTGCGGCAGCACTTCGGGCGGCGGGCATCATGGCCGGGGTTGGAGCGATTGCCGATGGAGGCGTCTCGGGTTTCAGCGCCGGCGTAGCTTCCTCTCCCGGTTTACGTTGCGCTTCGGGCTCAGACTCAGGCGCAGGCACGGGCGCGGGCTTTGCCTTGGGCTCGGGCTTTGCAGGCTTTTCAGGTTCTACGGTAGGAGCGGGCGCGGCTGAGGCGGGTTCGGCACCCGGTGCAGCCGTTGCGGCCTCTGTATCGATAGACGCGATAACCTCTCCACTCGTTACTGTCGCTCCGTCGCCTTTGATAACTTTCGCCAGCACGCCTGTGGCGGGTGAGGGCAGTTCCAATACGACTTTATCGGTTTCAATCTCGATCAGATTTTCATCGCGTTCGACATGTTCGCCCTTCTTTTTTTTCCAGGAGAGCAGGGTAGCCTCCGAGACCGATTCGGATAATAACGGGACTTTGACTTCGACGAGCATGTGCGTTCTCCCTTAAACTTTCTCGCGAAACGCCGCCGCGACCAGTTCCTTTTGCTGAAGATTGTGTTTGGCCAGGTATCCCACCGCCGGCGATGCGGACGATGACCGCAATGCATAGCCTAAAACCTGGTCGGACCGCTTGTGTCGTAACAGATAGTGTTGAATGCGGTGCCAAGCCCCCTGGTTGCCGGGCTCTTCCTGGCACCAGAGTATATCTCTGGCGCGCGGGTAGCGCTCGACCTCAGCCTGAAAATCATCATGGGGAAAAGGGTACAGCTGTTCGATCCGGATAATCGCGACATCTTCGATTTTGTGTTCGCGGCGATAAGCCCGCAGATCGTAATAAACCTTGCCGCAGCAGGCAATCATGCGCCGGACATTTCGGGGATCAATCTTTTCGGTTTCGGAAATGATGGGCTGGAATCTGCCGTCTGCGAGGTCCTCGAGGCTCGATATCGATTCCTTATGGCGCAGCAGGCTCTTTGGACTCATGAGAATAAGGGGCTTGCGCAGCGGACGGATCATCTGCCGCCGCAGTACATGAAACATCTGCGCGGGGTTGGAAGGTACGCACACTTGAATATTATATTCCGCGCACATCTGCAGATAACGCTCGAGGCGGGCTGAGGAGTGCTCCGGACCCTGGCCTTCGTAGCCATGCGGGAGCATCATGACCAGCCCGCACAACCGGCCCCACTTGGCTTCGCCGGACGCGATAAACTGGTCTATTACGACTTGCGCCCCATTAGCAAAATCGCCAAACTGCGCTTCCCATACGACCAGCTCATCCGGTTCCGCGGTGGCATACCCATATTCGAAGCCGAGCACCGCTTCTTCCGACAGTACCGAATCGATCACAGTGAAATCCGGCTGCTCCTGCGTTATATGGCGCAGCGGAATATATGCGCCTTCATTCCATCGCTGCCGATTCTGATCGTGCAGTACAGCATGGCGATGAAAAAATGTCCCGCGGCCCGAATCCTGCCCCGAAATGCGAACCGGATATCCATCCTTCAATAGCGACGCGTAAGCGAGGTTTTCCGCCATTCCCCAGTCTAGCGGCAGCTCTCCTTCGCCCATCGAGCGGCGGTCGGAAATGATCTTTTCCACGCGCGGATGCAGCTTGAATTTACCCGGTATATCGGTTAGCCGCGCCGCCAGGCTCTTCAGTTCCGCTAATGGCAGTCCCGTATTGACTGCGACGTCCCATCTGGCGCCTTTCAAAAAAGGCGTCCAGTCCACCGCATCCGGCGATTTATAGCCATAGACGATGGTCTTGTTCGGATTGCGGCCCGCATCCATATCGTCGCGATAGGCTTTTATCATAAGCTCGGCCTGGCCGGCATTGATGATGCCTTCGGCTTGCAGTTCGTCGGCATAGAGTTTGCGTGTTCCCGGATGCCGGGCAATCAGTTTATACATCAACGGCTGGGTTACCATCGGCTCATCCTGCTCGTTATGGCCGAGCGTACGGAAGCAGACCATGTCCACAACCACATCCTTATGGAACGTCATGCGGAAATCAAGCGCGATTTCGGTCACCATGGCGACGGCTTCGGGATCATCGCCGTTGACATGAAAAATCGGTGCCTCGATCATCTTGGACACGTCAGTGCAATAAAGCGTGGAGCGTGCGTCGCGTGGATCGGAGGTGGTAAAACCGATCTGGTTATTAATGATGACATGCACCGTGCCGCCTGTGCCGAAACCCCGCGTCTGAGACAGATTCAGAGTTTCCATTACCACCCCCTGGGCGGAATAGGCGGCGTCGCCGTGCAGCAGCACGGGCAATACCAGGTCGCCATCCCTGTCCTTCAAACGGTGCTGGCGGGCGCGTACGGAACCCTCCACCACTGGGTTCACGATTTCAAGATGCGATGGATTGAATGCTAGCGAAAGCCGCATCACGCCGCCTGGAGTCGATACTGCCGAGGAAAAGCCCTGATGGTATTTGACATCGCCTTCAGTCAGCTCCTGCGCATGTTTACCCTCGAATTCCTGAAACAGATCGGCGGGTACCTTACCCAAGGTGTTAACCAGCACATTGAGCCGCGCGCGGTGGGCCATACCGATAATCAGCTGTTGCACGCCCATGCCGCCGGCGCGTTGCAGCAAGTTATCCAATAGCGGAATCAGACTCTCGGCGCCTTCGCCAGAGAAGCGTTTCTGGCCGACATAGCGGGTATGCAGGTACTTTTCCAAACCTTCCGCCGCGCTGAGGCGTTCAAGGATATGCTTTTTATATTCAGCAGAGTAATGGGGCTGCGCGCGGGAACCCTCAATGCGGTTCTGTATCCAGCGTTTATGCTCGGTGTCTGTAATATACATATACTCGACCCCGATAGTGCCGCAGTAGGTTTGCCGGAGCGTTTGCAGAATTTCACCGAGTGGCGCACGCGGCGGACCAACCAAAGAGCCGGTACCGTAAACAGTGTTCATATCCGCTTCAGTCAAGCCGTAGTATCCGGGGTCGAGCTCCGGGACGTGTGGTTTTTCCTGGTGCTTGAGGGGGTCAAGATCGGCATGGCGCACGCCGAGAAAGCGGTATGCATTGATCAGTTGCAGTACCCCTATCTGCTTGCGCTCCACGGTCAGCGCCAGCTCGTCCTGTGCTTCCCCGTGAACCGCAGGTGTTTGCCGCGGCAGACTTGGCGAGATCTGGCCAGCCGGACGAGCCGGCTCTCCGGTCCGTTGCAACTGATCGAAGTACCCGTGCCATTCCGGCGGGACCGAGTCCGGGTTCCGCCGATAGGCTTCGTAAAGCTCTTCAATGAAGGGCGCATTCGCTCCGGACAGTAGAGAGTCATCCATTAACAACTGCTTTTTCATCGTCAGAGGCTCGTCGCTTGGCAAAGCTGATTCAAGTGCGCGATGTGAGGGGCACCACGTCGCGCGTGGCAGCGCCTGTATAAAGCTGGCGTGGACGCCCAATCTTATATTCAGGATCGGAAATCATCTCGTTCCATTGAGCTATCCAGCCTGCCGTGCGCGCCATAGTAAATATCGCGGTAAACATCGCGGCGGGAATGCCTAGTGCGCGCTGCACAATGCCAGAATAAAAATCGACATTGGGGTAAAGTTTTCGGGAAATGAAATATTCGTCTTCCAGCGCAATTTTCTCCAGCTTCAGCGCCAGCTTGAATAAACGATCATCGTGCAACCCGAGCTCATCAAGCACTTCGTAACAGGTCTCACGCATCAGTTTTGCACGCGGATCAAAGTTTTTGTATACCCGGTGACCAAATCCAACGAGCCTGAAGGGATCATTTTTATCTTTTGCACGGGCGATATACTCGCCAATGCGCGATTCATTTCCGATTTCTTCCAGCATATTCAGGCAGGCCTCGTTTGCTCCACCGTGCGCGGGCCCCCACAGACAGGCAATACCCGCCGAAATGCACGCAAAAGGATTTGCGCCGCTGGAGCCGGCGAGCCGCACGGTCGAGGTCGAAGCATTTTGCTCGTGATCGGCGTGAAGGATCAGGATACGATCCAGCGCGCGCGCCAGCACGGGGTTGGGTTTATATTCCTCGGCAGGCGTGGCGAACATCATATGCATGAAATTCTCCGCGTAGTTAAGGCCGTTGCGCGGATAAATAAATGGCTGGCCGATGTTGTATTTATATGCCATTGCGGTAATGGTTGGCAACTTGGCTATCAGGCGGAAAGCCGACAGCTCGCGGTGCGACGCATCCGAAATATCCATCGCATCATGATAAAAGGCGGACAACGCACCGACGACGCCGACCATTACCGCCATGGGATGAGCATCTCGCCGAAAACCGGTATAGAAACGCGCTAGTTGCTCATGCACCATCGTATGATCCTTGATGGTATGGTCGAACGAAGTTTTCTGCTGAGCAGTGGGCAATTCCCCATTCAGCAACAAATAACACACCTCCATAAAATCGCACTTCACCGCCAACTGTTCGATAGGATAGCCTCTATACAGAAGGATGCCCTTATCGCCGTCGATAAACGTTATTTTGGAGCTGCTGCTGGCAGTGGAAAGAAAACCAGGGTCGTATGTAAAAACACCGGCTCTGGAGTACAGAGTACGAATATCCACCACGTCCGGGCCCATTGTCCCGGCCAGGATGGGAAATTCGAGCGGCTGGCTGCCATTGCCCAAATCGAGTGTCGCTGTATGTTTGTGTTCCATCATGTTCCCCAGTATCGTTGTATTTGCCGTGAAATCGGATATGATCAGCGGTATGCATCAAACGGCCCGCAACAGGCGTAATACAAGTTGCAGCTTTTCCATTCCCTGCTTCCTTCAGCGCAATCATATCCCATAAGTCATTATCGGAAAGGTCCAGCAAAGTTTCAAATTGCTGGATTTCAGTTTCGTCGAGCTTGGCGTAATAGGCATCCACAAATCGTTTCAGAATGATGTCCAGTTCCAGCAACCCGCGCCGGCACCGCCAGCGGACGCGCTCCAGTTCCTTCACGCCGTCTTTCACATGCCCTCTAAAAATTTAAAGTTTTAAGCAAGCTCATCTGGCAACCGTGAGCAGGAGCAAAAAACGCTGACGCAGCATATGCTCAACATGTAAGAAAGCATTTTGTGCAAACAACAAAGTCAAGCAACAAAGTATTGCAACGAAATTTGGATTTGTAGAAAGAGCTCATACGGTTCTTTTGACCATCCTATCCTTGATACTCTCGATAGCGCTGGTTGGATTCAACCCCTTGGGGCATACATCCACGCAATTCATAATGGAATGGCAGCGGAACAGACGGTACGGATCCTCAAGATAGTCCAATCGCTCCGCCGTTGCCTGGTCACGGCTATCGGCGATGAAGCGGTACGCCTGCAACAACCCCGCGGGTCCCACAAATTTATCCGGATTCCACCAGAATGAGGGACATGCTGTAGAGCAACATGCGCACAGAATGCATTCATAAAGCCCGTCCAGCTCGGCCCTTTCCTCGGGTGATTGCAATCGCTCTGTTTCCGGCGGCGGATCATTATTGATGAGATAAGGCTTGATCGAATGATATTGCTTGAAGAATTGCGTCATATCCACGATCAGGTCGCGTATCACCGGCAATCCGGGCAGTGGGCGTAACATTACTGGTTCTCTCAATCCCGAGACCGGAGTGATGCATGCCAACCCGTTACGTCCGTTAATGTTCATCGCGTCCGATCCGCATACCCCTTCCCGGCACGAACGGCGCAAGCTCAAGCTGTCATCAACCGTCTTGATTCGCACCAGCGCATCCAGCAGCATTCTGTCAGCCGGCTCAAGAACAACGTCGTAATCCTGCATATACGGTATTTCGTCCTTGTCGGGATCGAAACGGTAAATTGAGAATTTCATGCGGAACCCTTGATATATCGGTTATCTGATTTGCTGCAATGGATAAGACCTCGATCAGCTTGCGTGTCCGGAGTGGCCGAACTCCTTCAACAGTGTTCACGGGAGATCGGTAAACCCCGGAGCCGGTTTTCCTGTCTATTGCCTATATGGATGGGACAACCGGTTCCGCCTGGTCTGAAATTGCCACAGGCTGCGCATCCCAGATTTGTTTGGCATACTGCATGATGGTGCGGTCGCTGGAAAACTTACCCATATTGGCAATATTCAGGATCGCCTTGCGTATCCATTGCTCTCGATCCTGGTAAGCAGTTTCAACCTTTTTCTGGCAAGCGATATAAGATGCATAATCCGCCAGCAGCATATATTTGTCGCCGTGCTGTAAAAGCGCGTCTACAATAGATTTAAAGCGATCCGGTTCATCCGGAGAGAAAAAGCCCGAACCGATCATATCGAGCACAGCTCGCAATTCTGCGTTAGCGTGATAAATATTTCGGGGTTGATAGCCATTCGCTTTCACCTCGACAACTTCCGCTGCCGTGAGGCCGAATATAAAAATATTATCCTCCCCGACTTCGTTGCCGATTTCGATATTGGCGCCATCCAGGGTACCAATCGTGAGCGCGCCATTCAATGCCAGCTTCATGTTTCCAGTACCGGAAGCCTCTGTGCCTGCGGTGGAAATCTGCTCCGAGAGGTCCGCGGCTGGAATCATTTCTTCCGCAGTCGATACGTCGTAATTGGGCATGAATACCACTTTCAAATAGCCCCCTATCTGGGGATCGTTATTAACGATGTCGGCAATATCATTAATAAGCTTGATGATGAGCTTGGCCTGGATATAACCAGGCGCCGCCTTGCCACCAAAAATCACGGTACGTGGAACGTATTCGCCATTCGGGTTATGCCGAATGCGGTTATACAGCGTCACCACATGCAACATATTGAGCAATTGCCGTTTATATTCATGAATGCGTTTGATCTGAACATCGAACAGCGAATCTGCGCTGATATCAATGTTGAGCTTTCGCTTTATCATGGCAACCAGGCGCTCCTTATCCACCCGCTTCACAGCAGCGAACTCCTTACGAAAAGAAGCATCGTCGACAAGTGGAATCAAACGCTTCAACTGAGTCAGGTCTTTGACCCAGTCAGAACCGATGCGGGAAGTAATGAGTTCGGCCAAACGCCGATTGGCCTGGTTCAGCCAGCGGCGCGGTGTGATGCCATTGGTAATATTGATGATCTTGCCGGGAAAAAATCGGTCAAAGTCGGCGAATATGGTCTGCTTCATCAATTCAGTGTGAATTTGCGCTACTCCATTCACCTTATGGCTGCCGACGATGGCAAGATGCGCCATGCGAACTCGCCTCCCGTCTGCCTCGTTGATAATTGACATGCGGCGTGATACCCCCGTATCGCCGGGATACCGGTGCATGACGTCCTTGAGAAACCGCCGATTGATTTCGTAAATAATTTGCAGATGGCGCGGTAAAATACTCTCAAAAAGAGCGACCGCCCAGGTTTCAAGTGCTTCCGGCATCAACGTATGATTGGTGTAGGCGAACGTGCGAGTAGTAATATCCCATGCTTTATCCCAGTCGTAATGATGCAGATCTACCAGTACCCGCATCAGTTCGGGAATGGCGATAGCAGGATGCGTATCGTTCAACTGGATCGCGACTTTGTCGGGCAGGGCATCAAAATTGTTTTGGTACTTGCTATAGCGATATAGAATATCGTGCAATGAAGCGCATACAAAAAAGTATTGCTGCTTCAGGCGCAGCTCGCGTCCCATTGCCGTGGTATCGTCGGGGTACAGTACCTTGGAGAGGTTTTCGGAATCGTTCTTATCTTCCACCGCTTTGACATAATTGCCCTCGTTGAAATAACGCAATTCAAAATCGCGTGTCGCTTTGGCCGCCCATAACCGCATATTGTTGACGGTGCGGGTGCCATAACCCGGTATCGGTGTGTCAAACGCTATCGCCATCACGTCATCGGTATCGATCCAGTGGTAACGCTCTACGCCACGCTCGTCCGCATATTGGACAACATGGCCATGAAATTTAACCTGATACAATACCTCTGGACGAGGAAATTCCCAGGGATTGCCATAACGCAACCAATTATCGGGATGCTCGATTTGGCTACCATCTTCGATCCGCTGGGTGAACATGCCATATTCATAACGGATGCCATAACCGTAACCGGGAAGGTCGAGCGTCGCCATGGAGTCAAGGAAGCAGGCGGCGAGCCGCCCCAGGCCACCATTTCCAAGCGCGGCGTCCGGCTCTATTTCGCGTACATCATCCAGGGTAATTCCTGATTCCATGCATGCTTCACGGAATTGCTGATCAAAACCGAGGTTGTACACGCTATTCATCAGCGTGCGCCCCATCAAAAACTCCAGGGAAAAGTAGTAAACCCGCTTGACATCATTGACGTAATAGCTGCGCATTGTTTCCATCCAGCGGTCGATCATGCGGTTTCTCACCATATAGGCAGCTGCGAAGAACCTGTCGCGATCGGTAGCAGTAATGGTGTCTTTGCCCACCGAATAGGTCAAACAGTTGGCAAGAGATTGCTTGATCGAGCCCGTATCGGAAGCAACTCTTTCATGCTCAAAAATAGATTTGCTTAAAGAATCCTTCATGCTTCATCCAAGTAATGTTTACATAATGAATAGGTGAGGTGCGTGGCGATAATGCTCATCCAAATATGCGAGACATCAATAAGCTTGTAAATCAGCGCCCTCCGGTTCCAGGGAATGGCGCCAAAACTGATCATTGCTATCAAACAAACGGTACGTACCGCGCGGCCCCCAACTGCCGGCATGATAATCATTGATAAAATCACGTTCCATCGCCCACACCTTGATGACTGGATCCACCGCGCGCCACGCCCATTCCACTTCATCTATGCGCAAAAACAGCGAATGATCGCCCTGCATGACATCCAGCAGCAAACCCTCGTAGGCGTCGTGTTCCTGCTCCCCGCCCTTGCGGTAAGTGGCATCCAGACTGATGGTGCGAGTTTGCAGATCCAGGCCCGGCACCTTGACGCGCATTTCCATCTTCAAGCTTTCATTAGGCTGAATGCCTAGCATGATCCAGTTTGGATGCGATGGCTCATGGCGCGTGTGGCGCAGCAAATCCTGGGGCGGGCTTTTGAAGCGAATGCAAATTGCCGAACTATTTTCCGCCATGCGCTTGCCGGTTCGCAGGTAAAACGGGACTCCAGCCCAGCGCCAGTTATCAATGAACAGCTTTAATGCCGCATAGGTTTCCGTGGCGCTGTCCGGTGCCACGCCCGCCTCATCCAGATATCCGGGAACGGGCTTTCCGTCAATTATACCGCTGGCATACTGGCCGCGGAATGCATGGGCATGCACCGAGTTCTGCGTGATGGGCCGTATAGCCTTCAGCACCTTTACTTTCTCATCTCGCAAGTGCTCGGCGGCCAGCGTTACCGGCGGTTCCATCGCCACCAAAGCAAGCAACTGCAGCAAATGGCTTTGGATCATGTCGCGCAGCGCGCCGGCGCCCTCGTAATAATCGGCGCGTCCCTCAACGCCCAGAGTTTCGGAATGGGTAATTTGCACGTGATCGATATAGTGGTTGTTCCACAGCGGCTCCAGCAATATGTTGGCAAAGCGGAACACCATCACGTTCTGAACGGTGCCTTTGCCGAGATAGTGATCGATGCGATAAATTTGCGGCTCGTTCAAGTGATGGTACAGGCTTCTTTGCAGAGTCTGCGCACTGAGCAGGTCATAGCCGAAAGGTTTCTCGATCACTACCCGGCACCAGCCTTTTTGCTGTTTAAGCAGACCCACTGTGCCAAGCTTGCCGATAATTGACGGAAACTCGGAAGGACGCACCGCCATGTAAAAGACGCGGTTGGGAGAAAAGCCGGGGGTTTCTTCCAGTTTTTTCTGCAAGTTCGGATAAGAATCAGTGCTTTCGAGTGGATTGGGATGATAATGCAACCGGCTTCGGAATCGCTCGAACGCCTGCTCATCGAGTCCACCAGGAAATTTGGACTGAAGCATGCCGGACACCTCTTCGATCCACTGGCTGTCATCCCATGGCTCCAGGCTGCAACCAAGTATCGCCATTTTTTCGGGCAGTCGCTTGGCGACTTCCAGCCGGAACAGAGCAGGTATCAGCTTCAGCCGTGACAAATTTCCGCTTGCTCCGAAAATCACCACGACACACGGCTCGATAGTTTTCATTTCCTTTTCCTGTCTGTTTATCTCTCACCGCCGGCGCGGCGGCATCGATTGAGAAACATGAGTGCAGCAGCTTCGGCCCATTCTGAATATTTCAATATGTTCTCGCCTTTGGGGGAAACGACTCCACTGTCAACGGTTTCAAACGGACCGGTTTGTAATCCAGGCGCCGGTCCTCCCTGAAATACAAAGTATGCTTGAGCCATTTATCGTCGTCCCGTTCGGGAAAATCTTCACGCGCATGCGCGCCGCGGCTTTCGGTACGCGCCTCGGCCGATACCATGGTCGCTAACGCCACCTCGACCAGATTGTCGAGTTCCAGCGCTTCCACCCGGGCCGTATTGAATACTCTGCTTTTATCTCTGATCGCCGTATGCCTGGCGCGCTCCGCTACTTCACCAATCTTTACCACGCCCTGTTTGAGCATCTCGGCGAAGCGGAATACACCACAATGCGTTTGCATGGTCTTACGCAGGGCATCGCCAACCTGTGAGACGCTCTCGCCATCTTTCTGCCCATCCAGGCGGGCAAGCCGCGTGAGCGCCTTGTCGGCAGCATCGGCGGGTAACTGCTTGTGATGGGGGTTCTTTTTTAGATCCTCGATGATCTGGCTGGCGGCGGCCCGGCCGAACACCAGGATGTCGAGCAGCGAATTGGTCCCAAGGCGGTTTGCGCCGTGCACGGAAACGCAGGCGCATTCACCGGCCGCATACAGGCCCTGCACCACCTCCTCGGGTCCGGTCTTGTAGGGGGCCACCACTTGTCCGAAATAATTGGTGGGGATTCCGCCCATCATGTAATGCGCGGTGGGCACAACCGGAATCGGATCATGAATCGGATCCGCATTGGCGAATTTCATCGCGATTTCCCGGATGCCAGGCAATCGCGTCTTGATCACGTCCGCCCCCAGATGGTCGAGCTTTAGCAGCAGATGATCGGCATCCCTGCCACATCCTCGCCCCTCCATTATTTCCATGGTGAGCGCACGGGATACCACATCCCTGCTGGCCAAATCCTTGGCATGAGGCGCATACCGTTCCATAAAGCGCTCACCATCCTTATTGAGCAGATAGCCGCCTTCTCCGCGCACCGCCTCGCTGATAAGCACGCCTACCCCGTACACGCCGGTAGGGTGGAATTGCCAAAACTCCATGTCTTCCAGTGGAACGCCGGCACGCGCCGCCATTCCCAGCCCATCCCCCGTATTGATGAATGCGTTCGTGCTGGCGCTGAATATGCGCGCGGCCCCACCGGTCGCGAACAGAGTCGCTCGCGCCTGAAGCGCCATGACTTCACCCGTTTCGATATCCAGAGCGGTTATCCCGCAGACATCCCCCTCTTCATCGCGAATCAGGTCCAGCCCCATCCATTCGACAAAAAACTGGGTATTGGCTCGCACATTGCGCTGATAGAGCGTGTGCAGCATGGCATGGCCGGTGCGGTCCGCCGCCGCGCACGAGCGGGTAGCCTGCGCACCGCCGAAATTCTGCGACTGGCCGCCAAACGGGCGCTGGTAGATCTTGCCGTTCTCCAGGCGATCGAATGGCATGCCGAAATGTTCCAGTTCATATACGACTTCGCTGGCCTGCCGGCACATGAATTCGATGGCGTCCTGGTCACCGAGGTAATCGGAGCCTTTCACGGTATCGTACATATGCCAGTGCCAGTTATCCTCGGTGACATTCCCAAGGGCTGCCGCAATACCCCCTTGCGCGGCTACAGTGTGGGAACGGGTGGGGAATACTTTGGATAACACGGCTACCTTGAGGCCGGCCTCGGACAATTGCAATGCGGCGCGCATTCCAGCGCCACCGGCGCCGACGATGACCGCGTCGAACTTTCTTTTAGCTATTGCCACGTCTACTCCACGCCAACATCCGCGCAAACTGCGAGTGTCGACTCACAGTTCCCACAGAATTTCCACAGCCCATACGGTATAAAACAGCAGAGGATAATATGACCAGTATCTGTAATGTCAGGCGGATACCGGTCGCGTGAACGTAGTCCATCAGGATATTTCGCATACCGATCCAGGCGTGCCAAAAAAGGCTGACAAGAAATAGAAAAGAAGCAATACGCATCCACTGATTGCTGAATATCGCTTTCAATGCATCGTAATCATGGGATGGCGAAATCAGCAGTACCACGGTCAGGCACAGGATGAATACAACCATTACCACGGCGGTTACGCGCTGCGCCAGCCAGTCACGCAGGCCATAGTGGGCGCCCGTCACTACGCGCTTCACCATATCGATATTCCGATCATCACAGTTAGAATGAATCCCGCCCCGAGGACGAGTTTACTCGTTGAGCGCGCTTGCTGAAGCTCTATTCCATAGTGCAGATCCAGCGCGAGAAAACGGATGCCCGCAAGGAGATGGTGCAGGAAGAACCACAAGGCTACTATCAGCCCGATCTTGAGTATCGGGTGCGCCAGGAGCGATTGAAGCCGGGCATATTCCTGCGGGGAATCGAGCATTCCTTGGAGGCCGGAAAGGAGCAGGGGAATTCCGGGAAAAAACAGCAGCAGGCCACTCACCCGATGCAGGATAGAAACCACTGCGGGGAGCGGCTGCCTGATTTCCAGAAGGTTGAGGTGCTTGGGGCGTTTTTTTTGCAATTCTTCATCACGTATGCTACAGACCAGTTCAAGTTTAGACCGTTATAACGGGGGATACAACCGTGCACATCCAAAGGGTATTGAGATGCAAATTGACAGCCCAGATGAATGTTTCTATAGTCAGGCCAATTTGCCCTTGCTGCGCATAAATGCTTCAGGCATGACCAGACATGAAGCCGGCGCAATTCCGCTGCGAGCGATGGGCAGTTTTTTGTACCGGCAATCTTCTACAGGAGCTCAAGAATGAATAGTCCGGTTCGTGTCGCAGTAACGGGCGCCGCTGGCCAGATCGGTTACAGCCTCTTGTTTCGAATCGCGGCGGGCGAGATGCTTGGGAAAGACCAGCCCGTTATCCTGCAATTGCTGGACATACCGCAGTCGCTGCCTTCGCTCAAAGGAGTTTTGATGGAGCTGGAGGATTGCGCATTTCCCCTGCTGGCTGGCGTCACGGCCACCGATGATCCGAGGGCCGCTTTTCGCGATGCGGGTATAGCCATGCTGGTCGGTGCGCGGCCGCGCAGCAAGGGCATGGAACGCAGGGACCTGCTGGAAGCAAACGCTGTCATATTTGCGGCGCAGGGCAGGGCGCTCGACGAAGCCGCCCGCCGTGACGTCAAAGTGCTGATAGTAGGCAATCCCGCCAACACCAATGCTTACATTGCCATGAGAAATGCGCCGGGCCTGAACCCCGGCAATTTCTCGGCGATGATGCGATTGGACTACAACCGAGCCTTATCTCAGGCGTCCACCAAAATCGGCAAACCAGTGTCCAGCATCAGAAAAATGATCGTGTGGGGCAACCACTCACCCACGCAGTACCCTGACCTCACCCATGCCGAAGCGGAAGGCGCCAAAGTCCTGGATCTCGTCAGCGATCCGGATTGGGTGGAAAATTATTTCATTCCCCACGTGCAGAACCGTGGAACCGAGGTTATCGCTGCGCGGGGCCTGTCAAGCGCCGCCAGCGCCGCGAACGCGGCCATAGGTCATATACGCGACTGGGTTTTCGGCACGAGAGATGATGACTGGGTGTCGATGTCTATTCCGTCGGATGGCCGCTACGGCATTCCGGAAGGCGTCATGTATGGTTTCCCCGTAGCCTGCCGGGAATCAGCTTACCAACTCGTCCCTGATCTGGAAATAGGCGAATTCGACAGAGAAAAACTGGACGTCACTTATCGCGAACTGGTGGAAGAGCGGGAATCCGTGAAGCATTTACTCCCTGACACCTGATACTTTCCCCGGCATTCAACAATAACTTCCATGATCGCCTCAGCGGGTTTTCGCTTTCGTGCCGCGCTTGCCCAGGAGAGGCCGTTGCAAGTGGCGGGTTGCATCAATGCCTATTCCGCACGTCTGGCGGAATCAGTCGGCTTCAGAGCGATATATCTTTCCGGCGCTGGTGTGGCGGTTGCCTCGCTGGGAGTACCTGATCTGGGCATTTCCACGCTCGACGATGTGCTGACGGATGTGCGCCGCATAACGGACACCACCGAGCTGCCGTTATTGGTGGATGCAGACACCGGATTTGGCGCAAGCGCATTCAATATTGCTCGCACGGTAAAGTCGTTGATCAGATCCGGCGCGGGAGCCATGCATATCGAGGATCAGGTGCAGGCCAAGCGCTGCGGACATCGGGCCGGCAAGGCGCTTGTCAGCGAAGCGGAAATGGTGGATCGCATCAAGGCCGCAGTGGATGCGCGGATCGATCCCGATTTTGTGATTATGGCGCGGACCGATGCGCTGGCGGTGGAAGGCGTGCAATCAGCAATCGAGCGCGTCATGCGCCTACGTTGAGGCGGGCGCGGACATGATCTTTCCTGAAGCGGTAACCGAGCTGGAAACATACCGGAAATTCGCCGCAGCGGTAAACGTGCCGATTCTGGCAAATATAACCGAGTTTGGCGTAACGCCTCTTTATACAATCGATGAGCTGGCCCAGGCTGATGTGGCCATGGCACTTTATCCGCTTTCCGCATTTCGTGCGATGAGCGCGGCTGCATTGAATGTGTACCGGACAATACGCACCGAAGGTTCACAGAGAAATGTGATTGCCGCCATGCAGACTCGCGCCGAACTTTACGACTTTCTCGACTACCATGCGTACGAAGAGAAGCTGAGATAAATTGTTTTCCGAACCGCCCACAAAATCCGAGAATGAATAAAACTGAAAATAGCCCGCCAAGAGCCAAGAAATCCGTGGTGTTATCGGGCGTGATGGCTGGCAATACCGCCATCTCCAGCGTCGGCAGAGCCGGCAACGACCTGCATTATCGCGGTTACGACATCCTGGACATGGCCGAGACCTGCGAATTTGAAGAGATCGCTTATCTGCTGATACATGAGAAATTGCCGACTCAAGCAGAACTTGAAGCTTACAAGGCGAAACTCAAAAATCTACGCAGTTTGCCTGAGGGCTTGAAGGTCATCCTGGAAGCGATCCCGGAAGACCGCTCATCCAATGGATGTCTTGCGTACTGGTGTTTCCGCATTAGGGGCAATGCTGGCGGAAGCGGAAGCACACTCCATCGAAGGCGCGCGCGACCTGGCGGACCGGCTTTTGGCCTGCCTCGGGTCCATGCTGCTCTATTGGTACCATTATTCCCATCATCACCGACGCATCGAGGTGGCGACTGATGATGATTCCATCGGCGCGCACTTCCTGCACCTGCTGCATGGCAAGCCGCCGCCCCCTTCCTGGCTGAGGGCAATGCACACCTCGCTGATCCTGTACGCCGAGCATGAGTTCAATGCATCCACTTTTACCGCGCGGGTGATCGCGAGCACCGGCTCCGACTTCTACTCGGCCATTACCGGCGCCATCGGCGCGCTGCGCGGGGCTAAACATGGCGGCGCGAACAAGCCGCTTACGACATTCAGAAGCGCTACAGTAATCCGGATGAGGCCGAGGCTGATATTCGCCGGCGCGTAGCTGCGAAGGAAATCATTATCGGCTTTGGCCATCCGGTTTATACCATCGGGGATCCGCGCAACAGGGTCATCCGTGAAGTGGCAAGAAAACTCTCAATGGAGGCCGGTGATATGAAAATGTTCGATATCGCCGCAAGACTTGAATCCGTGATGTGGGACATCAAGAAAATGTTCCCCAACCTCGACTGGTACTCCGCCGTGAGCTACCACATGATGGGCATCCCCACAGCCATGTTCACCCCTCTATTCGCGATTGCCCGTACCAGCGGCTGGGCGGCACATATCATCGAGCAACGAATAGACGGGAAAATTATCCGGCCATCGGCGAACTACATCGGACCGGAAGAGCGGGAGTTTGTGGCAATTTCGGCACGTACATAGCCGAGAAAATTGGGAAGACCTCGAAATAACCCGAATTCGAGAATGATTAGGCCTGACTTAGGTTTTTTATTTAAAATGAATGAATGGTGGTTCTACCAATGAGTGATCAACAAGAGTATCTGTGGCTTTCACTTGGAAGAATTAGCCACTGGGTGTGGGAAAAGTCATTTACAAAACAAGGAACATTCATATTCACCGCATTCTCACTTGCCTTGGGTATTTGTTGGTACTCAGATGCCCATAAGCCCTGGATGGTGCTCTTTGCCCCGCTTGCTATTATCGTTATTGGATTCGTGCTGTTTTTGGTAAGTATCGTTGGGGTCTTCGGCGATTCTTTCGCAGATTGGGCTATAGGGAAAATCTTCAAGAGCCCGAATCCGAAAAATCCATCCCATCAGTTGTTATATCTGCTTCTTTCAACCATAGGATTCGTGTTTGCCGCAATCATCATTGATATAGGCGATCCCCATGTTCAGGGGTACTGGCATCACTAACCGTGATGGCCAAAGAAAACTAGGATCAGACCTTGGTTCATCCGTGGTTATTTTTGCTCTACGGCGGAGATAAGTCCTCACAGATGAAAGAAAAAACAAGGGGCAGACCACGGTTTCCAGCAATTCTTTAACCACCGTTAACCGATCTTTCATGGCTCGCTTGGTTTCAGCCAGGCAAGCTCTCAGATGAAGGAGAATAAGGGACAGACCACAGTTTCGTACACGTTACGGAGGATAATTGCCAAGTGTGAGGTTATCACTATCTGGAGGACAATCTGTAGGGGTCGCGTCTAGTGCTTGCGCTATTAACGGCACATCAGTTGTACAATTAAAAAGAGCCTGTCAGTTATTTTGTGTGGGAAGGTCATGAGATGATATCGAAAGGGAAACAACATGACCGATACGATGACCACCAAAACGAGAAAGACCAAAGCGAAGGCCCCCAAGCTATTCCCGGATGAACTGATTGACCAACTGCTGGCCCAGGTCCAGAACAAGGATGCGAAATCGATTCTGGGGGAATCCGGGCTGGCAGGCCAGCTCAAGAAACAATTGGCCGAGCGCATGCTGGCCGCAGAACTGAACCACCACCTCACCACCGAAGTTGCACAGCAGCCGGCCGCCGGCAACCACCGCAACGGCACTAGTCCGAAGACGGTCATTACTCCCGGCGGCGAGTTGCAGCTGGATATTCCGCGTGACCGGCTGGCCACATTCGAACCGCAGTTGGTGGCCAAATACCAGCGCCGTTTGCCCGGCTTCGATGATCATGTGATCAGCATGTATGCACGCGGCATGAGCGTGCGCGAGATTCAGGCGCATCTGCTGGAACTGTATGGCCTGCAAGTATCGCCCGATCTGATTTCCACCATTACCGACGAAGTGCTGGCCGAGGTCGGGCAATGGCAGATGCGCCCGCTTGAGGCCATGTATCCGATTGTCTACTTCGATGCGCTGCGGCTGAAGATCCGGGACGAAGGCACGGTCAGGAACAAGGCTGTGTACTTGGCGTTGGGCATCCGGGCAGACGGACGCAAGGAAGTGCTGGGATTGTGGATCGAGCAGACCGAGGGTGCCAAGTTCTGGCTCAAGGTCTTTAACGAGCTGAGAAACCGTGGACTGGCCGATATCCTGATTGCCGTAGTCGACGGACTGCGCGGTTTCCCGGAAGCGATCGAGGCGGTCTACCCGCAGGCGCAGATCCAGACTTGCATCGTGCACCTGATCCGCAATTCGCTCAACCTTGCGAGCTGGAAAGATCGCAAGGGGCTGACTGCTGCACTCAAACCCATCTATCAGGCCGCCAATGCCGAAGCGGCGGCCGGTGCGCTTAAAGCGTTTGCTCAGGGCGAATGGGGGCAGAAATTCCCGACAGTGGCGGCGATGTGGCAACGTCAATGGGAACAGGTCATCCCATTCTTTGCGTATCCACCCGAGGTGCGCAAAATTGTTTACACCACCAATGCCATCGAAAGCCTGCACATGCAACTACGCAAGATCGTCAAGAACCGTGGTCATTTCCCCAGCGATGATGCAGCCAGCAAGCTGTTGTTCCTCGCCTTGCGCAATATCGAGAAAGATTGGAAGATGCCGTCTGTGACCTGGAAACAGGCCGCCAACCAGTTCGCCATCCTGTTCGGCGAGCGTTTCACCAATGCCTTGAATTGATTTCTTTGATTTTTAACCCGATCTTTCACACACAGAATTTCTGACACTACCATTAAAACCGCGAACGTTACGAGATTAATGATTATCATGTTCATCTTTGGAAAGCAATTTCTCTTGCTCCACCGTTTTTTTTAACTCTTCAGTCTTCTTTATGTCATCCCGATAATGCCAAATCCCTAGTTCTTGCGACCATTTTTCTAGCTTCAAACGCAAGCCATTCAGATCTTCAGCTAATTTTTTGGCTCCCCTCCGAATTTTTTCATAATCCTTTAAGAGCGTCACTAATGTTATTCCGGCTCCTGTTGATCCGGCTATTTTGATACCCAAAGATATTGTGATGATAATGCAGCCGCGGCGCGACTCAAACCTCAGCACTTTAATCGTTTCGTTTAGATTAGATCTTTGCAGAATAGCGGAAAACTGATCAACTACCTGAGTGCCGATATAGTTAACCTCTTCATTGGAAAGAGCACGACCTTTTGGCTCGTTCACGCAAAAAGAAATTGTTCCGATTTCCAAGATGTCTGCTGACATCGCTTCTCCAAGTTAATTGTGATTGGAAAAAATAATTTATTAGCCAACAGCTTCGATTATGACGAAAGAAGTGCTTCCCCCGATCGCTTCAATACGACGCCACGTGAAGACCTACTTTTAGTATAGTGGAGAATAAGATAAAGGATAGATTCCGTTGGTCCTACGAATTGCGCCGAATTGATAATGAGTGAAAAATTCTCCCGCTATAATGTATGTGGCGGAATATCTCGATACCCCAGAGGAAATGGCGGCTTACCTTGAGGCCACTATAGACGAAGCTAATGGCGATGCGGCTTTTATCGCCAAAGCGCTTGGGGGTATCGCCCGCGCAAAAGGAATGACGCAAATCGCACGGGAATCAGGTCTTTCCGTGAGAGCCTGTACAAGGCGCTGTCGGGTGAAAGAAGTCCCGAGTTTGATACAATATTAAAAGTGATCAACGCACTAGGGCTGAAGCTCCGCGCCTCGGTAGCCTGATTCTCTTCTAAGCCATTAGATATTTGACAATATTTTGGGAAGCAGCATCCACCATCTCTGACCCCTGTTCAGTGAAAACGTCGTTTAAGTGGACGAGGCGTCGGTGATCAGTGGTATGCGTCGAAGGATTTCGAGCGTGTTAACCGGCCATAGCTTTGCTGTAAAGCGTCATCTCTTCAGCATTCTCTGCGCGCTAGCTCTGCTGCTCGTCATAATGAAGGCTGCCTCTGCCAGCGACGGGATTATCGAGCGAAGCCATTACCTCGCCAACAGCTTCAATGTCTTGGCCTACAACATCTATATGCGCCCGGCGGGCTTGTTTGCCGACGACCAGGCCGCTCGTGGCGTGGCGCTACCTTCAAAGCTGCGCGGATTCGACGTTATCGTGTTTTCGGAGGCTTTCGATAATAAGGTACGAAACCAGCTCTTGGCCGACTTAAGTGTGGAGTATCCATACCGGACGAGACTGGGCAATCGATAAGCTGATGTTGCATGGCGAGCAATACGCGGCACGGGTTGAGAAAGAACCAAACGTGCAAGCGGCTATGGCCTGCTTTGATAACAATTCATATTCAGCAGTTGAACAAGGTCATCTTTCGAAGAATAATGGCCTTTGCCATATCCGCTTCAGCCATTGTGATTGCATAAGCCTGTTTGGTAGTAAAAGCAGAATGAGAGTTACCGCCCAGACAAGGGGGCGGCCCATCGATCGACGCTGAAAGATGAGGTTGGCTGCTTCAAGGCGCCGGCCTTTACTAATCAGCACGCGTGCAGGGGTCAGGTAGGCGACGGAAACCGTCTGGTATGCCGCAGCCCTTAGCTTTTGTGGGTATTCACGAGTTTTTGCCCTTTGGCTCAGCCGCGTATAGCTCGGCAGAGGATAATCGGGCCGGGAACTGAATAAGCTACCGGCGATTTGTTGGGAGTAGGCCATTAGAGGCTTGGGGGAAAAGGCGATTTCGCCGGTTTCGGCAAGGCGAAAAATGACGTCGTGATCCTCCCCAACGTTTTCTCCGATTGGAAAAAAAATATTCTTCTGAAAGAATGTACTCTTACGAACACATATTGAACTGATATGTATGAATATCGATCCATATGACCAGACTGAAAAAATATTTTCGACAATTTGAGTCTTTGTCGGATCCAATGGGTACCTTAAATAGATGGGCACATCACGACCATCAGGCCAACGCTTGCAAAAGCTGGTGGCGTACATCTGAGCGTTCGGAAAACATTTGATCAGTTGCAGGATTTCTGCGATGAAGCCGTCGAGGTAAATATCATCCGCATCGAGAAAAGTAATATATTCTCCTCGGGCTTCCTGTATGCCTCTATTTCTTGCCGAAGATACACCGCCATTTTCCTTCCTGATCAGCCTGACCCTTGGATCTTCCAAGTCCTCCACGCGCTGGGGACCTGAATCGGTTGAACCATCATCGATAACTACAACCTCCAACACCGCGCTTCCCTGGGACAAGGCAGATTGAAGCGCATTCAGGATATAGTCCGCTTTATTGTATAGAGGAATGACAATGGAAATTTGTGGGTTCATATGTTGTTTATTTTCGGTTCACTAGGGCCATGGCGCTGCTGGCATTAATTGATGGAGTTGAATGTTGGTGGCCAGCCGAACCCGGATTACCTCATGCTGATTTAAAACTGCTCTGCCATGATCTGTCAAGCTTGCCAGCTTCCTCGCTAGCGTTTGTCAGGCTTAGACGGTGTGCTTTCCTTATGAGACATTCTGGAATTCAGCAACGCCCTTCGCCTTTCCTGTCTTCAAATCGTACAGTATGTCTTCGGGCTACAGTTTGAGCAATATCTCATCGGGAGTTTCCTGGCGCAGCCCAGCTCGCCGTTCGCTTGGTTATACACATCAGCTAACCCAAGCAGCCGGATTGAGAAGCTGAGTAATTAGGGTGAGTCGTATTGCATGCATGAGCACGTGCTATGCTGAGGTTACGTAAGAAAAAATATAATACGAAGTAGTGCTCCGCTATATTTTTCATGGAGGAGAAAATGGCAAATGGTACCGCTACCCAGGAACTGGTTATTCAGAGCATTTCGGTCGAAGTGGCTCTGGAGTATCTGTCTCGTGAAGATTGGGAACTCGCTCGCCAAAGCATGACGGAGCTGGAGGAGTTTCGAAGCGCGCGAGATGAAATAGAGTCCAGATTCGAGATTGACCTGACGGATATAGAGGCAATTGTCGATTTACCTACGGATTCGTTCAATGACTTAAAACGTGATTTGGTTATCACTGTTGATTCCCAGCTTCTACGATTCAGCGAAATGTTCCGGCAGAAGGTCTGCGTTGAGCTGGACTACTGTAAATTGAAGAAAAGCAAAAAATGGCGCATCGTTGAATACCTGATCGGCGCGTTGGCTGTTGTTTTTGACAAGGGGTTGATCCCTCTGTCATTTTATATCTTCAAGCGGGAGATATTGGATGAACTGTGTCAATGTCCCGAACAGGAAGCCGGGCAAATTGCTGGTTGAGTGCCGTGGTTTACATTAATCAGATACGTCCCGCCCGATACGTTCGAGATCCGGGCTAAGTCTCCTACTGAGATATTTTCAATAAGCTCTGCAATAGAGCAGTTCGCGGCGGCTAAAGCCGGGAGCCGGGGCGACTGTACAAATTAATTCTTCCGAATATCCTTGTCATCCCATATTCCTAACATCCGCCCCCAACCCGATCAGGTGCTCGTCGATATTGCCGACTATGTCGTCAATCGCGAAATTCGAAGCGATCTGGCGTACGAGACGGCACGCTACTGCCTGATGGATTCGCTGGGGTGTGCGATGGAAGCGCTCACTTACCCTGCATGCAGTAGGCTGCTTGGCCCTATGGTTGAGGGTACGGTCGTACCGCATGGTGCGAAGGTGCCGGGCACCCGGTTTCAGCTCGACCCGGTACAGGCCGCATTCAACATTGGCACGATGATTCGCTGGCTTGATTTCAACGATACCTGGTTGGCTGCGGAATGGGGTCACCCCTCGGACAATCTGGGCGGTATTCTGGCTGTTGCCGACTGGTGCGCTCGCAATGCTGTGGCGAACGGGAAAATGCCGTTAATATTGCGAGATGTACTGACCGCCATGATCAAAGCTCATGAGATCCAGGGTTGTCTCGCGCTGGAAAACAGCTTTAACAAAGTCGGGCTGGATCATGTGGTATTAGTGAAGGTTGCGTCGGTCGCGGTGGTTACGCATCTGCTCGGCGGCAGCTCCGATCAAATTACCGATGCACTTTCACAAGCGTGGGTGGACGGACAAGCTCTGCGGGCTTATCGCCATGCACCCAATACCGGTTCACGCAAATCCTGGGCGGCTGGCGACGCCACCAGCCGCGCGGTCTGGCTGGCGCTACTCACGCTTAAGGGAGAGATGGGTTATCCCAGCGCGCTTACCGCCAAAACCTGGGGCTTCTATGATGTGCTGTTCAAAGGCCAGCCGTTTCGATTCCAGAGGCCGATCGAGCAATGGGGCTCGTACGTTATGGAAAATATCCTGTTCAAGATTTCTTTTCCTGCGGAATTCCACGCCCAGACCGCGGCAGAGTGTGCACTGCAACTGCATCCCCGCGTGAAGGACCGCATTAGCGATATCGCCAGGATAACCATTCGGACGCACGAAGCCGCGATTCGCATCATCGACAAGAAAGGCCCGCTCAACAATTATGCGGATCGGGATCACTGCATTCAGTACATTGTTGCGGTGATGCTTATTTTTGGCCGGCTTACAGCCGCTGACTACGAGGACGCAGTCGCCACTGATCCACGCATCGATGCGCTGCGTCAGAAGACGATATGTGTCGAAGATGCTCAGTTCACGCGTGATTATCACGCTCCCGAAAAGCGTTCCATTCCCAATGGTTTGAGAGTGGAGTTCAAGAATGGCGATCGCCTGGATGAGGTCGTGATGGAATACCCCATCGGTCACAGGTTGCGCCGCAAGGAAGGCATTCCATTATTGGAAACAAAATTTGAAACCAATCTCGCCCGTGTTTTCCCGGCGGAGCGTCAAAAGCGGATAATCGATCTCTGCTTTGATAGAGAAAAGCTGGAAACAACCGCAGTCAACGAGTTCGTTGATATGTTCGTGATTTACTATCGGGATCCCGAATCTTGCGGCACCATTGGTGACAATGCCAGCCCGTTTTCAGCTCTCCGGGTAGGGCGACATCAACTTTTTGCGGTCGGCACTTTGGTTGCCTCGAGCAGCATTTGAATCGCTCTTAATCTTACCTTCCAGGAGAGGCGGCCGAGGCGTCTACCGCGAGCGCCGAAACGAGTTCGCTCGATTCCATCGTATGTTAGCGCAATTACTGGCGAGTAAAAAGGAGTGTAACTCATCACTGGATTGAAATACTCGTTCGGCGGACAAAGTCGGGATAGTCCTCGCGTAAGTGAGCTGCCGAGCCATGCTTGATCTATCCATTCCTGCAACTGGGTGATAGCTGAAACAGGTCCGTATCGCCAGATCGACAGCGTCGGCGTAATCAGATTTTCAATGTTATCGAAACCCTCTCGTTCCAGTCTTAGCTCATGGGTATAGCTCATCCCCGCGAGCATGGAAAGTGGCAGCGCGCGGTAGTTGTCGGCGGGAATAATATTCCTCATTATCTTCAGCGCAATGCGCTCAATTGCCAACGTCGCCCGTTTGGGATAAAAGCCAAAGAAAAAGCTATAATTGGAAGCAGATTCAGATTGGCGGTATTGATATTCTTTCCATCGAGCTTATCGCGCATAGCACTATGTAAGCTAGTATGGAAGATATCACTCAGCAGATAGAAGTTGGCAGTGGGAAGAAGGTATCAGTCGAATGGTTCCGCTGTGAAAGCGCTCAGGTAGCGGCTGATCGTATAAGCTCGTCAGCAAATAAAAAAGTGAAAAACAAAGGAGAGCACCAAGGCGAATATACTAGCGAAGATCATGCGGAGAGCACCGTCGACAAAGGTATGAGAGGTCAGATCAAGCGTGAAATACGCACGCGTAATCGTGCCGATGAAATAAATATAAGCGCCCAGAAATCCGAATTGGAAAGCGGTGAGATTTCGGACAAGATGAGAGGTAGTACAGGTTTGAGGCTTTGCTTATAATAATTCAACCAAGAGGCCCTATGAGTCAAACATATTTGGGCCTGAGGCTGAAGATCTACGCCGCAAGCCGTGTGGCAACGAGATCGGTTTGAGGAGTAATAAAATTGAAGTGCCGACACAACACTACAATGGTAGTTAACCAGACACTGCCGCGATAGGCGCTGAAGGAAGCATGATGCTCCATCCTCCTGCGGATTTCGCGCTGGCGATCAGGAGGGATTTCGCGGTGGAACCGGTGCGCCTTCCGGTTCGTCATTGTGAGCGTATAGCTAAGCGCGAGCGATGGTACGACCAGTACCGCAAGCAGCGTAGTGATAAGGTTAAACTGAAAGAGTGCTGGGTCAAACCAGTGAGCAATAGCCCGAAAATCGCGATAACTGGGTACAGTTCTCGGAGGCGGAGCGTGGAGAAGGCGGATCCCAGCCCGAGATGCGAGAAAAAGAAGAATTGGTATGAGAAATATCAATGAGTCAATACCAAGCGATGTTCCATTTATTATCATCGTGTTGATTCATGTAATTCCCCTCATAGCTAATGTAACCTGCTTCGGCAGACGTACTGCCGGAAGCGTTAAGTAGAAAATGAGAACCAGATTAAGGGGCGACATGATGGAGCGGAAAAACTCAGGGCTTCATAAAATTATGTGATCCGGGCGAATCATGCTGAGTATTTAATTCCGCTTGGCAATAATTTGCGCCATCAGTTGTTGCTTTCATTTTAAATGGTGCGCAAGCGGGATCGATAAAGCAACGCTTTATAAGGTGCTAACTTGTAGTAGTTTTTCGATTTTATCTGACAGTAGGGCCTTGCCAAAGGTGGGGTTACCCGGTTTGATAGAGGTGCGAATCCTTATCAAATTGAGCGCGCAAGCGCAAAGGAGTAACCCCATCAGTCATCTTAACAAAATGTTATCAAATACAAGGGTCGGCTTGCTCAGCGTCGCAGCCGAACGTGGCAATCTATCGCGCGCTGCAAGCTCATGGGCTTGTCCCGCGATCCTTTTTATGATATCAATGGGCTATGAATCCGGCGGTATTGATGCCCTGATTGATGCCAACCGGAAAAAGCCGAACCCCAAGAATCGTGTTGAAGCAGCAACAGAGATGGCAGTGGTGGAATTTGCCATCGAGCAGACTGCTTTTTATTCAATTCGCGTGTTAAGGAGTTACGCAAGCGCGGCATCTTCATTTCGCTTCAGGGGTTCGCTCAGTGGCTCTGGAGAAGAAGCAGGACGACGATATTGCCCATGGTGAGATTGAAACTGCTCATCCAGGTTATCTTGGCAGCCAGGACACCTTCTACGTGGGAACGATCAAGGGTGTGGGCCGCATCTATCAGCAGACATTTGTCGATACCTATTCCAAAGGGGCTGCTGCCAAGCTCTATACAACCAAAACGCCGATTACCGCGGCTGATCTGCTCAATGACCAAGTACTGCCATTCTTCGCAGAACAGAGCATGGGCCTAATCCGTGTTTTGACTGATCGCGGCACCGAGTATTGCGGTAAGCCGGAGACTCATGATTATCAGCTCTATCTGGCGCTCAATGATATTGAACACACCCAAAGCCAATCACTCGCAGACCAACGGTATCTGTGAACGCTTTCACAAGACCATCCTGTAAACTATACCAAGTAGCGTTCCGGCGCAAGTTATACAGATCAATTGAAGAACTGCAAGTTGATCTGGATGACTGGCTACATTCCTATAATCATGCCCGCACCCATCAGGGAAAAATGTGTTGCGGGCGAACACCATCAAAACATTAATTGACGGAAAGGAGGATTGGAACGATAAAATCACATTACTGAACAATTGAATCTGATCTGACAATTGCATCAGTCAAATCGGGTAACTGTCAGATGAGATCGCGACTACTACAAAAGAACCGCCGTCGATCTCCATCGGTGATACATTAACTCGTTTTTGGCTCATCCGGGCGTGCAACCTCTACCTTCTGTGATGGCGCTTTGTTCGCTAGCAACATTTTGACGCTGTCAGCCTCACTTTCCAGGACGAGGCGGCTGCGGAGTCCGCCGTTAGCGCCGCTACGAGCTGCTCTATCGCATCCGTCTTTGCAGGATCGCAGATGCATAAAAAGCAGCGCAACTCCTCACTGGTCGAAATGCCCGTTCGGCGGACAAAGTCGGGATAATCTTCGCGCAGGTGAGCCGCGAGCCACGCCTGATCTATCCATTGCTGCAACTGGGTGTAGCTGAAACAGGTGCGGACCGCGAGATCCACGGCATCCGCGGTACTTAGATTTTCTACATTATCAAAACCCTCCCGCTCCAGCCTTAGTTCATGGGTATAGCTCATTCCGGCGAGCATGGAGAGCGGCAGCGCGCGGTAGCTGTCGGCGGGGATAATATTCCTCATCGTCTTGAGCGCTATTCGTTCAATCACCAGCGATGCGCGCTTCGGATAGAAACCGAAGAAAAAGGCCACAACCGGAAGCATGCTCAGGCTGGCCGGAATCCCTGAGCCCGCCACTTCCTGACTGGCCGCAGGGCCGCTCTCCTCGGTTGAGGCTTTGGCGGGGGGCGCGGGCTCGACCGGGCTCTTTTGTTGTTGGGTGCGCTCAGCAATAGCTGATTTACCGTCGGCAGTGAAGGTAAAAAAGTCAAATACAAATGAAAGCACAAGAGCGAGGATGCTCGCCACAATCATGCGGATGGCGCCGTCGACAAAAGTGTGCGAAGTCAGATCCAGCGTAAAATACGCACGCACAACGGAGCCGATGAAATACACATAGGCCCCTAGAAAACCGAACTGGAAAGCGATCATATTGCGGACGAGATGGGAGTAATATGCATCGCGGTCCTTCTCGAACAGTTCGACGAAAGGCCCCATGGTCAACATATTTGAGCCCATACTGAAATCCAGGCCCAACCCGGCAGCGGAAGAGACGGGTTTGAAGAGCAGCAGAATCGAAACGCCGAGCAGCACGACAGTCGTGGTCAGCCAGACGCTGCCCCGGTAGGTGCTAAAGGAAGCCCGGCGCCCCATCCTCCTGCGTACTTCACTCCGGCGCTCGGGGGGGACGTCGCGATATAAACGCCGCTCTTTCCGGTTGGCCATCGCCTGGATATAGCTTAGCGCAAGCGACGGCACGACCAGCACCACCAGCAAGGCCATGACAAGGTTGTATTGGAAGAATACCGGGTCAAACCAGTGCGCCACGGCGCGGAAATCATGATGCTGGGGGCTTCCCGTCGGCGGAGCGGGGACTAGGGCGGATTCCAGCCCAAGACCAATAAAAAGTGCCGCTGGCAGCACAAAGACCAGCCAGTCGAACCAGGGCATATGCCATTTTTTACTCTCGTGCTGATCCATATTACTCTTTCACCAGCATTTTGCCCTCCGCAGAAGCTATCGCTTCCGTGGCGACCTTGGTCCAGAAAGGAAGATGATCGAATGGCCGCCCGGTACTCGCATCAGGCAAACCCAGACTCCACCCGATAAGCTCCATGTGATCCGAGCGCTCGGCGCCGCGGAATTGTCCCCATCGGGCGGAACTGACAGGGACCAGCCCATCGTTGTCTTCACCAATTACACGCCCATAGGGCCGAAGCCAGAACGGAAGCTCGCGCAGCGGGCGCCGCTAGCGTAAGAAGAATAATCCACATCGTCGCGGTCGGGGAGGTGCATTGCTCCGCAGGCTTCCGTGGTCAGTTCGCGCAATCCGGGGTTGCCGACATGTCGGATGTAACCTTAAATTGGCCCGCGCGATTCGAGAAACCACATTGCCAGCGGTGAACCGCGATGCGGCGTGGAAACAGTAATCAAACTTTTTACTCGCCGGTCCGCGTCGAGATGGGTAATCAAATATCGGGCATCCAATCCCCCCATGCTATATCCAACTAGGGCGAAGACAGGGATATCGGTTCGGAAGAGTTTGCGTGAAAGCACCTCCGCGCGCTCCGCTATTGTGCCGGCGGTTGGCATTTCCGGCATAAGAGGGTCAATATGCATCTGGTGCAAGGCGCCTCGTACTCCCCGAAAATATTCAAAAGGCCCCCATTTCACGAAACCGAGGAAACCGTGCAATAGTACGACTACCGGACGGGCCATAAATCCAGTTCTAAAAAAATCATCGGATAGATAATGTGCCGGCTCGCTTGGATCTGTATTCTTACGTTACCGACGTTACGAGTTGTTATCTCGGCTGTCATCTCTTTCATATTACACGATTTCTCGGATTCAGACCGTGGTTATGCGTTTAACATTTATCTTCCATTCGAATCAGCGCTTGACGGATAATAATAGGCGAAATATGCGCTCCCGGCGGGCTTATGAACGCGATATGGTTCGTCGCCACTTCGTGATCATAAAGGTTTAAAAAAATTTTCCCTCAGTAATAGGAGTCGCGCGGGTTAACGGGAATATAATGAAACGACATATCAGGTTAACCAGGTACCCAGGTAACCAGGCAGGAGGGCGTGTTTTCCTTAAGCCCGGTAAACAGCACAATTGAAAATAACTTGCGACATCAAAAATAAGGTAGCGCTTGTCACGGGAGCAAACAGAGGTATCGGCAGGGCAATAGTCGATTCCTTCCTGAACCATGGAGTGGCCAGAGTCTATGCGGCGGTCCGCCGTCTTGATTCTGCCGCACCCTTGATCGGGCGCTACGGCGACAGAGTCCTTCCCATCCCATTAGACCTGGCTAGGCCCGAAACCATCACAGCGATGGCCGCTAAGGCAGCGGATGTCCAGGTGGTGGTTAACAATGCGGCAATATTCAAGTCCGCCACACCGTTGGATGATGATGCCATCGATGCGCTTGAGCTTGGAATGGAGATCAACGTACTCGGCCTTATCCGAATGGCCCAGGCGTTTGCTCCCATTCTCAAGCAAAATGGCGGCGGAGCCTTTGTCCAGATCAACTCAGTCGCATCGTTGGTGTGCGCTTCCAACTTCGCGACTCACTCCGCCTGTAAAGCGGCCGCTTATTCCATCACACAGGCGCTGCACGAATTGTTGGGCCAGCAGGGCACGGCAGTGCTGAGCGTGCACCCCGGGCTTATCGCTTCCGATATGGGAAACGCTGCTGGTCTGGCAGGGTCTGCCGAATCGCCTTCAGTAGTTGCCGAAGGAATCGTTGCCGCGCTCAAGGCAGGGGACTTTCATCTCTTTCCTGACGCAATGGCTAAGCGGGTGGGCAGCGCTTACCAAAGCTTTTCCGAGAGCGTGGTCGAAGCCGGAATTCCGGAATACAAACCGGAAAATCGTGCGGCTTCGGTTGAGAAATAGCGCAATATGCCCTATAAACAGCTTTCGGTCTGATCATTTTGCGGGACAATATATTCCTGCGATCCGGCATAAATGCTGATGGTGTCCTACACGTCATTCGCAGCAAGCGATATCGCGAATACCCCAGTAATGGATCCCCTGATATTCCAGGAGTATCACCATGAGCCACAATCTTTTCAATTCACTTAAAGACATTTCACTTTCTGCGGGGGGAGAAGCAAAGTTCTATTCCCTTCCTGCTCTGGAAGCAGCCGGCCTGGGGAAAATTTCGCGGCTGCCGGTTTCCATTCGCATCGTCCTGGAGTCCGTACTGCGCAATTGCGATGGCGATAAAATCACCGAGGCTCATGTAAAACGTTTGGCCGACTGGAAACCCAACGCTGCGCGTATGGATGAGATTCCTTTTGTCGTGTCGCGCATTGTGCTACAGGATTTCACAGGTGTACCGCTCCTCGTCGACCTTGCTGCGATGCGCAGTGTAGCGCAAGGAATGGGAAAGGATCCCAAGCTTGTCGAGCCGCTCGTGCCTGTTGACCTGGTGGTCGATCATTCGGTGCAAGTTGACCATTACGGTGACAACCAGGCGCTCGAAATCAACATGGAGTTCGAATTCCGCCGCAACAATGAACGCTACCAATTTATAAAATGGGGCATGCAGGCATTCGATACATTCAAGGTTGTGCCCCCCGGAATCGGAATCGTGCATCAGGTGAACCTGGAATATCTCGCACGTGGAGTGCATGTGAAAGATGGCCTGGTATATCCTGACACTCTGGTGGGCACCGATTCACATACAACCATGATCAATGGCATCGGCGTGGTCGGTTGGGGGGTTGGTGGGATCGAGGCTGAAGCTGGAATGCTGGGGCAGCCGGTTTACTTTCTTACACCGGATGTCGTGGGGGTCAACTTGACTGGCCGTTTGCGCGCCGGCGTTACCGCTACCGATCTGGTGCTGACTGTCACGGAAATGTTGCGCAAAGCCAATGTGGTGAGCGCGTTCGTCGAATTTTTCGGCGAAGGGACGGCGTCGCTAACCGTACCGGATCGTGCCACGATCGCGAATATGTCGCCTGAATATGGCGCCACGATGGGTTTTTTTCCGGTGGACGATGCCACTATTGAATATTTCAGGGATACCGGGCGTAGCGACGAGGAAATCGCAGCGCTCCAGTCGTATTTCAAGGCCCAGGAACTGTATGGGATTCCACGCAAAGGAGATATCGATTATACACGTGAGCTGGAGCTTGATCTAAGTACGGTCGCGCCTTCGCTTGCGGGACCCCGGCGGCCTCAGGACCGTATCGAGATCGGCAACGTAAAATCCAGGTTCGTGGAACTCTTTGCCAAGCCGGTAGTGGAAAGTGGCTATGGGAGAAATGCGGCGGATCTGGAGCAGCGATATCCGGTGGCTAGTTGTGGCGATAAGGGTATCGAAGCGTCCACTGCTGGCAAAGGCAGGAATAGCGCAGGAACGGACAAGGTTCCCTCGCAACCCGAGACGGCAAAGAAAATAGCGGAGATGGGTAACAACCTCAGCCCGGGAAGTGCGCGCAATCTCGCCGAGATGGTCAGCAACCGTCCGATAGTGGATGTGGACGAAGCACCGCAATGTATATCGAATGGTCAATTCGATCTTGGGCACGGCGATGTTCTGATTGCGGCCATTACCTCCTGTACGAATACGTCCAACCCCAGCGTGCTGCTGGCCGCGGGGTTACTGGCAAAGAAGGCGGTAGAAAAAGGGTTGACGGTCAAACGGCACATCAAGACGTCGCTTGCCCCCGGCTCCCGTGTCGTGACTGAATATCTCACTGCTACCGGTCTCATGCCTTATCTCGAAAAACTCGGCTTCAATCTCGCAGGCTACGGTTGCACTACCTGCATCGGCAACTCGGGACCGCTGTCGGAACCGATCGAGGAAGCCGTGGTGACGAATGACCTGGTCTGTGCCGCGGTGCTTTCCGGAAACCGGAACTTTGAAGCACGAATCCACCCAAATATCCGCGCCAATTTTCTCGCCTCTCCCCCCCTGGTCGTCGCGTATGCCATCGCAGGCACGACACTCAAAAACTTGACGAATGAGCCTCTGGGAATCGGGGAGGATGGGAAACCGGTATGGCTCAGTGACGTCTGGCCGAGCGATGATGAAGTCCGTGCAATAATCAAATTTGCCGCCGATGCTGAAGCGTTCCGCCGGCTCTACAGTAATCTGACCAAGGACAACGTGTTGTGGAACAGCGTTCCATCAGTCTCAGGGCAGGTATATACCTGGCCGGAATCCACTTATATCGCCGAGCCGCCGTTCTTTCAGGATTTTTCGATGGAGCCCGCGCAGCCCGGCGGAATTCGCGATGCACGCACCTTGGCCATATTTGGCGACTCGGTAACGACCGATCACATCAGTCCCGCCGGTTCCATAAAAGATACCTCGCCCGCCGGCAAATACCTGCTGGCAAATGGCGTATCCAAAATGAACTTCAACAGTTATGGAGCGCGCCGCGGTAACCATGAGGTGATGATGCGCGGTACATTTGCCAACGTGCGCATAAAAAACCTGATGATACCAGGCAGCGAAGGGGGAATCACGCTGCATCAGCCGGATGGTGAGCGAATGAGCATTTATGATGCTGCCATGAGGTATATTGCGGACGGCGTATCGACCGTGGTATTTGGAGGGGAAGAATACGGCACGGGTTCAAGCCGTGATTGGGCTGCAAAGGGGACCCAGTTGCTCGGTGTCAAGGCGGTCATCGCGAAGAGCTTTGAACGCATACATCGCAGCAATCTGGTGGGCATGGGCGTGCTGCCGCTGCAATTCAAGGAGAATGACAGCGTTCAATCATTGGGCATCAAGGGCGATGAACAGTTTGACCTCCTGGGTCTGGGCGACATCCGTCCCCAGCAGAATGTATCGCTTGTTATTCGCGGTGCCGACGGTTCGCGCCGCGAAGTCGACCTGCTATGCAGAATAGATACCGGTACCGAGGTGGAATATTATATGCATGGCGGGATACTGCCCTACGTTCTCAGACATCTTATGGCAAACTGACGGGAGCATTACGGCTTCATGCGACAAGCCGGACTACTCAGCTTGAACCAGGGTTAGGGGAGGGCGGAGTGGTTCCCGCCGAGTAGTCCGGGGCTCTCCTCAGTTTATCGGCGACAATTGTCTGCTTGTGCTTGACCTGTTTGTCACCTGAGCAGTATCGGAGTCATGATTCCATAATAATCGGTCATATTCGTCGTTCACCACGGTGTAGCATTCGCACACGGCGTTTTCCAGTTCCTCGCGGTCCAGCACGGTAATATGGCCGCGGCTATACTGTATCGCTCCGATCGTTTGCAACTTGAGAGCAGCCTGAGTCACACTTTCCCGCCGAACCCCCAACATGACGGCTATCTGCTCGTGTGTCATCTGCATTTCTTCGCCTGGGAGCCGATCGAGACTCATCAAGAGAAAACGACATAACTGCTGTTCGATGTTGTGATGACGATTGCATACTGCGTTCTGCGAGGTTTGGGTAATCAATGCCTGGGTATAACGCAATATCACATGCTGTAATCTGCCCCCCAGATCGAATTCTTTTTTTAATGTGTTCGCTTTTATCCGATAACCGCTTCCCGCGGTCTGCACCACGATTCCCGACGGCGTGCCGCCGCCTCCCAGAAGAGAGGATATGCCGGTAAGCCCTTCGTTGCCGATGATCGCAAGCCGTACCGATGCCCCATTTTCGATAGCGTACAACGGCGCAACAATACTGCTCGTGGGAAAATAAATATGATTAACGACGGCACGCGGTTCATAAATGGTTTGCCCCAGCGGCATGGATACGAATTCAAGATACGGGAGAAGCCGCGCATAATCTTCTGCGGGCAGGGCTGCAAGGATTCGGTTTTGCTTCGGGCTTTGCAGGGAAAACATAAAACACCTCCTGGTAAGTGAATCTCTGAATAAGCCCCAGGTGGAGCTCACGATGCCTCTATCTCAACATATTCTGTTCGCTTATTGTTGTTCGCTTCTTCCCGCTTGGAGATCTCTACTCGAGATTCAGTACGTAGATGTCAGATCCAGCTATCGTGAAGCGCCGAGCAGGCCGGCAATTAAGGACAAGCACTTACCGTGCCAGCACATAGGGTACTGATAAACAAAGGTTTAATGTATAAATCTGGAGCAATGGAAGGATTACTGTTGCTTTTCAGCAACGTAAAACCAGTAGGAAGGTTTAACACCTTGATAATTAATCATTAATAGATGTCGCTAAACCACGACGAGTTATCCCGTCATTATGAATTGGCTAGTTAATCGCTGAAGATGTGCGGGTCAAGCCGGCGGACCGGGTGGAGAAACAATCGAATGCTTGGGTTACAGTGATCGAGAGGAAGGATGGCAACTACGCCGAAACCTGGGATTTATTTGAAACTCTGGTCTTCGGTCAGGTCTTGACCTCCATTTCCAGATTATCTATCAGTCGGGTCTTGCCCAGCCTCGCAGCCCCGAGTACTACCATATTCCTGTCGCATTCAGATGCAGGAGCCAGGGTATCGCGATGCCGCACAGCGACATAGTCGACCTTCCATCCATGGGCGCGCAGAACTTCCTTTGCATTTTCCTCCAGCTCATGAAAATTACTGTCGCCACCCTCTACTCTCTGCTTGACCCGCGATAAAACCTGGTACAACCGCGTTGCCTCGATACGTTCCTCATCTGTTAAATAACGATTACGAGAACTCAGCGCCAGGTTATCTGAAGCACGGACCGTATCTTCCGCGACAATTTCCACTGGAAGGTTCAGCTGCTGTACCAGTTCACGGATGATATGCAGTTGTTGATAGTCCTTTTTTCCAAATACGGCCACCTGCGGCTGTACGATGTTGAAAAGTTTTAATACCACTGTGGATACGCCACGGAAAATCCGGGCGGAACTGGCCTTCCAGGGTGTCTGCTATCGGCGGAGGATTCAGTATGAACGTCTGCTTCACCGGGTAAAGACTTTCTTCGGTTGGTACGAACGCGATATCGACGCGCTGATTTTCGAGCAACTTGCAGTCATCGGCCAGCGTTCGAGGATATTGCTCAAAATCCTCCTTGGGCGCGAATTGCAGACGGTTTACAAAAATGCTCACTACCGCGCGGTGCGCTTTCTGTTGCGCGGCTCGGACGAGAGATAAATGCCCCTCGTGCAGGTTGCCCATCGTCGGGACGAAGCCAATCGAAAATTCGTGCTTGAGGCGAGCGCGTAAGGATGCGATATCGGTAATGATTTCCAAGCTCGACCCGACCCGAATCAGAATGTATGTTCCGGCCCGGGAAATTCCCCGGCCTTTACTGCCCTGACATAGTTGGCCGCCGCCTCGTGGATGCTTCCCGCGCCGTTCATGAAGTTCTTCATGAATCGGGCTTTCTTCCCGGAATAAATGCCCAGCATATCGTACAGGACCAGAACCTGCGCGGAGCAATCCCTGCCCGCGCCAATCCCAATGGTGGGAATGGATAGCTTTTCGGTAACCTGTTTGGCAACCATGGCTGGGACGACTTCCATCAACAGCATTCCCGCACCCGCGTTTTCCAGGGCAACTGCGTCTTCCAGCAACTGCTTTGCCTGATAGTCGGTTCTGCCTTGTATTTTATAACCGCCCAGCTGGTTGACCGATTGAGGAGTCAAACCGATATGGGCGCAAACGGGAATACCGCGGCGGGTGAGGAATTCAACCGTTTCCGCCATGACACAGCCGCCCTCGATCTTGACCATATTCGCCCCGGACGCCATAAGTTCGGCGGCATTCTCGAAGGTATCTTCAGGGCTTACCTGAGAGGTACCGAAGGGCATATCTGCCATGATAAATGCCTTGCTTGACCCCCGCGTCACGCACGGGTGTGATATACCATATCATCCAGGGTTACCGGCAGAGTATTCTCTTCACCCTGCAACACGTTACCCAGCGAGTCGCCCACCAGCAGAATATCCACCCCCGCATTTTCCAGCAACGTGGCAAAGCTTGAGTCATAGCAAGTGAGAATGGCAATTTTCTCGCCGTCATCTCGCATTTTCTGCAAAGCATCCTGTGTATGCGCATATCTTGGATTCCTCGTTTAGTTTAATTGCCTGGGGGGTCTGTCAAAAATTCCTTAAATTCCTCGATTAAAATATTCCCGGTGGCCGCGCATTTTGTCTATCTGCCGCAACAATAAATCAAAATCCGCCTGGCTGTCGGCAAAGTTCAGATTTTCGCTATTGATTATCATGAGCGGCGCATCTTCATATAGATGAAAAAAGCGATTGTAGCTATCGGCCAACCGCCGCAAATATTCCTCGGATATATTCTTCTCAAAAATATTGCCGCGCCGCTTCACACGTTCGATCAACGTGGCGGGAGAAGCCTGTAAATAAATCACCAGTCCGGGCGGCGGCGCTTTAGGCTGAAGATGACAAAAGATTTTCCAGTAAAGGTCATATTCGGCGTCGTTCAGGGTGAGCCTTGCGAATAGCGGATCCTTGGCAAACATAAAATCGCTGATGATCGGCCTGGCGAACATATCTGATTGCGCCAGTCCCTGTAATTGATCTGCCCGCTGGAACAGAAAAAATAATTGTGTTGGCAGGGCATACCGGGGAATATCTTCATAGAATTTCGTCAGAAACGGGTTCTCACCCGGTTTTTCCAGCAGGAGTTCGCCGCGCAGGTGGTCCGCCATCCGCCGCGCCAGGCTGGTTTTACCTACTCCTATCGGGCCCTCGATGATGATTTGACGGTATTCTTCCAGCTTCACTTATGCCACTCTCGTTCGAGCCGCTGTCCTGCGCAAGCGGCCAACAATTCCGCAACAGAGCCATGACCTGGAACGCGAGTGTGAGGAGCAATTTCCAGAAGCGGCTGCAGAACGAAGGCCCGTTGATGCATGCGCGGGTGCGGCAGGATCAGGCCGGGATCATTGCATTCCAAATTATCATAAATCAGGAGATCCAGATCCAGCGTTCTTGGCGCATTTGCATACTTTCTTACGCGTCCGTGCCTACGCTCAATTTCGAACAGGGCTTTAAGCAGATCATGGGGTGAAAGACCGGTTTCAATTTGCGCCACGGCGTTAAAAAAATCAGGCTGATCAAGACGCCCGATCGGTGCGCTGCGATAAAGTGAAGAGCGCAGGAGCAGATGGCTTGAAGGGAGCTGTGCCAACTCATCAAATGCGTACGCACTTGGGAGGCGGGATTATCCAGATTGCTGCCCAGGGCTATAAAGGCTCGAGAAACGGTATGATCCGACGATCCGGCACACGCCATGGACTATTCCGGCAGATCCGCGGCTGAATTACTCATGTCTGCCGTATCCGTCGCTGTGCCCTTGCGGCGTCCCCTGCCTCTCCTGCGCTTCTTTGGAAACTCATCATTGACCAGCATGGCTTCACGCTCGCTGGCGCTGGCGCGCTGGAATGCTTCCCACCATTTGCCCAGTTCCATATCCACTTCGCCACTCTCGCAACGCAGTAACATGAAGTCATACGCGGCGCGAAAACGGGGGTGTTCCAGCAGACGAAACGGTCTGCGTCCCGATCGGCCCGCAAAACGAGGCTGCAACGCCCAGATCTCTTTCATGATAGCGTCATACCTGCGCGGGATCGCGAGATTTTTGTTTTGCACCGCCAGCACATCATTCATGGCTGAAATGCAATGCGGGAATGAGCCTTTCTCCCGCAGCCTGGCGGTTGTTCCATGCCGCGAGCACCTCATGCCATAACAGGGACGCGAACAGGAAGCCCGGAGATACCGGTTTTTCCTGACGCACGCGTTCGTCGGTATTTTTGAGTGCGAGCGTGATAAAGCGCTCGCCCAGGGGCTGCTCGAGTATGACGTCCAGCATGGGTAGCAAACCATGATGCAGCCCCCGTTTACGTAAATCGGTCACACAGGGGAGCGCATGGCCCGATAGCAGCAACTTCAGCATTTCGTCAAACAGCCGCGATGGCGGCACATTGCGCAGCAGCGGCGCGAGATCGCGAATGGGCGCGGCGGTATCCGGGTCCAGCTGCATATCAAGCTTGGCTGCAAGCCGGACTACCCGGAGCATCCGTATGGGATCTTCCCGATACCGCCGCACGGGGTCGCCAATAATGCGCAAACGTCTCGCCTTGATGTCCTCGTAGCCGTTCAGATAATCCCAGATCTCTTCATGGATTGGATCAAAAAATAATGCGTTGACGGTAAAATCACGTCGTCGTGCATCTTCTTCCTGGCTACCGAACACATTGTCGTGCAGCAAGCGCCCATGTTCGTCAACATGTGTATCCGTTGTGATGACGTCATCTTCGCTGCCGGATGTGCCGCCGCGAAAAGTCGACACTTCGACTGTTTCAGCCCCACACATGACATGTACCAGCCGGAAACGGCGCCCAATGATGCGCGAGCGTCGAAAAATTGCCCTGACTTCCTCAGGTGTGGCATTGGTCGCGACGTCGAAGTCTTTCGGCTCCAATCCAAGGATCAGGTCGCGTGCCGCCCCGCCGACAATAAAAGCGGAATGCCCTGCCTCCTGTAAGCCTGAGGTAACCTTTAATGCGCACGTGTTGATGTGATCGCGTGAAATGCCGTGTTGTTCACGGGGAATGATGCGCAGCCCGGAGGACGAGGATTGCGCAGGCGGGGTGGAAGCAGGCGTATCGCGGCCAAAAACGCGGTGAAGGAATTTACGAATCATTACGAACGATGAGTGGCGCCAAGGAAGGATTATACACTCGGCATCGCGCACGCCGGAACGAAATGGCGCGCCTGGCCCACCGCGATTTCGTCCATATTGCAACGGTAAAGCGCTTCGAGGTTAGTCCGGTTGAGCACTTGCGCAGCGGTCCCGGCAATCGTTCTTCCATTATCGAACAGCATGAGAACATGATCGCAGAAACGGCTGGCCCAGCCAATATCGTGCAACACCATCACAACGGCCCTTCCTTGCCCGGCTAATTCCTGAAACAGCTTCATCACAGCAAGTTGATGGCGCAAATCAAGATACTGAAGCGGCTCATCCATCAAATAGCAAAACGGAGATTGCGCGAGCAACAGAGCAATGCGCGCGCGCTGGCGCTCGCCGCCGGATAACGTGGTAAGGGAGCGATGGGCAAGGCCAGTCAATTCCATCTGCTCGATAGCTTGGGTGGCGGCTTCATGATCAACCGCTTGCCAGCCGAACATGTTTTTGACATGGGGATGACGGCCCAGCAATACGTAATCGTGAACATTTCCCCAGAATTCGCCTGGCTCTTCCTGCAGCAGAATGCCCAGAATGCGTGAGAGTTCGCGCCGGGGCCAGGAATGCGGCGCTTTTCCGGCCACGGTTATTGGCGATTCGGTATCGCTTGTTACGTGATGCAAGCCTCCCAGGGTGTGCAACAAAGTTGTCTTTCCGCACCCGTTCTGCCCGAGTATGGCCCAGCGCTGACCAGCACTGATGGTCAAGCTCAAGTTATGACATAGCACTTTGCCGGGATATTTCAGGGTCAGATTATGGGCTTCTAATACCATCGGTAGAGCCTGATGAGTTTCACGAAACAGGTTTGCAACCGAACCGGTCAATTCCCCGGCCGGGGTTCAGGATGGTGAACAGGATGAGTTCATGATTCATACCTGCAGGTATTCGCTTTTTCTTCCCAGCCATCGCTCAAGGTGACGTTTTGCCAATTCCGGATAATTGCACAGTAATTCGTCCGCCACGCCGCGGGCGGCATCCAGCAAATCCATATCCTGTTCCAGGTCGGCGAAGCGCAGCATGGGTAGGCCACTCTGGCGCGCACCCAGGAATTCGCCGGGCCCGCGGAGCCGTAAATCCTGGCGCGCAATTTCAAAGCCATCGGTATGCTCGAAAATAATTTTGAGCCGCTCCCGGGCCGTTGCAGACAAAGGCTTTTGATAAAGTAATATGCATGTCCCGCCTGCATCGCCTCGACCTATACGGCCGCGCAACTGATGCAACTGTGCAAGCCCCATGCGCTCGGCATGCTCGATCACCATCAGCGAGGCATTGGGCACGTCTACACCGACTTCGATGACTGTGGTCGCAACCAATAGCTGAATTTCACCTCGCGTGAATGAATCCATTACGGCTGACTTTTCCTGGGACGGAAGCCGCCCGTGCACCAAACCGATCTTTAATTCCGGCAAATTCAGACTCAACCTCTCCTTTGTCTCCAAGGCGGTTTTCAATTGCAGGGCTTCCGATTCTTCGATGAGCGGGCAAACCCAATAGGCCTGCTTTCCAGCTCGGCAGACGTCCCGGATGCGAGCGGTGACTTCCTCGCGTCGAGTGTCCGCGACCAGCTTGGTCACAACAGGGGCTCTGCCGGGCGGCAATTCGTCTATGACCGATACGTCGAGATCGGCGTAATAGCTCATCGAAAGCGTACGCGGAATGGGCGTCGCGCTCATCATCAGCTGATGGGGCATCTCAACGGTCCGAGCGCCTTTTTTCCTCAACGACAGGCGCTGGTGTACGCCAAACCGATGCTGCTCATCAACGATGACGAGGCCCAGCCTGTTGAATTCCACCTGCTCCTGAAATAATGCATGAGTGCCGATAGCAAGCATTGCCTTACCCTCGGCGATGCTGGCGAGCATGATTTCCCGCTGTTTCTTTTTCTGCCTGCCGGATACCCAGGCAATCGTCACATTCAAGGGAGCCAGCAACGGCGCAAGCCAGACGGAAAGCTTCCGGTAATGTTGCTCAGCCAGAATCTCGGTGGGAGCCATTAGCGCCGCCTGGTAGTTGTTTTCGATAGCTTGTAGCACAGCCAATGCCGCAACAACGGTTTTTCCGCTTCCCACATCCCCCTGCAACAGACGCTGCATTGGAAACGCCGCTCCCAGATCGTGGCTGATTTCTGAAACGGCCTTCTTCTGCCCGCCGGTGAGTTGAAAGGGTAGTGATTCCAGAAGAATAGGAGTCAATTTTTTTCTTGCTGTGAGAACAGGCGCGCTGCCGCTGCGGCGCCGGCGATAATGCACGCGCATGGAAAGTTGCTGCGCCACTAATTCATCGAATTTGATCCGGCGCCAGGCGGGATGGGCGCGTTGCCCCAGTAAGGCTGCTGGCGCGTCCGGTGCGGGTTGATGTAAAAAAAATATGCTATCCCTGAAACCGGGGAGTCGTAATTTTTTTAAGATAGTGTCAGGTAGCGTTTCGGCAAGGAAACCTTGCTGATCATCGCTGTTCGACATCTGCCTCAGCGCGCTGTGGATCAGTTTGCGTATCGTTTCCGAGGAGAGACCCGCAGTGGCCGGATAAACCGGAGTCAACGCATCGGCTAATGGTTCGTGTTCCCTGACAACGCGGCATTTTGGATGAACCATTTCGGCACCAAAAAAACCGGGTCGCGTTTCGCCCAGCAGCCGGACCCGCGTGCCAACGGAATACGCTTTGACCTGACTGCCGTAAAAATTGAGGAAGCGCATGAAGAGGAGACCACTGCCGTCCTCCACCTGGCACACGAGTTGCCGCCGCGGACGATACAAGATTTCACTATGGACGATGATGCCCTCAATCTGCACTATTCTTTTGCGGGCACATCCCCGATGGGATAAAGGTGCGTTTCATCTTCATAGCGCAACGGTAAATGCATCACCAGATCGAACTCATCCGGTGATGCCCAGTTTGACGAGTTTCTCCTCTACTGTCTTGCTTGCAGGAAGATGGCGCGAACGATGGCATCGAGACATGGAAGTGTATAGAATCAGCCCTTCACTCCGCCAATACCAACACCGCATCAACCTCTACCAGAGCTCCGCGCGGTAAGAGCAGCCACACCTATCGCTGCTCGGGCGGGATACGGCGCATCGAAATGTTTTGCCATAATTCCGTTTACTATTTCAAAGTTGGAGAGATCGGTTAAATAGACGTTCAATTTGACTATATCGCTCAGGCTGCCGCCGCTGGCCGCAGCCACGGCCTTAAGATTTGAAAAAACCTGCTGGGTTTGCTCCTCTACTCCGGCCGCCATTTGCATTGTGGAAGGATCCAGGCCAATCTGGCCCGACAGGAAAACCGTGACTCCTCCACTGACACGTATTGCCTGGGAATAGGGGCCAATGGGCCGGGGTGCGTCATTCGCCTGGACTACATTTTTTTTCATTTTATCTCCTCGGATTATTATGGATGGGGACGTCGGCTATATGATCTGGTTTCGCAAATTGAAAACGCGAAGACGCTCCTTTGCGATATGATGACGGTAACTCTGACGTATTTCAACCGTAATCCTATTACCATAATCCGGTGCATAACCCAAGCATAAACCCGGCGTTCATTCCGCGGAAGCTGTGAAATTCCTGAATCCCAGCCACGTCCATCAATCCTTCCGTCAGTTGATCATCAATTCCTGTTAAACCGGTTGTAAACCCGCAGAGAGCCGGAATAATATAAAAATCTCAAAAAGCAGCTAATATCATGCAGAAACTGGTCATTCGTGGCGGCATGCCTCTCTTCGGCGAAGTCCGCATTTCGGGGGCGAAAAATGCAGCGCTCCCTATTCTATGCGCTTCCCTGCTCACTCGTGAAACGCTCACGATTGATAACGTTCCCTACCTTAATGATGTCACGACGATGTTGAGCCTGCTTCGGCAAATGGGCATAAATATCACGGTGGACGGTAAAAGGACCGAACTGACCGCAGCGCACCTTTCCTGTCTTGTTGCGCCTTATGAGATGGTAAAAACCATGCGCGCGGCAATTCTGGTGCTGGGGCCCATGCTCGCTCGCGCTGGCGAAGCGAAAGTATCTTTGCCGGGTGGCTGTGCTATCGGCTTAAGGCCGGTTGATCAGCACATCAAAGGCTTGCAGGCTATGGGCGCCGAGATTGGTATCGAGCATGGTTATATTCACGCCAAAGCAAAACGCTTGAGCGGCGCCCACATTGTCATGGACATCGTGACGGTTACCGGCACTGAAAATCTGATGATGGCCGCGACACTGGCCGATGGGGTAACGGTATTGGAAAATGCGGCGCGAGAACCGGAAGTGTCGGACCTTGCAAACTGCCTCATCTCAATGGGAGCAAAGATCAGTGGTATTGGTACCGACATCATAACGATTGAAGGAGTCGAGGCTTTGCATGCCGCTGCGCATCGCGTCATGCCCGACCGCATCGAGACCGGAACATTTCTGGTGGCGGCCGCGGCCACCGGGGGTGAAATCCAACTCAAGGAAACGCGTACCGACACCCTTGACTCGGTTCTCGACAAGTTGATGGAGGCAGGCGCGGCAATCGAGTCCGGTGAAGACTGGATACATCTGAAAATGAATAATCCCCTAAAGTCTGTCAATCTGCGGACCGCACCTTATCCGGCCTTTCCCACGGATATGCAAGCACAATTCATGGTGCTGAACAGCATCGCGGCCGGGACCGCAATCATTACCGAGACCATATTTGAAAATCGCTTCATGCATGTACAGGAACTCAAACGCATGAATGCCGACATCCGGGTCGAGGGTAATACCGCTGTGGTGTGCGGCGTGGCCGGCCTGGATGGCGCCAACGTCATGGCGACCGATTTGCGCGCATCAGCAAGTCTGGTGCTTGCCGGGCTGATTGCCGGGGGCGAGACCATCATCGATCGTATCTACCACCTGGACCGCGGCTACGAGCATATCGAGCACAAGCTGTCGCTGCTGGGCGCGAGCATCAGGCGTACGAATTAATTTTCTCCGCTTATGTCATTATTGATATTGCATATAGTGCGGTATAAATAAACGTATACCGGCAAGCCTGCCTCATAATGACTCGTCATACCTGCGCAAAAGGAGGGCAAAAGGGGGGTATCCCAGGTCTTCAACATACGCAGCTTGGGCGTTTTATCAGGGAAGGGTCGTGGCAACACGAAATCCCAGGTAACGCATCCGCTTGTTAGTGTCGAACCAATTACACATATCCCCACGCATGTCCTGCGGTCTGTGGTTCCACGAGCCGCCGCACAGCATGCGTTTTGCGCAATTGCCTTTCCAGCAGGTATCCGTCCATTGCCATACGTTGCCCACTATATCGTATAGCCCAAACGCATTGGGTTGGAAGCTGCCCACCGGCGCGGTTTTTCTATTATCCCATTCGCTTCCGCATCCGTCGCAATTGGCGTGGTTACGTCCTACGTCATTGCCCCAATAGTAATCAGTAGTAGTGCCGGCTCGAGCGGCGACCGCCCATTCCGCCTCGGTAGGAAGACGATAAATATTGCCACTTTTTCGTGACAGCCATTGAATAAAGGCTTGTGCATCGTTCCAGCTCACATTGACGACGGGCCGGTTACCACGCCCCCAACCATTGTCAGATGGCTGGTATCCACCACAGCCGCCATCCGCTACACAGGCGTCCCACTCCCTGAAAGTGACCGTGTATTTTCCGATGGCAAACTTGTTCCCTGGAATAGGCACCATTTCAGGACAATCTGTGCACGCTTTGGCATTTTTCTCTGAAGCAAAAATTTCAGCAGATGCGGCAAAGATAAGGAGAGAGGCAAGCAGGGATAAGAAATAAACCGGTTTCATGAATACTAAGAACCTATTTAAATTGACGAGCCGCACATTCATTAACGCTCAGCTTGCGCCAGAATGGCAAACGGGATGATAACAGACCGGCCAGACCATATGGCTGGCGCGAGGATAGCAACACATATAGCGGTGGATGATTGTGGTCGGGTGGCACACTTTGATGGCCCGCGCTTGAGCTAAGGTAGGTGGTGGCATGGTCGGAGGTTAAAAAAAGATGTTATTCAAGCCCGGATATTAACTTGTTCAAATCCATGTGCCTGTGCCTGCGTGTGCTAGCGTACTGAACCTTTTTGTAGGAGTGATATTATTTGAGCGCAGCAATATCGCTGAGCTTATAAAGGAGTGAGATGCCATGAAAACTTCGATATTAACCGCAAAATCATGGGTACTGGCCAGCACGTTGATTTTCACCGTAGCCAGTGCGGGGTTGGTTCAGGCTGCGGGTACGGGGGAGCGTAATGTAGGCGAGCGTGATATACCGGATGAGATATCACCCACCGATGTGGGCGTGAGGGACACAGACGGCAGGAACACGGATAAAAGCATCAAGGAAAGACTGCATATGAAAGAAGGTAAGAGTTCAACCAGCACCGGTACCAAGCGAGACAACTCAAGATATAGTACGGACGGGACCGAACGATATGAGGATGAAGGAAGTAGCGGTACAGGCCCCAAGCGCGAGCGCCGCTATTAGCCAGGGACGGGCCGCAAGCATTTATTAAAGGCCGGCGGTATTCGGAGTATCTACCGGGAATCACATCACCGGTTAATCGGCTTATACCTGATCCGCTTCGGCTTCGCGCCTTCCTCGCCAAGGCGCTTGCGTTTGTCGGCTTCGTACTCCTGGTAGTTTCCATTGAAGAAGGCAACCTGAGAATTCCCTTCGAAAGACAGGATGTGAGTGGCGATACGGTCGAGAAACCAGCGGTCATGGGAGATTACCAGCACGCAACCGGCGAACTCCAGCAACGCATCTTCCAGTGCGCGCAGGGTTTCTACGTCCAGGTCATTGGAAGGCTCATCGAGCAGCAGCACATTTCCGCCGGAGATGAGTGTTTTTGCCAGATGAAGCCGGCCGCGTTCTCCGCCTGACAGGTTGCCGACGATTTTCTGCTGATCCCCTCCCTTGAAATTGAAGCGGCCGAGATAAGCACGCGCCGGCGTTTCGTATTTGCCGACAGTAAGAATATCATGGCCGTCGGAAATGGTATCAAAAACGGTTTTACCGCCCTCCAGGGCCTCGCGCGATTGATCCACGTGCGCTATCTTGACGGTTGTACCGATTTCTATTTTGCCGGAGTCCGGTTGGTCCTTTCCTGTGATCATGCGAAACAGTGTGGACTTTCCCGCGCCGTTGGGGCCTATAATGCCGACGATGGCCCCGGGCGGCACCTTGAAGCTTAGGTTATCGATCAGCAGCCGATCGCCGTAGGCTTTTGAAACATTTTTGAATTCGATGACTTCATTGCCCAGCCTGTCGGCAACGGGAATGAATATTTCCTGGGTTTCGTTGCGCTTCTGGTATTCCTGAGAATTCAGTTCTTCAAAGCGCGCGATACGCGCTTTGGACTTCGCCTGGCGTCCCTTGGGATTTTGCCGGACCCATTCAAGTTCTTTTTTCAGGGCCTTCTGCCGGGCGGACTCGGTCGATTCTTCCTGTTTCAGACGGTTTTCCTTCTGCTCCAGCCAGGAACTGTAGTTTCCTTTCCACGGGATGCCGTGACCCCGGTCAAGCTCCAAAATCCACTCCGCCGCGTTGTCTAGAAAATAACGGTCATGCGTGACAGCTACTACAGTGCCAGGAAAGCGGGTGAGAAATTGCTCCAGCCACTCCACCGACTCGGCATCCAGATGATTGGTGGGCTCATCCAGCAATAACATGTCGGGTTTGGACAGTAGAAGCTTGCACAACGCTACACGACGTTTTTCGCCGCCAGATAGATTTCTGATAGTCGCTTCCCATTCGGGCAGGCGTAGCGCATCGGCGGCGATTTCCATCTGCTGACCGGTGTCCCCGCCACTTGTGGCGATGATGGCTTCCAGCCGGCTTTGCTCGGTGGCCAAGGCATCAAAGTCGGCGTCCGGCTCGGCATAAGCCGCGTAGATCTCGTCCAGCTTCTGCTGCGCGCTGAATAGCTCGCCCAGCCCCTCCTGTACCGCGTCACGTACGGTTTGCCCGGGGTTGAGCTGCGGTTCCTGCGGGAGATAGCCGATATTGAGGTTGGGCATAGCGGTAACTTCGCCTTCAATATCCTTATCTACCCCCGCCATGATCTTCAGTACAGTGGACTTACCGGAGCCGTTCAGGCCCAGCAGGCCGATTTTTGCCCCCGGAAAAAAGCTGATGGAAATATCCTTGAGTATCGTTCGCCTGGGCGGGACGACCTTGCCCACGCGATTCATGGTCAGAACATATTGAGCCATAAAAAGAGCCAGTATAAGAGATGGCCCAGTTTAACGCATCAGAGGCTTGTTCGGAATTTTATAGTTGAGGCGAGCAGCAGCTTATAAGCTGTGCTTAAGCTGATTCAAGTTGACTTAAGCGGACTTTAAGTCGATTAGAGGAAGGAGTATTTGAAAAAAAGGCGGTCGAGTTGTCTATGAGGATTTCAGTTTCTCATTTTAAGAACCGTCACCTGATCCACGACATCGTCCTTATCGTAAGTGACATCATAGGCCATCTGGTCCCCGCTAAAAACCGCTTCGGCAGGGGTGCCGACTACCTCCCATAACCCGAGCGTGGCCACATCCGCAACACCGTGAAGAAGCGCTCTGCCAGTTCTGGTTGCCGTGCTGTACCCTTGAATAAACCTGAATACTTCATGTTGCTTGCCATTTCGGATTTCGGTCACAGCCGGCGCGCCAAACTCGGCGAGCAGTGCGTTTCTAGGTGTTCCTACTCTGAACAACTCGAGATTTTTAGCGCTTGGCTGTGTTGCAGCCATATATGGAGCGCAGCCAAATTGGGACATGCTCAACAATGCCGAGAGCGATGCAAAAAACATGAATCTTTTGAAAAGTGGCATAAACCTCCTCATCGATTGTTGCACGAGAATACAATCATATTTGGGTTTACGCTGCTTTGCTACGCTGGTGCATTAAAGAGAACATTCCGCCTGCCTGATAGTACTTTTGGCATTTATACGGCAAGTTCAACAGATTGTTTCTCTTAGATAGCATTTTTCAAAGGTTGTTCCTCAGAATCGAAGAGCATGGGCCTCGCTTAGGTTCAAACGATCAGGCCCCCATCGTATCATCCATATTCATCAGTGGGCGCGCTGCCTCGCGCAACGCGCCCAATGCCTCCTGCAAGGGTACGGGCCTGAATTGTGGCAACTGGCCTACGGTATGCAGCGGGATAAGCATATCCTTTCCCTCGTCCCGGCCTTCATGATTGATCCATAATGCCTCGAAATTCAGGGCAGGCACACGGAACAGCCTCAGTTCGCTCGACTGTTCATTCTCACCCGCGGCGGCAAGCGCCGCCGTCAGGCCTCGTGCAAGCAGGCTTAGCTGAGCCTCTGATGCGGACATTTGCAGCAGGCGCGGCTGTTCCTCCTCGCTGACGTCAAAAAACGCTCGGGGCGTGTCATCGACCGTTTCAAAAATACGCAGACTAACTGGCTGGGGTATAGCCGTCTGTCTTCCGGTCAGCGCATCCAGGCCCAGCGTATAGACGCGATGGGCCATTCCAAGCGCCGCGCGGCTCTCATCGGCAGCCTCACGTGATTCCGCCGATGGGGCAGCGAACATGACATTCTGCTTCAATCTCAGTAATGGACGAGCCTCGCGAATAAGCTGGAGGACCGGCTCTGCGGGGATCAGGTATCTTATGGGCATTTTGAAATAGCTCTTCGTAAAATAGGTATGGGTCCAGGTGCCGCTTCCTTGATAATTACTGGCAAAATCCGATACGGCAAGATGACTTTTTCCATATATGGGATCATCGATATCGAAATACTCCATGCCGAAAAAGCGGCTATACCCATAGATCACCATGAAGTGGCCTCCGCCGCCATTCCAGCCGATTCGGGCGCCTACCGGACGGCCGGCATTGATTTCATCGCGGACCTGTTGAAAACTCACTTGCCCGGTAATGCTTACAAAATTATTGGTACGCGTTAAGGCCTTATCGAGATACCAGGGCACATTGCAGGCCGACGGAACCGGACTGTTGCAGCAATCGCTATGCCCAAGTTCACCATTCGCTACGCGGCATTGTGTCCATGTGCTCCAGAACCAGTAAAAATGCGATACGCTTGTGGACGTCGCGGCCCAGCACCAGTTGGACTGCGTTTGCATTTGCATGTTGAAAAACAACCGCTTTGACTGGAACAGCTTTCCCGATATGCTGATTTCCTGTAACAGCGAACTGTAAGGGCGGCTGGTGACGTAAATATATTCGGATAAATTCATGCTTTATCTCCCCTGTTTGTCGAGATTTGAAGAGCCGCTTGCACGGTGTGCACGACGGAAAGGCTGGCGAGGCAAGCCCCGACAAGCCAGGCAAGTGATCAAACTTTATCGGGCTCACCGGTATCCTCTGCCATCAAATAAGTGAAGCTCATGAATAGTTATAGTTCAGGCCGCGTAAAAGGCAAAAATTGGTGTGGTTAAGTGGTGTGGTAAATGGTCGTTAAATGGTTTTCTTTGATGTGGGGTGTAGCGTGGCATGGGCGAGGCGATCGGAATTATCCTTCGTATCGTATATGTCGATAGGCTGCCGTCCTTTCGCCGCCTTATCCATGCGAGCCCGAATTTCAGTCACCATTTGATTGTTGCGCTGTACTGCAGGCCGCGCTTCCATGGCCTCGAACCAGCGCATGAAATTGGGAAAAGCAGGTCTGGTCGACGCCGCGGTCCGCATGTCCTTTACACCACGGATACGTGGCAATATCAGCGATCGTATATTCGTCGCAGCAATCCATGAGACTCGCGCAACCGATTGTCCAGTACCCGGTACAGGCGCAGCGACTCATTGTTGTACCGGTCTCTGGCGTACTGGTTATCCTTGGCTTGCCTGTTGAAGTGATTGGCCTGGCCGAACATGGGCCCGATGTGCGCCACCTGAAAAAATAGCCATTGCAGCGTGTCGTAGCGCTTGCGCGCCTCCGTTGGGAGAAACTTTCCGGTTTTTTCCGCGAGATAAACAAGAATGGCGCCGGACTCCATCATGCTGTAAGCGTCTCCCCCAGGGCCATCCGTGTCCACAATCGCAGGGATCTTATTGTTGGGGTTGAGCTTCAGGTGCTCTGGCTTGAAACTGCTCGCCAAGAGATATATTGACGTCGATGTGCCTCCACTCGAGTCCGGTTTCCTCGAGCATGATCATTACTTTCTGACCGTTGGGCGTGGGGCTTGAATGCAGCTCAATCACGGTTGCCTCCTTTTTAAGATATGCCAGCACAGCGCAGTGATCAGTTATATAGACATAGACGCTGATCACTGCATCATATACTGATATCATTTTGCCGTGCTCGTTACACAATTACCTCCTGAGCTGGCTGACCTCATGACTGCATTTTGAATTCAATCCCAGGGCTATTCTCTTGTTCAAAATAATTGGCGTTCTAGTAGGTTTTTACTTCTTTGGTATTTTCGGCGCTCTGCTCGGCTATATCGCTGGAAGCATCATCGACCGATACATTTCCTACGGCGCGGGTGGAGTCAATCCGCTCACAAATGCTCATCGGCAAACCGTATTCATTGAAACAGTTTTTATTCTGATGGGAAAACTTGCCAAAGCCGATGGACGTATTTCCCAGAATGAGATTTTGCATGTGGAAGATTTCATACAAAAGCTGGGGATGACTCCCGAGCATCGTCAACAGGCCATCTTTCTCTTCAAGCGGGGCGCAGCGCAGGATTTTGATTTTGAACCGCAACTGAACGAATTCATGGCTACTTGCGGGCATACGAACAGCCTGAAGCAAATGCTGCTCGTTTACCTCATTGTCATGGCGATATCGGATGGGCGCCTGGACCCGGCCGAAGAGAGCTTGTTAAATAATTTTGCTCTTCATCTCGGTTACGACCAGCTTGCGTTCCGGCAACTGCTGGACATGGTTTTAAACCAGTCGCATTTTGCGGGCGGGCAGGCTACTTCCGCTAACGCCCTGGATGATGCCTATAAGGCACTGGGAGTAAGCAAGGAAAGCAGTGATCAGGAAATCAAACGCGCCTATCGGAAACTGATGAGCCAGTATCATCCTGATAAATTGATGGGCCAAGGCCTTCCGGAGGATATGATCAAGGTGGCTACCGCCCAAGCCCAGGAAGTGCAAGCCGCGTACGATCTGATCAAGAAGAGCCGGAACATGTAGACACAAAGACTACCTATAATTTTGTACGGTTTCCCCATAGAGGAGCCTCCTGAAATCAGCTTCTATGCACGGTCGGGAAACAATGCCGCAAATCCCGCAATTTCAACTGGGACCGCCCCAAACTGCTGACCAGGAGCACATTCAAGCCGTCAAGGTTCAACGCCTGGATAGCTTTTTCTTTCTCTTCTTCATCTCACATGAAAGCCGGATGAAAAACTTCTAACTGTATTGACGATGCCGCATAACAAAACAATTCCACAGGTCAAAGGCGATTTTCTGCTGGGCAATTTAAGCCAGATGATTGCGAATCCGTTTCAAGCCCTTTGTGACTGGCAGCGAGATTATGGTGACCTGGTCAGCTTCAGATTAGGCTACCCGCCAATTTTATCTATTCAGTCACCCAAAGCTGGTTGAGCAAGCCTTGATCAAACAAAGCGATGTTTTTGTAAAAACCTACCATCCTGAAAAACCAATTGGCCTGGCATTGGTTTTAGGTCAGGGATTAGTAACAAGTCAGGGGGATGTATGGCAAAGACAGCGGCGATTAATGCAGCCGGTTTTTCAGAGAAGCAATATAACCACGCTGCTGCCGCAAATCGCCACCGCTGGCAGCAATATGCTGGATCGATGGCGGAAGTTAGGTGATGGTGCCGAGGTTAACCTGGCCGAGGAAATGACGCGACTGACATTGGAGGTGATCACCCAGACCATGTTCAGCACCAGTGTTCTCGACAAAATAGAACATATCGCTCCATCTTTGGATACTTTACTGAGGTATGCCGCTAAAACCCTCCTGAATCCTTTGACTCTCCCGTTGTATGTACCCACCCCGGCCAATCAAAAATTCAAACAGGCATTGGGAATAATTGATGATGTCATTTACGGAATCATCGATCAACGCCGCACGCACACGCATCATCTGCCCACAACGACTTATTGGATATGCTGTTAAAAGCACGCGATGACAACAGTGGTGAAAAGATGACTGACAGGCAGATTCGTGATGAAGTCATTACCATTTTTAGTGCAGGCCATGAAACCACCGCGAATTTATTGAGCTGGACCTTATATTTACTAGCCCGGCATCCGGATGTACTCGCTAAACTGCATCAGGAACTTGACGGCTTGCTGCAAGGAAAAATACCGAACGCCGAAGATTTGCAGCAGCTTGTTTATACCAGAGCCATACTAAATGAATCGATGCGCTTCCGTCCGCCTGCTGGCATTCTGCTGCGTAAAGTTAATAAAGATACCGAGGTTGATGGCTATTTTTTAAAGGCTGGCAGACTTGCGATATTCAGCATTTTCAATCTTCATCATCATGCTGATTTTTGGCCGCAACCGGAGCAGTTTGACCCTGAGCGATTTTTAATACCCGAAAATCGGAGGTTCTCGTTTATGCCGTTTCGGGACAGGTGAACGCATCTGTATCGCTAATCATTTTGCATTGATGGAAGCCCAACTTTTGCTAAGCATGATAGTTCAGCACTGTGATTTACAGTTGCTTAACACTGATGAAGTCGAGATTGAATTGGCGGTAGCCCTACGACCCAAAGGTGGAATTCCAGTCCGGATAAAGTGGCGATAAAATCAATCTTCCGATATCGATCATGAATTGGGATGAAGCAATTTCCCAGATACCGGGCTCACTCCCAACGGTCGCAATCTCAAGGCTTTTCCGCTTCGAACAGTATGGCCTGCATCGGATAGCGCGTGGGGTTTGAGCCATACTCTCTTGTCAGCGCTTCCGCCAGCGCCTCGACTATCTTTTCGGGCTCGACTTCGCCGCGCTCTCTTATTTCCTCGATGAGCGGACTGAACACAAGCCCCCGCGCGAAAGCCGGAACATCCAGAATATCGTATTCCCGTCGCCTGAACTGAGATGACAATTCGCTCAAAGCCCGAGCGAATAAGCGTTTCTTTGATAGGGTCGATTTCGAAGCAGGAAACGGGATGCTCAAGGAACTGGGGCGGGTTCGACGGAAAGAACTGCTTCATCACCTCAAAAGTTACGCTGGCGAATGGATTGTAGCGCCGCGAGTCCCAGACACTGAACAGGTACCGACCCCCGCGCTTAAGCGTCCGGTGCACCTCGCGAAACGCTGCATCTTTATCGAAGAACATCACGCCGAACTGGCAGACCACCGCATCGAACGCCTCGTCGTCGAAAGGCAGTGCCGTCGCGTCTGCGATTTGGAACGTGACCTGCTCGTGGGGAAAAAACTTTGCGCGCGCGACGTCCATCATGGAATCGCTGATGTCGATCGCAGTCAGTAGCGCATCCTTGGGGAGTGCGTCACGCAATTGCCGCGTGACTATTCCCGTACCTGCCGCGATTTCGAGCACGTGGCGGACAGATCTTTCCGTTGCACGTCTCGCGATGTCGATAGCATAGTGCTCGAAAAGCACGTGTCCGAGATCACGATCGTAAGCGATGGCGACATCGCCAACATAACCTGGCATTGACAATTCTCCAGTAAATGAAACAAATGAAGGACAAATGCAACGAGCTTAATCGCGCATTTCAGCGGATTGTGAACGCCGCAGGGCGAACTGCAGATGGTTGCAGGCGCTCACTGCCTACTTCTGTGGCCTGCTTCTGTGGCCTGCTTCTGTAGAATCCGCACAGGTATCAACAGAGTCCCTTTTTACGAATCCCATTAAAAAACACAGGTTTCACCATCCTCAGGCACTAACACGCGTTGTGTCATACCCTTTTCGCTGATGAACTCCCGCAGTTCTTTTCTCGAAAGCATCGCGTGATTCACAGATTCCATATGGCTGGCAATAATGGTTGCCTTGGGAGCTGCTTTGTAAACCTCGTAAACATCCTTTTTATCCATGATAATCGGTTCGTAACCCAGGACCTGAGCGTCTCCGCTGTTAAGGATGACGACATCGGGCTCATATTTCTTCAGATTTTCCTCGACTCCCTCATACCAGACCGTATCGCCAGCGATGTATACCGTTTTTTCATCCGGATGCTTGAATACAACACCGGATACAAGGCCTAATAGGTCAGCGTATTTTTCAACAGTTTTTTCTCCGCCATGCCTGCCCGGGGTTTTGATGAGCGTGATGTCATCAAAAACCGTTTTCTCCCCCATAACCCGGATGTTCTTGAAGCCTTGCCCCTGGATTTCCGCTGCATCATTCTCGTTTTGCGTAAAAATCAGCATGTCCTTGGGCACCAGCTTTATGGCTGCATCGTCCCAGTGATCCGTATGAACATGGGTAACAATGACTGCATCGACATCAAGGATCTCGTCCATCGGAATAGGCAGATCCACGACGGGATTGGCTATGTGACTGTTGGGCGTACCTTCAAATCCTGGAAAAGCTCCCTTTTCTCCCAGCATGGGATCAACCAGGAATTTTTTCCCCGCATATTCGATAATGATTGTTGCATTTCGTAGCTGTTGGAATTTCATGATAAATAGCTCCTCTACTTTAAGTGATAAGAAAAATCAGGCTTTTGCCGCTTACGAACGCTGCATTCCTCTGATAAATTTGCCGAAATTTGTCCATCGGTTTTTGTAGGAACAGCTGGCTAAGCCGATTCCATGGCAGCGGTTGTGGCGGAGAATACAGATTCCTCCGCTAGGGAGGCGTGAACATTCCATGCAACGAAGAACATCCTCGGCGGCAAGCCGTGCGATATGCGCGGCCTCGCTGCGTTGGGTGACCATGGCCGTTACAATTGCGCCCTCGATGATCAGGCCAAGTTTCTGGGTGACCATATCCGCATCACTGGCCCCGCTTTCCACAACCAGCGACTGGAGCCGGGCAATTATTTGATACCGATACGCACCCGCCATATCCTTTACCCAGCCGCTATCCTTTTCATGCTCCGCCACGGCATTAATGAATACGCAACCGAAGAAATCTTCTTTCTCGAACCATTTCCCCAGCAGATCGAACAGGACCAGGATGCGCTCCCTGGCAGAACACTTCAGACCTGGCAGATCCAGGTCGAACCAGTGAAACCACATGCTCGCTTCCGTATCGAGCACCGCCTTGAGCAGATTTTCTTTCGACCCATAGTGGGTATAGAGGCTGCGGCGGGACACACCTGCCTCCTCAAGAATCCGCGAAATGCCAGTCGCATGTATCCCTGCCCGGCAGAACAAGCGGCGCGCGGCCAAAAGCAGCTTTTCCTCCGTTGATTTGCGTGCTGCCTTCATCAACCTATTCCTTCACAAATCTGCAATGATCTCGTAGTAGACCGATCAGTCTACTTTTCATTCTATACCCTGAAAAAAGACATTACAAGAGGAATGGATATGAATTTTTTGAAGATGGGGATAGTCCGTCATGCGAATGCTAACGGTTGCCGAGACGCTTGCTGGTTTGGCAAGAATTGCCTGGTCCGCTTCACTTGCCTTTATGGCAAGCTAGGCACACTAGACGGGGAGTATACGGAGGGTGCATTTATATGACGGGTGGCGAGATCCGGCATCATGATATTTGGGGCACATTTACAGCAGTCGAAGCGTTCGATCCCAAGAGTAACAGTTGGATAAGACGTTCCCGATGCCCATGCCGAGGCACGGGTTGGCGGGAGATTTTATTGGCAACCATTTCCACTGGTAAGCGGTTCTGTCCAATCCGGTACGAACACCCCCGGGCTTGTTACAAATACCGACCGCCATGACGTCCTGATGATTGACGGGAAGCAGTGCCCCAGGCTCATGCCTTCCTAGGCTCATGCCTTCCCAGACTCATACCTTCCCAGACTCATGTCTTAGGATGGGCAGCCTCCTTGCATAACAATCACGCTCCAGCAGTGGCAAAAAACTCTTTTTCCGCTTCCTGCTGCCATAGCCCGTTGCAAGCTGAAGGCTTCACTTGATGAAATTCATAGGTGCCCAAACTACAAATATCATCGGCCACTGGCATTTGCAGGACACGCGTGCAACCGCTGCGATACGCGCTGATAGGCTGTCGGCGAATCGATAGCACGTTGGGCGGCGACGGCGCTATTCATCAGCCGCTGCTGCAAAGGTTTCAGCACCCCCTCCACCCAGGGTTTTAGGTCGGCGCTTGCCTGCGTTTGTGAAGCATAATAACGCGGTTGGGAAAAGGCCGTGCGCAACGGTTCCTCCAGCATCCTCCCCCCAATCCGGAAATGCGAGCGCCATGCCGACACATGCTCTAGCTCATGTTCACGCACGATATTTCTTCTGCAACTGTCCTGAAGTTCCCTGGCGAGATATACCTGCATAGCCGCAAACCCCAGTTTGACCGAAACATCGGCTGCCATGCATGTCCGCCCGTCCGAGCTTGTCCGCCACCTTGCCTGGAATTCGTATCTGAATTCCGGTTCGGCATGCGTCAACCCGTACACGTTGTGATACGTGTCGTTGGTCTTTCCTGCCATCGATTGAAGGCCCTTCACAGCGCGCGAGCTGTCCTCGGCAGGCACGATATCCGTATACATCACCACCACCTTGCCGGGCCCTAGAAGTTTCTCACAATCGGCCTTAAACGTATCACTGGAAGCCAAAGCCATCCGTTCCGGCATCAGAAGCAGCAACAGCAGCCAGACGAAAAAGCTGTTCATATCCTCCGGTTTTAAGTGCCCTGAAGGCAAAAATGCAAAAATGTCAGACACGATTATTCTCACACCTCTACTTCGGATTGGAGTCAGCATATATCTCCAATAATATCGAATAGAATTGCAGATCGAGGAAAAACGATAACCGTGTCTGATAACCTTGAAACTCCCAACTGCGTTGACAATGCCGCATAACAAAATAATTCCAACGGTCAAAGGCGATTTTCTGCTGGGCGATTGAAGCCAGATGATTGCAAACCCTTTTCAAGCCCTCTGCGAGTGGCAGCGGGATTATGGTGACCTGGTCAGCTTGAGACTTAGGTACCCCCGAAAATCGGGGTTTTCGTTTGTGCCTTTCGGGAAAGGCGAGCGCATCTGCATCGGTAGTCATTTTGCATTACTCGAAAGCCAGCTTTTGCTAAGTATGATAGTTCAGCGCTATGATCTCCAGTTGCTCAGCCCGCATGAAGTCGAGATCGAGATGGCGGTAACCCTGCGGCCCAAAGGTGGAATTCCAGTCCGGATAAAGCGGCGATAAAACCATCTTCAGTCCAGCGGCTCTACCCGTTACCCCAGCCGGTGAGAAAAGAGAAAAAATTGCGTTTGAGCAACGAGGCGAAAGTTTTTTAATTTTCTCGATCCTTCTCGATTCCGTTGATAGCTTTATGTCCGTGAATCACCTCATCCTCATCGCGAATTCTCTGGCGCGCTGAGCTAAATCACCGCGCTTTTGATGCCATTTACCACGATAAAACATGTTATCCAGGTAAAACCTCTAATCGGTACAGCTAGCTATTACTCCCTTGATTGGAGGGGATTTTCTCCTAAGGGAAACGCTTAGATAAGAATCAGAGTTTCCCCAATATACCCCGGGCGTTGACTGAGGTAGGATGAAATCACTTTCAACCTATTTGAGTTTGCCGCCATGAAAACAAAATTTGAAAATGTCTTCGCAGCGTTGGCCATGATAGGTTTCCTGGCATCGACAAGCTCTGCGCTCGTGGCAGCCCAGCCCATTGACACCCCGGAAATTCGTGCTGCGGCTCAGAATGCCACCACTCACGACGAGCATGAATCCATTGCAAAATACTATGAGAGTACCGCCGCGCAGATGCAAGTGAAGGTAGCGAAGCAAAAAGAGCTGCTGGAGCAATATGAAAACAAGAGCTATCTCTATGGCCGGGAAGCTCAAGACCTTCAATCGCACACCTCGGCGCTAATCCGTGATTACGAGAAAAGCGTAAAAGCAAGCGTAAAAGCAGCTGCCTTGCATCGGCAAATGGCCGCCAGGCTCAATCAAAATCACGCGGCCAACACGCATTCCGCAAGCGGGTTGTAGCAACCCCGAAGGAACGGTCTGAGTGTGCAGTCGATCACACGCCTCAGTCCCCCCCTGGACGTTATCATTTCCAAGAGAAGGCAAGAGGGACTTTGAGCAAGTCTAATTTAATTAATTGTCGAGAGTAGATTAACCTTTATTTTATTTTCCCCGCCAGGCGGGCTGTTCAGCCTTATTTCCCAATTCGTAATGTCAGCGGGGTTAATCCCGTAAAGCGGTCCCATTGCAACCTTGCAGTGATCCTCATAAGCGTTAGGACGTGTTCCAGGTGTGCCGGGAGGTACAGAGGGACAAGCTGTATAGATCCAGAGTACTGATCGTCCGGCTTTCGGCAAACTATAGGCTTGCTGCCAAATTTTCCCATCCTTCGTCGTCAGCATGAAGACAACAGCGTCGGGAGAGGGGTTTACATAGCTGTTAGTAACTTCGAGGGTGAAGCCACCTCCCGATCCATCAATCGGAGCGGCAATGGAGAGGCGATCACCAACGCCTCCTGCTGAGCTAATGTCTGCAACCACTCCGTCAGGAGAAAAGCTGCGCTCCAGCCACTGCGCCTGGCCCGCCGTTCCAAACGTGTTGGCTGCCTGGACCAAAGAAGTTGCGGTAATGGTATCAATGCTGCCAACCAAAACCGCATGCTCTCCTTGCCCCAGATTATTGAAGAATAACTCCCACGCTTTGATCCGGCTGAGGTCGAATCTGCCTGCCGGTCCCCAGGCTGCCATCGTCCAGCCCTTCCCGTTTGGGTCCAGGTGAAACCTGTATGGCGAAACGAGATTCCGATCGTCTGCATAGTTCGTCAATGAGCCAGACTCACCAACCACATCCAGGGGCTTCCCTTGTTGCCAGATACTCCCATCCTCCATGGTCAGACTCATGATCAATGCGTTCGGATCAAGATTTAGATCAGCATTCACTAAAGCCACAATCTGGTTGTTGCCGCTGGCTGTCAAATCGAAATAGGTTTGCGCCTCCTTTCGTAAGGACACGTTTTCCCATGGATCATCTTCCGAACGGTAGACCGCCTTAAGATATCCGTAAGGATCCCAGGACGCCGGAACCTTGTTTACGTGATATAACCAGTCCGTGTCGCCATCGGCGGGGTTCCAGTCAGCATGGCGGAACAGGATGCTTCCGTCTCCGTTGAAAAAATTTACCCCGAAGGGCTCGGCGGCATTCATATCTTGGGGCGTGTCGTAATTACCCTTCATGTATATGGCCTGGAAGTCTATGTGATGAGTACTGCTGGAAGGCAAATCCACCAGGATAACTTCCCATGAGACAACCTTGCCGAGGTCGAATATACCCTCGGGTCCCCATTCTGCACGCGCAAACGAGTCTTCCTTTATAGGGAACGCTGCTCTTTGCCATACGTTATTTGCCAACACCTTAGGCTGGTCCCAGATACTGCCGTCCTGCATGGTCAGGCGGAATACGGTGCTGACATAGGGTCTGCTCGTTACGTATTGCGGGTGGACAGCAATTTGTATTTCCTGCGTTTGCCGCAGATCAAGCTGTTGCCCGGCCAGACTTTTTATCGAAACAGTTTCCCACGGATCGTCCCCGACCACGAAATTCCCCCCGACGTTCGCTCCAATAAAATCCAGAAGATAGGGGTCGAGCACGTTCATATAACCGGCGGCAACTGCCTCCCAGTGCGTATCCCCGTCCGCCGGATTCCAGTCATTTTGCAGAAACTGAGCCTTATTCGTCGCATCAAAATATGTGAGGGTTTTAATTGACGTTGCCTGGGCGGGCAAGGCCAGCCACAGGCTTGACGCGAAAAACAAAAGGCAAATCTTTTGGATATTCATATTCTTCTTCTCCATGCCATGACAAAGGAAAAATTCCTCACACCACCAGAAAACCTGCCGCGTTTCGCATTTGTAAATCAAACACCCGAGGAATCTCCAGTGTCTAAAAATAACTCTAGCTCGAAGTTTGCATAAAACAAGGGAACAAATGAACTTAGGCTGAAACACGTTGCATGGTTCGCCCGACAACATCCATGTTTCTGCGAGCACCACATGATGGCGGGCATGAGGCATGTCGCGCTTGCGCGTCCATCTATCGGTACGGGGATCGTATTCCATAACCATCCCCATTGCCTTCCAGTCCAACCCGAGCCGGCCAAAAACATAAAGCTTGCCGCCTGCCGCGATGCCGTATACCTCTTCTGCACCTTTGGGTATTGGGGCGCCGATTTCCATTCATTTTTACCCTGCCGGGGAAAGGAAAGCCTATGTGGGTTCCCCCGGCCAGCCAGGCATGGGATATGACCCGCAGACCGATGCGGGTCGAGCGCTGGCATCCCTTCCTGTCGCACGCAGCTCGGCCAATGCAATCCATGTGAACGGTCGTATCCATGTCATCGGTGGCGCCGCGCAGCCCGCAGGACTATAGGAGTACGGGGAGTAGCGCTGCATTCATAGGTGCCCAAACTACAATATCATCGGCCAGTGGCACTCCCAGGGCACGCATGCAGCCGCTGCGTTACACGTTGATAGGCTGTCGGCGAATCGATAGCACGCTGAGCAGCGATGGCGCCATTCATCAGCCGCTGCTGCAAGGGTTTCAGTATCCCCTCCACCCAGGGTTTTAAATCGGCTTGCGCCCGGTTTTGCGAAGCATAATAACGCGGTTGGGAAAAGGCCGCACGCAACGGTTCCTCCAGCATTCTCGAGCCAATGCGAAAATGCGACCGCCATGCTGACACATGCTCCAGCTCATGTTCGCGCACGATATTTCTTCTACAGCTATCCTGAAGCTCTCTGGCAAGATACATCCGCATTGCCACAAACCCTAGTTTGATCGAAATATCGGGCACCATGCACGTACGCCCGTCCGGACTCGTCCGCCATCTTGTCCGGAATTCATATCTGAATTCCGGTTCGGCATGTGTCAATCCATACACGCTGTGATACGCGTCGTTAGTTTTTCCTGACATCAATTGAAGCGCCTTGACCGTGCGGGAGGCGTCCTCGGCAGGCGCGATATCCACATACATGACCATCACCCTGCCGGGACCCATCAGTTTCTCGCATTCGGCTTTAAACCAGTCGTGCCGGCCAAAGCCATCCGTTCCGGTATCAGAAGCAACAACAGCAGCCAGGCGAAAAAAATTGCCGCATGGCCTTTGCCGTTTTGATGGTCCCCGATAGATTTCAAATGGCTAAGCCAGGCAGAGCAAGGTGGGAAGTATGGGGCTGATAGGCTCACCCACAGCACAGGTAAGTGAGATTTATGCCGGATAACGGCACATTCGCGTGCCACTTTTTTGTGGGCTATCGTACAGAAGTTTATTGAGCGATGGGAAATACTCAAGCTTCACCTGAAACCTCATCCTTCTCTGGCTCCATCGCGCTTGCACGGGCTGGCCAGTTTGATTCTGGTGAATCCATCAAAGGACCAAGCCCAAAGGAGCCCAGATCCTTGAACACTTCCCCAACGCAAACAACCGAAATCTGGCCCCTGGTTGCATATTTTTTTCTCGTCGTCACGCTGGTCGTGGGGGTCATGGCGCTTTCATACGTCATCGGGGAGCGCCATAGATCACGTGCATCACGTGCAACGGATGAGCCATTCGAGAGTGGAATCGTCACCGTCGGCCTTGCGCGCCTGCGATTGGCCGCCAAATTCTATCTGATTGCGGTGTTTTTTGTGATTTTCGATGTGGAAGCCGTGTTCCTTTTTGCCTGGGCCATCGCTTTTCGCGAGTTGGGCTGGGCCGGTTATATCGAGGCTGTCATCTTCATAGTTATTTTGGGAGCGGCCCTGGCTTATTTATGGCGCATAGGTGCCCTGGATTGGGGTCCCGCCAGGCATTCAACCCGCAGGTCTGCCAAAGATGCAAGGAGCCCAAACCATGCGATGGTCTCTAAGTAAGCCATCGAAGCCATCGGATAGACCGGCTGAGGCGGTGCCCGGGTCGACAGGGTCTTCAATAATCCGGGATAACGGTTTCGAAGAAGATGGCCGGCGCAGCGTATTGCTGACGCGATTACAAGACCTTGTCGCCTGGGGCCGCAAGAATTCTGTCTGGCCCTACAACTTCGGCCTGTCGTGTTGCTATGTGGAAATGGCGACCAGCTTCACAAGCAAGTATGACCTTGCCCGGTTCGGCGCGGAAGTTATCCGCGCTTCTCCCCGCCAGGCTGATCTCATCGTTATTTCCGGCACGGTTTTTATCAAGATGGCGCCCGTGCTCCAGCGGCTTTACGATCAGATGCTTGAACCGCGTTGGGTGATTTCGATGGGTTCGTGCGCGAATTCGGGTGGAATGTATGACATTTACAGTGTGGTGCAGGGCGTGGACAGATTCCTTCCCGTGGATGTTTATGTTCCCGGTTGCCCGCCTCGGCCCGACGCATTCATGCAGGGGCTGAATCTGCTTCAGGATGCAATCGGCAAGGAAAAGCGCCCGTTGAGCTGGGTGATTGGTCCGCAGGGCGATCGAGCGGCCGGGTGGGGAATCGCAGCGGGACCTCAAGCGGACTGAGCGCATGCGGGCGACGGTGCTCCGCAGTCCGGACGAGGTTTAGAACGTTGACCGGGACCGCCTCCAATCTTGCCCTCAAACGGGATACACCGGACGTCCCGGACGTGCTGGAGGAACTGAAGAGCCGCTTTGGTGCGGGTATCGGTGAGAACGATACGGGCGGGCCGCTTGGTCCCAGCCAAAAAACCTGCGACGGCGTTCCGACCCTGTGGGTTTCTACCGATAGAGTGCGCGACGTGCTGCGCTACCTGAAGCTGGAAGCGGAACGGCCTTACCGCATGCTGTACGATCTGACGGCGATCGACGAGCGTACGCGAGCGTATCGCGACGACCAGCCAGCAAGCCAGTTCACCGTCATCTATCACCTGCTGTCGTTCGAGCGTAATGCGGACATCCGTCTCAAGGTTGCACTCGTCAAACCGGATTTGGCGGTGCCCACGATTACCGATATTTGGCCCGCCGCTAATTGGTACGAGCGTGAGATATGGGACATGTTCGGGATCGTCTTTGACGGCCACCCTCATCTGCGCCGAATTTTATTACCCCCATGGTGGCAGGGGCATGCCCTCCGCAAGGACCATCCGGCTCGCGCGACTGAGATGGAACCATTCCATTTGTCCGAGGGGAAGGAAGAAGCCGAGCAGGAGGCGCTGCGTTTTCACCCTGAGGAATGGGGAATGCGCCGTGCCCACGACGGCACCGATTTCATGTTTCTCAACCTGGGACCGAACCATCCGAGCGTGCATGGGGTATTTCGTATTGTGCTGCAGCTCGACGGCGAGGAAATCATCGATGCCGTGCCCGAGATTGGCTTTCACCATCGCGGAGCGGAAAAGATGGGCGAACGCCAATCCTGGCATACCTACATCCCCTACACCGACCGCGTGGATTACCTGGGAGGGGTGATGAACAACCTTCCCTACGTGCTGGCGGTGGAAAAACTGGCGGGCATTGAAGTGCCTGACCGGGTAAAGGTGATGCGCGTGATGATGGCTGAATTTTTTCGCGTTGCAAGCCATCTGGTGTTCTACGGTACTTTTGCCCAGGATCTGGGAGCGCTGTCGCCGGTATTTTTCATGTTCACCGACAGGGAGAGGGTGTTCGATGTCGTCGAAGCCATCTGTGGGGGGCGAATGCACCCGAGCTGGTACCGCATTGGCGGCGTAGCCCAGGATTTGCCGAATGGATGGGATCGGATGGTGCGGGATTTCCTGGACTATATGCCGCCGAGGCTTGATGAGTATGACAAGATCGCCCTTGGGAACCGCATCCTGAAAGCCCGAACGCGCGGCGTCGGCAGCTACTCGGCGGATGAGGCCATCGAATGGGGCGTAACCGGCCCTAACCTCCGCGCCTGCGGCTTCGAATGGGATTTCAGGAAGGCACGGCCTTATTCAGGATACGACCAGTTCGAGTTCGACATACCCACCGGCCAGCATGGCGATTGCTACGACCGCTGTGCCGTTCGCGCCGAGGAGATTCGCCAGAGCCTGCGCATTATCGAGCAGTGCCTGGAGAACATGCCGGCTGGCGCGCATAAAGCGGATCATCCGCTCACCACACCGCCCCTCAGGAAGCAAACCTTGCACGACATTGAGACGCTCATCGACCATTTCCTGGGGGTGAGCTGGGGGCCGGTCATTCCTCCCGGGGAAGCATTTGTGGGCATCGAAGCGACCAAGGGAAACAATGGCTATTACCTCATCAGCGACGGCAACACCATGGCCTACCGGGTGCGGATTCGCACGCCCTCCTTTCCACATCTGCAGATGATCCCTTTGATCAGCCGCGGGCTGATGATTTCCGATTTGATCGCCATTCTGGGCAGCATCGATTTTGTCATGGCCGACGTGGACCGCTAACTTGGACGCTGAGGGGAACAATGCTGAGTGAACAGGAGAGGAGGGAAATAGAGGCGCACGCGCGGCACTACCCGAATAATCGCGCGGTATGCATCGAGGCGCTCAAGGTCGTACAGCAGCATCGCGGCTGGGTATCGGATGACGGCATTGCGGACGTGGCCGAGGCTCTGCAAATGACTCCGGCGGAGCTGGAGAGTGTTGCGACTTTCTACAACATGATTTTCCGCAAGCCAGTGGGCAAGCATGTCATTCTGCTATGCGACAGCGTCAGTTGCTGGATCATGGGTTACGAACGCCTGCGCCAGCATCTGACGGAGCGGCTGGGCATCGGGCTGGGCCAGACCACTGCCGATGGCCGCTTTACCCTGTTGCCTAATGTGTGCCTCGGCGCCTGCGACCATGCTCCTGTCATGATGGTGGATGATGCGCATTACCAGGACCTGGATCCCGCCAGGATCGATGAAATCCTTGCCAGTTATCAACAGGAAGAAAAAAAATCAACCGATGGAAACGCCGCTGACCCGTAATATTTCGCCTGGAAAAGAACCGCCTGATCTTGCGCAGTACGAGAAGACCGGCGGTTATGCCGCACTCCGCAAGGCGCTAACCATGTCGCCGGCGGAAGTTCAGGCAATGGTGAAGGAATCAAACCTGCGCGGCCGCGGTGGGGCGGGGTTTCCAACCGCGCAGAAGTGGAGTTTCGTGCCGATGGGTGATGACGCGCCGCGCCCGAAGTATCTCGTCTGCAATGCCGACGAGATGGAGCCGGGTACATTCAAGGATCGCCTGCTGCTCGAAGGGGACCCTCATCAGTTGATCGAGGGCATCATCATCAGCGCCTATGCGATCCAGGCCGACGTGGCCTACGTATTTCTGCGCTGGGCGTACAAGCTGGCCGCCCGGCGGATGGAGCGAGCGATCGCGGAAGCTTACCACCAGGGCTACCTGGGGAAAAATATCCTGGGCTCGGCGTACAGCCTGGAGATGCACCTTCACGTCAGCGCCGGGCGCTACATGTGCGGGGAGGAGACTGCGCTGCTCAACGCCCTCGAAGGCAAACGCGCCAATCCACGCGCCAAGCCCCCGTATCCCGCAGGTGAGCGGCCTGTGGGGCAAGCCCACCATCGTCAATAACGTGGAAACCTTGTGCAACCTTCCGCATATCTTGAATCACGGCGCCGAATGGTTCAAGAGCCTGAGCCGCAGCGGCGATGGCGGCACCAAGCTGTACGGGGCAAGCGGGAGAGTGAAGAATCCGGGGTTATGGGAATTGCCCATGGGCACCCCTCTACGGGAGATTCTGGAAGAACACGCGGGCGGCATGCGCGACGGCTACCGGTTTCGCGGATTGCTGCCGGGAGGCGCGTCGACGGATTTTGTTACTGCCGATCACCTCGACGTAGCGATGGATTTCGATTCGATGCAGTCGGTGGGCAGCCGCCTGGGCACGGGCACCATGATTATCCTTGATGACAAGACTTGCCCGGTTGGCATGCTGCTCAATCTAGAGCATTTCTTCGCCCAGGAATCATGCGGCTGGTGCACCCCCTGCTGGTCGGGGCTTTCATGGATCGAACAAATATTGCAGGACATGGAGGAAGGGCGCGGCCAGGCTTCCGATCTGGAACGGCTGGAATCCCATACCCGCCTGCTGGGCCCGGGGCACACCTTCTGCGCCCTTGCACCCGGTGCGGCAGAGCCGCTGCAAAGCGGCCTCAAGTATTTCCGGCGATGATTTCGAGCGCCACATCCATGAAAAACGCTGCCCCTGGGGCGAGCGCGATGTGGGGACGCAGCATGGGAATGTGGCGAGGCGAATGTGACGATCATCCATATCGACAACCGGCCTTATCCTGCCAAGGATGGCGAGAACCTGCTGCAGGAATGCCTCTCGCTGGGATTCAACCTGCCTTATTTCTGCTGGCATCCGGCACTCGGCTCGGTAGGGGCATGCCGCCAGTGTGCGGTCAAGCAGTTCAAGAACGAGGAAGATAAGCATGGCAAGATCGTCATGGCGTGCATGACTGCCGCCAAGGATGGAGTTCGGATTTCCATTGACGACCCCGAGGCACACGAATTTCGCGCCAGCGTGGCGGAATGGCTGATGGTCAATCACCCGCACGATTGCCCGGTGTGCGATGAGGGCGGCGAATGCCATTTGCAGGATATGACAGTTATGAACGGCCACGTTTATCGCCGTTACCGCGGCCGCAAGCGCACGTTCAATAATCAGAACCTGGGGCCCTTGGTCAACCATGAAATGAATCGCTGCATTCAGTGCTACCGGTGCACGCGATTCTACCGGGACTATGCGGGCGGCCGCGATCTCGACGCGCTGGTGCTGCGCAACCAGGTCTATTTCGGCCGCCATCAGGACGGCACCCTCGAGAGTGAATTCAGCGGCAACTTGGTGGAGGTATGTCCTACCGGCGTTTTCACCGATAAGACACTCAAGCGGCATTACACGCGCAAGTGGGACTTTCAAACGGCGCCGTCAGTGTGTGTGCACTGCGGGCTGGGTTGCAACACCATCCCGGGCGAGCGGTATGGCACATTGCGGCGTATCCGCAATCGTTTCAACGGCGCGGTCAATGGCTACTTTCTGTGCGACCGCGGCCGCTACGGTTACGAGTTCGTCAATAGCGAGCGCCGAATCAGGCAGCCAGTGTTGCGTAAAGCCAAAACCGAACCACTGCACCTTGCCACCAAACAGGACGCGCTCCAACATTTGGGAGAAATCCTGTCCAGTGGAGCCCGCGCCATCGGTATCGGCTCCCCGCGCGCCTCGATCGAAGCCAACTTTGCGTTGCGTACGCTGGTTGGACGTGATCAGTTTTATCTCGGACATATCGAAGAGGGATTCCCGCCTGCTTGCTTCAGTCCTCGATATTTTGAGAAAGGGTCCTGCCCGGACGCCATCGCTGCATGAAGTGGAGTTGGCGGACGCGGTGCTGGTGCTGGGGGAAGATGTCACCAATACTGCGCCACGGCTTGCGCTGGCCCTGCGCCAGGCGGTGCGACGCGAACCGCAAAAGATGGCGGAGAAAATGGGAATTCCGCTCTGGAATGACAATGCGGTGCGCGATGCGACGCAACAGGAGCGTGGGCCATTGTTTGTTGCCACTGTGACGGATACCCGGCTCGATGATATTGCGACTCGCACCTTCCATGGGCCGCCTGCCGATCTCGCCCGCCTTGGGTTCGCGGTGGCGCACGCGGTCGATTCGAACGCGCCTCCGGCAGTTGGATTATCCAGTGCGGCACAAGCACTGGCTGACGTCATCGCAGAAAAACTGAGGGCTGCTGAGCGTCCATTGATTATTTCCGGGATGGGTTGCGGGGATAAGGCCATCGTTGAGGCGGCGGCCAACGTTGCATGGGCGCTATGCAGCACCGGCCACGCCGCCGAGCTCTGCTTCGTCGTTCCCGAATGCAACAGCCTGGGCGTGACGATGCTCGGAGGCGATAGCCTCAACAGCGCATTGGAAGCAATGGACAGCGGCGCCTTGGATACCCTCATCGTTCTGGAAAACGATCTTTACCGGCGAGCGGATGCCGCGATGGTCGATCGGCTTCTCGCCGCAGCCCGGCACGTCGTGGTGATCGATCATATCGAGCATGCTGCCAGCGCGAAGGCTGACATGGTGCTGCCTGCCGCGACCTTTGCCGAGGCGGATGGTACGCTGGTGAATAACGAAGGACGGGCACAGCGCTTTTTCCAGGTTTTCGTGCCTAGGGTAATATTCCGGGGAGTGACATTCCGGGCGATATTCAGGAAAGCTGGCGCTGGGTGCGGGACATCATGGCTGTGGCTGGCCGCGGTGATGAAGCACCATGGTCAAGCCTGGACGATGTCACCGCCGCCTGTGCCGCGGCAATTCACAGCCTCGAACCGATTTTGCGCGCCGCGCCATCGGCGAGCTTTCGCATGGATGGGCAGAAAATTCCGCGCGAGCCCCATCGTTATAGCGGGCGCACCGCCATGCACGCCAACGTAAACATCCAGGAACCCGAGCAGCCCGATGATCCGGATACCCCTTTGGCGTTTTCGATGGAAGGTTATCCGGGCCGTCCGCCGCCGTCGCTTATCCCCCGATTCTGGGCGCCCGGCTGGAATTCGGTGCAGGCGGTAAACAAGTTCCAGGACGAAGTGGGCGGTCCGCTCAAAGGCGGCGACCCGGGCGAGCGCCTGATCGAGCCGATGCAAGGAAAAAAAGCCGCCTATTTTGAAAATGTACCGGCTGGCTTCGCGCCGCGTTTGGGCGAATGGCTGCTGTTGCCGTTGCATCACATCTTTGGCTCCGAGGAACTAAGCGCCCTGGCGCCCGGTATCGCTGAGCTCAGTACTGAACCGTATCTGGCGCTCAACCCTGACGATGCGGTCGATCTTCGCCTGGCTGCGGGGGATGACGCGCAGTTGCTGTTTGGGCCCGAGCTTATGGAAGTTTCCCCCGGCTCCCCCGAGGAAATTTTGCGAGCGTACTGGTTGCCGGTGCGGTTGAAACCAGAATTGCAACGCGGCACTGCTGGGCTGCCCGTTGGTCTGCCAAGTCCAGGCACTCTTGCGGGCATCGGATTGCCGGCATTCGGCAAGATAAGAAGGGCGAGGAAGGAGAACCGGATAGAAGAGGGACGCCATGAGTGAATCGGCGCGCATCTGGGCGAACCTGATCCTGATCCTGGCTGCGGTGTTTGCTTTCTCGGCGATGTTGTCCTGGATCGAGCGGCGCCTACTTGGCCTGTGGCAGGATCGCTACGGGCCGAACCGGGTGGGCCCGTTCGGTGTTCTGCAAATCGTCGCTGATTCAATCAAGCTTCTTACCAAGGAGGACTGGATACCGCCATTCGCCGACAAGGCGGTGTTCGTGCTGGCGCCCGCAATCGTTGCGGTCGCCACGCTGCTCGCATTTGCTGTCGTGCCGCTAGCTCCTGGCGTCGGCGTGGTCGACCTGAACATCGGATTATTGTTTTTTCTCGCCATGTCTTCGCTTGGCGTCTATGGCGTCGTGCTGGGCGGATGGGCGTCCAACAACAAATATTCGCTGCTTGGCGGTTTTCGCGCGGCGGCACAGATGTTGAGCTATGAAGTTTTCATGGGTCTGGCGCTGATGGGTGTTGTCATGCTCGCGGGTTCATTCAACCTGCGCGATATCGTTGCCGCACAGGAAAATCTCTGGTTCTGCATTCCGCAGATCCTCGGCCTGGCAACTTTTGCCGTCGCCGGCATTGCCGAGACGCGGCGGCTTCCCTTTGATTTGCCAGAGTCGGAGAACGAACTCGTGGCAGGCTTTCATACTGAATATTCCAGCATGAAGTTCGGCCTGTTTTTCATCGGCGAATATGTCGGGATCACCCTTATCTCGGCAATGATCGTCACATTATTCTTCGGTGGGTGGCTGGGACCGCTGCTGCCTCCACTGGTCTGGTTTCTGCTCAAGACTTTTATCGTCATCGCCTGCTTCGTCCTGCTGCGGGCGGCATTGCCACGACCCCGTTACGATCAACTGATGGCCTACGGCTGGAAAGTCATGCTTCCGCTCACGCTTGTCAATTTATTGATCACCGGCGCGGTCGTCTTATCAGCGGCATAACCTGTTCATATAGCCCCGGGAGAAGATCGCATGTGGAATTCCCTGAAGACAATGTGGATCATCTTTCTGCACATGTTCCACCGCCGGGTAACCATTCAGTATCCGGACGAGAAGCCCAAGATTCCGCCGCGCTGGCGTGGGCGCATCATCCTGAGCCGCGATCCGGATGGGGAGGAACGCTGCGTTGCATGCTACCTCTGCGCGGCGGCCTGCCCGGTGGATTGCATCGCGCTGCAGGCAACCGAGGATGAGCATGGGCGGCGCTACCCTGAATTCTTTCGGATCAATTTTTCGCGTTGCATTTTCTGTGGATATTGCGAAGAGGCATGCCCTACCGATGCGATCCAGCTTACACCGGACTTCGAAATGGGCGAATACAACCGGAAAAACCTGGTGTACGAAAAAGAGGACCTTTTAATCGATGGCACCGGCAAATACCCTGACTATAACTTCTACCGGGTGGCGGGAGCCGCAATTGGAGGAAAAAACAAGGGTGAGGCCGAGAATGAAGCGCCGCCGGTAGACCCGCATTCGCTGTTGCCTTGATCCGTACCTTAATGCATCTTGACTCCTGACTCGGAGGGGACCATGGAAGCGACATTCTACTTATCCGCAGCAGTTGCCGTTGCAGCCACGCTGATGGTCGTTACGCGGGCGAGCGCCGTGCATGCGCTGCTCTACCTGATCGTGTCCCTGCTCGCCGTTGCGGTAGTCTTTTTTGTGCTGGGGGCGCCGTTTGCCGCTGCACTGGAGGTCATCATTTACGCAGGTGCCGTCATGGTGCTGTTCGTGTTCGTGATAATGATGCTCAACCTTGGCAAGGCCGCGGCGGTCAAGGAGCGGGAATGGCTGAGCCCCGGCATGTGGGTGGGTCCCGCCGTACTGTCGGGGTTGCTGCTGGCCGAACTGATTTATATCCTTGTGTGGAATGTACAAGGTGCCGCCACAATCTCCGGCAGGGCAGCGGTCGATTCCAAGGAAGTCGGTATTACGCTCTTCGGACCCTATCTCCTCGGTGTCGAGCTGGCTTCGCTGCTATTACTGGCGGGATTGGTCGGTGCGTGTCACCTCGGCTGGCATAACGAGTCAGCTTGGAGTTCACATTCTGAGTCCCTTTCGGACAGGCACGGCCATGGGCTCGGCTGAGGCTGTCGCGTCCACCGCTACCACCGTTGCAGCCGCTATTCCCATGCATCACGGCCTGCTGCTCGCTGCAATCCTTTTCGTGCTGGGAATGGTCGGCATTCTGGTCAGACGCAACCTGATCTTCATCCTGATGTCGATCGAGGTCATGCTGAACGCCGCCGGGCTTGCCTTCGTGGTTGCCGGTTCGCACTGGGGGCAGGCCGACGGCCAGGTGATGTTCATCTTTATCCTGTCTGTGGCGGCAGCTGAAGTCTCTGTCGGCCTGGCATTGCTGCTGCTATTGCACCGTCGCTTCCAGACACTGGACGCCGATGCGGTAAGCAAGATGCGGGGATGACGTGCTGCCCCTGCTCTGGCTTATTCCCACGCTGCCTCTAGCCGGCTTCCTGCTGCTGGCGCTGGGTGGAAGCCATCTGGGGCATCGCGGTATTGCGGTAATCGGGACGGGATCGGTGGCTCTCTCCGCGCTCATCGCCATCCTGATCGGGATCGACTTCATCGCTGCGCCACCGCCGGGTTTTGTTTTCCGGCAGGAAGCATGGACCTGGATTGCTGTGGTCGGTTTCTCGCCAGGAATTGTTTTTTATCTCGACGCGTTATCACTGGTGATGGTCCTGGTCGTGACTATCATCAGTTTTCTGATACACCTCTATTCCACAGAGTTCATGAGCCGCGATGAGGGCTATGCGCGCTTTTTCGCCTATATGAATCTCTTCGTCGGCTCGATGTGCATCCTGGTTCTTGCCGACAATCTGCTGTTTCTTTATCTGGGCTGGGAAGGGGTGGGACTTTGCAGCTATCTGCTGATCGGATTCTGGTATCGGGACTCTGCCAACGGGCGCGCGGCGCGCAAAGCGTTTATCGTGACCCGGGTCGGCGATACCTCTATGGCGATCGGCCTTTTTCTGCTGTTCACTCATCTGGGAACCCTTGATATCCAGCCGTTGATGCAGCGCGTGACGCAGCAATGGCCGGAGGGGTCGGAGCTCGCTACTCTCGCTGCAGCGCTTCTGCTTGTCGGTGCGGTGGGCAAATCTGCCCAGCTCCCGCTACAGACGTGGCTGCCTGACGCAATGGCCGGCCCTACGCCGGTGAGCGCGCTGATGCATGCGGCGACCATGGTAACAGCAGGCGTATATCTGATCGCCCGCACGCACGCGCTCTTTGCGCTCGCGCCAGCAGTGCAGCTTGCGGTAGCAGTGGTCGGCGCCCTTACCCTGCTGCTGGCAGGATTCAGTGCGCTCGCGCAAAACGACATCAAGCGGGTGCTGGCCTATTCGACCATCAGCCAGATCGGTTATATGTTCCTTGCCCTGGGAGTAGGCGCCTGGTCAGCCGCCATCTTTCACCTGATGACGCACGCCTTCTTCAAGGCTCTGCTGTTCCTGGGCGCGGGCGTGGTCATCACGAGCCTGCACGAGGAACATGATATTTTCCGGATGGGCGGGCTGAGGAAAAAACTTCCCGTTGCATTCTGGACTTTTCTGATTGGCAGCGCATCGCTCGCGGCGCTGCCGCTCGTTACTGCGGGCTTCTACAGCAAGGACCTGATTCTTTGGCAGGCCTGGTCATCAGCAGGAGGGAATCCATGGTTATGGGCCGCGGGATGGGGAGGTGCAATATTGACTGGCCTCTACATTTTTCGCGTGGTGTTTCTCGTCTTTTTTGGCGAAGCGAGGACTGCGACGCCTCCCGAAACCAGACGGCCAGGGCTGCGCATAACTATACCGCTCATCGTTCTTGCAGCATTCTCTCTGGTTGGCGGATGGATTGAAACTCCACCTTTTCTCGGAAATTTAACTCTGTTTTCCGATTTTGTTCAGCATGCCTTGCCGCCGGCTCAGGTCGTTCACGACGGTAAAAATGACGAAACCATTCTGGAGCTGCTCGCAATTGCTGCCTCTCTTGGCAGCATCGCGTTGGCGTACCTGTTGTTTTTGAGATATCCCGCTTTTCTCCATGGACTGATGCTGATCCCGGCATTGGCAAGAATCCGGAAGTTCTGGCATTTTGGCTGGGGTTTCGACCGGTTTTATGACTTCCTGTTCGTCCGGCCCTATCTCTGGCTTGCGTACGCCGATCGGCATGACGTGATCGACAATATCTACCGCATGGCGATTTCATGCACACTCAGGTGGCTCCAGAAGATCGATTGGCACGACTTGATCGACAATATCTACAGCGGCCTGGCCGAGCTTTGTCTGTTTCTCTATCGCGCCTTGAGTGCAACGCAAAGCGGACAGGTACGCCGCTACGCCGCGGCGATTGCCGCCGGATCGATCGGTATTATATTCATGGGGGTATTCGCATGATTCTCTCCGCATTAATTTTCATCCTGGTAGCGGGCGGTTTGCTGTCGTGGATGGCGGATCGCTGGCATCCGGGCGCGGCAAAGTGGGTCGCATTGGCCACGGTGGGCATCGAGTTCGTATTGACGATATGGCTTTGGCTGCAGTCTGCCAGCGCTATGGCTCTTCCCGCTCACGGGGGGTGGCTTGCCGAGACCAGGGCGGAGTGGATTCCGCGTTTCGGAGTGAGCTTTCATCTGGCCATGGATGGAATAAGCCTCATCCTGGTCGTGCTGACCGCTTTTCTGGGGATAGTATCGGTGGCATGTTCCTGGACGGAAATCCAGACGCGTGCCGGGTTCTTTTACTTCAACCTGCTATGGACTCTGGCAGGGGCGGTCGGCGTATTCCTTGCGCTGGACCTGTTTCTGTTTTTCTTCTTCTGGGAGCTGATGCTGGTGCCGATGTATTTCCTGATTGCGATCTGGGGCCATGAGAATCGGCTGTATGCATCGATCAAGTTCTTCATTTTCGCCGAGGGGAGCGGTCTGTTCATGCTGGTGGCAATTATTGCGCTGGTATTCGTCCATTACCGCAGCACTGGAGTCCTGACATTCGATTATTTCGAGCTGTTGAATACGACCATGTCTCCCTCCACCGAGCTGTGGATCATGCTCGGCTTTTTCATTGCGTTCGCAGTCAAGACGCCCATCGTGCCATTTCACACCTGGCTACCGGATGCACATACCGAGGCGCCGACAGCTGGAAGCGTGATTCTTGCAGGGGTGCTGCTGAAAACCGGAGCTTACGGCCTATTGCGCTTCGTTGTTCCGCTATTTCCCGATGCGGCGGGGTATTTTGCCCCGGTGGCGATGGCGTTGGGAGCAACCGGAGTTCTCTATGGCGCTTTCCTGGCGTTCGCCCAGACGGATTTCAAGCGCCTCGTGGCCTACACCAGCGTGAGCCACCTGGGCTTTGCGGTGCTCGGGATATTCGCCTGGAATCCCTGGTCGCTTGGGGGGGCGGTGATGCAAATGATCGCGCACGGCATCAGCACGGGAGCACTGTTTGTAATCGCAGGCATTTTGCAGGAGCGGACCCACACCCGCGATATGCGTCGCTTTGAAGGCCTGTGGAGTGTCATGCCGCGCCTGGCGGCAATGGGATTGTTTTTTGCCATTGCCGCGCTTGGGCTGCCGGGAATGGGTAATTTCGTCGGGGAATTCCTGGTACTGATGGGATTATCCCGCATCAGCAGCGTGCTGGCGTCCGTCGCGACCGTGGCATTTATTGCCAGTGTCGTGTATGCGCTTGCGCTGGTGCAGAAAACTTTTCATGGCGAGAAAACGCATGGTTGGCAACTACATGATCTGTCAGGCCGTGAAATGGCGACCCTGTATTCAATGGCGGCCATTACCCTATGGCTGGGGCTGTATCCGCAGCCGGTACTGAATGCCGCGCCAAACATCGAAAATAGTCCGCCTACGATTGCTGTCGCCCCCCATGAGGTCAACGTGGAATGAACCCGCTACCCT
>CAVUXR010000035.1:0-15652 GCA_963745455.1 uncultured beta proteobacterium
TGTTAAACAGCGTGCAACACTTTCCAGATTAGGGGTGGAAACAGCGTCCAATAGTTTCCACCTCGGTGTGTAACCATCCGGTGTTTGAGCCGGAGGAATCTGGAGTGTTTTATATGGACATCATCTACGAAATTCGCCGGAGACATTCGGTACAAAAGCAAACGATCACAGCCATCGCCCGGGAGATGGGAATCTCTCGACCGACGGTACGCAAACATCTGAATACCGTCGAAGAACCCAAGTATGAGCGAGTACAGTCCGTTTCCCCGAAGCTGGGTCAATTTAAAGAACAAATAACGAAATGGCTGGAAGAAGAAGCCAACCTCCCACGGCCACGCCGCCGCACCGCTCATCGACTATTTGAGTCCTTGCAGGAAATCGGCTACAGCGGCGCCTATGACAGTGTGCAGCGTTTCGTTAAACGCTGGAAATCCACCCACCATGGTCCGAAGCTGACTGACGCCTTCGTGCCGCTCCTGTTTCAGCCGGGTGACGCCTGCCAGTTTGACTGGAGCCAGGAGCAGGTAGAGTTGGGCGGTATCTTGCAGAAGATTAAAGTGGCGCACTTCCGTTTGGCGTATAGCCGCCAAATGTTCGTAGTGGCCTATCCAAGAGAAATGCAGGAGATGGTGCTGGATGCCCATAGCCGTGCCTTTGCTTTCTTTGGTGGCGTGCCTGCCCGCCTGATCTACGACAATCTGAAAACCGTAGTCGACACCGTATACACGGGCAAAGAGCGCCAATTCAACCGGCGCTTCTTAACGCTTGCCAATCATTACCTGTTTGAGCCGGTCGCCTGCACGCCAGCCTCCGGCTGGGAGAAGGGGCAGGTGGAGAATCAAGTGGGCAATGTGCGGGAATGGCTGTTTACGCCATTAGCGCGCTTTGCTTCATTTGCCGATTTGAATGACTGGCTCGCCATCCGCTGCAAGGAATTGGCGCAGCGCAATCATCCCATGCAGAGCCAGCGTACTATCGCAGCATGCTTTGCTGACGAGCAGCCGTTACTACGTCCCATCACTGTCCGCTTTGATGGTTATGTAGAGCAAATGATGCGGGTGTCCTCAACCTGCCTGGTCAGAGTGGATCGTAATCGCTATAGCGTTCCAGCCAGTGCCGCCGGTCAGGCCGTTTCTGTTCGCACCACAGCAGACCAGGTTCGTATCGTGGCACATGGCGAAGTCATTGCCGCGCATCCAAGAGTGTTTGGCCGTGACCAATTGATCTGTGATCCATGGCATTACCTGCCGGTGCTGGAAAAGAAACCCGGCGCCCTACGAAATGGTGCGCCATTCGTGGCGTGGGACTTGCCCATCCCCATCCAGAGAGTGCGTGACCGTATTCTGCAACAACCCAAGGGAGATCGCGCCTTTGTAGAGTTGCTCATGCTCGCAGGAGAAGCGGGTCTTGATGCGCTAACGGTTGCCTGTGAATTGACACTGGAATGTGGCGTCGTCAGTGCACCCATCGTGATGAACGAATTGCGCAGGCTCATCGCCCCCCATTTGCCGGCAGTGGTGATTAACGTGCCGGATGGGATTGCACTGACGCTTGAACCCATCGCCAATTGCAACCGTTATGACTGTTTACTGGGAGCTGCCCATGTCCATTGATCACGCAACGAGTTTAAAGGCGCTACAGCTCTATGGCATGGCAACGGCATGGAGTGAATTGCAAGCAGAAAAACCCAAGCAAACGCATCGTCCAGAAAGCTGGATGGAGTGTCTGATTACTGCAGAACAAACGGATCGCCAACTCAAGAGCCTGCGGTATCAGCTCAAGGCTGCTCGCTTCCCGATTCATCGTGATTTGCTTGGCATTGACTGGGCTGAAACACCGCTGTCGCAGGCAGTTGTTGAACAATTGGCAAGTGCGGCATTTATGCAAACAGCGCATAACTTGATTCTGGTGGGCGGTACCGGCACAGGCAAATCCCATCTGGCCACCGCTATCGGGGTGGCAGCGATCCATCGAGGCAAACGTGTACGCTTCTTCAATGCGGTCGATTTGGTCAATCAGCTAGAGCGCGAGAAGGGCCTGGGCAAGGTCGGCAATCTGGCCAAGCAGCTTTGCCTGGTGGATGCCGTGATTTTAGATGAGCTCGGTTATTTACCGTTTCCGGCATCCAGCGGTGCGCTGCTGTTTCATCTCATCAGCCAACTCTATGAGAAGACTTCTCTGGTCATCACCACCAATCTGTCTTTCGGGGAGTGGGTGCAAGTATTTGGGATGCGAAGATGACGACCGCTTTGCTCGATCGCGTTACCCATCATTGCGACATCCTGGAAACAGGTAACGATTCCTACCGCTTTAAACAGCGTAAAAATCGCCCTCAGCAAATCGATAAAGTGGAAACAATTGGACGCTGATTAGTGGAAAGTATTGGATGCTGATTGCACCTCTGGTATGGCCACTCGTGCAGTGGAGGTCTATGAAGCCAGGCTTCAATCTGGCGTCCCCTGCGGTATCGGCGAATCCCGACGAGCTGCGGAGGATGAAGAATCTTGTAATTGCGCACTTTGGAGATCAATCGGCCTTGAGCCGAGCTGCATCTCTTGGTGTATTCGTACACCATGGTACAACGCCCCAGGGCCTCCGACTGTCGATCGAGCACGCGATGCAGCAAGGTCGGATCAATTTTGTCGCGTGCACATCCACCTTGGCTCAAGGCGTTAACTTGCCCATCAGGTACCTAATTGTTTCTGGCGTCCAGCAGGGTGGCGAGAGGATAAAGGTTCGGGACTTCCAGAATTTGGTAGGTCGAGCGGGTCGCTCCGGCATCTACACCAAAGGCCTCATCATCTTTTCTGATCCGGACGTCTATGACAAGCGGCTGCAGCAAACGGAATCTTGGAAGTTCAAATCCTCCATCGAACTGCTGTCAGCAGATCGTGCAGAAAGTACTACGAGTTCGCTTTTGGGATTGCTCGCGCCGTTACAGAGCAGCGATGGCAAGGGGGTGTTGCCGTTAACCGCGGACGCTTTGTGCCATCTCTTGCTTTCGGATGAAGTCACCTGGTTATCATGGGCCAATGAAGGTGAGCGGTTGAATCCCGCATTTTTAAGTTCGATGCGAAGGCGCTCGTAGCCGAAATTCGGAAACGACGTCGCTTGATCTTCGCAGTTGAGAGCCATTTGATGGCGAATCGCGGAGTCAATTCCTTTGACGAGTTTAAATCGGCGGCGGAGAAATCGGCTTCCTTAACCCTGGCATATCATTTGGCTTCAGACGAACTGAAGCCAGCAGTAACCACCTTGTTCCTGTCCGTGGCCGAGTATTTGCAGCAGCAGGAACCCAACGTTGAAAAGCAGGCGACTTACTCAAAGACACTCCTTGGAATGAAGAGCGCTAAAGAAGTCGAGCAGTGGGTTATTGTAAAACGTGAGCTCCTGCTGACCCTAACTTCGAATGAGAACTGGTTGGCAATGATCTGGAACGATTTTCCGAACAGTCGGATGACAAGTTCTTCCATACGGTGGAGCCCAGTCATCTCGCAATCGAGCTTGCGGCTCAGTGGCTTAAAGGGCGCCCCTACCACGAGCTCTTTGCGCATTCGAACGCCGAAAAAGGAAGCAAGCCGTGGGGTACGGGCCTCAGGAGACTGTCAGAAGATGACATCGTCGATTTCTGCGAGAGCACGCTTGGATTTGAGTGCTCACTAGTCCTCGCGGCGGTAGCCAGTTTCTCTTTGGAGAAGGAGGCGCTGACGACGAGAGCCCAGTTGCGCTGACGCTTTTTCAGAAAGCGCTTAAGTACGGTCTTCCAGACATGCAATCGATATCTTGTTACGAACATGGATTCTGACCGGATTATAGCTCAGCGGCTCTGCGATGCGATTCGAGCAGATGGTTTTTCTGGCAAGTTCTTCTCAATAGCACTCCAGTCGCATCGAGAACGGATTGAGACTGCACTTAAAGACTACCCAAGCTATTTCGAATCTATCCTCCCGGTATGGACTTAACTTTTCCCGCCTTGTATCGATTTGCAACTGTCGTCGCTCTCTGATCATATACCCCATCGGAACGCCCAGCCTAATATGGCGTGACTGAGCTTATTGCTCTCCATTTTGACGCCACTACACTGCAATCCTGTTTCCATCCTTGTGATTGCTTGACGATGTTGCACTGCAAGCGCATCATCATCCGAAATGAGCAAGAAGCTCATTAAAATTCCGATTGAGTTCCGATTCTTAATTCTCTGAATTTGAGGAGGTTCACATGGAAATCGATCCGAAAATGTCGGCAGCGCTCGGCGACTTCAAGACGCAACTCGAGAAGATCTCCGGCACGGAAATCCAGGCGAGCGCGGACCAGTTGGCCTTTTTCTCTTTTCCCGTCGGGTCAGCGTTCTATGAAGAAAACAGCCAGATTACGTCGAGGTTTGTCGTATTACCGGGAAAATTTTGCACGACCCCGCGCACTCTTCTGGATGCAACCGGCCGCACCTCGACCGGAGCCGATGGAAAACGCGTCTTCCGCCTGAGCGATTTCATTTGTAGCAACCTCAATTCTTTTTCTGAACCGGTGTTCTTGCTTGCGACGCCGAAGACGGCGACTCCGTGCTACATAACTTTGACGCACCAGTTGATCAAAGACCCCAACAATCCGAATTCCTTCAATGATGTGGAAATCACGGCCTTCACCTGGAAGCCGGGCGGAGACGCTGACCCGAACATTGCTTTCGATTGGCGCTGCCGTGTCGTCTCGAACCCGATCATCCTTTAAACAGGTGCTCAATTACGGTCGTGCTTGCGTCTTATGGCGGGGCACGCCGGACCACAAATGATTACTCCAGGCTCTAAGGTGAGCTGATCACGTTACGGGCTTTAGATTTTCCGGAATTATATGAGCGGCATGCATATTACGTATGCTTGTGCTGGGAGGTTTGCGGTCTAAACAATGCTGATTCCCGCCACGATGAATATAGATACCTTGGTATCTATCCTCGATCTCAACGCTTAAGGCGATGGGCAGCAGGTCAGTGGCTTTTTTAGAGTTGCCATGCGACGTGTTTTGGTTTCATGCTTTTCCGGGCTTGTGACTTTCGCTCCCAAACAATTCTTCCAGCTTTGCTTCGATAATAATATCCTCCATTATCGGGTCAGGCTCTCCGCCTCTTGCACGATGCTCTGCGTACCATTGATGAATGAGTATCGAGACATTCCCCTCGTCAGTATCTCGAAACTCAGAAATATCAATTCCGCTGGCCTCGCAAATGTCCTCAATAAGAGACCAGTCAAACTCTAGATCTCCATCAGTCGAGGAATCTCTAGATAGGTTCAGCGCGGAAAAATCGAGGTTTCCTGGGATTATGTTTTTCATTTTAAAAATCCGCCATTATGAACCGAGTCGCGTCCAATGCGCCACACTCGCCGGCCGAAATAGCGGCCATCGAACCGAAGAGCTGGATTCCGGGTCAGGCCCGAAATGACAACTCATAAATTGCAGTAATTAATAATATTATCCTGAATGCCGTCCGGAATGATGATTCATATGAACAACGCGGTGTCCAGCTCAAGCTTGGGATAATGAGTTAATCGTTGTAACAGGGCGTACGCGTCACCTTTTATGAGAGCGCTAATGGAATTGCCCTTCCTCTCCTTCTGCCCACGCCGTCAACAGCGCCATCCCTGCCAGCAGCATTGCCCAAGCCTCTGGCTCCGGCACAGCGGTGATCATTCCCACCTGGCCGTTGAGGCTTACCAGATACAGATTGCCGGAAGAATCCTCCCCAAACGAGGAAATGCTTCCGGAGATGCCGGTGTGCGATAACAGTTCCGCAGTTCGGTCGGTCAGATCGGTAATGCCTGAGCCAGTGTAGTGGAACGACATCACCTTGTCTGTAATAAAGTCGGCAAAGAAATAGGTTCCCGCCAATCCATCGATTGCCGAGCCGTGATATGCATAGCCGCCGACGACAGCGGCGCTGGCGCCATTGTGGTCGTATTCATAGATGGGCGGCGTATGATTTGCGATAGGCGGATCATTGGGAAAATTGAAAGTGTGCCCTCGAATTCGCGCCACCCATAATTAGCCCCGGCGGTGCCGATATTGATCTCTTCGCGCTTGTCCTGGCCGACATCGGCAATATAAAAAGTGCCGGTTTCCCGGTCAAAACTATCCCGATAGGGATTGCGCAGGCCATAAGCGTAGATTTCCGGATTGACGTCGCCCGTCATGTTGCCCGCCGGTATCGTATAGCCGTATTGCGTGGGATCACCTGGAGAGCGATCCGCCGATACATTGACGCGCAAAATCTTGCCCAAGTCGTCGTGAAGGTTTTGCGCGCGATTCTGGGGATCATTTGCGAGCCGCCGTCGCCTGTTGCAATATAAAGATTATTGGGCTCGCCGGGGCGGAAACCGATCCAGCCGGCTTTATGATTGTTCAGCCCGGCAGGTTGTGCGACGGTTAGCACGGTCTGGCCGCTTGCGGCGTCAGCAATGTTTGGCTGTGCCGCGCTTGCCTCGTAGGTTGCAACGACGGTATTGAGCGTGGTCTTGTCGATGTAATCGACATAGAAACGCCGGTTGGTGGCGAAGTTTGGGTCGAATGCCATGCCGAGCAGGCCTCGCTCTCCCGAAGTATCGACCGAGCTGGATAAATTCAGGAAGGGGGTAGGCAGCACCGCCCCATTCTGGAGTATTTTAATCGCTCCACCCTGCTCGACAATGAACAGCCGCGAGTCGCCGCTCGGAGCGGTAACGAATAAGGGACGATCAAGCCCGGAGGCAACTATCTGGGTTTGCAAAGGCGGAACTGCGGCAAATCCAATGCTGGCAAATCCGATACTGGCAAACCCTGCCACAGCCAGGGTCAAAATTGTTTTAGTCATCATGGTCGCATTAGATCAATTGGGTTAAAAAGAGAATCCGCCTAGCACAAGAGAAATCAGCCATTATGGTTCGGCAAGTACAGGCTTGGCCTGGCGGCTACAATTTTCCTATTCTGAGGGTCAATTTATCGGGTCTTCTATTTCTATAGATAACGCTCACCCCGTTGTCAACCCGAATGTTCGTTTCCCAGCCTTTTTTTGATTGAGCAGGGAATTAAGACTTTCTAGTTCAATCTACACTATTCGATATCTAGAGAGGTCCAGGCACGAACGGAGATCAGGTTGCTATACTTAAATGCATACATTGCGCTGCTTCATTGTTGACCACCGGAGGCCACATGATTCATGAAGTCAAGGGTGACATTCTTTTGAGTCATGCTCAAGTGATTGCGCATGCCATTGCTCCGCACGAACATTTCGATCAGGGTCTGGCGTTGAGTTTGGGTGAGCAATGGCCTGCCTTGGTAAAGGACTACTCTCATTTCTACCATGCCACGCAGCCGAAATCCGGCGATACATGGGTATGGTCTGGCGCCATGAGCAAACACATCATCAATCTGCTCGTGAACGAAGCACCTCAAGACCGAGGAGGCAAGGGAAAAAAGCGCGGCCATGCGAAACCTGAAGATGTCGATCGTGCGCTGCACGAACTGCGCCGCTTGCTGGAAAGCGAGCGATTCGCCAGCCTGGCGCTGCCACGTTTGGCGACGGGTGCAGGCGGCCTGGATTGGGATGTTGTCCGGCCGCTGATCGAGCATCACCTCGGTGGATTAACGCTGCCCATCTATATCTATATTGATTTCGAAAAAGGCATGCAGGCCATCGAGCCAGGGTTGAGCCACGACGGCGGGGGCAAAGGGAAAAAACATTTTACCGGGTAGCAATAATAGTTATCGATACTTATTGCGGCAGGCTGAAGTTAAGCACCTGCCTGGCGGGGCCGGGAAGAAAGGGCGTCGGTTTACCCGCTACCCAGTCCGCATGTCCGCTGCCGTAATAGGGTGAGAGCGGATGCCCGCTCTGTCCGCCGGGCATTTCGAAATAGCCATGCTCTTCATCGCCCGGCGCCACGGCAAAACGGTTCGCGGCGCCGAAGGAAGGGGCCTGGACGCGCGGCATATCGCTGTCGCCGGGAAGCTCATCCCTTGGCATATCCAGCCAAGTCGAGATAAACTCAGGCAGGGTATGGCTGAACGGGTGCCGGATACGCGCGGTGTTGCGCTCACCCCACGTACGCGCTGCAATGCCGCCCGGCTTGTCTTCCATATGCCTGGCGACGCGTCTGGCGCAAGTGTCGAGCAAATCTTCCCAGCTATGTATAGGTCGGCGGCAACAGATGCTGTGGGCGGCGCTCGATCAATTTCCACACCGCATGCTCAGCCTGGCGCAACTTTGGCATCATAAAATTCGGATCGCTGCGCCGGACGGCCGCGGCAAAACCATCAAGCACGCTATCGATGACCTCCTCGCGAAACGCTCGTACCAAACGGTAGGCCACGGATGGCGTCGAGGCATGCCCATCCCAATCCTTGAGCGCCAATTGCATTTGCGCGCGCAATGGCGTTGCTTCGGCCTGATTCAGGGTCAACTCGAGAAGCTGCCGCCAGTGCGCCAGAAACAACGCGCGATCATCGAGTTGAATGGCCAGCATATCACGAGCGGAAAAATGCTCGCGCTGTTGCAGGCTGTCGCGGATTTGCTTCGCGCGCGCGCCGAGGTCGTAGCCGCCGTCGCCCAGCCGTTCAAGCATGAGGCCGTCTATGGCGCGCGCGTTGGCGCTCCAAAGCCGCCGGGAGGGCGGATTAACGATTAGCGGATATTGCTCGGGCGCCAGCCAGCCTTTCCATCCGGTATCCGGCATGCTCCAGTCCGCGGGAAGCAGCGGATCGTAACCTCCCATTCGCACAGGTATGCGGCCCGCGATAGTCCAGGCGATTTTGCCTGTCCGGTCGCCGGCAATAAAGTTCTGTGCGGGAATACCCGAGTTTTGCGCGATCAGGATGGCTTCTTCAACGGTTTCAGCTTCCTCCAATTGGGCCAGTTCCATATTCGCTGTGCCACGCCGGTGTGCGGTCCAGGCCAGCGCAAGGGGTACACCGTCGTGATCGGCGGCCAGGATCGGGCCCCATTCAGTTTCATAAACATCCAGCGTCTCATCCGGTTCTCCGCGCACATGCAGGATCTCGCGGTGAACGGTGACGGGTTTCCATCCGGCCGGGCTGCGATAGCGGAAGGAATCGGCGGGATCGAGCATGACGCGTACCCAGTCCGCGAAATCACCATAACTATTGGTAAAACCCCAGGCGACCTGGCGATTGGAGCCGACAGCAATGGCTGGCGTACCTGGAAGGCTGGCGCCGATATGATCATTCATAAGCCCGGGGCGGCGTGAATTCGGATAGATCAGGCGTGTGCGGAACCATATATTCGGTACTCGCAACTCAAGATGCGTATCGTTCGCGATGAGTGCGGCCCCGCTGGTCAATTCGCCGCCGACAGCGAAGCTATTGCTTCCGTGCAGGTTGCCGCTGCGCTCGCCGGTATTTTTTTGTATCAGGCTGGGGTCGATCCGCCGCAGATCGAGTTCTTCAGCGGAAGGCGGCTCAGGCCAGTCGAATGCTGTGCCAAGAAGTGGCGCATCCCAGGCGCCACCACTGGCGGTCAGAAACCGGTAAGCGGCCTCGGGCAAGGCGGCGCGCATCGTTGAGAAGCCAAGTTCACGGTGGTTACCCGAGTCATTCAACGTAAAATACATGGCCTTGACGACCAGCATGCTGTCTTCGCTGCGCCATGGAACCGGATGCGTACGGGTCAGCAAGTAAGGGAACGGCCTTGCCATAAGTGCTTCCAGGCCCTGATTTACCCCGTCACGGTATGTGTCGAGCAACTGCCGCTGTGCTGCAGGCAACCCTTCAAATGTCGCCAAGGCGCGCGCGCGCATGCGATGAGCCCGCGCTTTGCGATCCGCGGACAGGGCGGCGGGCCCGACCAATTCCGCCAGCTCGCCGGCGGCTCTGCGCCGCATCAGGTCCATTTCGAAAAAACGCTCCTGCGCATGAATATAACCGAGCACCCGCACCATGTCGTGACGATCCTGAGCCCGAATTGTCACACTCCCCAGGGCGTCGCGCTCGACAGTCACCGGCGCGGTCAGGCCGGCTGCATCCACCGAACCTTCATACTGGGGCAGGCTGCCACGCAATGACAGCCAGATTCCGCCCGCCAGCAAGCAGGGTCAGGATAAACACGGCAAGCGGCAATGCAAGCAGCAGCCGGTAGATCGGGCGGAGAGGTGTCATACGAAGCAGGCAGGGGATTAAAACGGAAACTGCAATGATGTTTCCAACGAGAAAATACCGAGAATTTCGTCATTCCGGGCTTGACCCGGAATCCAGCCCAACCAACAACCAATGCATGCTTTGCACACCGCTGGATACCGGCTTCCGCCGGTATGACGTTTATGCTGTTTGTGCTGTTTGTGCGCCCCGATCAATAGCGCATCAGGAATATTGGGAGATCACAAATTCAAACGGCATCGAGTTTTTGCCGGATGGATTCGATGCGTTTACGGTTTACGCCGAGATCCGAACTTCCCAAGCGCGATGCTGAGCGTACCTGGATGACTTCCGCGGAAGGGTCGTACCAGAATTCGGCATCATCCACATATTTCATGAGCCGCGTGGTGAACTGCGCATAGATATATCCAGGTTCTCTTCTTATTATTTTTCCACCTTCCATGGATTCGATAATGCCCGCAATACGATCCAGCGTAGCATTGGCGTCACCTCTCAATGGCAGTGGAGCAATATCGGCATAGGTGCGCTGTGGATGATCGGGGTAGAGTGAAGCCTGGCTGGATACGCTGTTAGGCGTTTTCGAAGGTGGCTTCAGTTTTCCGCCGTGAACGCCCAGATCGGTGGGAGGGGTGCCCTTAAGCAGTCCTAGCTGGCCGGCAAGCAGCCCGGTGAGGACTACAAGGGCAATGATGACAAGCACCCACTTGATGATAATCATGAGAGGTTGAGCTGATAGCGGCTTTCCGCGGGCTTTCCGAAGGCTTTCAGTGCGATGTTGATAACAGGCGGTCAATCATGCTTCAACTCACTTATTCGAAACCCGGCGCGTCATGCTAACGTGGCGGCATATGATCGGCAGCCTGTTCAATAAGTTACTTGGATAAGTAATTCGGACAAGTTATTTGGGTTTGCTGTTTGCCAGAATGAACTCCGCCAGGCGTTGAGCCGGCTCGCCCTTAATATTAGGAAATGCTGTCATGCCCATGCTGCCTTTTTGAACCTTCTGAATAATGGCCTCTTTGTTTGCCATCGAGCTGCTCAGTGCCATCACGCTGCCGGTTTCCGGTTTGTGGCATTTGGTGCAATTTGCATAGAATATGTCTTCTCCGCTGGCATTAGCGGGTGGGGTGTAAGTATCGGTCTTTGAACAGCCCGCGAGGCTCACCAATGCACAAACCGTTAACCATAAGCTCATTTTCTTCATTTTATACTCCAATTCCAAAGTGGTATGCTGCCGCGAGTCGGCATTATATCCTTCAATCTGTTAGTGCGTATTTCTATCGTTCCGCGACCTATATCAAATACATGGGGATTTAATCGCTTGCTTTGGCCGGCAAGTAGCCGGACAGCCGAAGGGCGAGCAGCGCGGTGATGGGTAAATGAATGAACAGGCCGGTTATTCCGAGCAGAGACTCGCCAATCCAGAATGTAATGGCCAGATTGAATATCAAAACCCCGTAATAAAGACCGCAGCCCAGAAGAACATGCCCGGTGACCCGTTCACCGGTCGTAAGGCCGCTCAGGGAAAGCTTGCGATCCAATGAGAGATATGTCCGAAGCGAAAGGAATCCGACAACGGCCCATCCAATATAATTGGCGATGGGAATGCCGAAATGGTCGCCAGGTTCGGGGTAGTAGTAAATCTTACCCAGAAACCATCGCTCGCCCCGAAGCGCGACTGGATCGATGACGACATCGAGGAATACAAAAAAAAGGATTGCAAGCAGCATTATGGGCCAGCCAGTTCTTGTGGCAAGCGGGAACTCCATCCGAACCAGGCCGGGAGACGAGCGAGTGGTAACTGATGGCAGCAGAAAAGCCAGCGCCATACAATAGCTCGCATAGAGAAGAAACGGGAATGACAGAGAGTCCATAAGTGGAACATCCGATATATATAATTCCTGACCCACCGTTGAGCCCGTATAGTGATACCAGCCAAAAGGGATACCCGTGCGTGTCGACGAGAACTCGCACACAAAAGCGACGATCAAAGTGATGATCATGAAATATCCGGTTCTTCGCCTTCCGATCAGCCTGCCCGCTGAAAACAGAAAGGCGGCAAGAAACACGAACACATAGGGACGGAAGGCAATTGTCTTGATCAAAAGGCTGAGAAATTCCATTGCTGATCCGTAATTTAATGATGTTGAGCGGAATTGCCTGCAGTAGCTCAACCTCTTCTTTTTGCGCCACATTATACCTTGCTGGACATTGCGAACGCATATCCCTCTGTCTATGATATGGAAAATCATTTGATGAATGCATTCCTCCGCATTCCTCCGTTTGTAAATTGGATAAACGGGGTTGTGTACGCATGCCGGACAGGATGAGAGAGGGTGTGCGGTACCTGCGTATTGCGCATACTGCCCCAAAATCAATCAAGTCGCCTCAGTCCTGCCGCGTCTTGCGGTTTGCTCTGCCTGTCCTAAATCTCCTGGTTAATTAATTCTGTCATCGTGAGGCGAATACTCAAGCTTTTTGCTTTAGGCACCCTGATTCTGCTTCTGGTAGCGGTGGGTGTCGCAGCCTTTCTGCTATATCAGGAGCTTGAAACTTCCGCGTATCAGGCGCGCCATATGTCCAAGCTGGCCGATGAGCTGCGCTGGGAGATGGAAAACGGCCCAAATGATGATCCGCTTCTCTCCCAGGCCGGGCCATATGACATGCGCCTCGGTTATAGCCGGCTCCAGGAACTGCTGCAGCATCTGGGGAAATACGGTTTTGAAGTGCATGCTCAGGCGCGGATTTCAGCGCGCATGAGGCATCTTGTCGAGCAGGGGCTTTTTGTTCCATATCGGGAAAAATCCCAAGCCGGCCTGGAAATAACGGCCAAGGATGGCCTGCCTCTCTACCGTGCGATGTTTCCGGCGCGCATATACGAAAACTTTGAAGCGGTTCCGTCTGTGGTGCGGGACAGTCTGCTTTTCATTGAAAATCGTGAGTTGCTGGACCTGGCTCATCCGAGAAAGAACCCTGCTGTCGATTGGACCCGCCTGGGCAAGGCGGTGCTGGACAAAGGTGCCCAATTATTCGATGCCGAGCATGACGTATCCGGGGGCAGCACGCTTGCTACCCAGATCGAAAAGTACCGTCATTCTCCCAATGGAATGACGCTGACGGCAACGGATAAGCTACAGCAGGTAGCGTCCGCCTCTGTGCGGGCTTATCTGGAAGGAGAGGAAACGCTACCCGCCCGCAAGCGCATCCTGGTGGATTACCTCAATACGGTCCCGCTTGCCGCCGCGGCCGGGTTCGGGGAGGCAAACGGACTGGGCGACGGACTATGGGCATGGTACGGACTTGATTTCGAAGAGACCAACCATCTGCTGAATTCGAGATTAGTCGAAGGTGATGCCCTTGTCGAGGCGGCGTCCCGCTATAAGCATGTGCTAAGCCTCATGATTGCGCAACGCAGGCCCTCCTATTACCTGCTTAATGGGCGGAAGGAACTCGCCGGGCTCACGGACAGCCACTTGCGAATATTAGCCCAGGCTGGGGTGATTCCACCCGGCCTCAGAGACGCTGCGCTCAAGCTGCCGCTGCATTTCCGCGACACGGCCGCGCCGGAGGAGATCAGAAACTTTGCCGCGCAAAAAGCTGTTAACGCAGTCCGTGTACGGCTCGCGTCTCAGCTCGGGTTACAGCGCATGTATGACCTGGATCGCCTGGATCTGGCGGTACAGAGCACCCTGGACGGGGAGTTGCAGAAAAAAACTACCGAAGCGCTGCGGCGGCTCAGAGAGCCGGAGTACGCACGAACCGTCGGGCTTTACGGGCATCGGTTACTCAGCGAGGAAGACGATCCGGGCAAGATCATCTATAGCTTCACGCTTTCCGAGTTGACTCCGAACGGTGCCGAATTTCGGATTCAGGCCGATAGTTTTGATCAACCCCTGGATATCAACAAGGGCACCAAGCTGGACCTGGGTTCGACCGCCAAACTGAGGACCCTGGTGACCTACCTGGAAATTATCGAAGCGCTGCACAAGAAATATTCGGTGCTGGATGCTAAAACGCTACGCAAGCAGGACGCCGATCCCAGCGATGTCTTGAGCCGCTGGGCTATCGATTATCTGCTGCAAAGTACCGACAAGAGCCTGGGAACCATGCTGAATGCCGCCTTGGAACGCAAGTATTCAGGCAATCCCGACGAACGGTTCTTTACCGGCGGTGGCCTGCATGTTTTCCATAATTTCAAGCGCGAAGACGACCAAAGAAGCTGGAGCGTTCGCGACGCGACGCTGAATTCGGTCAATCTCGTATACATTCGCCTGATGCGGGATATCGTGCGTCATTACATGTTCCAGATCGGGGGTCATCGGCCAAAATACTGAAGGATGTGACAGATACTCACCGCACCCAATACCTCAAGCGTTTTGCGGACAAGGAAGGCAGGGAATTCATCAACCGGTTCTATCTCAAGTACCGGGGAAAAACCGCATCGTCAGGCACGACGGCGGAAAGATTCTTTGCCAGCTTTCGGCATACGCCGCGCCGGCTGGCGGCGGCTTACCGTTATCTTTATCCTGAGGCTACGCCCGCGGAGTTCGAGAAATTCATGGCGCCCCCATCTGGCAGGTACTAAGGGAGTCACCCCGGCAGTGCTCGGTGATCTGTACGAGAGTTATGCCCCGGGTAAATATTCATTGGCCGATCAGGGCTATATTGTAACGGTACACCCTCTCGAACTGTGGCTGGTGCGCTATCTGATCAAGAATCCGCAAGCGCAATACAAGGATGTGATCGACGCAAGCGGGGATGAGCGGGTGGCTGTCTATCAGTGGCTATTCAAGACCATGCACAAGAATGCGCAGGATAGTCGCATTCGCGGCCTGCTCGAGCTCGAGGCTTTTCTGGAAATTCATCGCAACTGGAAACGGCTTGGCTATCCTTTTGATTCCCTGGTGCCCTCGCTTGCCACCGCTATCGGAAGCTCTGCTGATCATCCTGCCGCTCTTGCGGAACTGATGGGCATCATTCTCAACAATGGCGTCCGCGTACCCCCCGTGCTTATCGAGCGATTGCGGTTCGCGGCAGGCACGCCGTTTGAGACCGCCGTCGAAAGAGCGCCAGTCAATGGCGAGCGACTGTTTTCTCCAGAATTGGCTGCGGCGGTGCGTGGCGTGTTAAACGGCGTCGTTGAAACCGGAACCGCTTCCCGGCTTGCACGTGCGATTGTGGAAGAGGACGGGGCGGAAACCTTGATAGGCGGAAAGACGGGAACGGGGGATCACCGTTACGTGACGTTTTCTTCCCCGGGTGTCATCAAGGAATCGCGTAGCGTGAACCGTTCCGCCACCTTTGTTTTCTTTATCGGAGACCGTTTTTTCGGCACGATGACTGCATTCGTCCCTGGAGCTGATGCCGGAAATTATAACTTTACCTCGGCACTTTCGACCCAGGTCATGAAGCATCTCTTGCCTATCCTGAAACCGCTTATTGACGAGGCCGAGCCCCTGCCGGAACAGATACTGGCAAAGGCGCCAGCCAAACTGGATCGACCAAAAGAAAACGAAAAGCG
>CAVUXR010000036.1:0-16414 GCA_963745455.1 uncultured beta proteobacterium
AGACTCTTTCCTAAAGGAAATACTTAGTAAAGAATCAGGGTTTCCCTAATATATCCAGAAGGCTGATTGCGGTAAGGTGGAATCACTTTCACTCTATTTGAGTTTGCCGCCACGAAAATAAAATTTGGAAATGTCTTCGCAGCGTTGTCCATGATTGGTGTCCCAGCCTCAGCAAGCTCTGCGGTCGTGGCAGCCCAGCCCATTGACACCCCGGAAATTCGCGCTGCCGCTCAGAATGCCGCCACCCGGGACGAGCATGAGTCCATTGCAAAATACTATGAGAATACGGCCGTGCAGATGCAGGCGAAGGTAACGGAGCAAAAAGAGCTGCTGGAGCAATATGAAAACAAGAGCTATCTTCTATGGACGGCAAGCTCAAGACCTCCAATCGCACACTTCGGCGCTGATCCGTGATTACGAGAAAAGCGTTGAAAGCAAGCGCAAAAAGTAGCCGCCCTGCATCGACAAATGGCTGCTACGCTCAATCAAAATCACGTGGCCGACACGCATTCAGCCGGAGCGTGCTTGCAACAATCCCGTAAGAAACGGCCTGAGGATGCTCTTGGCCTGAGAGAGATACCCTCAAACCAGAGTCAATTGCCCTTACCCCCTTTAAATTGCAGCAATCTTGCCTGCCTGTTGCACAACCTCGCCCGGCGTTATTGTTTCGTTACAAGTAAGTGATAAGCTTAAGGTGTTGATATATTAGTACAGTCTCTTAGGGAGCTGTTAAGGAGTTCTGTACAACTGAACTGATTAACTGCGCTGATTACATACGAATGAATCAGCATGAGAGAGATGACAGAGGAGGCGCAATCCGATGCAGATGAATTTTGGAGCGATGGAAATGGATGCACGCGTCGGGCGCAACAGCGCATTGCTGAAAGCCCATGCGCTGATTGACTGGGAAGGACTCCGTGTCGAACTGCTAGGGCTGTGCAAACGCGAAGCCAGCCGGGCCGAGAGACAAAAGCCCATTGATCCATTGACTATGTTCAAAGCAGTGCTATTGGGGCAGTGGCACAATTTATCGGACCTGAAGCTTGAAGAAGCACTGCGGGTGCGGATTGATTTCATGTATTTCTGCGGCTTAAGCCTGACTAATGATGTACCGGACGAGACGGCACTATGCCGCTTTCGCAGCTGCCTCATTACAACAAACAAGCTTGGCGGATTGCTTGGTCTCATAAATGCCCAGTTGCAAGCTCATGGCCTCATGGTTAAGGATGCCTGCGGTGCAGTGATTGACGCGACACTGATGCAATTGGCAGGCCGCCCCAAGTACGACACGATCGTTGAGCGGGATGTCGCAGATGCAAGCAAGGTTAATGAAGAGGTCAGCATACCGGGTGGCGCGACAAGCGTATTGTTCCAATTGAGCAGCTGCGCTGAAACCCGAGGTGCCGATCCTGATGCAACCTGGATCAAAAAGGGGACTTATGTTTAAAAGCCTGGAACGGAACGCCTGTTCCAAGGCGTCGCACTCTGCATTTCAAAAAACGATGTTCCTCCGACTGCCGGATTCAGGTAAAGGCGTTTTAGTTACGATTGTGTCTCCATGGCGGCCAGGCTGGGTAAATAAGTGTTTCACAGCAGAAGATGAAGCGGACGCAGTCGCCTCCGGAGCGACCGAATCATGAACCGCAAAAAAGGAGATAGGCACGATGACAATTTATAAGGTTATCCTGAAAGGTCGCGAAGAAGTTGCCTCAGGGACAATGGCATTTCATTTCGAAAAGCCGAAAGGGTTTGCTTATAAGGCAGGCCAATGGGCTGATTTCACCTTGATCAATCCACCTGAAACCGATACCGAAGGCAACACACGTGGATTTTCTTTGGCAAGCTGCTCCTTATGAAGACGATGTGATGGTAGCAACACTCATGGGCGCCTACACGGCCTTCAAGCGCGTGTTGAAAACAGTACCGCTCGGTACCGAGCTCACGATGACGGGTCCGGGCGGATCCTTCACGCTCCACAACAATGCGGCCATTCCCGCCGTTTTTCGCCAGGCGGCATTGGCGAGACGCCGGTGAGAAGTATCGTTCTGCAAGCCATTAACGACCAGGCGGCGCGCGAGCTTTTTGTCTTTGATTCCAACAACAGACCTGAGGATGCGGCTTTTCTGGACGAGCTAATGAAACCACACGAGAACAAACCGCATTACACTTTTATTGGCACAATGACCGAGATGGGAAAATCAGGCCGGGAATGGCATGGGAAGTGGGATTCATCGCCAAGGCAATGCTTTCGAAGTACATCAACGAACTGACGGTTATTTTTTACATCGCCGGCCCTCAGGTATGGTAGCTGCCATGCGTACAGCGTTGAACGAATCGGGCGTCGATGATGACAATATTCGACCGAGGAGTTTTCAGGCTATTGAGGTGGGAGAAGAGTGGAATATGAGTTAAAAATAAAGAGGGTCTATGAAGAGCCAGAGACAAATGATGGTCGTGAATTCTTGTGGACAGGCTCTGGCCGAAGATGGTTTGACAAAAAAAAGCGAAGGGGCTCATTTGCCGGCTGAAAGATATGCGAGCCAAGAACAGAGCTTCGGAAATGGTTCGTAGATTATCCGGGAAGCGGCGAAGCTTCGGCGAGCGGTATCACAGCCGAGCTCGGCATCGCCGATCAGTCGGGTTGATAAGCGTGAGAAATGAAAGAAGGAGTGACCACCTTGGTCTAGGGGTGTGAGATCAATGATAACCAAGTGGTTTGTCCTGAAGAGTATCTGGAAAGAAAGCCTTAAATATCCACTTTATTCCGATAAAAAGCCATGAAAAGAAATGCTAATTGTGATGAACACTACCTTCGGCTGTGCTCTAAATATTATACGCATTGATTTTCATCAAATGTTCATAGGGCATTTTTCCACCGACCTGCACCATGTCATGAGGTTATAGAAAGTTTCCCATTCAATAATTTGGCGTGCAACCAACATCGTCTATGGAGGTCAAGTAGCCGGTAAAACTCGTTGCTGATCTGTGCCATGTGAGCGCTCGAAAACTTGCTCGTTCAGTTTGCGTGTTCGGGGTTCGACATAGAAATGGCGTATGCTATTTTTTCCAGGTGCCCAATGGAGCTTGAACTGAAATTCGATGACCGTGATCGGTGTGAAATATCATTAATCAGGAGAGCGAACTTGGCGATGGAGAGCCAGGAAGTCGACGTTTCGACTTGACTTTTGCCCGCCGAATGATAGGAAGGACGTACACATCCCCGGCGGACACACTTCAGCTTCCTGATTCCCCGCAACTGCGCAACCATAACCGCAGAAGAATCGTGCGACCGAGCGAGGTTTGCCAATCACGGAAAGTCATACATACTCTGAAAGGACTGTTGAATTCCATTCTTTGTGGATACGATACTGATGCACGTGCATGAGATTCCCGTCGTGATGCCATACCGCCTCGATCTCACGGTGAGCGTGCTCCGGCGGCTCTCGACAAATATCGTTGATCGGTTCACGCCAGAAGGACAATATGTGCGTGCGCTCTCCGGTTCTGCCCAACCTGTAATTGTGCGCGTCGCGCAGATTCATCGCGGTAGAGCGCTCTCCGTTACCATCGAAGGAGATACGAGCGAGGAAGCGGAAACGCTCGGGCTCGTGCGCCGAATGCTTGGAACCGATCAAGATCTCACAGACTTCAATAGATCGGCTGCACGCGTCCCGTGGCTGGCTCCCCTGGTCCAGCGCATGCGCGGTGTAAAGCCGCCTCGTTATCCCTCCCTCTGGGAGGCATGTGTCAACTCGATCGTGTTCCAGCAATTGAGCCTGCGCGCGAGCGAGCGCAATCATGCGCCGCTTGATCGTTGCCTTGGGGCACTCGGTGGAAACTGATTGCTTGCCGGTGCCGCTGTACGTGTTTCCGTCTGCAGAAAGCGTTCAGAATGCAACTGACGACCTCCTGCATGCCACCGGGCTCAGCACCAACAAGGTCGCAACATTACGACGCGTTGCCGAAGCGCTCGTATCCGGCACGCTCGACACGACAACACTGGAAAAGTGCACGAGCCAGGACGCGGCAGCAATTCTCTGCCGGATCAAGGGGATCGGCCCCTGGACCGCGGCGGTCATTCTGCTGCGGGGATTGAGCCGGCTCGATGTGTTTCCCGCCAACGACACTGGCGTTGCCAGCAATATCGCGCTCCTCGCAGGATCCGCGCCGTTCGATACGCAGAGTGTGCTGAGTGCCCTCGGTCCGCAGCGCGGGATGCTGTATTTTTGTCTGCTGCTCGCGCACTTGGAAGCGCGCGATGAGATCGGTCGCCCATCGTTCGAGAGACCACAACCGGGCACCCAACTCGGCACTCAGAGCCAGTGAACTTTTTGATTACGGCTCCAAACGCGTATGCAACGCGGATGCCAACTATAGGCGCGACGAAATTTTACCAGTGTGCGCCATGCTGTTACATTGGACTGCTATATTTAAAAATTTAAAGAGCATATCAAAGCAAACGGCCCACATGACGGTAATGAAGACGAAGCTGGAAACATGCAAGTTCTCGGTAAAAACACGGGGTTCCTGGCAAGGTTTTCCGCTAAACCGATATATTCTGAGCCTGACCATAGCATTCGCGATAAGCGGTTGCATTGGTCAGAAATCCTGGCATGTGGAAGAGGTAACGGGACATTTGCCGGAGCTGAATTTTTCCCTGACTTCCGATCGCGGCAGCGCGGTAACGGCGAAGACATATGAGGGCTACCTGCTGCTGATGTACTTCGGGTTTACACATTGCACGGCCGAGTGTCCTGTTTCGATGGCGCGCCTGGCGCATGTCATGCGGCTGCTGGGAGACGATGCGCACCGCGCGCGCATTCTTTTTGTCACGCTTGACCCCCAGCGCGATACGCCGCAAGTATTGCACCGTTATGTCGCGCAATTCGATCCTGAACATGCGGTCGGACTGACAGGGACAATAGCGGATATCGAACGCCTTACCAAACAATATCGGGCAGCCTACCGCCCTCGCTCTAAAATTGAGGAAGCAGGGGATATCGAGCATGGCGATGCGGTGTATATTTTTGACACTAAAGGTCAAGCGCGCCTGCTGGCTACTTCCTCCGATTCAGACGAAAACTTGGCGAAAGATCTGCACCGATTATTGAGAATTTCGCTTTAGAAATGGCCTTATCGCATCTCTGAAATAAGGTTGGGCATTCGTTCGATGGCAGCGGCTAATCGAAGGCAGTGCTGAAGGCAGTGCTAGTTGCCGGAGCATACTCGATCATGGACTTATTGTACTGGTTCACGCCGTGGGAGGAATCGTTTCTGGTTGTGGCGGCAACCAGCGCGGCGGCGATATTATATTGGAGAGGTTGTGGCAGAAGGCACCCAAGCCTTCGGCAAAAATTCTATTTCTGGACGGGGCTCATCCTTGTCTATCTGGTTTCCCATACACAGTTCGACTATTACGCCGAACATCAATTTTTCATTCATCGGCTTCAGCATCTGGTACTGCATCACCTGGGGCCCTTTCTAATCATTTTGAGCAGCCCCTTGGCGACGCTTCTTGCGGGCATGCCAAGCCTGGGAAGACAATTGTGCGCCCGAATAGCCGGGTGGAAACCTTTCCTCTATTTGGTCCGGATTCTGTGCAATCCGATCATTGCCGTAGCACTGTTCAGCGCACTCATCGGTTTCTGGCTGTTGCCTTCCATACATTTCACGGCGATGATCGACTGGCGCCTGTACCGTTTGATGAACTGGAGCATGTTTATAAACGGGCTGATCTTTTGGGGAGTCGTCCTGCATCGAGGCCCCATACTCTCGGTTCGCCTGACCCCTGGCTCCCGCATCGCCATGATGTTCGCCGTAATACCACCTCAAATTGTGCTGGGCGCGCTGATTTTTTTTGCTACACGGGAGCTCTACCCGATCTACACTATTTGCGGCCGCGCTATTGACGGCGTGAGTGCCGTGGCGGACCAACAAATCGGGGGAATAATTCTCTGGATTCATGGCGCAATGATGAGCGCCATCGGGATATTAATCGTGGCGCGGAAAGAACTGATGCCGGGAAAGACTCTGGAACAGGAGCAGCCGGGCTGATGAAAGCTCCATTTGATATTCATCTTGCGGTGCAAGCTGGCTAAGCTCCAGCGACTATTCCTGCAGGCTTCGAGCCAATTGTTTTTGCAGCGCTTCCCGCAATAAATATACTTCTCGCGTCGTTACCGGCGATGCTTTGTTCCCCCAATTATTGCGAACAAACGTGAGGACCTCCGCAATCTCGCGGTTGGACAATTCTTTTGCGTAACCGGGCATTTTCTTCGGTTTCGGTCCGTGTTTGGTCACCGGGCCTTTGCCGCCTTCCAGCATCAGGCGGATCAGGGAGGAAGCATTCTCCGAGAGGACCATAGGGCTGCCGGCAAGCCGTGGAATCTCCGGCGCTTTTCCTGTGCCATTGGCGTGATGGCACTTGGCGCAGAATCCGGCATATACCCCCTCTCCGGGGCGCTCAAAAGTCTCTATCGGGAATCCGATCTGGATCTTCGAGATGGATGCCTCGCGGGGCACGAAGGATGACTTTCCCTGTTTAGCTCCCAATGATTTGAGATAGTGTGCAATCGCATCCAGGTCTTCTTTTTGTAGATGCTGCGTACCATTTTCGATAACCAGCACCATGCTGCCAAACGCAACCGTATGACCATTATGGCCTGTCTGCAGAAACTCGGAAATCTCCGCTTCGGTCCATCTGCCCAGGCCGGACGCGCGATCTCCGGTCAGGTTCCCTGCAAACCAGTTGTCGATAACCGCGCCGCTCAGGTAGTCGGGCGATGATTCGGAATAGGCTTTTTCCTGGAAAGCAAAACCGCGAGGAGTATGGCAGGCGCCGCAATGCCCCAGCGCTTGCACGAGATAGGCGCCGCGATTCCACTTGGCGTTGTGATCCGCGTTTGGTTGATAGCGTCCGCTATTACCGAATGCCGCGTTCCAGAATCGAAATACCCAGCGCTGATTGAAAGGGAAGGGTAATGCGTGTTTGTGGCGGCTTCTGGTTGACCGCTTTCACGCCTTTCATGAAATAGGCGTACAACGCCTGTACGTCGCCGTCCGATATCGCGGCGAAAGAGGGATAAGGCATGGCTGGATAAAGACGTCTTTCCTCCCTTGCAATTCCCTCGCGAAGTGCGCGGCTGAAATCTTCATAACTATAGTTGCCTATTCCGAAAACCGGATCAGGTGTGATATTGGTCGAATAAATGGGTCCGAACGGAGAACTGATTGCCAGCCCGCCGGCAAAAGGCGGGTGACCCGGCCCGGCGGTATGACAACCTGCACAATCCGCGACCTTGGCGAGATATGCACCGCGGGCCACCAGATCGGGACTGGGGTCAGGAGTCGCGGCCTGAGCGGCTGTGACAATCGTGAATAGAATAATCCACGAGCAACAGCCAGTAGTTCTGCGCCCCGTCCGATCAGCAGTTTTAGGCCCCGTCCGGCTGATTGAATCCATAACAAGCGACTCCAGATGCCAGCCGGGTTGAGGACTTTGCGGCCTCGTCCGGCAAGCACGCTATTGGTCCGGGCTTTGAAGCCTTGAATCAGCCTCTTAAGCCCAGGCGCTACAAGGTGGCACCAAAAAAATGGCGCAACATGTAAAGATAATTGCGATGATGAATAAAGAACTCGACATCAATCCGATCATTGCCAAAAAATGGTTCTGTCCGCCGTCGACCGCGGCGCCCTGGCTGCCATTTATCCCCGTGGCCGCTGTGGCCGTACCGCCCGCCCCACCGCCCGATGAACCGCCCGTGTATCGCCAGAAGGTCCATGCTACATACCCGGAGAACAAACCAGCCGCCAGGCAAGCCAGGCTGACTGTTCCGAGAATCAAAGACAATTCGACCCAGAGCGGGGCCGAAAGCGGCACCTCATGCGGATAGCAGGCATAAGCCGCGATGGGTTCACTCAATGACATTTGCATGACCCAGGCGGCGGGTGCGCCGAATAGCGCAATCAATGTTCTAGCCATTGGATGGCGATCAAAAGAACGGTGTTTGAGCCGGAGTGTTTCGGTTAGCGGCAGAGCCCATTTTCAACACAGCGCCTTTTAAATATACGGGAACAGGTATAAGGTTGAAAAAACGAACAGCCAGACGACATCCACGAAATGCCAATAAGCTCCGCCGATTGTCATGGCCGCGTAACGTTTGCTATCAAAATAACCGAGCGCTGCCCACACCAGCAGGAGCGACAGCACGGCCAATCCTATGATGACGTGGGCCATATGAAATCCGGTGATCGTAAAATAGAGCGATCCATACAAGTGCGTAGTCATGCCGTAAGATCTGTTACTCCATTCGATAAGCTGGATCGCGACGAAACAGGTACCCAGCACAATCGCGGCTATCAAGCCGGCGATACCCCAGCCCGTTCGGCTTTGATGAATCCCGCGCTCACCAGCCCAGACACAAGCGCTGCTGGCGAGCAGAATAAGCGGTATTGATGCCGGGAACGAGCAGGCTGGGCAAGCCTTCCGGCGGCCATGCCTGCTCGGTTTGAGCCGACAGATAGAAATAGCAGAACAACAGATACCCGAACAGGCAGGCTTCAGTTACGATCAATGTCTGCACTCCCCACCAGCCTCCCGAAAGCTTCCCGGCACTTCCCACAGGCAACCGTTCACGCTGGAGTTGCACTGGCTCAGCCACTGGTATCTCCTTGCGGCATTGCGCGTTGAGCGAGGGCTTTCGTGGGCCACAGCCATACGACCAGCGCCAGGCTTCCCGCCATAGCGGCCGCGGCGGTGAACAGCCACCAATGCAGAAGCAGGCCGACAAACAGCAGGGAAATGAACAGGCCGAGAAAAAAGGGCGTGTAGGTGTCATCGGGCATTTTAAGGATGGCCAATGGCTTGGCATCGATTGGAGAAGTACTGATCGTCTCGCGACCTTCAGCAAGCAAAAGACCTTCCGTGAAATTGGAACGCCCCCTGCCTTCGTCCAGCCGATCCTCCCATAACGGATGGCGGCTTGCCACAGTAGGAATCACGGCAAAATTATAGGCAGGCGGTGGCGACGATGTTGCCCACTCCAGCGTTGCCGCATCCCATGGGTTCGGACCGGCCAGGGCTCCGCGCTTGAGACTGATGACGACGTTGATCAAAAAGATCAGGACGCCAATCGCAAACACAAATGAGCCGATCGAGGTGATCATATTGACGCCATCCCACCCCATCCGGGATGAATAAGTATAGATGCGCCGGGGCATACCGAGCAGGCCGGCCCAATGCATGGGGAAGAACCCCGCATTGAAACCGATGAACATGACCCAGAAGCTCCATTTGCCCAACTTTTCGTCCATCATCCGGCCGGTGAATTTTGGAAACCAGTAATAAATGCCGCCTACCACCGGAAATACGTTAATGCCAAGCAGGACATAATGCAGGTGCGCAACGATAAAATAGGTTTCGTTAAGCTGCCAATCAAGCGGTACCGCTGCTGTCATCACGCCGGACAAGCCGCCGATCACAAACAGCATCACAAACCCGGCGAAAAATAGAAACGGCGTCTTGAAGACTGGCCTTCCCAGCCAGATGGTTGCGATCCAGGCAAACACGGCTACCGAGCTCGGGATTGAAATCACCATGCTGGCCGCGCCAAAAATCGACAATGCAACTGTTGGCAGCCCGGTTGCGAACATATGATGGATCCAGACCTCGAAACCGATCAGCATGACGGCCATGGTGGCCAGCGCCATCGCAGTGTAGCCCACCAGCGGGCGCCGGCAGAATGTCGGCAGCGCATCGGATACGATACCCATGGCCGGAAGCACGATGGCATAAACCCATGGATGGCCGAAAATCCAGAACAGGTGTTGCCAGAGCAACGGTTTACCTCCGTTGGCCACGTCAAAAAAATGGGTGCCGATCTGCCGGTCGAGCCATAACAGAAAAAACGCCAGGCTGACCGAGGGTATTACCAGAAGATTGGCCACGGACGCGGTGAGCGTGCCCCAGACCAGAATCGGCACGCGGTTTATCGTCATGCCTGGCGCTCGCATCCTGAATAGCGTCACGACGAAATTCGCCGATCCGACTGATGTGGATATGCCCAGCAGCACCATGCCGAGCGCAAAGACATCAATATTGGGTCCCGTGTTATACATGGGCCCGGAAAAAGGGACATAGTTGAACCAGCCCGCATTCGGGCGCTTGGCCAAGGGGAAAACTCACATACATGAAAATGCCGGCAAACAGGAAGATCCAGTAGGAAAGCGCATTGAGGCGGGGGAAAGCCATGTCCCGCGAACCCAGCAATAGAGGCCAGAGGTAATTCGAAAATCCCGACAATATCGGCAGTGAGTACAGAAAGATCATCGTCACGCCGTGCATGGTAAAAAGCTGATTATATTGTTCGGGAGTCAGCAGATGTCTGATCGGGCCGAGCCAGTTGCAGCCGTATGAGCAGTGCCTCGACACCGCCTATTATCAGAAAAAGAAAAGCGGTAACGATATACCGCAGGCCGATGGCTTTATGATCCACTGTTGAGAGCCATCCGCGCCATCCAGGCGCCGATTCCCATATTTCGGCGAGCTTCGCTTCGATTTCCGAACCGGCCGGCGCGCGGCCAACTTCCGGCAAGCGGACCAGATCATCGTCGGTCGGGTGTTGCGTGATGTCTGCGCTAGCCATGGTTTATTCCGCTCATTTCAGTGTCTGCTTAACCGGATCTAGCAGTTGATCGTCGGTGAAATATGCGGGTTATTCCAGCTTCGACAAAAATACTGCGAGTGCAGAGCTTTCCGCTTCCGACAAAGTCAATGCTCGGCATGCGCGACCCCGGCTTGAGCTGTTGCGCATGAGTGATCCAATTCATCAAATGATCGGGCGTATTGGTCAACAATCCCGCTGCAAGCCGCCGCCTCGATTTCAGGTGGGTCAGGTCGGGCGCATGAGTGCCGCGGGCATCCGTGCCGCGAATCGCATGGCAGCCGGCGCAGCGGTCCATGAACAGTTTGTATCCGGGGTCATCTTCCGGTACGGACGCCAATGAAGCTAGACTGGCGCTGAGCGTCTTGCCATCTATCAAAATCTGCAGCATCTTCCGCAATAACCTCGAAACCCATATGGGCGTGAGCCGCGCCGCAATACTGGGTGCATTGTCCGGTATACGTGCCGGGCACATCCGCCTGGATCCATTCTGATTTATCAGACCGGGAATCATCTGGGTTTTTCCCGCGAGTGTCGGCACCCAAAAGGCGTGAATGACGTCGGCACTTTTCAATTTGACGAGAACGGGTTGGCCCACCGGAATATGCACTTCATTGGCGGTAACAAAATGTTGTGTCGGATCGGAATGCTCATACTCGACTTTCCACCACCAATCATAGCCGGTAACGGTCAGCGTAACGGCCGGGGCTTCCGGTGGTTTGGCAACGGCATTCAGGACCATTAGCGAATAAACCACCAGCCCGGCGAGCACACAGGTAGAGATCCCTGTGCCGATATAAATCCATTGAAGTCCTCCACCTTCACGGCCGATCGCACGAGGATCCGAGGCCGGGCGTTTACGGTACAACGCCGTGATCAGCAGGAACGGCGATAATGAAACATACCGCGGCTGAGACTCCTGCGAGCACCCAGCCAAGGTACATCGTGGGCCGGGCTGCGGGACCAAAACTATGCAGGAAGTAATTCAACGGCGCATCCAGCGTCTCGGCCATGCATGCGGCCGGAGCCATGTATAGGGCCGAAGCGGTTGACAGCCCGATCAGGACCATCACATACCCATACCCCCGTATTGGCGTAGAGCCGGAAAAGAATCCTGACTGGATGGCTCTCATCTCGGGATGCTTCCGGAAAGGAATTCATGCCGCCGCCGAGCCGAAGAATGCTTGCCGCGCCGCTTCAGTTGGAGGGATACCGCGGCCACGGACTGAGGCGCCAGGGTAAACGCAATACCAATGGTGTCACTTGCGTAGCTATAACGCATCGAATGCGGTTTAAGCTCGGAGGCGGCATATAATCGCCGGGCCTGCTTGTCAGACAGGTATTCTGGTTCACCCATCCTGACCCATGCGCTTTTTGCGTTCGCATTCTTCCCATCGATGCGGCGGATATTTACGGCAACCGGACGGGGCGCATGGTTCAGGAATATGCGAATCCGCTCGCGTGCAATCGGATGGCGAGGCAAACCCCAATTCGTGCACAACACAGTGAGCTCATTATCATCCCTGTCGTCATCCTCATTGCCGTCTTTTATGACCCAGGTATCGACCGTCGAATGCACGCCATCCACCGGCACCTGCTTGTTGCCGAGCTCATGCAATAATTGATAAGCGCGGTAAACGGGTTTTGGGATACCGTATAGGTTAAGCAAGCCGAAACCTCCGTGGAACGGCACCGACGGAAAATAATTTTCCTCAAAAATATCTGAAAAGGTCCAATAGCTGTGCGCTTCCGCCAATCGGGCGGCTTCGAGACTGGTCTTGATTGCAAACGCCGCAGCGTAGGGTTCATCATGCATGGGGTCGCGCGGATTGGACGAGGAGTTCCACTCAGTATAGTAAAGCGGCTTGCCTTGCGCCAAGGCGCGAACACCCTCCACTTCTTCCCGCAGTACGCTTCGCCGGCTCTTCGCAAGCTGGGTTTCGGTGTCATCGCCGGGCTTGCCAAAAGCATCGGTGGGATAATGATGGGTACTGATGAAATCGGCAGGAACATTGTTAGCGTCGCAGAAGCCCAAAAAGTCAGCCACCCAGGCATTGTTCGCCGTAGCCGGGCCGCCTACCTTCAGCTTGTCGTCCACAGCCTTGATTGCCTTTACGGCGAACTGGTAGAGCCTGAAATAGTCCGATTGGCTTCCGGTCCAGAAGCTTTCAAGGTTCGGCTCATTCCAGACTTCGAAAAACCACTGTCGCAGCTCTTTTACACCGTAGCGTTCCGCCCAGTGGCTAACGAGTTTCCTGATCAGTGTTGTCCACTGCGAGTAATCCCCTGGAGGCGTAATGTTTCCCTTATATCTGAAGACGGTCGCACTGCCGGATGCCAATGCGGTCGGCATGAACGACAGTTCGACGAATGGCTTCATGCCAATACTCAACAAAAAGTCGAAGATCCGGTCGCTATTGAAAAAGGAATAGATGAGCTCGTCGTGCTCACAGACCAGTGTGCCGATATCGTCATCGAGAATGCCGTGAAATCTGACGTAGCGAAAGCCCAGCTCGTCATGCGCTTTCTTAAGCTGGGCCTGCCAGTCCGCACGCAGGGCCATGAGAGCGTGATCGCTGCCTACGGTATGCTCCCAGCAGTGTGGCAGCTCTATCGCAGGTGCGGCCAGGTCGCAGCTAAAAACGGCGGACATAAGCGTTCTCGTTAATTCCTGTCATGCCGGATAGGCAATCGTGGTCATCAAGGCCAGGGCGGACTGGCGGGAATCCAGGCGTGTGTGCTGCACCACGATGGGAACGTCCGATTCAATGACGCTTGCGTAATCGGTATCGTGCGGGACGGGTTCGGGATCGGTCAGTTCATTGAAACGGACATGCTTGGTCCGCAATGCATTGACAGCGATATGGTAAGGCCCGGCCGGTTTCCGGTCGGAGAAGAAAATCGTGACATCGATGTGGGCATCCTCGTTGCCGCAATTAAGGATGCATATCGCGTCATGGCTCACCAATGGTCTGCTGGTGCCCGTGCTGGCGGGCGGAATATAACCGTCAGCAATGACCCAGCGTTTATGTCCAGCGGACTGTTCATCTGCCATTCCTCCTGTCAAGAATGATCAGTCTTGCGTTGAAATCATCGCCTTCTACTATCGCCGAATTCCGACCGCGATCCGCATGCTTGGCACAGGAGTTCTCCACGCGAGCCGCTATAAAATCCGTGTTACCTTACCTATCCGACTTTTGCGTACCTTCTTATAACTCAGTCCAGTGCAGGCTCAAATACTGCCGTTTTGTCGAGCTTCGTTCTCCTCGGCGCTCGATTTCTCCGCATGAGGCGCCGGGGCGAGCCTTTCTGTAAGAACTCACCAGACTGAAGTTGCGGCCTTCCCATCGTGCCCCTGGTGCCAATAAAAAGTAAATTTGAGCGTGGTACGCATGATCGAATTGCCTCTTCCGAATTCATGCATATAAACACCCAAGCCAGCGTCGGACATCTCGGTATCTTCAACGGTTGCCCAGTCGTCCGCGGTCCAATGCAGGCGCGCCGCCGCATACACCTCCATGCGCAACGGCCGCGCGGGAGAATTCCCCCAGTTTCTGCTTGAACGTCCAAACCTGAAAGTCCGTAGTCGCTCCATCATCGATATAGCGTTTTCGTACCGGGGCTATCAAATCGAAGACTGTCCCATCCCGCTCCGAGCGCAGCAGTTTGATATATTCCGCATGAGACCAGACGAGCGGCATGGCTGAGCCAGTCGGACGCCCTATCAGCATATGCTTGGCGGGAATATCGGGGGTATCCCATACTTGTTCCGGAATAAGCGCACACCCATTCGCAAAAGCTTCCATTGTCCTGATATATTTATAGGCTACACCGCCCGCAGCGATTTCATAATGGCCGCGCTCGCCCGTCAGCAAGGGCCAGAGCCGTCCAACTCCCGTGCCATCATAAGGATCTCCGTTTGCTTTTTGCCCGTACCCATCATGGTTGTACCGATGCCACCGGGCCCGTAAGGTGTTTCCACCTTTAATGCTTCATCATAAACAGCCAGCGTTTTAAGTACATGCTCGTCGCCGGAGCGGCGAATGCCGTAACGGACCAGCCCCAGAAATCCGCCTCCGATAATTTCGTTGACTGGATATCGTTCGGCCCCGCCCGGCAGATTCTTGATTTGTACATAGCCCTTATTCGGGTCCTGGATGCCGGAATTTGTTCTCTTGTCGACAGAGCTGATGCGTACGTAATACTCGGGATGCCCCTCAAGGATCGAACCATTGGTCGTGTACGTCCAGCGCTCCACGTTGACAGCCCAGTAATCCGCCACGTTCAGGCAAAGTTTTGCCATTTTTCTGTCACCGCGCATCGTGGCGATGTCCGCCGCGCAAACCAGCGCGGAGATCAATGTTGCAAGGGTCGAGGGCGAAATGCCCGCATCTTCTTCCCAACGTTCCTGCGGCGAGCTGGGGCCCCATTTAATAATATAGCCGCCCCCGCTTTTACCATGGGAAAGGGATCGAATCCGCCGAGCAGTCCTTTGTCGTACAAGTGCCAGGCCAGCATAATTGGAAACGCGACCTCGTCCAGTTGAATGCCGCGCCAATGCGGACGGCCGTCCACCCAGCAATTCTGCGGCATGCAGCCATCCTCGTACTGTATCGAGGCCAGATAGCGGAGCACGCGCACCGGCAGCGCAACGTCCCCCGCGGCCAGCGCGGCGGTAGCCGCCTGCACCAGGTCACGCGGCCAGACCAGATGGTAGCCGCCAACATCCTGGTCGCCATGGACTTCCCCCCAGGGGATGGACAGTGAGGCGCAAATCGCTCCAGGGTGCAGCCGATCTTCATGCGCGCGTATCAGCATAGCGCTGGTATAATAAGTGCGGCCGCCGTCGGCCGCTCACGCGCTGAGATCGGTCAGGGAATCGCAGTATGCATGCCAGCCCTGAAGGTATCGTTTATAAGCGCGCTTCCATCCGCGGGTCAGCGACTTGATGGCTATATGCGCCGCCTCTTCGCCCGATGAACCGAAGCCAATGGCAAGCACCCATTCACGTCCATGCCGGATATCCAGTTCGCCTAGCAGGGCGACATTACCGTCGGTGGCTGAAGAGAACTCCCAGTCCATCCGGAAGTTGTCGTGCAAATCAGTCCAGCCATCGCTTGCGCCAACAAAACCGCATGAACGTCTTGAGAAGGGAATGGAAGCGACGACCGCCAATGCTTTCCCCGCCCGTTCCGCGACTAGGCAATCTCTTCCGTCGACAGTTACGCACCGTCCCGAATTACCTCGTCCCTGATTACCAATATGCGGCGCGACCAAGGTATAAATATGGTAACTGTCCGCTTCGGGCCGCAACGGCTCGAAGCGCGTATGCACCAGAACCACTGGCGCATGGATGGTCGGTAATGGTCTCTTTAATGATGCGATAATGGCCTCGGCGGTCGGTATTGGTCTGACGGAAGGTTAAAGAACGGTTGTCGGAATAGTCCACGCAATGCTTCATGTCGCGCTTCTCTTCGTGCATGAAGCTTGCGTCATCCGTCACAAGATATTGCGCATCGCGCGTGTTGGCCGTGTCCACGCCCGGAAAGTATATTTAGTTGAGAATTCCGTGCCCCAGCGTAAACCAGACGGGTGACGCCGCTGATAGCGCCGTTCCGATTCCCTGTTTAGCGCTCGATGTCCAGTTAGGTAGAGAGCCGGGGTGTCCAAACGCCTCTCCGTTACTCATCTTTTATTCCCGCTATCAAATTCCGCAATACTGCCTTTCCTTTCGCCGTCCCTCCTTTTTTGAC
>CAVUXR010000037.1:0-38858 GCA_963745455.1 uncultured beta proteobacterium
CGCTAAACATTCAGCCACGGTGGGGTAGCGGAGACTTATGCCCAATTCGTGCTTTATACGGGTATTCATCAGGCGCCGGGACTCCCTCATGAAAGAAAACATACCTGGCGATATATGTCTCTCGGCCTGGGCACGCGAAATTCTTCCTGGCTTGGGCAGGCCGAACCGGTCCGCCACCATGTCGAAATACTCGCCCATCTTCAGGTTCGAGTCGTCGCAGGCGTGGTAAATACGCCCGGGTTTGGCGTAGCGCAACGCCGCACCAACGATACGGGCAAGATCGTCAGCATGGATGTGGTTGGTATAGCTATCCTCCTCCGGCAGGAGTGACAGGCAGCCTTTGCGCAGGCGTGCAAGCGGCAAACGGTTCAACGCATAAATCCCGGGTACGCGAAGTACTGAAACGTTTACGCCATTGCGCAGTCCCCACCCGCGTACCCGTCTTTCGGCATCGGCGCGGCGTAGCGCGCGCCCGCTTTGAGGAGTGATCAGGCGGGTTTCATCTATGAGAGCACCCTGGCAATCTCCGTATACTCCGCTGGTACTGATGTACACAAACCGTTGTGGTAAGATTGCTCCCTTTATTTTTTTGGGCCTTCCGGTCAGCGCTGCCAGAAGATTGGCGGTACGCGAATCCTGCTGGCCATGATCTGGTGGCGGCGCCAAATGCAGCACTGCATGAGCTATGCCCGAAATCTTGCCGAGGCTGCCCGGCATATCGAGATCCCCATACACGGGCATAATGTTGTGCAAACGCAATGTGGCGCGGCTCTCCGGCCTCCGGTACAGGCCCAGCAAGCGGTAATGCGCCCATAGTAAAGGCGCCGCGCGCAACGCAATGTCGCCGCAGCCCACAATCAGGAGCGTTCGTTTCGGTGTGTTCACTTAGCCGCCTATCCTTTTTTTATTTTTTTATCCCTATTTTTATTTGCCGACTCATCCATAACACATGCCCCATCAGATCACGATCAAGCCGAGCGGACATGTCCTTTTTGCCCAACCGGGCGAAACTGTGCTACAAGCCGCGCTTCGCGAGGGCTTTCCGTTGCCCTACGGTTGTCGCAACGGCGCCTGCGGAACCTGCAAGGGGAAGATCGTACAGGGAGCCGTCGACTATGGCAGCTATAACGCGGCCACGCTCACGGAAATAGAAAAGCAGGCAGGAATGGCGCTTTTTTGCTGCGCTGTGCCCCTATCCGAGCTTGTGATCGAATGCCGGGAGATTGGAGCAATCAAGGATATCAAGATAAAAACCTTGCCCTGCCGTGTTCAAAAAATGGAGCACGTCGCGCCGGATGTAATGATTATATACCTCAAGCTTCCCACCAATGAACGGCTGCAGTTTCTGGCGGGTCAATATATCGACATTCTCATGAAAGACGGGAAGCGGCGGAGCTTTTCGTTGGCCAATGCACCCCATGACGATGAACTGCTGCAACTGCACGTGCGCAACTATCGCGGCGGGACGTTTGCCGAGCATGTATTCACGCGTATGAAAGAGCGGGATATTTTGCGCTTCGAGGGTCCGCTCGGCACATTTTTTCTGCGCGAAGACTCCGATAAACCCATTATATTCGTCGCCAGCGGCACCGGTTTCGCGCCGGTCAAAGGCATCCTTGAGCATGTCTTTCACGTCAATAGCCGGGGCAGTACCCGTAAAATGGCGCTCTACTGGGGTAACCGCACCAAAGCCGACCTTTATATGGCGAATCTTCCGGAAAGCTGGCAACGGGAGCACGACAATTTCCGGTTTATTCCGGTACTGTCGGAGGCGCTGCCGGCCGATAACTGGAACGGGAGAAGCGGTCTGGTGCATCAGGCCGTATTGCAGGATTTCAGTGATCTCTCCGGGTATCAGGTATATGCCTGTGGCGCGCCTGCAATGGTTGAAGCCGCCCACAGGGACTTTACCTCATCGCGGGGGCTGCCGGAAAATGAATTTTTTTCCGATGCGTTTACTGCTTCCCCAGCCTATCCCAGATGAACCCAAGGCCTTGATCTTTATCCCCGAGCTTCTTGCCCGGCTGGTGAGAAAAACGCCGTATTTCAAAACTGGCAGGTCATCCGGTTCATCCAGCCTCAGCCACAAGCTGCCGCTGCCCCAACGCTTCCAACCTCTTCAACGCAAGCTCCAGCCCCCTATTGTAATGCTCCTTTGCCAGTTCAGGCCGGCCGATTTTCTCGTTTAATTGTGCCAACGCGAGATGAGCGGGATATCCCGGCTCGACTGACAGGCTGGCGTCCAGATAATTTTGTGCTTTGCCCCACAGCCCGCTGTGAATGCACAATTTGCCCAGAGCAAGCAACAGGCATGCGTCATTGGGATGAGATTTCAGCCAGTCCTCGGCACGTTCGATCTGGCTTATTGCATCCTTCTCGATGCACTCCCCATATCGCTCGGCCAATTCGGAATCCCATTGTTTGTCCAGGCTCCGCTCGATAATCTGGCGGGCTGTCGCATAGTCTCCTATTGCCGTACAAGCGTGCGCAGCGGCGGCCACAAGTTTGCTGTCTTTTTTATCCGCTGTAGATATCGACTGCCAATACTCCCGCAACGCCTGCGGATCCAGCATTTTTCTTTTAAGATTTCGCACATGAGCATGGCGCCGTAATTGCTTCAATAACATCTGGTCGAGCCCATCACGTTGTTCCAGTTCCCCGAGCAGATTCAGCACCGTATCCCAATTTTCCAATTGCTGCTGCGCTTTCAGTTCCAGTCGCAGGGCCGCCGAGTGTTGCCGTCCTCCGGTAGCGCGCAGCGTTTGCAGTATTTGCAGCGCTTCCTCGGAGCGATGTTCATCCAGCAGCAATTCGGCTTGAGTTATCAATCTGAGCGAAGTTTCTTTCGGCGCACTGGTTTCCGCCAGGGCAATGAACTCATCCCGTTCGGAATATCTCCTCAGTTCATGTGCGGAACGCGCTGCAACCACTGCGTTGATCGCGTCAACCATAGGAGATTCCTTTAATTCCAGTGCGGTGGCGGAAGCCTTCTCGGCCTTGGCGTAACGCCCTTCCAGGAATGCCCTCAGCCCATCCAGCATCGCCTTGCGTGCTTTTTCGCGCCGGCGGCGCAACCGGAATTCACTAACTTCCCTTGGCAGTCCCAGAGTGATGACCGCCAGCCGCATCAAGAGATAAGCGACAAAAAAAGCCGCCAACAGCAGCACTATCAATAAGTTTAGGGAAAGTTCGATTCGATAAGGTTGCGCCACTACCAACACATAGCCATTGTTATATTTGGCCGCTAGCGTCGCTGCCACGGCAACGCCGAATAATGCCAACAGCCAGAATGCCGCCTTCATCTGGCCGCCTTCATCTGGTTCCCCGGTCTCGTGCAAGGCGATAATTACGCACGGCATCGAGACTCGCTGAAATGCGCGGCAATTCGACCCCGACATCGCTGTCGCGCAGCTCGCGCAAAGTCCCGAGCATGCTAGCCGCCGGTTCCGATTTGTTGTCGTAGTATCGGCTGATCCAATCTATGGAAGCATCAAGATCGGCTTTGAAGCTCGGTCCATCGCGCGCGAGCAGCGCATGCCGGGCAGATAACAGGCGCAGCTTCAAATTTTCGCGCAGAAAATAAGCTTGTGATGGAGACAGCAGTGCGACGTCCGGTTTATCCATGATTTGAATACGGACCAGTTGCTTCATATCCTCCCATGTTTCACGGGCAAATTTCAGCCAAGCGCTTTCGCCTGGCAGTGTCTCGCGGCGGTGAGGGCTCGCTCCCGGGCGCAGTTCCATCGCCAGCGGCAATTTATCCACCGCGGCAGCGAGATTGTCGAGACGCACGCTAATACCAACCGTATCCACATACGGCGCGGCTTTCAGGAGATCCATGTCTTTGGAAAGAATCTTGCGCAAGGGCGTCAACTGCGGGCGATCAATGCGCTGCAGCCGGGCGTCGGCTTCTTGCATGGCTATCAGAGCAGCTTTGACGTTTCCTGCCAGCTGAAGCTGTTGATTGGCAATGAGCAGTAATTGCTCGACTTCCTCCAGCGTTGCCTCATCGCGGTTACGCGTGAGCTCCTGATACAACGCTTCCAGCGCCACTTGCTGGCTCTGCGATTCAGCCAACCTGCCCTCGAGCAGACTGAGCTTTGTTTCCGCCCGGCGCCCTGCCTCGGCTGCGTCACCCGCGATATTGCGCGATTCCTTACCTGAAGCGTCTGCTTCGGCCAGCCGCTTTGCCAACTCGTGCTGCAGCCCCGCGATTTGCTCACGTGTGTCGTACCACTGCCAAGCTATAACTGGAACAAGGATTATAATAAGAAGCAAAACAGGATTGATGCGCTGCGGTAACCTGTTACGCAATCCTTTGCGTGGCTCTTTGCCCGATTCCTTGCCCGAGTCCTTGCGCATCCCCTGCGACTCGGATGCTTCGGCCGGTGTTATTTCGGATGGTATTTCAGTACTCATGGTTTCGGTGAAACTGAATCCTCGCCATGAGCTTCTCCCCGGAAATAATTTGATAAGCCTTCAAGTAAGCCGTCATCTCCGGCAGAGGTAAGAATCACGTGAGCGCATCCAAGTTTTCTCGCAATCTCGGCTATACGCTCGTGGGACACAAACAAGGGTGCCTGCCTGAGCCAGGCAGAAGCCGGTTCGCCAATCATGTCGAACAAATTGCGCAAACCTTCACTGCTGGTTATGGTTATCGCGCTGATTGCGCCGCTCGCTCCGGCTTTCAATAGCGAAGCGGTATCAGCAGACGGTTTGGCGCGACGATAACATTCGGCGTACTCAAGCGTTGCGCCTCTCTCCAGCAGGGTTTTACCCAGTAGCTCGCGTCCTCCGTCGCCCCGAAAAATAACGACGTGCTTGCCCTCCACCTGCTTCAATTCCACCATATCGAGCAAAGCCTCGCTATCGAAACGCGTCGTCGGCGCGATGACCGCATCAATGCCGAACTTCTCCAATGTTTTTACGGTTCCCTGGCCAACCGCCGCGAACCTCAATCGAGGCGGTAATGAACGCCTGTCTATCAGGTTCATTGCCTTGCTGACAGCGTTGGGACTGATGAAGATAGCCAGATCGAATTCATCCAGACGCCCGATCAGCTCCAGCAGGAAACGTCGGTCCGCCACATCCAGAATTTCAAGCACCGGAAACAAAATGGGGGTTCCCCCCGCCGCACATATCCTGTCAGCAAGTCCGCCCGCCTGATGCGCCGGACGCGTGACCAGGACGGTAATCCCGGTCAGCGGTTTGATCACGGACGGCTCACGGATGAACTCATGGGTGAACTCAGGGGTGACTTATGGGCTCGGGCGGTTCAAGTTCCAGCGCCGCCAGGATGGCCTCCGCGCCCCGTGCCTTCAAATTTCGCGCCAATTGTGCCCCGATATCGGTTCCGCGCTCGCGCTCGCCGCTCAATTCATCACTTATAATTCGCGTTCCATCCGGTCTGGCGACAAATCCGCGCAGTCGGAGCGCTTCTCCGGTAATTTCAGCAAAACCGCCCAGGGGGACTTGGCAGCTTCCGCCCAGAGTTCGGCTCATGGCACGCTCGGCCTCGACACATTGAGCTGTCTGAAGGTGATGCAGAGGTCGCACAAGCTCGATCAAATCAGTCCGCGCGGCAAGACATTCAATTCCCAGCGCGCCTTGGCCTACTGCCGGCAGACTCAGTTCGGGACTCAGAAATGCAGTGATGCGATGAGCCAGCCCCAGCCGTTTCAAACCCGCAGCCGCAAGAATGATCGCTGCAAACTGATCTTCATCCAGCTTACGCAGCCGGGTCTGCACGTTGCCGCGCAGGGGCTGGACTTTCAGATGGGGGAAGCGCGCGCGCAACTGGCTTTCCCGCCGCAGGCTGGAAGTCCCGACGATGCTCCCCGCTGGAAGCGCATCAAGGCCGGCATAGCGAGCCGAAACGAAAGCATCGCGCGGGTCTTCGCGTTCCGCGATGGCTGCCAGCGCATACCCGGGCGGCAGATCCATCGGAACATCCTTCATCGAATGCACCGCGATATCGGCCCGCCCCTCTTCCAGCGCCTGTTCCAGCTCCTTGATGAATAATCCCTTGCCGCCAATTTTGGAGAGAGACTTATCGAGTATCTGGTCTCCGCGCGTCGTCATCCCGGATATGCTGAATTCGGTTTGCGGGTATAATTCTGCCAGCCGGTCCCGGATGAAATTCGCCTGCCACAAGGCAAGAACACTTTCCCGTGTAGCGATAATAATTTTTAAAGGTATGGATGAATTAGGCATTATCATTACGTTGGAAAAATTGCGGAATCGACGCCGATGCACATTTTAGCATGCCAGACGCCAACCCGGACTCAAGTGGTCACGACGGCCATGGTCTGCGTTCCGAAAGAGGTTCTGTCATGAGATCGCTGGTTTCTCAAAGCGAAGGTTTCGAAAAAAATCAGTCGGATCATACAGACAGTTCAGTCAAGGATGATCCTCTGCGGGACGATATCCGTCTGCTTGGGCGAATGCTGGGTGATACGCTGCGTGAGCAGGAAGGTGAGCCGACTTTTGAACTCGTCGAAAACATCCGCCAAACAGCGATTCGCTTCCGGCGCGAGCAGGATCCCAAGGCCCGGCACGAACTGGATATGATCCTGAACCAGCTCAGCAATAAAGCGACTGTGGCGGTAGTACGCGCGTTCAGCCAGTTTTCACAGCTTTCCAACATTGCTGAGGATATGCATCATAACCGGCGCCGCCGTACCCATCTTCGAGCCGGATCCCCCCCTCAGGCAGGCAGCGTTGCATTGGCGCTGGATCGGGTCTTTTCCAGCGGAGCGGATGGTGCCGCGCTAGGCCGATTTTTTGCCAAGGCGCTGGTTTCCCCCGTTTTGACCGCGCACCCAACCGAAGTGCAGCGACGGAGCATGCTCGATTGCCAGTTGACCATTGCCGACTTGTTGAACGAACGCGATCGCATGCAGCTTACTCCGGACGAGCTGCGCAATAATGAGGAGGGACTGCGCAGCGCCATCCAGATATTGTGGCAGACTCGGATGTTGCGTTCGGAACGCCTGTCGGTATATGACGAAATCAAAAATGGCCTAGCTTATTATCATTATACATTTCTTACGGAAGTACCGCGTCTGTATGCCGAGATTGAAGATCTGCTAGAGCGCCGGATGGGGACAAGCGCTCCCCATATTCCCCCATTTCTATATATCGGTAGCTGGATAGGCAGCGACCGGGACGGGAACCCTTTCGTCACCGATGAGGTGATTTTGCACGCGGCTGAGCGTCAATCGGCGCTTGCGCTGGATTTTTATATGGGTGAAGTGCACCGAATCGGCCGCAGGCTAAGCTTGACGGAACGCCTGGTGGACGTGGATGACGAGCTGGCGGCTCTGGCCGAGGCATCACCCGATCGCGCGGCCAGCCGCGCTGACGAGCCCTACCGGCGCGCGCTTATCGGTATTTACGCCCGCCTTGCTGCGACCAGCCAGGGGCTTGGTCATGCGATCAGGCAAAGGCGTCCTGTCGCGCCAGCCCCAGCCTACGCGGAAAGCATGGAATTCGTCAAGGATCTCGACATCGTCATCCGGTCGCTCAAGCAACATAAATCGAGGTTGCTGGCAAAAGGAGATCTGCGCCATCTCCGGCGCGCCGCGGAAGTATTCGGCTTTCACCTGGCGCCGTTGGATATGCGCCAGCACAGCAGTATTCACGAGCAGGTTGTGGCGGAATTACTCGGTTATGACGCCCAGCGCAGGGAATATTCCAAACTCGCCGAGGAGGAACGTACACAATGGCTCTTGGCCGAGATCAGCAGTCCGCGCCTATTGCGCTCACCCTATCTCAGCTATTCCGAACTCACCCAGAGCGAACTGGGCATTCTGCAAGCCGCAGCCGAAATTCAGCGGAGGTTCGGCCGTGCTGCCCTCCCCAACTACGTCATCTCCAAAACCGACGGTGTTTCGGACGTGCTGGAAGTCGCGTTGTTATTGAAGGAAGTCGGACTGCTACGGCCGGGGGAACTGCCGCGTCTATATGTGAACATCGTTCCACTGTTTGAGACGATTGCGGATTTGCGGGGCTGCGGGCAGGTCATGGACGAGTTGTTCTCGTTGCCCTATTATCGAAAGCTCCTGGATTCGCGTGATAACGTCCAGGAGGTGATGCTCGGCTATTCCGACAGCAACAAGGATGGCGGTTTTCTTGCCGCAAACTGGGAGCTGTACAAAGCCGAAACCGAACTTACCAAGGTATTCGCCAGACACAAGATTGAGTTGCGCCTGTTCCACGGGCGCGGCGGTACCGTTGGGCGCGGCGGCGGCCCCAGCTATCAGGCGATATTGGCTCAGCCTCCGCATAGCGTGAACGGCCAGATACGCATTACTGAGCAGGGTGAAGTGATCGGCAGCAAGTATTCCGATCCGGAAATCGGACGGCGCAATCTGGAAACGCTGGTAGCCGCCACCATAGAGGCCACATTGCTGAGCCATGATACGCTGGGAGAACGGGCAGCCGATTACTATGAGGTTATGGAAGTTCTGGCGCGAGATGCGCTTGCCGCTTACCGCAACCTGGTTTATGAAACACCGGGATTTAACCGCTACTTTCAGGAATCAACGCCCATAAGGGAAATCGCGGGACTCAATATTGGCAGCCGCCCGCCATCGCGCAAGCAATCCGATCTGATAGAAGATCTGCGCGCCATACCCTGGGTGTTCAGTTGGAGCGTGAACCGCGCCATGATTCCGGGCTGGTACGGTTTTGGCGCGGCTGTGGAAGCGTTTGTCCAGCGGGAAGGGCGGGGTGAGAAGGGGCTTGGGCTACTTCGGGAAATGCACCGTACGTGGCCGTTCATGCAAACGCTGCTGTCCAATATGGATATGGTGCTTGCGAAAACGGATATGGGCATCGCTTCACGCTATGCTGAACTGGTCAGTGATACCGCACTGCGAGAGAAAATTTTCGGCCGTATTCAGGCCGAGTGGGATTGCAGCGTAAAATGGTTGTTCGCGGTTTCAGGCCGTACCGAATTGTTGCAGGATAATCCCACGCTTGCCCGCAGTATTCGTAACCGGACACCCTATATCGATCCGCTCAATCACCTGCAGGTAGAGCTGCTGCGGCGATATCGCTCGGGCGATGCGACAGATGCGGTCAAGCGGGCGATACAACTCACCATCAATGGCGTGGCAGCAGGTCTTAGGAATAGTGGATAAACCAAAATCCGGATGTGCAGATTGCAGCGTTTTTTTGCGGATTTCAAACTGCTTCAAACTGTTTCAGAATGATTCCAGGCGGTTTCGCTGAGGAACCGGTTTAACTTTAGGATAAACTGGAAGTAATAGTGACCAAGAAACTCTATATCAAAACCTTCGGCTGCCAAATGAACGAGTATGACTCGGAGAAGATGGCCGATGTGCTTCACGCTGCGCAGGGCATGGAAAAGACGGATAATCCGGCCGATGCTGATGTCATTCTGTTCAATACTTGCTCAGTGCGGGAGAAAGCCCAGGAGAAGGTATTTCACGATCTGGGACGCGTCCGGTATCTGAAAAAAAATAATCCCGGTCTGCTTATAGGAGTAGGAGGTTGCGTTGCCAGCCAGGAAGGCGCGGAAATTGTAAAGCGCGCGCCGTATGTCGATCTGGTATTCGGCCCCCAAACACTGCACCGGCTACCCCAATTGATTTCCGCACGCCGGGCCACCGGCCGCCCCCAGGTGGATATTTCTTTTCCCGAAATCGAAAAATTCGACCATTTGCCTCCGGCGCGTGTCGAAGGGACGACCGCTTTTGTTTCGATCATGGAGGGGTGCAGCAAATATTGCAGCTTTTGCGTGGTTCCCTATACGCGCGGCGAGGAAATTTCTCGTCCATTCGGTGATGTGCTGGAAGAAATCGCCGGGCTGGCAAGTCAGGGAGTCAAGGAGGTGACGCTCCTTGGGCAGAACGTCAACGCGTACCGCGGCACGATAAATTATGGTGAAGAGGCTGAAACCGCCGATTTTGCGTTACTGCTCGAATACATCCATGAGATTCCCGGTATTGAACGGATCCGATATACCACATCTCATCCCAAGGAGTTCACCAGGCGCCTGATCGAAGCTTATCAGACATTACCCAAGCTGGTAAGCCATGTGCATCTCCCGGTCCAGTCGGGGTCGGATCGCATCCTTGCCGCGATGAAACGCGGCTATACGTCCCTAGAATACAAATCCATCATACGCCGGCTGCGCGCTGCCCGGCCTGGCATTTCGCTTACTTCGGATATCATTATTGGTTTTCCAGGTGAAAGCGAAGCTGACTTTGCCGCCACGATGAGACTGGTCGAGGAAATGAATTTCGATGATTCCTTCAGCTTTATCTATAGTCCGCGTCCAGGCACACCCGCCGCAGACCTGCCCGATGATACCGCGTATGAGGTCAAGCTTGGCCGGCTGCAGTGTTTGCAGAAAACGGTCGAGCAACAGGCGCAGGCCATCAGCCGGAGCATGGTTGGTACGACCCAGCGCGTCCTCGTGGAAGGTTCATCCAAAAAAAATGCCGATGAACTTTGCGGGCGCACAGACAACAACCGCATGGTGAACTTCTCTGGACATCGTGAAAAGATAGGACAATTCGTAAATGTAACCATCACCAATGCCTTATCACACTCCTTACGAGGTGAAGTCGAGTAGGAGCTAAGGAGGGTTCAAATAAACACACGGAATCTTCATTTCTTGCAAACCACTTCTGTCGCTGCCAGAATTAAAAAATTGCCATTGCACGATCACTTGCCAAGCCGTTGAACCTAAATCCAGCAGTTGACCGCTCATTTTTTGGTTTATCGCTATCATTCACAGACACTTTTTACAATACTTGAAACACTTGACCTTCACCTTTATGGTGAGTTCGCTACGGGATGGATTGTGCATTTTTTTGGGGCGCATGGCTGCGTTGCAACTCCTTGGAATGGAATGACCATTCCGCGTCGTTGCGCCTTGCCCTGCACCCCAAAAACGGCACACTCCATCCCGCCCAACTACCGGATTTAGGTTGAAACCCCAACCCGTCGAACTTTCCTTTTCCCCAGTCGATAACCAGCGCCTTGCCAATCTGTGCGGGGTTCTGGACGAAAATCTCAGGCAGATCGAAACCGTACTGGACGTCACTATTGCGCGCCGGGGTGAACATTTTGTCTTACGCGGCAGCACCGCCCGAACTTTACTTGCTTCAGAGGCATTGCAAAGATTTTATAGCCAGGCTCAGCATCATCTGAGCATAGAGGAAATTCAGCTCGGCTTAATTGAAGTGATGAATCCTCACTCGAGGAAGCATAGCGCGGTCGAGGATCATGCAAACGAAGCAACCGATCTGGCGCTGCTTACCCGCCGCGGCGATTTGCGCGGAAGAACGCCGCGCCAGATCGAATATCTCCATCAAATACAGACCCATGACATAACATTCTCTATTGGTCCGGCGGGTACCGGAAAGACTTATCTTGCCGTGGCGAGCGCGGTGGATGCGCTGGAGCGCGGTATCGTTGCACGCATCGTGCTGGTGCGGCCGGCGGTCGAAGCCGGCGAGCGTCTTGGGTTCTTGCCTGGGGATATGGTGCAGAAAGTCGATCCTTATTTGCGGCCGCTTTACGATGCACTTTACGACCTGATGGGATTCGACAAGACCGGCAAACAATTCGAGCGCAGTGCGATTGAAGTTGCGCCCCTTGCTTTCATGCGCGGCCGCACCCTGAACCAGTCATTCATCATACTCGATGAGGCGCAGAATACGACGCCGGAGCAGATGAAAATGTTCCTGACTCGTATCGGCTTCGGCTCGAAGGCCGTCATAACGGGGGATATTACCCAGATTGATTTGGCGAAACATCAGAAAAGCGGGCTCGTCGAGGCCAGGCAAATTCTGGAAAAAGTGCGCGGCATTGCGTTCACCTATTTTGGCGCGGAGGATGTGGTGCGGCATCCCCTGGTTCAAAGAATTGTAAATGCCTATGAAAAATACGAAAAACAGGCGCAGCGAAGCTGATTCTCCCGAAAAAGCCGGCTCCAGGAAAAGGCTGAAATTGGCGATACAGTATGCTATCTCCGGACTCGATGTGCCCGTGCGGTCCGAATTTCGCAAATGGGTTAAAGCAGCCCTGGTGCATGATGCGGAAATTGTGCTGCGAATTGTCGATGAAGCGGAAAGCCGGAGCCTTAACCGCGATTTTCGGGGAAAGGATTATGCTACCAACGTGCTGACGTTCGGCTATGGCGATACGCGGCCTCTGACCGGGGACATTGTGCTATGTGTGCCAGTGATAGAGAATGAGGCACAGCAGCAACATAAAAGTCTTGACGCGCATTACGCCCACCTTGCCGTACATGGCGTTCTGCATCTTCAGGGCTACGATCATGAGAATGACGCCGATGCTGCGATAATGGAACGGCGGGAGAAGGAAATTCTGAAGCACTTGGGATATGGCAACCCTTATTATGAAACTGATTGATCTCTGCGAGCGCTTGATTGGCAACTGATCCGGCAGAACAACGGCTCTGTTCAGAATGGCCTGATCTGTCCGCCACAAAAAGAACGCTATAACGCCATGGATGATTCTCCCAAGCCTCCGGGATTGCTTGAGCGCGTCAGTGCACTGTTTCTGCGCGAACCGGGGGATCGCGAGCAATTATTCGCTTTGCTGCACTCCGCCTATGAGCGCAACCTCTTCGATTCAGAAGCGCTGAGCATGATCGAGGGTGTGATACAGGTTTCCGAAATGCAGGCACGCGATATCATGATCCCGCGTTCGCAAATGGACGTGATCGATATCGGCGAACCGGCGGACAAGTTTATTCCTTTTGTTATCGAGAAGGCGCACTCGCGCTTTCCGGTTACCGAAAATGAAAAAAATAACGTTATTGGCATACTACTGGCAAAGGATCTTTTGCGTTATCACTCAGGAGAAGAAGGGTTTAACGTACGTGATATGTTACGGCCGGTGGTATTCATCCCGGAATCCAAGCGGCTCAATGTGTTACTCAAGGATTTCCGTACTAACCGCAATCACATCGCTATCGTGGTGGATGAGTATGGTGCCGTTGCCGGGCTCGTGACCATTGAAGATGTGCTGGAGCAGATCGTTGGCGACATCGAGGATGAACATGATTTCGATGAAGCCGAGGACAACATTGTCAAGAACCCGGACGGGTATTACCGTGTAAAGGCTATTACAGAAATTGCCGATTTCAACGAGCGGCTTGACGCTGAATTCAGTGACACGGAGTATGACACGGTCGGCGGTCTGGTATTGCACAAGTTCGGCCGGCTGCCCAAGCGGGGGGAATCGATAACTGTCGACCAGTTCAAATTCACGGTACTGCGAGCCGATAGCCGTAGGGTATACACACTGTTGGTGGAAAAAAATCCTGTGCTGGCAAAGCAACAGGAGTAGAGTCGGTTCCTGCCCGGGGCTGGCAAAGGTAATTTTTAGGAACCTCTGAATAAGTCCCATGCGGGCGACGACGGCTTTGCGGGAGAGAACGCGCGAAAGGCAACGCAGCGAATGGGGCGATGGCGTAGGGGCAGAGGCCTGCCTTCCAAAGGAAGGTGCGACCTCGCGGCGGGATGTGAGCGCCCACAAACGCGGCCGCAGCAGCCGATGCTGCCCGAATCCCCGCTTCGAGGCTCTCAGGCGACGCTTTGGGGCGCACTGCGTTGCACTCCTTGACATCGTAGACCTCGCTACGCCTGCGTCGTGCGCCTTGTGATCATTCCGATTTTACCCGGCAACGCGCTCCGCTGAGGATTTATTCAGAAGTTCCTTGGATCATGAGATCGTGAATGAAGCAGAATGCAGCCTGTACGAGAATCCAGCATTCGCGCTGCCAGAGGTAGAGGTGATCATCGAGATCCCGCGAGGGTGTTTTCTTAAGCGCGGATCAACCGGCAATATCGATTTCGTTTCACCTCTGCCATGTCCGTATAACTATGGCTCCGTGCCCGATTACCTTGGCCTCGACGGTGATCTTCTGGATGCGCTGGTGCTTGGTCCGCGTTTACCGTTGGGTACGAGGATTCGGGCCAAGGCGTGGGGCGCCGTGACTATGATGGATCGCGGCATGAAGGACGATAAGCTTATATGCAGTGATCACTTCCCGGATGCCCGGCAACGCCAAAGGATACTGCGGTTTTTTAATTTTTATGCAGGCTGCAAGGGGTTGCTGAACATATGGCGGGGCCGGCCGGGGCGCAACGCCTGTGAGGGCTGGCACGAAGCGTCCGAGGCTTTGGCTCGCGCACGGCTGCGAGACCCTGCCTGGCGGAGGCCGCCTGTTGGTTTTTAGGAATTATTGAAACGGAGCTTATTCAGAACGCTGCTCTCTTCCCGGCAAATCAGGTAAATTTTTTTGCCAAGTCCTGCGGCGCATGGCAGAATTGCGCCCCCTCAAGTTAAGCCAAATTGTTTTGCCATGCCTCTCATCACTCTGGAAAAAGCCTGTCTCGCCTTTGGACATCACGCGCTATTGGATCAGGTAGATTTGCAGCTTGATCCTGGCGAACGTGTTGGCCTGATCGGCAGAAATGGCGGTGGCAAATCCAGTTTGCTGCGTCTTTTGGCAAACGAAATAGAACCCGACGATGGAAGAGTTTGGCGTGCACCCTCATTGCGACTGGCTTATGTCCCGCAGGAGCCCGAACTGGACTCGGCCCTCACAGTATTTCAGGAAGTATCGAAGGGATTGGGCGCCATCAGCCAAGTGCTTTTTGATTATCACGAGGCATCCCATCTCTTGAGTGAAAATAAGGGAGATACTGAAGCGCTTCTTTCACGCCTCCAGGATTTGCAAACCGAGCTCGAAGCCCAGGATGGCTGGCGCATCCAGGCCAGGGTCGAGACCGCCATTGACAAGCTTGATTTGTCCACCGATATGGTAATAGGGGAACTGTCCGGTGGCCAAAAAAAGCGTGTAGCACTGGCCCGCGCTCTGGTCGTATCGCCGGACGTGCTGTTATTGGATGAGCCGACCAACCATCTGGATTTTTTCTTCCATCGAATGGCTCGAAGCGCTCCTGAAGAGCTTTGCCGGAACCGTACTGTTTGTTACTCATGACCGCCGCTTCCTGAACAATGTGGCGACCCGGATCATTGAACTTGATCGGGGCAAACTGACCAGCTTTGCTTGCGGTTTTGCCGAGTATCAGCGAAAGAAAATGGAAATGCTGGAAACCGAAGCCGTCCATTACCAAAAATTCGATAAGGCGCTGGCACAGGAGGAAATCTGGATACGCAAAGGAGTTCAGGCGCGCTGCACCCGCAATGAAGGCAGGGTCCGTCGACTGGAAGCACTGCGGCTCGAGCGCGCCGCACGCCGCGAACGGGGTGGAACGGTAAATCTTAATGTGGAGGAAGGATCAAGATCAGGACGGCTGGTTGCCGAGCTGGAGCATGTAACCAAGGCCTATGGCGGCGCCAAACCCATCATTAATGACTTTTCCTGCCGCATTATGCGCGGCGATCGAGTTGGATTGCTAGGGCCGAACGGTGCGGGGAAATCCACCTTGCTGAAGCTGATATTGGGAGAACTGCAACCCGACAGTGGCGCCATCAGGCAGGGAACCAAGCTCGCAGTAGCGTATTTTGACCAGATGCGCGAGCAGTTGGATGGTGAGGAAACGCTGGTAAATACCATAAGCCAGGGCTCGGATTTTATCGATATCGGGGGAACGAGAAAGCATGTCATAAGTTACCTGGAAGATTTTCTGTTTGCGCCGGAGCGAGCGCGGTCGCCGGTAAAAACGCTTTCCGGCGGTGAGCGCAATCGCCTGTTGCTGGCGCGCCTGTTTACCCGTCCCGCCAACGTGCTGGTTCTGGATGAACCCACTAATGATCTGGATATCGAAACATTGGAATTGCTTGAGGTAATGCTGCAAAATTATTCCGGCACTTTGTTCCTCGTAAGCCATGATCGGGAATTCCTCGACAATGTGGTTACACAGGTCATTGCGTTCGAGGGAGATGGCGTACTTCGGGAATATGTGGGAGGCTACGAAGATTGGGTACGCATGAAACGCGAGAGTCTTCAAAAATCACCGCTATCACCGTCAAAACAGCGGGCGGCAAAACCTCCGCTTGAGGTTCCGCTTGTCAAAACACACGAGCCTGTTGCCCGCGCGGGGTTAGGTTACAAGGAAACGCGTGAACTCGATGAGCTGCCGGCAAAGATTGAGGCTCTGGAGCGGGAACAGGCTGACACAACCAACCGGTTAAGTTCGCCCGATATTTATCGTGATAAACCGGAACAGGCCAGAGCCCTGCAAGAACGCTTCGCAGTTCTCGAAGACGAACTCATGAATTATCTGGCCCGATGGGAAGAACTGGAAGCAAAACGTGGGGCGGGCAGACAGAAAGTATAATGATAAGTTCCCGTATGTGCTGTTACTTTTATTCGTTGACCAGAAATGGCACATCGTTTAGAGTCGCTCTTTTTGAAAAAAGAGGGCACTAATAATGAAACGACCAGCGATAGTGAGTGTAGTTGCGTGGGGTCTGCTCCTCGCATTATCCGGTACCGCCCAGGCATCCGGCGATCCAGCCGCGGGAAAGCAGAAGAACGCCATGTGCATTGGTTGTCATGGAATTGAGGGATACCGGACATCTTTCCCCACCGTGTATAACGTTCCGAGACTGGGCGGGCAACACGCCGAATATCTGGTCAAGGCGCTCGAAGCATATAAAACTGGCGCACGCAATCATCCGAGCATGAAAGGTATTGCCGCCACGCTTTCCACGAAGGATATGGAAGACCTGGCCGCTTATTACGCTAGTTCCGGCGCAAAATAATCACTCATTACGCAAGGAAGCCTCATGAAAAATTTCATTATTGCCGCGGCGAGCGGCGCGTTACTGCTTGTTTCCGGCCAGGGAACGGCAGCCAATATTGATGCTGGCAAGAAAAAAGCGGCTGAAGTCTGCGCCGCCTGCCATGGTCCCGATGGCAATAGTCCTGCTCCGGCTTTTCCAAAACTGGCCGGGCAATATGCCAGTTATATCGAAAAATCCTTGAATGAATATAAGTCAGGTGTCCGCAAAGATCCTATCATGGCTGGCATGGCCGCGCCCCTGAGCAAGGAAGACATTGAGAACCTGGCAGCCTATTTTGCCAGCCAATCCGGCCTGAAAACCAAGTATTGATTAAGAAAAACCTCTGAAATAAGTCCGGATTTGGCCGTAGCGACGGCTATGATGGACTTTCAGAGGATTTAGCGATATCCGGCGACCACGTTGTTTATTAATCTGGCTGCGGACTCTGCGCCGGCAGGGATTTGCTGCATCCAACAAGACTCGGCATTCATTCCTCGAATTTCGATCGATTGGATCAGTGTTAGTGTTCCTGCCGGTCCAGGCACTCAAAATATACCGACGCGTCCATTGCCGATTGATTTCGCTGTGCTTGCCAGATCATTTCCGCGAGACACTCCATCACCCGGTGGATGGCCGCATGCTCGTCGCCCGTTTTTGCCATTAAACGTTCGAATCGCTGGCGAATCCCGATGGGCTGGTCTATCGAAAGCTGCTCCATGATAGCGATATGCATGCCCATGTGTAGAAACGGGTTGGTATCGCCCATCTCCGGCAGGTAGTCCTTGTCCTGGTAGCGCTCCGCATCCTCCAGCATAGCCTGATACTCAGGGTGCAATAAGATCACTTCAAGCGCCATATTTTCCATGGCCGATAACATCTCGCGCTGCCGATACTTACGCCAGGTATCGAAAAAGAATTGGCGTGCCTGTTCTCTTGAGGGATTAAACATTCAAGGGACTAAAATCGAAGGAATAATATTCAAGCCGGGATTATTCAGGAGAAGCCGCAGAAGAATTCTCAGAGGGATGGGGTCTTTTCCTCATATTCGCACAGGTCATTGATAATACAGGCAGGGCATTTCGGTTTTCTGGCTACGCACACGTAACGCCCGTGCAAAATAAGCCAGTGGTGAGCATCGTGCCGAAATTCCTCCGGAATACATTCCAGAAGTTTCCTCTCCACCTCCAGCACGGTCTTTCCGCGTGCAATGCCGGTTCGGTTTGAAACGCGGAAAATATGCGTATCCACCGCAATGGTAGGTTCGCCGAATGCAGTGTTCAACATTACATTGGCGGTCTTGCGGCCAACTCCGGGCAGTTTTTCCAGTTGTTCGCGCGCCCGTGGAACCTCCCCCCCATGATGCTGAACAAGCATGGCGCATGTGGCGAGGATATTCTTGGCCTTGGTTTTATATAACCCGATACTCTTGATGTAGTCCCGCAGTCCGGCTTCTCCCAGTGCCAGTATTTTTTCCGGCGTATTTGCCTTGGGGAACAGCTTGCGTGTTGCCAGATTCACCCCCTTGTCAGTAGCCTGGGCCGAAAGAATCACCGCTATAAGCAACTCGAAGGGCGAGCTATACTCCAGCTCGGTAGTGGGGTGGGGATTGGCCGCCTTGAAGCGAGTAAAAATCTCCCTGAGTTTGTGCGCATTCATGAGTTAGATAATGTTTTGAGAAAACTTGCGAACCTCTGAATAAGCCTCACGTTATCTTTTTATTTGGTCCGCGCTCTGGCAGCCATTGCGCGCTCCAGCGCAGCCTGGATCACCGCTTGTTTTATATTTACAGTTGCGGAAGAATCCGTGGGGGAACCCGTTACACATTTTTGCCGCTTCGGCTTCCTGGACGAGCCTTTCTTCCCGCTCATCTGTCTCATGCGCAAGTCTTCGCAACCTGAACTGGTATCGCGCACGTGCGCGATCTGCGGCCTTCCTTTCCTCATCGTCGCTTGAATAACCGCGCGAAGTGATATTAGACCGGGAATCTCCACACGGAGCTGATATCTTAGGTGGAACCATGCCGATGCAATCCACCGGACATGGGGCAATACATAATTCGCAGCCGGTGCATTCCTCGGTAATCACTGTATGAGCCTGCTTGGCTGCGCCCACGATAGCGTCTACGGGGCAGGCAAGGATACAAAGCGTACAGCCTATACAGGCCTGTTCATTGATGAGCGCGACCGCTCGCGGCTTTGGAAAACCATGAGCCATATTGAGCGGCTTAGGGCTCACTCCCAGCAATTTAGCCAACCTGAGAATACCCCTCTCTCCACCAGGAGGGCACTGATTAATATCTGCCAGACCTTCTACAATCGCGGCGGCGTAAGGCCGGCAGCCGGCGAAGCCGCATTGACGGCATTGGGTTTGTGGCAAGATACCGTCTATCTCCGCTATGAGCTGGTCTTTTATCATATTGAACCCGAACTTGAAGCTGGCCCGTTCGAGGTACACAGCGCCTGCCCGATCTCCCGCAACAGATCAGGACCGCGGTAAACCAGACCACTGTAGATCTGCACCAGGCTTGCTCCAGCTTCGATTTTTTCCCGTGCATCAGCCGCACACATAATACCGCCGACAGCGATGATGGGGAGAGCCCCCTGGAGCACGGCGTTTAACCGACGGACGATCATTGTCGCTTTATGCTTGAGCGGCGCTCCACTCAGCCCCCCGGCTTCATTTGCATGAGGCAGTGTTTCGACACCCGCCCGGGATAGCGTTGTGTTGGTTGCGATAACCCCATCAATTCCTCGTGCCAGAAGCAGCGCCGCAATGGATTCGATCTGGGACGATTCCAGATCAGGGGCGATTTTCACCGCCAGAGGCGTATATCTGCCATGCTCGTCAGCCAGTTTTTGCTGATTCGATTTCAGCGTGGCAAGCAAACGATCCAATTCCTCGGCGTTTTGCAATTGCCGCAGCCCTGGCGTATTAGGTGAAGAAATATTGATGACAATATAGTCGGCATAACAATATGCCTTTTGCAGGCACGTCAGGTAATCATCCGCCGCTTTTTCGACAGGTGTATCGAAATTCTTGCCAATGTTGATGCCGAGCAAGCAATTGTAATTCGAACGCCTGACATTCGCCACCAGCCTATCAATCCCGTGGTTATTGAATCCCATTCGATTGATGATGGCATTCGCCCGGGGAATACGGAACAGCCGTGGTTTAGGATTGCCCGGCTGTGGGCGGGGCGTGACTGTGCCAATCTCTATAAAACCGAAGCCAAGTGCCGCGAGCGCCTCGATATGTTCGCCATTCTTATCCAGCCCGGCAGCGAGGCCTACGGGGTTGGGAAAACTCAGACCCATGACGCTGCGCGGCTGGCAAACCATGGAATGGCCGGTCAGCAAGCCAAACCGGTGAGCTTTCTCAATTGCAGCGAAGGTAACGCGGTGAGCCGTTTCAGGTTCGAGCTTGAATAATAACGGGCGCAGCAAGGAATAAAGCATGCGGTATTGTACGGCACCTCAAAGCGTCGGGCGAGGGCTCCCGCAAAGCGGGATCGCCCAGCGGAGGGAAGTCGACGGCCGAGTTCTCGTCAACCAGGGGCCTGCAGCCGCATCGGGGTCGCAGCCTTCCTACGGGAGGCACTGCCCTGCCCACCCGGCTCTCTGCCCCCCGGAGCGTCGGACGAGGGTTCCCGCAAGGCGGGATCGCACAGCGTAGGGGGATGCCACGACCTAATTGTTGAACTTCGTTACTTAAAACCGCTCACTCCCACGTGGCACCTTCCTTCGGAATTGCGTCTAACAGTGATTTGAACGAAATTTTGAATCCAGTGGATGAATTGTTTATCATCCGCATTCACTACTGGTGGAATTTTTATGAAGCTGGCCATTTTTTTTATTACTGCCATTTTTACAACAATATCGAGCAATCCCGCTCATGCCATGAGCCAATGGGACAAGCTCAATAATGAGGTGGAGTCACTTTATCAGCAGGGGGATTATAATCGCGCCGTTTCCGTGGCGAAGAAAGCGTTGCAGGCTGCCGAGCAGGCACTGGATCCGAATCATCCGGCCGTTGGAACAAGCCTGAATAGCCTTGCATTACTTTATAACGCCCAGGGTCAATATACACAAGCCGAGCCGCTACTTAAGCGTGCCTTGGCGATTTTTGAGAAGTCGATCGAACCGGAAAGCCAGGAGGCGGCAGCGGCTTTGAACAATCTTGCGATGGTTTACAGAAAGCAGGGACAATACGCGCAGGCCGAGCCGTTATATCAGCGCGCACTGGCGATCGATGAGAAAGTGCTCGGGCCGGAACATCCCGATGTGGCAGTAAGCCTGAATAATCTCGCACAGCTATACCAGGCACAGGAACAGTATGATCAGGCCGAACCGCTTCTCAAACGCGCAATAGGGATCCTGGAAAAAGCGCTGGGACCCAATCACCCTAATGTGGCGATGAGCCTGAACAATCTGGCCCTGCTGTACACTGCTCAAAAACAGTATTCGCAAGCTGAGCCGCTTTTCAAACGGGTGTTTGCTATTTCGAAAAAAGCATTCGGTCCGGACCATCCGAACGTGGCGTTGAGTTTGAACAATCTTGCCGGGATGTACCGGGATCAGGGGAAATATCCGTACGCCGAGCCGCTTTTCAAAAAAGCGCTGGCAATTTCGGAAAAAACGCTGGGTCTGGATCATCCCAATGTAGCGACCGGGCTCGAGAACCTCGCACAGATCTATCGGGATATCGGCCATCCCAGCAAGGCCGAATCGCTGGCTAAACGCGCCGCCGCAATACGAGCAGCTCAACAATAACAATAATCCGCGATAACTCTAACTCCATCCGAGACCGATAAGTTTACGTGTCGCCGAAGCGAAGGCCCTACTATCCGTTGCTATCGGTCAGCGATTCCCACTGCCCTCCAATCAAGCCCTGCAGTGGCTTGAATGCGGCTTTATATGCCATTTTTCCGCTTTCCTTGATCCAGTATCCGAGATAAAGATAAGGAAGCTTCAGTTCAAGGCACAGTTGCACTTGCCATAAAATATTATAGGTGCCGAAGCTCGCGCCCGGCACATCAGGGTCGAAAAATGTGTACACAGACGATATCCCGTCGGGCAGCTCATCAATGATGCTGATCATGCGCAACCGGCCATTTTCATGAAACTCGACCAGTCTGGAATTGACGTTGCTTGGCAACAGAAAATGGCGATATTGTTCACGGCTATCACGATCCATACCGCCACCGCTGTGGCGCCGCGCCTGATAGCGCAGATAAAGCGCGTAGTGATCCGGGTGATAATATAAATCGTGTTGTGTCGCAACCAGACTCTGATGCCTCTTCCAGGAACGACGCTGGGAACGCCTGAGGATCAATTCATCTACTATGATGCGCACCGGCACACAGGCATGACAGTGATCGCAGTAAGGCCGGTAGGTAAAAGCGCCGCTGCGGCGAAAACCGGCCTGCACCAGTTCGCCGTATACACTGGTATCGATCAGGTGGCTCGGCGTCGCCACCTGGGATCGCGCCAACTGGTCGGGCAGATAGCTGCAAGGATACGATGCGGTCGTGTAGAACTGCAGCACGGAAGAAGGAAGATCATTTAATTGACTCATGGTTAAAGCACCATTTCTCGACTCGTCCAGGGTAGTTTACCAATTCTTTCAATCTTTCACTAAATTCATTGCGTGAAATTTCTCTCGCGCCTAACGACGCCAGATGAGCTGTTTTCATCTGACAGTCGATCATATTGAACCCCCAACGTTCCAGTTGCCGCACCAGGTGGACCAATGCGATTTTGGAGGTATCGGAAGCACGGGAAAACATCGATTCACCGAAAAACATCCTTCCGAGAGAAACGCCATATAGTCCCCCCATCAATTCACCGCCCATCCAGACCTCGACGGAATGGGCCAAACCCATTTCGTGCAATAGATTGTAGGCCATGAGCATGTCCTCATGAATCCAGCTGCCAGGGCGCCCGTTACGCGGCGCGGCACATGCGTTGATGACTTCGAGGAATGCGCTGTCGGTTCGTATTTCATAATCAGTTTTCTTCAGTGTCTTTCTAAGCGATCGCGATATTTTAAGTTCACTTGGGAAAAGCACCATGCGCGGATCAGGACTCCACCATAAAATAGGGTCATCCTCGTTGAACCAGGGAAAAATGCCGAGGCGATAGGCCTCGAGGAGGCGCCGAGGTGAAAGATCGCCGCCCACGGCGAGCAGCCCGTTGGGTGCTTTCAGGGCAGTATTTAATGCGGGGAAAGGGGCCTCAGGGGCGAGCCAGGGGATCATGCGGCCTGAAAGAACCTGGAACTTGTATACCGTGCACTCTTTAACGGATGACGCTTAACTGATGAAGCGCAGTCAACAGGCAATAGGCGTGGATTGATAACGTGTCGGATCGGGCACCCCCGCCGCTGCAAATCCGGCCCGGCGTATTCGGCATGAATCACACACGCCGCAGGCCAGCCCGGATTCATCCGCCTGATAGCAGGAAACGGTCAGACTGTAATCCACACCCAGCGCTATTCCCTGCCGAATGATCTCCGCTTTGGACAAAATGATAAGTGGCGCATGAATACTCAACCTCGCGCCTTCGACCGCCGCTTTGGTGGCAAGATTAGCCATTTCTTCGAACGCGGCGATGTATTCAGGCCGGCAATCCGGATAGCCGGAGTAATCCACCGAAGTGACGCCAACAAAAATATCATGGCTTTCGAGGACCTCTGCCCATGCCAGCGCAAGTGAGAGCATAATCGTATTACGAGCGGGTACGTAAGTGACGGGTATGCCTGCCTTGATTCCAGCGGCCGGTATTGACCTCGTTTTATCGGTAAGGGCAGACCCGCCGAACAGGGTCAGATCGAGTTCAATGATTTTATGCTCGCGAGCACTGATGGATTGCGCCACTTTTGCCGCGGCTGCAAGTTCTGATCCGTGCCGCTGGCCGTACCGGACGCTCAGCGCATGACATTCGTATCCCCTGCTATATGCAATAGCAAGCGTTGTGGCAGAGTCCAGCCCGCCGGACAACAACACTACAGCCTTAGCCATAAGTATCAGTCATTAGCGCGAAATTCGTGCGGACTTCCGGCTTGCTTGAAAACGTTTATCCAAAGGTTCGTCACCGTCCTGGCCCCTCGCCCCACAGTAACTTGTGCAGTTGAATCTGCATCCGCACCGGAAGGCGATCACGCAGCACCCAAGCAGCCAGCGTCGAAGGATCAAGCATGCCATAAACGGGTGAAAACAGAATTGGACAGATTAGATCCAATTGATTCTCGCGGATGATATCGGCTGCCCACCGGTAGTCCATTTCATCGCACAGCACAAACTTCACTTCATCATGTCGCGTGAGATGACGGAGGTTAGACCAACGATTTTTTTTAACCTCGCCCGAGCCAGGCGTTTTGATATCCATGATTCTTGAAACGCGTGCGTCCACCATGGATACGTCCAAAGCCCCACTGGTTTCGAGCGATACTGCGTAGCCGGTGTCGCACAATTCCTTCAGCAGCGTCAAACAAGCCTTCTGCGCCAGAGGTTCACCGCCGGTAACCGTTACGTAGCGGGTTCCAAAATTGCCGGCCTCTGCCAGAATAGCGGCTATGGATAAGCGTTTACCTCCGTAAAACGCGTATTCAGTGTCGCAATAGCCGCAACGCAGGGGACAACCGGTAAGGCGGACAAACACTGTGGGCAGCCCTACCCGGCTGGTTTCCCCTTGTAGAGAAAAGAAAATTTCGCTGACGCGCAAACTCTGTGCTCTCTCCACGTCATCCGCTTCCTCCGCTTGTGAATGCTGCGCCTGCCCGGACGGCGCCGGTGACGCCGGGGCTGCCGAAGTTGAGGGATGGATCATTTTGAAAACATCAATGAAGAAGGAGAAGTGCGCACCTGCCGCCAATCGGCGCTGCTCAGCTACTTTAGACTGGCCAACCGGCGCTTGGCTTTGTCAGCAGCATCGCTGCCTGGATATTTGCGAATAATATTTTCCAGGGTTTTTTTCGCCGCAGGTTTTTTATTCATTTCCTGCTGACTGCTGGCGATGTTGAGCATCGCATCGGGTGCTTTGGCGCTATCGGGGAAAGTGCTGATCAGCTTTTCCTGCGCGCTGATTGCATTCTTGAAGTCGCGCAGCGCGTAATAGGAATTACCGATCCAGTAGTGAGCGCTCGGCGCAAGGCTGGAGCCAGGATAGGTCTTCAGAAATTTGTTGAATTGGGAAATGGCATCCTGATACCGGGCAGTCTTGAACAGGCTATACGCGGATTCATAAGCGCGGCTTTCTTCGCTTTCTCCCTTTCTCTCTTTCCCCCTTTTCCCCTCTTCCCCCCGCTGAAGCACGATAGTCTGCGGCAACCGGAGGTGCGTAAACTGCCGCCTCCGCATCGGATTCCGCAGTATCATTCGCGCCCCCCGCGGTTGACTGCGAGGCGTTTTCCGATGCAGCAGATCCGCCTGACTGCTCAATTCTCCTCAGGCGGCTGTCCAGATCGATGTAAAAATCCTTCTGCCGCTTCTGGTTCAGTTCATTCTCATTGACGAGCACCTCGATCTGACCCTGCAGTTTGTTCAGGTCAAGCCTTAGGGCCTCGATCTGGTTATGAAGCTCGAGCAATGGCTGATTGCCAAGCAGTTCTTCCAGCTTGGCAATACGAGCGTCCAAAGCCTGGTCCTGCGTACGCAATTTCCCGATGAGTGCCTGCTGCTCGGTAATCTGCCTACGCGCTTCTTCATCGTCGAAAAGCCCGGCATAGCTTGAATTAGAGCAGATCAGCAACAACAATATCCAAAATGCGTGCAACGGCACCGTCATTCGCCCTGATAGCGGATATCCACGCGGCGGTTTTCAGCCCATGAAGCCTCATCATGCCCGGTCGCCCGCGGTTTCTCTTCGCCCAGGCTGACGGATTCGATCTGCGCTTCCTTTGCTCCCGACAGTGTCATGGCATACTTGACGGCGTCCGCCCGGCGCTGGCCCAACGCGAGGTTGTATTCGCGGCTGCCGCGCTCGTCGGTGTTGCCTTGCACGAGCGATCGGGCACCCGCATTGTTGCGCAGATAATGGGCATGAGCCACCACGAGAGACCTGAATTCGTCCTTCACCACGTAACTGTCGAAATCAAAATAAATGCTGCGTTTGGAGAGAATATTTTTCGGGTCCGTAAGCGGATTGAGCGTCGGGCCTCCCTCTGTCGTAGTCCTGGGAGCTTCACCCTGCGGTTGAGTACCCATGGACTTCTCTTCCACTTCAGCGGAAGGCTGAGGAGTCTGGCTGGCGCATGCCGATAACAGACCGATCAATATCACGCCAAAAACTTTTTTCATTTTCGTTTCCTTTCAAGTTGACTAAAAATAGGCCAAAACAATCATTGCAGTCTTGGAAGAGGTCCCCATGCGGGCTCTCGTATATCGCCCGCCTGAGTGGAAAGCTGTTGCCTGGTTTTGCCATCGCTCGACACCGCAGACAATATACCACGGCCCCTTACCTCAGTTGCATAAAGGATGATCTTGCCGTTGGGAGCAAAGCTGGGGGATTCATCGAATTGCGAATCAGTCAATAATTGCACCTGACGCGTGGCGATATCCTGTGTAGCCACATTGAATCTGTCGCCGTTGCGATGGATGAAGGTGAAGCTTTTGCCGTCCGGGCTGTAATGCGGACTGACGTTGTAACTTCCTTCGAAAGTGAGCCGTTCCGCTGACGTGGATGAGCTTCCGGTTACTGCCATACGATAAATCTGGGGGCTGCCGCCGCGATCCGAAGTAAAAATGATATAACGGCCGTCAGGAGAAAAACTTGGCTCTGTATCGATGCCGGAACTCTGACTGAGCCTTTGCAATCCGCCGGCGCCATCCGCATTGACCAAAAAGATTTGCGATCCCCCCATCAGGGATAGCACCACCGCGAGCTTTTTCCCGTCCGGCGACCATGCCGGGGCACTGTTGCTTCCCCTGAAATTGGCTACCGCCTTGCGCGCGCGGGTTGCAAGCGTCTGCACATAGACGACCGGCTTCTTGTTCTCGAAGGATACATAGGCCAGCCGCGTCCCGTCCGGCGACCATGCGGGCGATATGATCGGCTCCGTATATTCAATCACCGGCTGAGAGTTGTATCCGTCGGCATCCGCCACTTGCAATGAATATTTTTTGCCCTGCTTCACCACGTAGGCAATACGCGTACTGAATACACCGACATCTCCCGTCAGCTTTTCGTAGATCAAATCAGCGATGCGATGGGCGGCGGCACGCAATTGTTCCGCAGGAACGGTTTCCGTGTAAACAGCTATCTGAGCCTGCTTTGCCACATCCAGCAGTTTGACGCGCAGCGCCACCTGGCCGCCGGGCAGCATCGTGGTACTACCGATAACCAGCGCGCCGGCCCCGCGGCTCATCCAATCCGGATATACGACCTCCACCGGTTCATGGGGCCTGAGCCCTCCCGGATCGACCAGCTTGAATAGCCCGCTCCGCTGTAAATCCGCCCCCACAACCGGAGTGATGCTTTGCCTGAGCGTTTCCTCAGCGGCGAAAGGGACGATAGCGATGGGAATCTGTGTTGCGCCGCCTCCAAAAATCTCGATATTGAGGGCAGCGTGCACGGGCATGGCGACTAACCACACGAGCAAGACAAAAGCATATTCTGAAAGCCTGTGCAGGCGAATTGGCATGGCGTTCACCTTCAATCTAAATCCAGCAGTTGGACTGGGTGGAGTGCGCGGTTTTTCGGGTGCAGGGCAAGGCGCAACGACGCAGAATGGCCACTCCATTTCAAGGAGTTGCAACGCAGCCATGTGCCGCAAAAAACGTGCAATCCGCCCAGTAGCAGACTCACCATAAAGAAGGTGAAGTTCAAGTGTCGCGAAGGATAGTGCCTGTAAATCATGGCGATAAACCAAAAAATCAGCGATCAACTGCTGGATTTAGGTTCAAACCTGCGAAAAGACTGTAAATTATACCAGTCATTCGTGGTAATGCACCTTGACACTCAAATTTCGGAATTGGGGAAACATCGCGGGATCGGGCGGCAGCGGAAGTGGTTTCGATAAATAGATCCCACGTTCCACGGCGCTGTCAAAGGCCGCGAATCCGCTGCTCCTGCTTAGTTTCACATCGAGAATATCACCGCCGGGAAGGAGCGTGACGTTGAATTCCACCACCGGATTCCCAGGCAGATCAGGCGGCATGACAATGTTTCTTCTTATCTTGGCGAGAATCCGCGCCTTGTATTCGGCTATTTCATTTGCCAAGCGGGACTGTGCAGCCGCCTGAGCCTGAAGCCTGTCCTTTGCTTCCTGCTCCCGCTGAAGCTGCTCTATTTCGTCGGCCACGCGCGTCTTCTGCTCCTTTAATTGCTCCTTTTGCTGCTCTTTCAGTTCTTTCTGGTCCTTTTGAACCGGCTGTTGCTTCTCCACCGGTTTTTTTTCCGGCTTAGGTTTTTCTTTCTCTACAGGCTTTGGTTTCTCGACTTTCTCTTTTAATGCAATATCCGGCTTGGCAGGCGGGGTTTCGACTTTCGGCGCTGGCTTGGGCTCGGGCGCCGGCGGAGTCGGCTTGGGCGGCGGCGGGGCAGGTGCTTCCTTGATAACCGGCTGGGCAGGCGCTGTGGGCTGGGGCAGGCTGCTCCATAAATCCACCACCATTCCTTCCGGTGGATAGGTTTTCCAATTCAGGCCGAAAATCATAAACGCAAAAAAAATGATGTGAACCAGTACAGCCAGCGCGCCCGCCGGTACTCGTCCCGGTTCAGGGGGCATGGAATTTCGTACGGCCGCGCTCATTGTGCCACCCTATGAGGATGCCTGGTCACTTCGGCCTCGCGAGCAGCCCCACCTTTTTTACCTGCTGCTGTTGCAAGATATCCATTACATTCATTACTTCCTCATAGCGGACGCTTTTATCGCCGGCGATCACCACGGGCTGCTCGGTATTTTGTGCCTGTTTCCGTTTGATTGCGTCCACCAGTTCCGTGCGGCTTATTTTCTGTTCGCCCCCCGGCCTCGAACGATCATGCAGCCGAAGGCTGCCGTCCGGCTTGATGATCACCTCCAGCGGTGCAACCGGAGGCGTAAGCGACTTGCCGATCTGCGGCAATTCTATCTGGCCGGGGTTGATGAGGGGCGCGGTTATCATGAAAATGACGAGCAGCACCAGCATGACGTCGATGTATGGCACGACGTTTATCTCGTTCATCAGGCGGCGTCTGGCGCGGCGCTCAGCCACGGGATCTTCTCCGTTGCACCGGCTTCATCCGCTCGCCTGCCGTTGCAAAACGTTCGACAACTCTTCCATGAAGCTCTCAAATCGCGTCGATAGTCTATCCATATTGCTGGCGTAACGATTGTAGGCAATGACTGCGGGAATGGCGGCGAACAAGCCCATCGCGGTTGCGATGAGCGCTTCCGCGATACCGGGAGCCACGTGGGCAATGGTTGCCTGGGTGACATTTGACAGACCACGAAACGAATTCATGATGCCCCACACAGTACCGAACAATCCAACGTAAGGACTTACGGAGCCAACCGTGGCCAAAAACGACAGATGCGATTCCAGATTGTCCATTTCGCGCTGATAGGTGGCGCGCATTGCACGGCGGGTGCTGTCCATTACCGTACTGACATCCATCCCTGGCTGACGCTTGTGTTTGATGAATTCGCGAAAGCCGGCCTCGAAAATACGTTCCATACTGCCCGCCGTATGCCGCGAACCGGCGGCGCTCTGAAAAAGCGCATTGAGATCGGTGCCCTTCCAGAAAATATTCTCGAATTCATCACTCTGCCTCACGGCCTGCCGGATGACGAACAGCTTGCGAAAGATGAACCACCAGGACATGAAGGAAGTCACCAGCAACAACGCCATCACCAGCTGCACCGGCAGGCTGGCGGTGCCGATGAGGTGGAGAAAAGACAAATCCTGGGTAACCGAGGGGCTCATGCGTGGGTTCCCAGCTTGTGGCGCAGCGCTGCTGGCACGCTCACCGGCTTGAGGCTGTCCGCGCCCACACATACCGCCTGGACAGTGGCCCGGGTCAGGATATCCGAACCACGCATCACCTGTTGCGAGATCGTTATGCGGCTCCTCCCCAGTTCCACCGCCTGCGCGCTGATACGCAGCAGATCGTCCAGCAGCGCCGGCCTGAGGTATTCGATACTAAGTGAACGAATCATGAAAATCACCTTGTGAACCTGAACCAGCGAATGAACATCAAAGCCCAGCTCCCGCAACCACTCGTAACGAGCACGCTCCATGAAATCCAGGTATGTCGAATGATAAACCACACCGCCGGCATCGGTATCCTGATAATAGACGCGGACAGGCAAGGAAAAAACGCCGCTGGAATTACCGGGAAATTTATCAGCTTCCGCCGTTTTTACAAGTTGAAACTGAGACATAAAAAAGAGCTAATCCGGAAATTAAGTTTTAAGTGCAGGGTTAGGTTAGAACGGGGAACAGTTAGAGTGGCTGCTCATCCGCCCATAACTCTCCGTTTAAACCAGCCAACGCGGCCTTCGGCAACGCCAGCCCGAAATGCTGGTAAGCAATAGCCGTGGCCATGCGGCCGCGCGGGGTGCGCTTCATGTAGCCCTGCTGAATCAAATAGGGTTCCAGTACATCTTCGATAGTGCCGCGCTCCTCGCTGATTGCGGCAGCGAGATTGTCCACTCCCACCGGTCCGCCGCCGAATTTTTCCATGACGGTCAGGAGCAGCTTCCTGTCCATCACATCGAGGCCAATCGCGTCCACGTCCAGCATGATAAGTGCCGCATCGGCAACCGGCCGGGTAATATGGCCGCTGGCCTTGACTTCAGCAAAATCACGCACACGCCGCAGTAGCCGGTTGACGATGCGAGGCGTGCCGCGCGAACGGCGTGCGATTTCCATGGCGCCGTCAGGCGAAATTTCCGCATTCAGCAAGCTGGCGGATCGCGTCACGATTTTGGTCAGTTCTTCCACCGAATAAAATTCCAGGCGCGAAATAATGCCGAAGCGATCGCGCAAGGGATTGGTCAGCATACCGGCTCGAGTGGTGGCGCCAACCAGGGTGAAAGGCGGCAAGTCGAGCTTGACTGAACGCGCGGCAGGGCCCTCGCCGATCATAATGTCGAGCTGATAGTCCTCCAGCGCCGGATAAAGAATCTCCTCTACAACTGGCGAAAGGCGGTGTATTTCATCAATAAAGAGTATGTCGTTGGGTTCAAGATTGGTCAGCAGCGCGGCCAGATCGCCCGGGCGCTCGAGGACCGGGCCGGATGTCTGGCGCAAGCTTACCCCCATCTCTCGGGCAATGATGTGAGCCAGTGTCGTTTTGCCCAAGCCGGGCGGACCAAACAGCAGCACATGGTCGAGCGCTTCACGGCGCCGCCGGGCTGCCTCGATGAATATCTGCAACTGTCCGCGGATCTTTTCCTGACCGACGTATTCGTCCAGATGCTTGGGCCGCAGCGCCCGCTCCACCTCTTCTTCCCTGGAGGAAACAGGCGTGGAGGTGATTATTCGATCGGTCTCAATCATTCAGTTGCGCGTCTTGCCCGAATTTTGTGCCCATCCATGCGCAGCAGGGAATTCAGCAAGAAATTCAGACTCAGCCTTTAATGGCCTGACGTCTGCCTTGATGTGTGCCTTTGGCTTATAAGCTACTTTTCTTTTGAAAGAAATTTCAATGCCTGCCGTATGCCGTCCGACACAGTGACGTCCGGGGATAGCTGCCTGATCGCCCAATTGGCTTCCCGCTCATTATACCCCAGAGACAACAGGGCATTGAGCACGTCACTCCCGCTTGTGGATGAGCGAGCAACCACTGCCGTACCTGCCGCACCGGTCAGGCCGGGTTCCAGCTTGTCGCGCAACTCAAGCAATAGCCGTTCTGCTGTTTTTTTGCCGATACCGGGAATCTTGATCAGCCGCCCACTATCCTGCGCCGCGATCGCTTGATGCAAATCAGCGACGCTCAAGCCGGACAGCAATGCCAGCGCGGTTCTTGCACCGACACCTGCAACTTTAACGAGCTGGCGAAAAGCCTGCCGCTCCGCTTCGGTGGAAAAACCAAAAAGCAGGTGTGCATCCTCGCGCACGACGAGATGGGTATGAAGTGTTATCGGATTTCCTACAGCCGGGAGGTTGTAGAACGTGCTCATCGGTACGTCGATTTCATAACCTACGCCCCGGACGTCAACCAGCACTAACGGTGGAAGTTTTTCCAGCAACAGTCCGGTTATCCGGCCGATCACACAAGCCTCCCGCGTTTCATACGGTAGCCCGCTGTCGAAATCCTGCCCAGCCCCAGTCCACCATGGGCGTGGCAGATCGCACACGCAAGGGCGTCCGCCGCGTCAGCACTGGGGCTGCCGGCAAGCTGTAGCAGGCGCCTGACCATTTCCTGCACCTGTTCTTTTTTTGCATGGCCTTTGCCGACAACCGCCTGCTTGATCTGCAACGCGGTGTATTCAGCAACGGCAAGATTGTTCAGCACGGCCGTGCAAATCGCGGCACCCCGCGCCTGGCCCAGCATCAGCGTGGATTTCGGATTGACATTGACAAATACCTGCTCCACAGCGACCTGTTCGGGGCGGTGAAGAGCGATAACTTCGCTTAGATGGTCCATGATGGACTTCAGGCGTAACGGCAGTTCTCCGTCCATTGTTTTGATACAACCACTGCTAATGTAGGAGAGCTTGCCGCCTGTTTGATCGATGACTCCGAAACCTGTAATGCGCAGGCCTGGGTCGATGCCTAGGATACGGATTTATAAGCCTCTTTATACCTGATCATAAAAAATCTATTCATCCATCACGGCGGTCGTATAAACCTCTTGCACGTCGTCGATATTTTCCAGCGCATCCAGCAACTTCTGCATTCTTGCAGCATCGTCGCCGGTCAATGCGGTTTCATTGGCGGGCTTCATCGTCACGTCGGCTAGCTCCGCCTTAAAACCGGCTTTTTCCAGCGTCTCCCTGACTGGGACAAACTCGTAGGGCGCAGTGACCACTTCGACGCTACCGTCATCGTTAACAATAATATCCTCGGCACCGGCGTCAAGCGCCGCTTCCATCAGCTTGTCTTCGTTAGTGCCGGGCGCAAACAGCAGTTGTCCGCAATGCTTGAACAGAAATGCTACCGAGCCGTCAGTGCCGAGATTGCCGCCATATTTGGTAAAAGCGTGGCGCACATCCGCAACGGTACGCACCCGATTGTCAGTCATGCAATCGACCAATACGGCTGCGCCAGCGATGCCGTAACCCTCGTAGCGTATTTCCTCGTAATTCACGCCTTCAAGGTCGCCACTGCCGCGCTTGATCGCGCGCTCGACGTTATCCTTGGGCATGTTTTGTTCGTATGCCTTGTCGACGGCCAGACGCAGCCGCGGGTTGCTGTTGGGATCACCTCCGCCCATTCGGGCGGCAACGGTAATTTCCTTGATGAGACGTGTGAAAATCTTGCCACGCTTGGCGTCCTGCGCGGCCTTCTTGTGTTTGATGTTAGCCCATTTGCTGTGACCAGCCATGATGCGTATGCCTATTTCCTATATTGAAGTGGTGCAATGTTATCACCCTCGTCCCGCGGCACAAAGCAGCGTATGCCGTAATGCTCACCAGCCAGGACAATACGGTCACCCCGCTCAGGTCGGCCACCGGTAGGGCATGATATCGATGGGTTGAGGTCTGTTGAGGACCATGTTGACCAAAAGATGGGCACTGCCCGGCGCCATGGTAACGCCATAACGATAATGGCCGCTGTTGAGATAAAGATTAGGGATTGAAGGATGGCGATCGATGACAGGTATATTGTCTGGCGACCCCGGGCGCAATCCTGCCCAATGGCCGACAACAGTTTCTTCCGTCAACGCGGGCACGAGCGCGTGCGCGTTCGCTAGCAATATTTTGCGCGCTTCGGCGGTAGGAACTTTGTCGAAACCGGCTTCCTCCAGCGTGCTGCCCGCAAGAATATGCCCATCCCGGCGCGGGATTAAATAAAAATAATCGCGATCTTGCAGCACGATTGTTTTCAATAGATCGGGCTGTACCTTGAACAGCAGGATCTGGCCTCGCACCGGCCATATATCGAGCTTTAACGCATGGTTTCCCAAAAGCTGGCGGCTCCATGCGCCAGCGGCCGCGATGTAATGATCCGCGGAGTATTCGATTCCCTGGCTCGTACTGATCGATTGAATACGCCCATGCTCTATCTTTAACTTAGAAACCTCGGCGTGTTCAATAATTTTTCCCCCAGCCCAGTTTCACGGCCTGTACCAGGGCCTGCAACAATCGAGGATTACGAACTTGGCACACACTGGGCAGCCAAAGTGCCGCTGCGTCGTGTGCCAATGCCGGGGCGATTTCGCGAGAGCGAACTCGCTTTAAAGGAAAACGTTGGTGGCCGCACCAGTCTTCGGCCGCACGGTTGCGAGCGTCCTGCCGCGCACCTTTCAATTCACGGGAAGATTCAGGCAGCAACTCTGGCAATACCAGCATACCGCTTGCTTGATACTCAGGATCAATGCCTGTTTCCGTGATTAATGTTTGGATAAACTCCGGAAACAGCCTGTTGCTCAACTGTGTCAGCCGGGTTACCGGTTCTGAATAGTCCCATGGCAACAGTGGTGAAAGAATGCCAGCGCCCGCCCACGACGCTTCGCGTCCACAGCGATCACGCTCAAGTATTGTCACGCTTGCCCCAGTCCGGATCAATTCGTGGGCCGTGGCAAGCCCGGCAATTCCGCCGCCTATGACTACAACATCGCTGCGTCAAATGGTTAATTCCGAAAACACGGGCATTTCAAGACGCGAATTCCTGAGAGAAATGGGATAGGAGCAATTGCAGAATGGGCGAGCTTGGTCCAAAAAACTTTATATCGAAGGGGTGAGCCGGTATAATGCACGTCCCCTGCCATCATTGGGCCGTTAGCTCAGCCGGTAGAGCAGCGGACTTTTAATCCGTTGGTCGGCAGTTCGAATCTGCCACGGCCTACCAGAAAAACAATACGTTACAGAACTGCTTAGACCTATGATTTATTCTAGTAGCCGTATAGTAGCTTGTATGGTTTACGCTTTCCACTAAACCTATCAGTTATTTGCCTAGTATAAAAATTTAATCGTCCTAGGCCTAAGTTCAAATAGGCTGTTTTAATTTTCCACCGTTAATGTTCATCGATATTAACGCTCGGTTCAACGTAGTCGAATATCGTGTCGCCCTTACGGCACAACAGTACAAAAAAACCCAGAATACTCTGACGATTGGATGAAGCGAAAGCAGTGAGTCGACGGGTTGGTAAAACCCGGTTAGCGCAGAATCTTGGCCGATTAGGATGAACCAGGACGAGAATGGAAAAGCGCAAATGTCAAATTTATTTACGTTTGCGAATTTAATAATTACACTTGTCCGCCTGCTGGCCCTGATTTAAGTGATTGCCTTAATCTCTCGAGAGTTCTGGTAATTGTGGTTCGATTGATGCCTTGAAAATAGGGCGAGGAATTGAATCTAGTCGTTAACTCATCGAATTGCTCGAACGTCTCTGCTTGCTCGACAAGGTTCGCAAGCTCGATTAGATATAAATCTGTTACGATCTGATTTGATAGCCCTGCCCCCGGGTCAAATCCAGATTTTACGCGAAGTAATGTCAGAAGTTGGTAGGTGCGAGTTCCAACCAACTCTCTAACTTCGTCCGGGTTCATCAAGGAAGGCCTAACCCCGGAGTGAACTCGTCCCATAATACTATGCATCAGCCCGGCTAAACAAATGTAACTTCGGCGCCCACTCAAAAAGGATGCGAAAAGTGTGGTAGTGATGATATGCAAAGGTGGTGTTGCTATGACCACCTCCTCTAATCCCCTGGAAATCAATGTGCGCAAGCAATTTCTGATTCTCGACACATCAGACTGAGCTGTAAACAATATTGGATATCCCCAATAAGACACCACAATAGAGTATCGGACACCCTGCCTTACTCTTCCCACTGCATGAAAGGACCCGTCAGAAAGCTGTATTAATACACCGGAGTTGAAAAGGGGTCTTACTGCTTCCAAAACGTCACTTTCATTCCTGCTATTGAAGATAAATAGATGACCCCCTTTATTATCTTCAAACTCATCATCCACATAGTAGATAAAGCGGAAATTTTCCAAGCGCCCGCGATCTTGTTCTGGCGAGTCATTATGAATTCCTACCAGTTGCCCAGGCATCATCATGTGACCAATCACCGTGTAGTGATTCCCTACCACTGCGTTCATCTCTGATTCGATTAGCGATATACCCCTATTAACAAGGCAAGTAATTGCAGGAAGGGATTCGCCTACCGGTGGCCGACCATAGTTGCGTCTAATCCAGGCCGTATCGTTTTGACTAAAAAACCATTCCTCATGTAATTTCCAATTTCGCTCTTCATGAACAAAACGTGCTAGCTCTGACGCCAACCCGACGGGAACAACATCGTCCAGGACGATATAGCTCTGACTATAATTCACTTATTTTTCCTGCAGAGCGAGCCGGCTCCAACGCTGTGGCAGCCTGACTCAGCGTCATCTTCCCTTTTCGGTGTGAGGTAAAGCCCCAACTGGTAGTTGTCCCAGATATGCCGTAATGTTTCCTTAATGTAGGAGCAGTACACGCTCGGATTGTTGAATCGCCTTTCGGCCGACCATCGTGTACCATATGCCCACCGCCACATGCATATTTAAATTCGCAACTCATGCATTCAGCGGGCAAATACGAGAAGAATCGAGAACCTCTCTCCATAATGGATCAGTCTCAATATCCTGAATGTCATTCTTATGGATGTTCAATTCTGATCTTGTAAATCCTGATCGAATTACCCGAAGGACGTCAAGCGTTTCCCATACTATCCGTCCCGTTAGCACAGTAAGTCGACGGATTCGCCCATAACCGATTGACTCGGCCCTCGCTAAAACCACCAAAAAGGCCCAGGAGATTATGTTTCCGATAGTCGGATTTTTACTCCTCGCTGATCATATTCTTGGTACCAGATGTCAAAAAGACACGTATAAAAGCGAGCAATCGAGCGCAGGATTGTCTGCATCAGTCGCATCAGGGATTAGAATATCAAAGCCATCAAACCGTAACTCATCGACTAATAGGGAGCGGATTGTCTGGGGATCAGATTGAGGTCGGCAAACACTTCACGAATTCCTGGTTCTAAGCCTCTTTAACCGAAGAAACTCGATGGCTGCCACAACCTGGTTATAAGTGCCATGTCCTTGAAAATGGATACGGGAGGACATCCTGAACTTCCGGTGGCCCATCGATGCTAATTGTCACACCGATTCCATACGAGGAAAAAATATCGGCTCACTCATCATCGATAAGCAAGCCATTCGTCGTTACATTTAACTTAAAGTAACAATCAAGGTTTCCTCTCGATAGCGCGAAGTTGCCCACGAAAATCGTCTAGGTCATCTCTTCTACAAAGTAATGGCTCGCCACCGTGAAACAGGATGGAAAAACGACGAAGGTGGTATTTTGATACGTGTTGTCGGTTTTTCTTAGCAAGAACACGAAGCGTATCTCTGCTAATGACTTTCGGCTTTGATTACACCGTGTCATCACGGAACCGATAGCAGTACGTGCACGCGATGTTTGCAGCGTGCAGCAACTTTTAAGAGAAGGTAGTCAACAACCGATTCGCAGCTGATCAAACTCGGCCCCGCCTTACTCAACCTCGATCATAGACCCTATCATATCCAGGATTGCTACGGTCATACACCTTATCGTAGGTTGCCTCTGTCGGGGTTGCAGATACCCCAGCCTTCTCTAAAAGTTCCTTCACTCGATCTGATCTGGAAATCGCCGAACTCTAACAGGATGTTGAAAAACCCATCCCAGCTATGCAAATGGTATAATTAGGCATTGAATTCAACGGGATAGGAATTTTATGCGAGGCACCGACGTGACCCAAGCTGCGATGTTCAGCTACCGGACTCTGGAGGAGCGCATCCCCCCGGGGCATTCGCTGAGGAAGCTGCGGACGCTGGTGGATGGTATTTTGGTGACGCTGCATGCGGAGTTCGAGGCGCTGTACGCAGGTTCTGGACGCCCGTCGATTCCACCCGAGCGTCTGCTGCGGGCGAGCTTGATCCAGACGCTCTATACGATTCGCTCGGAACGGCAACTGGTGCAGCACATTGAATACAATCTGCTTTACCGTTGGTTTATCGGGCTGGATATGGATGATGCGGTCTGGGATCACTCCAGCTTCACCAAGAACCGGGAGCGGCTGCTGAATGAAGCGGTGGGCCGAGCTTTTTTCAGGAAGGTGCTGGAGCTGGCCGAATGGCGGGGGCTGGTGTCCTCGGAGCACTTCACGGTGGATGGCACCCTGATCGAGGCCTGGGCCTCGATGAAGAGTTTCAAGGCAAAAGATGGATCGGGCAAGCCGCCGCAAGATGGCGGGCGCAACCCGACAGTGGATTTCAGGGTGAGAAGCGCAGCAACGACACGCACGCCTCGACCACCGATCCGCAGGCCCGGCTCTACAAGAAGGCTGAGGGCGAGAAGTCGCGACTGTGCTACCTGGGCCATGCCCTGATGGAGAACCGCAACGGTCTGGCGGTGGATCTGGAAACCACCCTGGCCACTGGCACGGCGGAGCGGGAAGCGGCCAAGGCGATGGTGGAGCGCTCGGTCAAACAGGGTTCGACCTTGGGAGCCGACAAGAATTACGACGTGGCCGAGTTCGTCTTTGCCATGCGCGGCCAAGGCGTGACCCCGCATGTTGCGCAGAAGAGCGTCGGTAGCGCCATCGATGGACGCACGACGCGGCATGCCGGTTACGCGGTGAGTCTAAAAGCAAGCTGGTGGAAGAAATCTTCGGCTGGGTAAGAGCGTCGGCGGCCTGCGCAAGGCAAGGTTTATCGGCCTGACGAAGGTGAAGGCGCAAACCGTCTTCACTTTGGCTGCTTACAATCTGATGCAGATGGCTACGATCTTTGGCTGGCGATTGAATACGGTATAGGGCGAAATCCGCCTGTGGCTGGCCGAAAGGCGGCCAGAACCCCGAAAGGGCCAAAAAAACGGCTGAAATCCGGTTTCCAGGCCCGGCAATGGGTTTGCCGAATCCAATTCGTCGCCATCACTGGCCGATGGCCGAAGGCATCAGGGGAAATTTCAACATCCT
>CAVUXR010000038.1:0-74233 GCA_963745455.1 uncultured beta proteobacterium
TTCCCGAAGAGGACGAGGCCCCGCCTGCGCTCGTGCGTGATGCGGTAGCGATCGATATCGACAAGCTGGGCGCCGACCCGGCCGCCAGCCTGGCTGTTACTGCAAACCGTACCCCAAGCAATTATGGATCTGGCGCAGCAGGCCGGTGCGGCCGCCGGGCAGGGTCAGTGGACAACGGCCGCGGGCCTTTATCAGAAAGCCCTGGATGGCGCCGCGAATGATCCGCATCTGTCGGCGGAGATTCTGCTGAACCTGGGCGCCGCTCAAATCCAGTCCAACCAGGCAGCGCAAGCCATTCCGAACCTTCGCCGGGCGCAGGAGATGTTCCAGAGGGCGGGCGACCAGATGGGCGTTGCGGAAACCTTGCACAATATTGGATATGCTCAACTCCGGACAGGTAGCGGCGCGGACGCGGTCAAATCCCTGGCCGATGCGCGGCAGGCGGCGGGCCAGGCTACCTTGCACGGCTTATTGCAGGGGCAGGGAACACCGGTACCCGCGGCACCAGGTTCTCCGGGCCCGGAAGCGGAAAGGGCAGCAGCCGTAGGACCTGCAATTGCGGAGGCTATGCTGGCGCCCGGCGCTCCGCCGGTCGCGATGGCGGCGCCTGCGCTGGCGCTTAACGTTCCGTCGGCCATTACGGCAGGGCCTGCGCTAACGCTCGGCAGTGTACGGGCTGCAATCTTGAATACCGCGCAGTTACCGGCGCAGTTGACCACTGTCGCGCGCGAAGTTGATGTTGAAAAGGCTGCAGGTGCGCTGGGAACGGCAGATTTCGAGCTGAAGTTTCGCCCTATCGGCAAGCAGGTGGCGATGCCCGACCTGAAGCTGATCACGCCGGCGCAGCAGCAGGCGGAGAGTTTTGGGCGGACATTCACTCTGCGTATCGCCGGCCAGACCATCAATCTCAACTGGACGAACCAGCAGGTGCTGGCTACATCGGCCGTGGCCGATCTACTGAAAACCCGTGCTACGTCCGCAGTATTCATCGATGTGGGTTTCCGGCCGGCTCATCCATCCGAGACCGCCGTGCTGCTGCCTCATCTGTATCAATTGGTGTTGCCGATCAAGATGGGTGATTGCCTGCGCCAGTTGAATCGTTTCGCCCAGGCGCATCAGGAATATCTGCGTGCGAGCCAGTATGAGGGCATCAATAAGGCGCTTGAAGCACCCGATCTCTGGCGGCGGATGGCGGAGAACGTGGCTGACTGGGGAGACTCCCTCTACCGGGACGATCAAACTCAGGCCGCTGTTCCTGTATATGAGCTGCTGATGAAAAATGACTTCCTGGCATCGAACTCCGAATTTTACACCTCGGCAAACCTGGCGCCCACCGGCCAAGCCGCGGCGGCATGGCTCAAAGCGTTGAAGGACGAGACACCTCTGCCCGATCTGAACCCCGCCGTGGCGCAGGTGATGTATACGCTGCGTACAAGATGGATTTACATCTCCGGCGGGTCTCGATTTTTTCGGCGCGCTTGCGGACGCTATTCCGCCATTCACCTTCCGTTATCTCCAAGAGGCTGCCCGTTACTTCGCGAATCGGGCGATCCAGGCTGAACAGCGTTATATCGAGTTCTACACGCGCTTCGAATCCGGCGAGATGACGCGGCGCGAATTGCAGAATTCCTACGAGCAGTCATTGCAAGGCGTCGAGATCGCCCGGCAAAACCAGGAGGCCGCACAAGCCACGGTAGCGGCGGCAAATTCGGCTGTGAATCTGGCGAATGTCCGGCACCAGGGAGCGCAGGACCTATTAAACGATTTCAACGGCGCCGCGTGGGAGATGGAGGCACTCTCCGGCTTGATCGCCCGTGGCAACGCCTGGACAGGCGGCGACCTGCCGAACCTGAAGTATACCGTTGATGGCTATACCTATGAAGGCAAGAAGCACGAGGTTCTGCAACAGCTCACCCAGCGCCAGACCCAGATCTCCAACGATCTGCAACGTACGCGCATGCAGGCAACCATAAATGAGCTGGCTGCAGGACAGGATGTGGCAAACAAGCAAGTGGATATCGCGGTTGCACGCAGCAATGCTGCAGCCACGGAAGCGAAGCTTGCCGAAATGCGCCGCGACCAGGCCAGGCAAATGCGGGATGCGTTCGACGACCAGAAGTTCAATCCGGAGCAATGGCTGGCGATGGCCGGGGTAATGAAAGGGCTTGCCGGCACAGCTCTGGATCGGGGGATCGAAATCGGCCGCCTGATGGAGAGAACCTACAACTTCGAGAACTTCGATAACCGCAAGGTGATTCGAAGCTCCTACAAACTCGCGCAGACCCAGGATCTGCTGGGCGGCGAACTGTTGCTGAACGATATCGACAGCTTTACGTTCTACCATCTCACGCGGGTCAATCAGAAACCCATCCCGGTGAAATGGGCGGTATCCCTGACGGAGGAGTTTCCGGGACAATTCCTGAGATTCTCCCAGGCCGGGCGCATGGATTTCGATATCGACCTCGAACGTCTGGCGCTGGCGCAGCCTGGCACATATCGGCACCAGATCAAGGGCGTGGAGGTGGAGGTGGACGGTTTCCTTCCACCCAACGGGCTCCACGGCAGATTGACGAACTCCGGGTTAGGGCGCTATCGCGATTCGCTCGGCCAGGCCCATCTGCGCGTGCAACCCGCTGAAACCATGATGTTGAGCCGCTACAATCGACGGCAGGACTCCTTGATTCTCAGTCCGCCCCCAGATATGCGCAACCTGTTCGAGGGCAACAGCGCTGCTTCGGGATGGACACTTCAGGTGCCGAGATCCGCGAATGATGCCGACCTGCGGCTGGTATTCGACATACGGCTGGTGCTGTATTTCGAGTGTCTTTTCGATCAGTCACTGTTCCAGCAGGATGCGGCGCCGCCGCAGGGGTTGCGTGTGGAGCGGACGAGGGCGCTGGATCTGCGGCAGCATTATCCTGATGCATATTTCCAGTTGCGTGAAACGGGAAAAGCAAGGATTGAGTTGACGCAGAGCCAGTTCCCCTTGAACCAGCTCCAGCCGGTTCTGGTTTCACTTGCCCTGGCGATCACACCCGAGGCAAATGAAACACTCAGCGGCGCCAGACTGAAAGTATCTTATCCCGGGCAAGGCGTACCCGTTAACGTGACCGTGTCGGCCGACAACGCTGTGCCAAAGGCGGGTTTTCCGATCGGCGCCGCGCAGTCCGCACTCGGGGTATACGAGATCGAGCTCGATCCCGCCGACCTGGCGCGCAAGGATCAGATCCAGGATCTCAACCTGGTGATGGATTATCGGTTCACGCCTGCCACCTGAAGCCTACGGGAAGAAGAAAGAGAGGAGAATATGGCAAATGCATCGGGTGCTTCCGCCGAAGCACTGCCGCTTCCCAAGGGCGGCGGCAGCACGCGCGGGTTGGGCGACGGCTTCACGCCGGATTTGAATCGCGGAACGGGCAGTTATGCTGTCGAGATTCAGGTTCCGAAAGGATTCCGCAGCCTGACTCCACGGTTGGTCCTTACATACAACACAGCTAACGGCGACAGTCCGTTCGGCTACGGCTGGAGTCTGCAGCTGCCGCGTATCCAGATCGATACGGATACCGGTGTCGCGAACTATCTTGCGCCGAAGTATGTAATGGACGGTGAAACTCTGGCCATTAGCAGTAGAGATGCGAGCGGTGATACGTACCGGCCGTTGGTGGAGAATGCCTTTCAGCGCATTCGGAAAACAGGCAATCAGTGGGAAGTCACCGATAAAGGTGGGAACACCAGTGTGCTGGGCGGGACGCCGGAAAGCCGCGTGAGCGGCGACGTGCTGGGGACTCAGCGGACCTTCGCCTGGCTCGTAAGCATGATTCGGGATACAAGCGGGAATGAGGTGCGCTTCACGTATTTTCGGGATGGCGGCAATCTTTATCTCGAAACGGTGACTTACGCGGCATTCGAAGTCCGGCTGGAATACGAACCGCGGCCCGACCCGACGGTGAACCGCAGAGCGGGCTTTCCTGTCACCCAGGCACTCCGTTGCCGCACGGTGAGCGTGCGGCGTGCCGATGATTCGCTTGTGATCCGGCTATACCGTTTGGAATACACAGGCGGATTATCGCCGAGCTTGCTGGCCGGCGTCTCGATGCACGGCGCTAAACGGCAGCCGGATGGCTCCGTCTCGGAACTGGACGGGCCGCCGGTCGAGTTCACGTATTCGCCATTCGATCCGCAAACCCGGCGGTTGCGTAAAGTCTTCGAGGGGCTTCCCGATCGGCCCGGACCATTGGGTGAGGATGGCAGAGAGATTGTGGATCTCAACGGAGACGCGTTACCGGATATCGTGCAGCTCGGCGCCGGCAGGCCGCGCATGTGGCGGAACACGGGTGACGGAAAGTTTGCACCGCCCGTGACGCTGCCGAACTTTCCCCAGCCAATGGAAATCTCTGCGAGCACGCTGTTATTCGATGCCGACGGTCAGGGCACCGCTGATATAGTCGAACTGGAGCCAGCATTTGCGCGCTATTATCCGAACAACGGAGCAGGTGCGTTTGAGCGGCCGCGTTTCCTGGGTGGAAAGCAGCCGCTCTCTTTTAGCCTCGGAAATCCCGACACGGCGTTTGCCGACATAAATGGCGACGGACGGGTAGATCTGGTTCAAACGACTTCCGCCGGGTTGCTCACTTGGGAAAATGAGGGAGGTGAGAACGGATTCGGCCTTCCTAAATCTATGCCGCGCTTCGGTGACCGCGACGCACTTCCCGATGTGCGCCTCTCTGAGCCCGGAGTCTTCGTCACCGATATGACCGGCGACGGGCTGCCGGACATTGTGCACGTTGCGAGCGGCTTCGTAGAGTATTGGCCATCGCTCGGCGGCGGCCGCTATGACAGGCGTCAGAGCATGGCCAATTCGCCGCGGCTCCCGCGCAACGCGAACCTGAGAAGGGTCTTCCTGGCCGATGTGGACGGAACCGGCACCAGCGACATGATCTACGTGGGACCGAACAGCGTGACCATCTGGCGCAATCTGGGCGGGGTGCGCTTTAGCGACCCAGTCGAAGTGAAGGGGACACCGGAAACGCCGCTGGAGTCGCTGCGGCTGGTGGATCTGTTGGGTACGGGCAATGCAGGCGTTCTCTGGTCGGAAGTTCGCGCGGCGCAGGATCCGGGCTACCGCTTTCTGTCGTTTACCGAGGTGAAGCCATTCCTGCTCACTCACGTTAACGAGGGGATGGCGGCCGAGGTTCGTATCGATTACGGAGCCAGCAGCCAGCACGCCGCGCGGGACCGTAAGAATGGCGAACCTTGGCGCACGGCACTGCCAATTGCGGTTCCGGTAGTGGATCGTATCTCGCGCCACGATATGGTTACCGGCGCGACTGACACGAGTGAGATCTTCTACCACGATGGCCGCTGGGACCCCTCGGTCCGCAGATTCCGCGGCTTTGGACGCGCGACGGTAAAGCGAACGGGCGACGACGAAACCCAGGAGGTATTCGAGGAGTATCGCTACCTGGTGGGCGCGCCAGGTGAGCCGGATATCGATAGCGCGACTGGACTGACGCCGGCACAGTTGGACCGCGCGCGCCGCGGCCAAATGTATCTGGGCACATTTTTCAGCGCCGGCCCCGGATCGCCGGTGATGCGCAGCGAAGAGACACGCTGGAGAGTTGCGGTGGCCGGTACCGCTACGGATGGTACGCCCGTGCTGTTTCCACAGGTGGACGGAACCGAAGATACGCAACCTGGAAGGCGGGAATCATCCTCGTGTGGTCACTACCGAATACAAGTATGACGTTTTCGGCAATGTGACGCATGAGCGGCGTTTGGCGGCAGCGCCCAATGGTGGCGACGATGGGCTGCCCGTGAGTCCCATCGCGGTGGTAACTGAAACCGCGTATGCCTTCAATCTCGACGATTATGTTGTCGATCGCGTGGCACGCGTCGTGCGCCGCGACGATAGCGGCAATGTGCTGGGCGAAGTCCGCCATTATTATGATGGGCCCAACCTCTCGGGCCTGCCCCTGGGCACGGCGGGGGCAGGTCTTCTTCGAAGACAGGAAGAAATTGTATTAACACGTGCCGATGCGACAGCACTATACGGCGCGCGCGAGCCGGACTGGGCGGTGCTGGGCTATCACGATGCGATCCGCATCGATGGCGCCGCGGCCATTGCGGTTAATCATACGCGTTACGAGTACTCCGCCCACGGCACGATCACCCGCCGGGTAGATGCGTTCGAAGGTGAAACGCGCTTCGATTATGATCCGGATGGGTTGCTGGTGGTACGTATGACCAATGCGGTAGGGCATGTACGGACTGCCTCTTACGACCGTGCATGGCAGTTGATGGAAGAGCATACATATGCGAACGGCGCGGCCATCCGGTATCGCTATGATGGGCTGGGGCGTTTGCGCGCCACCATTCAACCGGGAGATACCCCGGATCTTCCGACGGTCCGGTACACGCCGGATCACACCGCCATTCCAACCTCGATGAAGACCGAGCGCCGCAAGGCTTCCGGTGCGCCGGATACCTACGATGAGGTTGTTTATTTTGATGGGCAGGGACGTGAAATACAGCGGCGCACCCGAATTGAGGCTGATCGGATACGGGTGAGCGGCATCACCCATTTAAACCGCCGCGGGGATCCGGTCTTCAAGGGACAGCCACAGTTTGGCATCGGGCTCGACTATCAGGCGCCGGAAACCCTGCCCGATACGCCTGGATCACGATACGAATATGATGCCGTTGGCCGGCTGGTTTCCGCTTTCAACCCGGAGAACCGCGTATGCCGGGTTGCTTATACGCCCTGGACTTCGACCATTTCCGACGTAATCGATACCGACCCGGCCGACCCCCGCCGCAATACTCCACGCATTCAGGAATTCGACAGCTTTGGCAGGATTTCTGGCGTAACTTTGATCGGCGAGGGTGCCAGCCGGAATCGAGCTCGCTATACGCACGATCTGATGGGCAGGCTGGTGGCTTCAACGGACCTTGCGGGTCGACCCGCGCTTCGCGCCATACAGTACGACGGCCGCGGTCTGCGGCTGCGCATTGACCACGCTTCGGCGGGAACGCGCACGGCCATTTATGATGCGCGCAGCCGCCTGGTGGCCTATTGGGATAGCCGCGAGCGCATCGTTCGACGTACCTACGATGCGATAGGGAGGCTTCTGACCGAGTCGGTGGATGGTACGGTCCAGGAGACTTATCACTATGATCTGGTGCCGGACCAGATGGGGCGGCTCGGCCGCGTGGATGATAACGCCGGTTCGGTGGCCTTTTTGTATGATGCGTTGGGCCGTGTGACCGGGAAGGCACGTACCGTGCTCGGCCAGCCATTCGACATTGGATATGAATACGAACCTACCGGTCTGCAAAGGAGAATAACGTATCCCGATGGCAGCGTGGCGGCTTTCGAGCGCGGCGGCGATGGCCGGGTGCAGCGGGTCGCCGGATTGATTGATGAAATTGACTATGACGGCACAGGGCGGCTGTCCCGCCTGTTGCATGCGAATGGGGTTGAAGAGGCTTTTCACTACACCGACGCAGGCCATCTGGCGGGGATACGGTTCAGTAGGGCTGCTGAAACGCTGTACGACACAACCTTGACACACGATGCCGGCGGGCGCCTCACTGGCATTGATGGAACTTCAGGTCCCGATCCTCTCCAGGAAACCTACGAGCATAATGCGCTCGGACAGCTCACCCGCTTTGCCCGCCGGCATGGCACGGCCATGAATACGTGGGAGTACGAGGCGGACGTTGACGGAAACCTGCTTCGGGCCGGTGAAATGCAAACCGCTCAGTTCGAGTACGATTTCACGGCCCCTGGTGCGCTCACCCGCAGGACTTTTGACGACACAACCGTTGAGACCTTCACCTTCGATACTGCGGGACATATGACTGACTGGGGCGCGTCGGTTTTGGAATGGGATGCGCGCGGGCGCCTGGTTCGCATGACCAAGCCCGATGGCACGGTCGCGGAGATGGTGTACGATTATCGCGGCGCGCGCGTAGCCAAGCGCATCACCAATGGCGCGGGTTCAACGCTGACGCGATACATAGATGAACTTTACGAAGACCGCGCGGGCGTCGGGAACAGCTATGTTTTCGCCGCAGGCCGCCTGATCGGACGTTTTCGAGGCGGCGGCCAGCGGCATCTGCACGTGGACCACAGAGGCTCCGTGATCCTTGTTACGCACAATGACGGCTCCGTCGATGGGCGTGGCTGGTTCGGGCCTTACGGTAGTGCGCCTGAAACGGCTGATGTGGACGGCTCCCGCCAGATGGGCGGCCTCGTCTTCGATGCGGAAACAGGCTTGTATTACTGCAACCAGCGCTACTATAGCCCGGTGCTGGGCCGCTTTCTTTCACCGGATCCACGCTATCTCGGCCAGCCGGAACGGGAACTCGATGTGCCCGAGGCGCATAACCTGTATGTGTACGCGGCAGCCGATCCAGTAGATTACGTGGACCCGACCGGCGAGAGTTTCTGGAGCACGCTGGGGCAAATCCTGGCCGGGATTGTGGTGGTGATTGCGGTGGTCGCTGCAATCGTGGTTGTAGCGTGGCTGATCGGCACGGCGGGCTGGCTCATGCTTGCCGGCGCGGCGATTGGCGCTGTTATTGGATTGGCTACGGATGGATGGGAGGGCGCGGCGCTGGGCGCCATGATGGGTGCGACGATCGGCATCAATGTAGCGATCGGCGGCCCGCTGGGCATCATCACATTCATGGGAGTGTTCCCGGGGATTCGCAAGCAGGAGTGGTACCACAGCCTGGCCGGCTGGTCGAGCTGGTTTATGCCCGCGAGCTGGCCGGGCCACATTATGGGCCTGGGCGTTTTCCTGGCAAATGGCATTGCGCATGTGTTCGGGTCGGACAATAAAATCGAATCAGTGAAATTCGACTGGAAGCACGGGCAGATTCTGACCGCCGGCGGTGAATACGGAAGCACGCCGTTCCCTTGGTTGGGGATGAGCGGCCCGTCGCACAGCCTGGGTGGTTTCGCCTTCTGGAGCAACAGCACGTGGGAAGAGGGTGGGAAGTCCTGGAAGGGGATCGAGGAGACAGTCGATCCCGGGCGCGGCTTTGCGCACGAGACCGGGCACATGCTCAGCAATGCTCAGTTCGGGTTCTGGCAAGGCATCGTGAACGGTATCGAAAACCTGACGACGAAAAATCACGATGACCGGTTATTCGAGAAGATCGCGCAGAGCAACGTTCCGGCGAGCGATCGTGATCCCGGCGACCAAGTGATCCCGATCTGGACCTGAGGTGAGGTGGCAGACGTACCTGCCGATAACGCAAGTAAATAAGGTAATCCTTCGGCTATGCCCGAATATAAAAGAAAATCGAGGTCTGTCCCGGATTTGCCGGATTTGCTAGGAGAGAGCTTTTTTTATCCGGCGCCACAGCCAATACCCTGACAAGTCAGTTAAAAAAAGTGGCTGGCTTGCCCGGTATGGGCTGGCTGGCTGAAAGGCCCCTGAGAAGGAGAAACTCAGCGGCAACGGATAAATCTATACTTGGCTACGTGTTCGGTTTCTGGTGCATCCGGGTGGCATCGCCATTTGTAACATTTGTTCAGTCTTTACGAAGTTCTTATGATTTTTTTATTAATAAGAATAAGAATGATTCTCATTATACATAATTCCATGAGTAACACAAGGTCTTTTACTCAATTTCAAGATATTGCGCATCTGATAGCGGTGTTCCCGGCAGGGAACAGGTAAGGGGGCAAGAGAAGGGGGATAAGAGAGCTTTAACGGTAGGGAATATTCCCGATGTGTATGGAACCGAACAGACCGAGCTGGAATTGCACTGCACTATTCACTCTCCCTCAATTCCTAAGGATCAAGAACCATGAAAACAATTAAAACCATAGCCAGCCTCTTTGTAATCGGCACATTATTGACGCCTGTCATGGGCTATTCCACCGATAAGGATAAAAGCCACTCGAGCGTCGGTGAATACGTTGAAGATTCGGTAATAACCAGCAAGATCAAGGCCAAGTTGGCCACCGAAAAGAACGTCAGTGCGATGCACATCAAGGTTGATACGGACAAGAACGGCGTGGTCGTGCTGAGCGGCACAGCTGAAAGCCAAGCTGAAAAAGATAAAGCCCACAAAATCGCCCACTCTGTGGACGGTGTCACCAAGGTTATTGACCACATCAAAATCAAAAAAGATTAGCACTGGACGGATCGGAAACTCGCGGTCCTTACATACTCTTCGAAGGAAGCGGCCGGGCACTCCGGCCGTTTTCTTGTGATGCGCCAGCATGGGCGCACTCTTGCGGGTGCGAGTCCTCCCGTGAACTGATCACAGCGAGCGAAGTCAAGCACAACTGGCCGGTCATCTATACTGGTTGCCCTATGCCGATTGATTTTCTTGTTTAAGCCTGTTCCTTCAGCCCTACCGGGCGCGCCCCCGACACATATCTCGTGTAACTGCCTGGACCGGGACTATTGCTTAGCGGGTTGGACTCGTACTTATTTGATAAGATTATGCTTGGCGGTATATCTCATAAGCATGCGTAACCGGAAAAATCATGATACTCAAACTTCATACCATCATCTGCAGCACGCGGCCGGGCCGTATTGGTCCGCCTATAGCCACATGGTTTAATGAGCTTGCCGTGCAACACGGAAAATTCGAAGCACTGCTGATCGACCTCGCTGACTTTAATCTACCGGTATACGATGAACCGGAACATCCGGCCCGCCAGAATTATCAGCATGAGCACACCAAGCGATGGGCTGCAAGCGTCAATGCGGCGGATGCGTATGTGTTCGTAACGCCTGAATACAACTATGGTCCGCCTCCATCTCTCTTGAATGCGCTGGATTATGTGTATAAAGAATGGAACTACAAGCCAGCCGGGATTGTCAGTTATGGTGGAGTCTCAGGTGGCATACGCGCGGCGCAGATGGAGAAACTCACCTTGACCACGCTGAAAATGATGCCAATGTTTGAAGCTGTCACAGTGCAGAATGTTTTCAGCCACTTTGATGACAATGAGAATTTCCTGCCAAGCGATCATCACAGAAACTCGGGCATCTCATTGCTTGACGAGCTGTACAAATGGGCTCAGGCGTTAAAAACGATGAGGCAATCATAGGATGCATGCAAACGGACGGGGAGCGGCCTTCCTCTGGATTTCCGCGTTTCCGGAAAAGCCGGCAGATTCCTAAAAAGACATGTGACTGCTGGATGCTGATCCGCAAGAATAAGGCAATGCCCATCTGTATGATTTGTCCTGGACAACCTCCGTTCGACGATTAATATGCCCCGGGTTGGCCCCCTGCTCTTACTGTCACGCGAGCATCATCATTCGCTGGTTATGGCACGCGACGCACGGCGTGCAGCCGATAATAACGATGCAGTCGTCATGACCGCCGCCGTTGCGCGTATGGAAAATCATTGGCACGCGGTGATGGCCGCACACTTTGAGCAGGAGGAGCGGCTGATAGGAATGGCGGAAGATACGCTGGACCCTGAATCCGTGGCCCGGATTCTGTCCGAGCATTCTGAACTGCGGAGGCTTGCCCGTGGTCCCTGTGAGCTTGAGCCAGCAGCGCGCTTGCGCAAGTTCGCAGACCTTGCCAGCGCTCATGTGCGTTACGAGGAACGCGTCTTTTTTCCGCAGTTGCAGTCGCATCCCTGTGTTGCCAAATGATAACGCCGAGGCCAACGTCGGCAATGCCGGCAATGCTGGATAGGCGGCTCAGCCCCACCCCATCATTTTCTTAAGGAGAGCAGCATGAATTTTCCAGATTTTTATGAACAGGCCCCGGTAGTTCGCACCCGCGACCCCTTCGCTGAAATGCTGGGCGCCGCGCAAGACGGCATGCTCGAATATCATTACGTCGATGCGGTGCGTCTGGCTGGGCATTCCTGTCCTACTGTCGCCGGAGCATTCCTGATGGGGCGCGCGGCACTGGCCGCGCTTTATCCAGACGAGCCGGCCGAGCGCGGCGGCGTCGCTGTACATATGCCCGCGCCTGAGCATGAGGGAACCACGGGAGTTATGGCACAAGTGCTGACTTTGCTCACCGGCGCTGCGTCCGACAACGGTTTTCAGGGTATTCAGGGACGTTTCAAGCGCAAAGGGCTGCTCAGCTTCGCCGACCGCCGCGAAGGCGAGGCGATTACGTTTACTCGGCTCGATAGGGGCGCGAGCGTTGCGGTGAGCCTCAATGTTTCCCCGATTCCAGGAGACCCCGCACAAGGAGTCCGTATGGCGGCCATTCTTCAGGATCGTGCCGATGACTCCCAGCGCGAGGCGTTCGCCAACGCATGGCAGGACCGCGTGCGGCGATTGCTGTTGGAGTTCGCTGATGATCCGCGTGTGATTCGGCTTACGCCCGTACAGTAAATCCGGGCTGACTCTGATCTTCACCCGCCGAATTAACTATCCTAACGCTCCAGAAGAATAGAGATACCAGTGCTTTCTTAGCTTATTTGCGCTCCGGCTGTTTCACATGCTATCGATAGGTTTCTATCAATTTTCATTACCAATTGTTCAGCTCGTCAATTCAAGGGTGGTGGTAAAGCCGTTATCGAAGATCTCGCGCACCATTGCGCTTTCCAGTAGGATTTTCCGATTGGCGAGTCACTGATCCACTGCGCCGCCATAGCGGTGGCGCACTCGAGCGGCCGTGAGAAAGGTATTGTATTGCCCCAATGCAGGGTGAAGGGGATACCTGCCGCGTCCAGACCATTCCATACCTTATCAAAAAATGCGCGAGTTCTGAAAGGTGACGCACTCTGATAAGGCAAGAAGACCAGCCAGGCAGGCGCCCAGACATCTGGAGGAAGATTCCTGGTTATTCTCAAAATCATCATTTGAGGCTCAGCCTCGTTCGATATATTGTTGCATATGTAATTGTGGCGGGTTTTACATCAACGCGAGCTTCCAGTAGCGTAACCGGTGTTCTTCTGAATTTCACCATTGATAGTGTAGATGGGGCATGGCTGCAGATAACCGGGTGCGGCAAGAGATCGTGTTGTGGTGATCTTGACCATGCGCCGTGCAACGGCCCGCCAGTTAGTTCTGAAGTTGTCCCGCTAGTAGCGTTCCGCTAACCGGACTCGGGGGATCGCATACGATGTATCCGTTGAACCGGTGTAACGGCGTATCTCGAGGTATATAACTGCCGGGGTATTGGAACCCATAGGTATTATTGGGCCCTGAGGTGCCGCCAGCCGCTAGCGGTATCGGCAGCACGACGACCGGTCCGCCAAATGATGGACCGTTATGATTCCGGATTGCCAATGGAGGAATAAAGGTTTCCTGACTCATCTCCGCCGCCGGAATTGATCCAGTGTTCGCTGTCGGGGAGATCGATTCCTGCGCGACTGAATTGCCGGGAAAACCTGAGTATGCCAGGCCGAATCCTGTAAGCAGTGCAAGGTATTTAATCATGGAGTTCTCATCTTTTAAAATAGATCAAGAGATCGATCGTATCTTCAAAGCTCTGCACCGTTAAGAATATTACGGCCATTTGGCCGTGCTTATTTATAGCATTTAGAGCGGAAAAAACAATTCCAGATGTGCTGAGCCGATTAAATGATCAATTGCGCTGCGACTTTTAGACGCTGAACAGGGGGCGGGGGTTGGAAGAAGAGAGACGGGCGTGATGGGGACGCGCCGTTGGGTGGGAGGTCGGAAACCTCCGGACAGAAGAGGGCCCCTTCGGGTACTAAATCGTAGAAGCATAACAATGAGGCGCATCGAATAAATATATCAATTGTGCTTGACAATCGGCAGTAACGCTGTATAATGCGAACCCATATTGTGAATTTCTGTGCGCGAACACAAAAACGACTAAGCCCACTTTAGTGGGTTTTATAAACGCCCGCTCATGCGGGTTTTTTATTGTCCACCCGCTTCTGGCGGGTATTTTTTTGTCCGCTCGCTGAAGCCATCCTGTCCGCTCGCGCGGCTTTTTGCTGATAACGCTTGGTGCGGTTAATTTACCGATTTAACGGTTTTTAGGCTCTACCTCATTCAATTTCTACGCCCGCCCTGTGCGGGCTTTTTATTGTCTATTTTTTCTTAAATTAACGTGATGAACGATAACTTATGATCAGCCCAACGATCCTGGCGGTAGTGATCGCCATTTTTACGGGTCTTGCGTTTACTGGCGGGTTCGCGATAAGTGACTGGCGCTCGGCGTCTCAAATCCAAAGACTTGGCTCTGAAAACGCAATGCTGTCTGCGGCAAACGACAAATGTACGGTGGATATTCAATCTGTGCATAAAGCCATGGCCGCACTGACCGCAAGCTCGGCACGACGGGAGAAGAATGCGGACAAGGCCCTCCGGCGCGCAGAGGCGGACGCAGCGAGGCATTCGAACCATGCCAAAAAAATTCGTGCTCTTCCATCTGTAAAGCCTGAGCATCAGTGGGAGGTAATTACGAGGGAACAGATAGAGTATGTGCAAAAACGCCATGAAAGCGATTAAGTTTGGACTCGCCCTGATATCAGGGTTTTTTTTCGCCGGTTGCGCTGGCAAGCCGGTGATCCAGACGCAGGTAATTGAAAAACCTGTTGCGGTGCTGTGTCAGGTCGAGATACCGCGTGAGTGCAAGTCAGCCTATGCGGTTGATCGTGTCTCCGCGCAAAGATGATGCCCTGACTATCAATCGTGCGCTACGCGCCGAGATTGAGGAGAGATGGGCATGCGAAATCAAACTGCTCGCGGCGGTAAAAGGATGCAATGAGGGGACGCAATGAAGGTGCAATGAAGGATCCCATGAGGAAAGTTCAATTAGGGGATGCAATGAAAGAACGCGATAAGGAGCTACAGCAGCAGAATGCGGCAAACTGATGCTGAGAATGGGGTTATGAATGAAAAAGGGCTGACTTCAGGGCAAAAGGTCGAAAAAACAGTCGAAAAAATCGCTGTTGTCGCAGCGGCACCGAGAAAAAGGGGGGCTCCAACAATAAAAACCCCTGAGCTGCTGGATGCAATCTTTGCCGGCATTTCACTGGGTAAGTCGGCCCGGGCAATGTGTATCGAGGTTGGCATCAGCCAGAGGGTTTTATGGAACTGGCTGGCGAGCGACGAAGAACTGATGCGGCAATACCTTCGCGCCAAGGAACTCTGCGTAGACGCTTACGCTGAAGAGATTATCGAGATCTCCGATGATGGGGCGAGAGATACGTATGTTGACGAGAAGGGGCGGGAAGTGATGAACCGGGAGGTCATCGCGCGTGCTCAATTACGGATCGATGCGCGCAAATGGTATGTGGCAAGGCTCGCGCCAAAGAAATACGGCGACAAATTGCCGGTTACCCATGAGGCGGCTGATGCGAAAAAGTCTGTTGTGCACAGCGTTGAGGTGGCCTTTGTCACAACGGCTGAGGCTGGTAGATGATTTGCTCCGGTATGATTTTTAAATCCATGGTCCATCATGGCTGCGCATAGGGCGGAGTTTCCCGAAAAGCTCCGTTTCCTCTTCGAACCTGCGCGTTATAAGGTTTTGTACGGTGGCCGCGGGGGAGCGAAGTCGTGGGGGGTGGCCCGCGCCCTACTGATTCAAGCCGCATCAACCCCATTGCGGATACTGTGCGCCAGAGAGTTCCAGAATTCCATCGTTGAATCCGTGCATCACCTGTTGCATGCGCAGATTGAAGCAACTGGCTTGCAATCGTTTTACGAAATACAGAGCAGCCTGATTCGAGGCGCCAACGGCTCCGAATTCGTGTTTGCCGGATTGCGTAATAACGTTACAAAGATCAAATCATTTGAAGGGGTAGACCGGGTCTGGATAGAAGAAGCCCAAACCGTAAGCAAGTCAAGCTGGGAGGTACTTATACCCACTATTCGAAAAGAGGGCTCGGAGATTTGGGTGACATTCAATCCGGAACTTGAGACTGATGAGACGTACCGGCGCTTTGTAATCCATCCGCCTGTTGGTGCGAAGGTAGTAAAGATCAACTGGAATGATAATCCCTGGTTTCCGATGACGCTGAGGCGAGAAAAGGATGAGCTGAAGGAGCGTGATCCGGATGCCTATCTGAACGTCTGGGAGGGTAACTGCAGGATTACGCTCGACGGTGCGATTTATGCCAAGGAGCTGAGGCTGGCACAGGAACAGGGGCGCATACGGACCGTTCCTTATGATATGGCGAAGCCGGTATTTACCTTTTTTGATCTGGGTTGGGCCGATAACACGAGTATATGGTTCGCCCAGACAGTGAGCGGAGAATTGAGACTGATCGACTATTACGGCAACCATCAAATGCCGATTCAACATTATATCGGCGTGCTGCAAAACAAGGGATATCTCTACGGTACCGACTGGTTACCGCACGATGCCAGGGCAAAGGAGCAGGGCAGCGGGCGCAGTATCGAGGAAATCATGATAGCAGCCGGCCGTAATGTTCGCATCGTGCCACGGTTATCGGTTTCGGATGGGATCAATGCCGCAAGGACGATTTTCAATCGGTGCTATTTTGACGAACAGAAATGCGCGGAAGGATTGCAGAGTTTGAGGCATTATCGTTACGACGTCGATCCGGATACGAAACAGTTCAGCGATCGTCCTTTACATGACTGGTCTTCACACGCGGCGGATGCATTCCGGTATTTCGCCGTTGCGATAGAGGAAGACAGGCCTGCTGTGAGCGCACGTGGCGTGCGCATGTCAGGATGGAGAGCCTAATGAACATGGTAGGAACAGGAAAAGTCCAGATCACCGCCGATATTACGGTCGAGGCGTACGACAAGATCTGCCGCGACATTCGTCAGCAGCCGAAATGGCGGCACGACTCTGACGTCGATTGCGACTATTACGACGGTGCTCAGACGAGCGCGGAGGTGATCCAAAGGTTGAAAGAAGCTGGTATTCCACCTCAGGATTCCAATCTGATCAAATCAACCATCAATGCGGTGTTGGGGCTGGAAGCACGCAGCCGCACGGATTACAAGGTCACTTCGGATGACGAGAGCCAGGCCGAGATAGCCGAAGGGCTTTCAGCAAGAATAAAAGAAATCGAAACCGAGTCCCGGGCGGACCGGGCCATGTCCGACGCTTATTCAAGCATGATACGCGCAGGAGTCGGATGGGTGGAGATATCGCGCGAATTCGATCCGCTGAAATATCCCTATCGCGTTCGAGAAGTGCATCGCAATGATATCCACTGGGACTGGACTTCGAGGGAGCCGGACTTGTCCGATGCACGCTATTTGCGGCGGGATAAATGGGTGGACCGGGTTCAGGCCGCGCAAATGTTTCCAGAGCATTTCGATCTGATGGAGAATAGTTGGAGCGGCTGGAATAACGTGGATGTTTATGACGGCTCAGATACCGGCATGGCACGGGCCTATGAGGTCGAGCAGGTTTGGGGGCACAATCAGGACGATTACCTGAACCGTAATTCAGGCATGGTGCGTTTGTCCGAGTTATGGTACCGGCATTACGAAGATGGACATGTGCTGGCCCTGCCCAATGGAAAAACGATCGAATATCGCGAGGACAATCCGTACCATTACGCGGCGGTCGCGCAGGGTCTGGTGCAAGTAGAAAAATCGCTGCTTTCCAGGATGCGTGTTTCGATCTGGCTGGGACCACACAAACTGGTGGATGTGCCCAGTCCACTGCCGCACACGGATTTTCCGTATGTTCCGTTCTGGTGCTTTCGCAAGGACCGCAGCCGTGCGCCCTACGGCCTGATTCGAGATATGCGCGGGCCACAGGATCAGGTTATCGATCTCGATATTTTGCTGTACGAAGTCCTGAATTCCGTCAAAGTCGAGGTCGACAACGACGCGCTGGATCTCAGTCAGAATACATATCATGAAGTCGCCAACAACATCAGCAGTTTGCGCTCGATGACCGTTTTGAATGCCCAGCGGCGGAACATCGCCGGGTTCAAGGTAACACGCGAGCACCAGCTCGCCGCGCAAGTGTTCCAGCTGATGCAGGAGCGCAAGCGGCGTATCGAGGAAGTAGGCGGAATATACCGCGCCATGCTGGGCGCGGATACTTCGGCAAGCAGCGGCATAGCCATCAATAGCCTGGTAGAGCAAGGCTCAACAGTATTGGCTGAGCCTAACGATAATTTTCGTTATGCGCGCCGAATGGTTGGGCAGCAGCTTCTGGCATTCATCAAGCAGGAAATGCTCATAGGTGAAACGGCTGTGGCCGTTAAGCAGGGCGCCAGGCAGAAGATCATCTATTTCAATCGGCCTGTAATGACGAATGCCGGCCTCGTGGTTGAGAATGATATTGCTTCGGCACAGGTCAAGGTCGTGCTCGAAGACATTCCGGCCACGCCCAGTTTCCGGGCGCAGCAATTGCAGGCTTTCACACAGATTGTGAGTGCAGCGCCGCCGCAATATCAGGCGGTCCTTTATCCGGCGATGCTTGAGCTGTCCGATGTGCCGAACCGGCATGAGCTGGCGGATCAGTTGCGCAAGGCGGGCGGAGTAGATGATCAGGAATAAAGCCGGCACTCGGGCCGATGCGGCCGTGTAGCGCGGAGATGCCGTACCATTGATGGGGACGCTTATCAAGCAGCCCTGCAAGATATTTTTACAAAGCTCATAGAGGGAGAAAATGATCAGATTTTTGAATGATGAAACAGTTGGCGGATATAGGTACGGAAAAGGCGTTTTAGCCTGGTTCGATCCGGAAACCGAAGCGGAGCTCTTGGCGGCGGCGGACGCAGAAAATTACCCGCTGGCCAATTCTGATTTCGCAGTCGTACTCGCCGGTAACCAGAACTTCCGAAAACAATTCGGCTGATACAAACTATGTCACCTTGGCTTCCGTTACTGTTCCAGGCGGCACGATGAATTATAACGGCAGGATTGTCGTTGAGCAGGATTGGAAATATACGAATTCAGTTAGCGCCAAGGGTCTGAAGAGTGGATTGGGGCGGACATGGGTTTCCGGGCCGTCGGTATCGGCTACATCACATGCGTGTTTCATGCTCGGAATCAAGAACGCCAACAGCCTGAATTCCAAATTATGCTTGAATAATACATCCTTCGGCACATCGACAGGGACACCACAGCTAGCGCCGATACGACCCAGGATGTGGCCATAGATATCAAATGCAACTGGGGCGCAAATCGTCGCAGCCGAGCAAATCATCCTGCGCGGTTATTCCGTCTGGTACTACCCTGGCAATGACTGACTTTAACATAACAAACGGCAAGGCTGGGCAGTACCCGGCGAAGCATTATGGAGCGCACTTCACTGGTAGTCGGGCTACATTTTGTCTGGAACAGGATTTCGCTACGTTCGACGCTAATGTACGGGCGATTCCCGAATCTTCCTGTTGCACCTCTGGCCACATCTCCGGTGCAGCCTGATAAAAGATTTTTCGGGTCCACGTTAGGTATCGGGAAAACAATAACCAATCCGAATGCTCGATCAGGCGCAGTTCGCTCTCACGACCTCGCTGGCGGTAAAGCGCGTTGGCAATATATCCAGCCGAGCGACAATACATGGGATTGGGTTGATCTGGATGCATGGGTCAATGCCCACTACGCAGCAGGCCGGGACATCTTATTTACCTTATTCGGCACGCCATCGTGGGCCTCAGCAAGACCCACTGAACGGAATGCTTATTCAGATCAAGACCCGGAAGTGATATCAGTACAATCGAGGAATTACTGCCGAGCCTTCGGATATGACTAATGGGATGCTTACTGTACAGCAGTTGCAACCCGTTATCTTGGCAAGATCAAATACTATGAGGTCTGGAACGAGCCGAATTTCCAGAATGACGGCACGGGGGCAACCGGCACGTACTGCTATTTTTCCGGGACCTTCGCCAAAGCTCGCAGAGATGGTGCGCCGCGCCAACCAGGCGATTAAGGCAATCGACCCAAGCGCAAAGATTATCTGCCCAGCGACAACCAATTGGGTCGGAACAGCAGGCGGAACCGCCGAAGCATACTTCACTGGAATGATGTCAGCGGCAACCGGGGACGGATCAACCATAATGAAAAACTGGATCGATATTGTAGGAGTTCATCTGTACATAGGCGGCAACGATATTACAAGATCTGCCACTTATGATCGACCGGGTAAAGGCTGGTATGGCAACAGCCGGCGTCTCTGGAAAGGAAATCTGGGATACAGAGAGCGCGCCTATCGGCCCCGATGTAAGCGGGATGCCGGTGGAAGCAGCAAAACTATTCATAGTCCGCAGCATGATCATCCAGGCCGCCAAAGGGATCACAAGGACGTTTTATTTTCAGTATGACGAGCAGACCATGGGTATCAAGCGTACGAGAATTGTAAGCTACAGGGAACGGATCAGGGAATTGCTGATGAGCGGTAAGATTCAATCAGCGTGTATTTTTGCTGATGGCAGGGTTGGCTACTACACCCCTGCCGGACTATCAACTATCTGATTTTTCTTACAGGAACAAAACACTAGGCCGCCTTCGAGCGGCTTTTTTATTGGCTTTTTCGCTCACGCGACGCGCTCACGGCGATACCGCAGTTTTTATTAACCCTGCATACGCAGGCCCGCTCACTGGGTCAAGCAGTTGGAGGAACAGGCAATGGAAGTAGATCAGCTTACGGATGAACAAATTGCGAACCTGACGCCCGAACAAATCGAGATGCTTGAGAATGATCCGAGCAAGCTTGCTGAAATTCTGGGTATACAGGAAGCACCAAAGGAAGCACCAGAGGAAGCGGCCGGGGACCTGCCGAAACAGGAAGCGCGGCAGAGCACGCTTGATGCCGCCCCTATCGATAGGGACGAGGACGAGCCGGTCGTTCTGAACAAGAGCGGCAAAGGGGTTATTCCTTACGAAAAGCACAAGGAGCTGCGGGTGGAGAATTCAGTGCTGCGCGAGCAGTTGCAGGCCGCACAAGCCGCCCGAAGCAAGCTCGAAGGCCTGATGAAGCAGAAGGATGAGGCCAGGAGCAAAACAGACGTGGCCGAGGCGGATGACGCCATCGCCAGGCATCTGGAAACGCTCAAGGATGATATGCCGGAGCTTCATCAGGTGATCAGTGCCGTACTCGAAGGAAGCCGGAAGCAAGGCGAAAAGCTGGAACAGACGCTTGAGGAATTGAAGCGCGAAAGAGAGGAGGAAAGGGAAGAATCCGAGCGCATGGAGCAGTTGAGCGTTGCCGAGCAGGTCGCCGAAGCCAAGGATAGTAATCCCGATCTGGTGCACTGGGAGAGCAGCGATCCGGAAGCGTGGGACGAAGCCCTGAGGCAGGATGAGATTCTGAGAACCAGTTCCAAGTGGACCGATAAATCGTACGCGGAGAGGTTCGATGAGGTTGTCCGCCGTGTCAGAGCCATCATGCCCGAAGCCTCCTCACCACGAAAACAACCCGATCCGGAGGCAATAAAAGCTGAAGCGAAAGCGAAGCTGGAAAAGGCTCCGGCAAGGAAACCCACAACCCTTTCGGATATTCAGGGCGGCGCGCCCGCAACAGTGAGCGAGGAGATCAGTGCAATGAGCCCGCATGAGCTGGCCCGGAAACTGATGAGCATGCCCGCTCACAAGGCAGCAGCCCTGAGAGCCGAACTTGATTAAGGATTTTAAATGGCTGAAACCAACGTAGGAAGCGGCAGTTCACTCGCCGTCAAGCACTATAGCGCTGCCCTCTTCGCCAACACGCTGAAGGGCGCGGCCGCAATGGAAAATCTGGTCGGGCCGGTTGAGCCGACTGCCGCGATGGAAAAGATCGCGGGCCAGACTCAACCTGGCATGCCTATCGTGCGCATCGACAATCTGATGAAAAACGCAGGAGACACCGTATCGCTCGACCTGGTCGATACTATCAGCGGTGAGCCGCTCATGGGCGACGTTAATCGCGAAGGCCGTGGCAGCGCGCTCTCGTTCTCCTCGATGGATATCAGGATCGATCTGTCCAGTAAGGTGGTTGATGCGGGTGGCAGCATGTCGCAACAGCGCACGAAGCAACAACTGCGCGAGATCGCGCTGGCGCAACTGTCCGGTTATTTCCCGCGTCTCGCATCGCAAACTTCGCTGGTGCACCTGGCCGGCGCGCGCGGCTCGCAGACCGGAACGGACTGGACGATTCCGCTTCAAAGCGCTTCAAGTTTCGCTTCCATCATGGTCAACCCGGTTAAAGCCCCAACTTATAACCGGCATTTCGTGGTAAATGGGGCGGGGTTGACCGCTGGCGGTCAGCAATTGAGCTCCATCGTTTCTACTGACGCCCTGAAACTGGTTCATCTTGACCTGATTCGGAAGAAGCTGGATGACATGGATCAGCCATTGCAATCCGTCCAGCTTGCAGGCGACCGGGCGGCACAGACGTCCAAGATGTGGGTGTTTCTTGCCACGCCGAACCAATATTCGGTGCTGCTTACAGAAGGCTCACTGCGTGCGTTTCAGCAAAATGCAGTTAACCGGGCGGCCTATCTGGACGTCCGCCATCCGCTGTTTGCAGGCGAAGTGGGTATGTGGAACGGCGTTCTGGTGATCAAGAACGAGCGCGCTATCCGCTTCTTGCCAAGTGAATCTACCAAGATCGTTACTTCGGCGAACGCCGCGACCGCTACTGAAACCGATCAGCAGATAAATCCTGCGCTAACCGCCGGTTATGCGGTCGAGCGGGGCCTGTTGCTCGGGGCCCAAGCCCTCGGCATTGCCTACGGCAAGACCAAGGTAAGCGGTATGCAATATGGCTGGAAAGAGCACTGGTACAACTTCGAGAGCAATCTGGAAGTCATGGGTGAGAAGGTTTGCGGCCACGCAAAGATACGGATGTCGATTGATGATGGAACCGGATCGAAAGTTCCTACGGATTTTGGCGTCATTGCCGTCGACTCCGCAGTTCCGCTGTAAATCATTCTGATATGAGCGGGGCTTAAACGCCCCGCTAGTCTTCTAATTTGCAAGGAGAATTTTTAGTGGCAATTTTCAAGGCAATTGATCTGAATCGAGATCGCTTCATGGGCGGTTATGGGAATGGCTGGATCGGATTAGGTACCGTCACCCCAGCCGCTGGGACATCCGGCGACATTTATTACCCCATGCTGATACCTGCCGGGGCACTGGTAACAGACGTGGACATCGTTAATGACAAGCTGGACAGCAACGGCGCGCCGACACTCGCATGCAAGGTGGGCTATATGCCCGTCAATGCGGCGGAAGGGCCTGCTGCGGTGGATGATTATTTTGCCGCGGCAGGGAATACGCTGCTTCGCAATGCCGGTCGCTCTCCGCTGGCTTTTCAGCCCATCAAATTCGAGAAGCCGGTGTACCTGATCGTTACGCTGACAGCGAGCGCCGCTACCTTCGCCTCCGGCAAGGTTACGGCAATCGTCAAGGGCGACGCATTGGGCGTCAAGTAACGATCTTCCTGAAGCGATAGTGATTTGGGCGCCTACCCAGAAACTGGGAGCGCCCCTTTTTATTGGGATTTTTAAATGCAAGTACAGTACATCGGTAAATGCAATAAGTACGACAGCATATGCGGAGTCGGCTTGCATTGGGAGCCGGGAAAGGTGCGTAGCGTGACCCCGGAGGTCGCTGAGCGGCTGCTGCGTTATACGGATACGTGGATAAAAGTTGACTCCGAGGAACGGAAGGATGAACAGCCTATCGGGTTGGGCAGGGAAGAGAAGTCTGCGGAAGAGCCTCTTCCGGTTATCGATTTCCACGCTATGGATAAAGCCGCCCTGGTTCATTTCGCCGAGCGTGAGTATAACGAACGTTTGGATAAGCGCCTGAGCGAGACCGTGCTGCGGCACAAGGTCGTCGCACTGTTCGGAAAACGTCAGGCTGAAGCCGAATAATGGCTTTCACATATCAGTCGGTGGTCGATCTGGCACGCATGCCGCTCAACGATGACGACAAGGCGCGGTATTCAGACGCTGCGTTGCTGATTTATGCCAACCACGGAATGCTGCAAGTGCTCAAGCGTAGACCAGACTTGTTTATAGGGCAATTTGGCAACCTGCCGGCCGGAGAGGCGGCACTTGCCGATGCCTTTCCGCTATCCGCCTGGTATGTGCAGACTCTCGCGGATTACGTCACGGCTCGGGCAGAAATGGCTGATGATGAGCATGTGAACTCGGGGCGCGCCGCAGCGTTCATACAATTATTCGCAGCTGAGGCACAACCATGAAGCTCTGGAGCGATTTTTACGATCTGGCCGCCCCGGATGTTCCAGGCTGCCCACTCGCTGCTTTGGATATCGCGTTACGCCAGGCTGCCATTTCGTTCTGTGAACATACGCTGGCATGGAGGTACGACCATCCCGATATACCCGTCGTATCAAACATGGGTTCATATACTTTTTCTCCTCCAGCCGGAGCCGTGGTGGCCGCCATCATTTACGCGGAATTCAATGGCAGGGAAATTGGTTCTTCTATTGCTGAAGCAGATAAGCAGATGGCCAGCTGGCGCAACCAGACGGGCATGCCGGAGTACATTCTGGGTAGCGGGACATCATTAATGTTGGCGCCGGTTCCCGGCGCTTCCGGAATCCTGACAATGACCGTGGCTCTCAAGCCTGCGCCTGGCGCGGGTGGAATAGAGGACTTCCTATTTGATGAATACCGCGAGACCATCATTCACGGTGCCCTGGCACGGCTGATGTTGTCGCCGAAGAAGCCTTATATGAATGTGCAGTTGGCGCAATACCACGATCAGCAATTTGCGATACGAATGGCGGATGCCGGCATGAGAGCGGCAAGAAGCCATATACGTGCACCATTGCGAACCCGGATTATGGGAAGGGGATAAGGGCTCATTAGCCCGATTTGGCCGATTAACCGCTATTAAGCCCGATTAGCGATGATTCCGCTTGTGCGGCAACCACGTCTGATTGTAATGGCTAGCTTAACTGAAGGGTATGACATGGGACTAAAATTCTCAAATTTTGGCAAGGCCGCAGTCAGTTCGGCTCCCAGTGGGACGAGCGGCCTGAGCTTCACGGTGGAAGCGGGCAAAGGGATACTTTTTCCAACGCTGGCTGCGGGCGATTATTTCTACGGGATATTCAAGGATGCCTCGGGAAATCGTGAAATAGTAAAAATCGAAGCGCGCAGTAGCGACGCGATGACCATTGCGCCGGGCGGACGCGGGCTCGACGGCACGTTACCAAGAGCCTGGGCGGCCGGCGATTATTTCGTGGCCGGAATAACCAATGCAGCCCTCCAGGAATCGCTTTCCAACGCGAACCTCATCGCTTTTGGCGCATTGCCGGCATCCGCTGACCAGTTGCCGTATTTCATCGGGCCAGGTGCTGCCGCGTTGACCGGATTATCGGCTTTCATCCGCGGCTTGCTCGACGATCCCGATGCGGCGGCGGCACGGGTGACGCTGGGCGCCGCGCCCTCGACACTCATCCCGTCCGGTACGGTAATGTCATTTTTTCAGGCTGCCGCCCCGGTTGGCTGGACCCAGGTAACCGTGCACAACAACAAAGCACTGCGAATTGTAAGTGGAGCAGGCGGAGGGTTCGGCGGTTCGGTAGCTTTTACCACTGCGTTCGCTTCGCAGGCGGTTACTGGCGCAATCGGAAATACTACACTGAGCTCGGCTCAGATTCCTTCTCACACACATTCCTATACTATTTTTCCAACATCAGGTGGTGGAGCGGTTTCTAGCGCTGGATCGGCGGTTTCAGGGGCAATAACGAATACTACAGATGGCGGTACTGGAGGTGGGGGGTCACATACTCACTCTTTCACTGGCGCCGCCATTAACCTGGCGGTTCAATATATTGACATGATTCTGGCGAGCAAGGACTAATGGAAATCAAAATTGCCGAGTGCCCGCTCGGGGCGAGATGTGAAGACGTGAAAACCGAGAACGGGAAACCCGTGCTATACCGCTGTCCCTGGTATGTAAAGGTGCGTGGAACGGATATTAATACTGGAGAAGAGAACGACCACTGGGGCTGCGCCATTGCCTGGATGCCGGCGCTTTCAATCAATACTGCCAACGAATCCCGCAGGGGCGTTGCCGCGACCGAGGCCTTTCGTAATGAAATGGTGAAACAAGGGGCACAGACACAGCAGGTCTTATATTTAACGGCGCAGCAGAATTTATTCAAGGAGGCAAAAGAGCATGCGTATAACGATAATTCGCGATGACAGCGTGGTCGGGGTTGACGGTATATTCAGGCGCATCGATTTATCGGCGATGCCCGCAGGCATCCGCGCAGTGCAGTGGAACGGCGTCACCGGCCACATTGAATACGATGACGCGGCCAACGCTCCATTGGGTAGCATCGCGGATTTCCAGCAGTTTGTAGACGCCTGGATCGCTGCCGCTCCGCAACCTCCCGTTCCTCGCGCACCAGTCGAGGCATAAGCCGCCGCGCTTAACCGTATCAACTCAGCATATCAAGCGGCGGTCAGCGCGATGATTACAAATTATCCAAAAGACGAAGTCGAAAGCTGGCCGAAACAGGAAGCTGAGGCTCGCGCCTGGCTGAATGATCCAGCGCCACCACGCCCTGGATGGATGGAGCGGCCGCAGGCCGAGGAATAAGTAAAACCTCAACTGGCTGCCAAGATCATAGATAGCGCCAACCGGTTCGCGGCCGCGCACGGGGAACTTACCGGAAAGGGGCAGAAGCTCAGGGACCGGATTGCCGCACTCGGCGATGCGCCCACACAAGCGCAGTTGGATGGGATTCAATGGTGACCGAGCGCCAGTCCCGGCTTTAGGCCATTGCAAGTCGAGGTAGCAGAACGTCATAAATGATACTGGTGGAGCCGGTAGGCAAGTCGTTTTCTGTTTCCTTACTTACTTATGGGTTTGGCCTCAGGTATGCACGCAAGAATATCTTTAAGCTGGAGAAAACGAGACAAGCCGCCTTCGGGCGGTTTTTTATTTGTAGAGCCTTGGACAGCCTTGAGCCGTGCAAAATATCACCGGCACAGGCGATTGCAGAGTTCGCATGAGTCGAGGCTGATTGCTATTTAAAACAAACGGAGATTTAAATGCCGAAATCGGTATGGGAAAAAGCGGGTGACGAAGCCAGAGCCAGAATCCAGCAAGCCGCGGATTATGTGGTGGACACGGCGGAGCATGTGGATGGCAACGTGGAAGAGGAGGCTGATTCAATGCTGGAAAAGTTGAAATCGTCCAGATGGACGAGCGCCATTCTGTGGTTGCTGCCGTGATTGTGGCGGTGGTTGTCTTGTGGAGCGTGTTCTGATCATGACCGACGATGAGAGCAGCCATAGGATGGAGAGACGGCGCGGTCCGTCGACCTACACGCTATCGTTCAGTGGAATCATCGCGGTAGCCGGCCTCCTCGCGTCCGGTGTCGCGACTTACAATGCCTTGCAAAATGATATCGCAAGCCTGAAAAGAGGGGAGCTGTACCAGGAGCAGACAAACCAGCGCCTGGGTGATGAGATAAAGGCCATACGAACCGAGCAGCGTGAAACGATGCGAGAGTTCAATGAAAAATTGGACAGGATTATCGACCATTGGCCTCAAAGGAGACACTGATGCGATATTTTGCCACTTTCTCCGCTGCCGTTCTTGTTGCATGCACGGTAACTCCAGCCGTCATAAAAAATGAAGAGTCCGAATTGCCTGTACCACCGCCGAAGGAAATCCATGAGCCCAAAGATCAGAAGGAACCGGCGTCCGGTAAAACTGGCGCGAAGCCGAAACCACCAGTTCCCCAGCCATGCACCGACATCAATACGGGTGACTTGAAGGAAGACATCAAGGCGAAGCTTGACTGTTTATCGAGGCATACGTGATCAGGCCGTCTATCTCTATCAGTACAGCGAGGTACGTGAAATGAACTGGTTCAAGGGTTGGCCGATAACATACCTGGGGATCTCATCACTTTCAGCCGGCTCATGGATAAATAGCGGAGCTGACGCCGGGCTTATTACGTGCGGTTTCTGCCTGATTTTGTCAGGTCTGATACAGCTCGCGAAAATACCACGGTATTAATCCTGGATCCGGCAGTTGATCGGGAATTTAACGCGCGGCGCTCGCCATGGCGTCGCAGCTAACTGAACTAAACAAAGGTTGAGCTGGAGAAATGATTAAACCACGGTTGGCGATAGCGGCATTTGCGCTGTCTGCCTCGGCATTTGTTGGATTAACGATGTTGGAGAGCTACAGAGAAGTTGCCTATATTCCCGCGCCGGGCGACGTTCCTACCATCGGCTTTGGTACTACCGACGGGGTCAGGATGGGTGACACAATTACTCCTCCCAAGGCATTAGTGCGCGCATTATCCGATGTGCAGAAGTTCGAGGGGGCGCTGAAAAAATGCGTTACCGCGCCATTGCATCAGCATGAGTATGACGCTTTCGTAAGCTTGACGTACAACATAGGCTCGCAAGCATTCTGCAATTCGACCCTGGTGAAAAAGCTGAATGCCGGCGATCATGAGGGTGCCTGCGCCGAGATCAAGCGCTGGAACCGGCAAGGCGGGAAGATATCGCCGGGCCTGACGAAGCGCCGCGAGGCCGAGTATAAGCAGTGCATGGGAATGGCTTGATCCGCTATCCGGATGAAGTAAAAGCATTCGTCGTGGCGCAACGAAAACCGCATACGGGGGGTCCGGGACGTATAGGGATACCAAGTCTGGGACATCGGATAGGGATAGCACTTTAACCGCTTGCCACAATCACATCAAAATAGTCACTTAGGCCTGAGTATTCAATTTTTATGACAGCTTTTCGCATATCAGCTTTTTCCGGTATCGTCCCCAGACTCGCGAAGCAATTGCTCGCGCCAAACCAGGCACAGGTGGCTACCAATTGCAGCTTGACCAGCGGAGATATACGTCCGCAAAACGGACTGAAGCTGGTATTCGCCCCCGCCACTGGTGATGATATCGTTTCCATGTTTCGCATGGAAAAGGACGGCAACGAAAAATGGCTGGCGTGGGATAGGGATGTGGACATAGCGCGTTCGCCAGTCGCGGATAATGTTTCGGGTCGCTTCTACTATACTGGCGATGGCGAGCCGCGGGTGTCGGATTACGACACAGCTACTGCCGGCGCCGGACCTTATCCTTCCGGTTGTTATGTGCTGGGCGTCACACCGCCTGTTGCAAGACCCATCATAGCGCCCACAGGGGGAGCAAGCGCGACTATGGTATCGCGAGCTTACGTTTACACGTTCGTTACCCCATGGGGAGAGGAGTCCGCGCCTTCTCCTGCTTCGGACATTACAACCGGAAAAGTCGATGCCGCCTGGGTGCTTTCCAACCTGGATACCGCGCCGCCGAACTCGGGGGCGGTTATGGGTGCAGTGAGGGAGACCCCGGCCGCCGGGCAGGTAACGGTTACACTCGATAGCGTTTTTGGACTTCGCGCCCACGAGGAAGTCACGTTTGCTTCCATTACGGGGATGACCGATCTGAACGGTAAATTCGCGCTGATAAAGGTTGATCCGGCTACAAAAAAAGTCATCCTGCGCCTTGCTACCGCACAGGTTTACGCGGCGGGTGGAACATGGGCGCGCGTGGCGCCGCATAACACCAGTGGAATGAACAAGCGTATCTATCGCTCGCTAACCACTTCAAGCGGCACGGAGTATCAATACCTGACGACCGTTACCGCAGACACCACGGCATACAGCGATACCACAGCGGATAATAATTTAGGAGAGATATTGCCCTCGGCTTCGTGGTCGATGCCTCCGGCTGATTTGAGAGGCATCATCATTCTGGCGAACGGAATCGCATGTGGATTTCGCGGAAATGAGGTGCATTTCTCCGAGCCGTTCAGGCCTTACGCATGGCCGGTAACGTACCGGCAAACGTACGATCAGGACATTGTTGCCATTTGCGCGGCGGGCACGACGCTTGTGGGAATGACGAGGGGCAATCCTTTCACCATCACCGGGGTGGAACCCGCCACAATGGGCGGCGGCATGGAGAAGCTAGGGGTGGCATGGCCATGCATGGCCAAGCGCGGTGTAGCGGCTTTTGCCTTTGGCGTGGGTTATCCCGCGCCTCAGGGGATGATCATCATCGGGACAAACAGCGACATCGTGACCAAAGATCTGTTCACGCAGAGAGAGTGGTCCGAACTCAATCCGGATACCTTCATTGCCGCTTCCGCCGATAATCGCTATTACTGCGGTTACACATCTGATGGCAGTTCTCTCATGTTCATAATCGACAAATCGGAAGCAGCATCCTTTGTCAAAGTGAACCAGAAGATTACCGCTATCTGGGCTGATCCCTGGACAGGGAAACTTTATGTTGCCCTGGATAGAAAAATTTACCAGTGGGAAGGCGACGCTGGAACGAAGCTTTCGTATGAATGGAAGAGCAAGAAATTCATTACTTCTCCACCCATCAATTATGGCGCCGCCAAGATCGATGCGGACTTCGACATGACTGAAGCAGAAGTTGCGGGCGCGCAGGCAGCCTATGCCGCAGCGATTGCCGCGAATCAGGCGTTTATCACCAGCGGCGCAATAAACGACGGTTTGGCAGACCCCTCGCTGGGCGAATATGAGATAGGTGGAGATGGGATGCAGGATATTCCGCCTCTAGCTGTTGATTCACTGCAATTCCAGCTTTGGTCGGATGAAACCTTGAGGTTCACCAAACAGGTTCGAAATAGCCGTGCTTTCCGCCTGCCCGGAGGTTATAAAGCGGATAACGTGGAGATTGTCCTGTCAGGAAATGTGAAGGTTACAGGCGTGGTGCTGGCTGAGACCATGGATGGGTTGAAGCAAGCGTAATTACTAATGGCGGGGGATCCTCGCCGGATGGTCGCGTTTGAGCAGTCCGGTAATGCCGGAATATCCGCTTGCGCGAGAAGACAATGTGCCTGGTTGATGGCAAAACCATATCTAATACCAGATCCAATGCAAGCTGTCCTAACGGGCGGCTTTTTTTATGACCACAGAGGAGTAAAGAATGGCGAAATACGCTCATGCCGACGTTCTCGATGGCGGACTGAATGCGATCAAGAACGGCGCAATCCGCATGCTGCTGCTCAAGGCTTATACCGCCGGGGACAGCTACGCGACCGTGACCGGTAACGCAATCTGCACCATTGCAATGGTTTCCGGCGACTATACCTTATCCGGGGCGGACAACGCGCCACGCGTATTGACCGTGGCGGCCAAGAGCGGGACAGCCTCCACCAATTCCGGTGCGTCGCCAAACCTGCACATTGCCTTCACCGATAACGTCGGCAAAGTATTGTGGGTAACGGATGAGACCTCCGATCAGGTAGTGACCAGCGGAAATACAATCAATTTTCCAAGCTTGACTTACACCAGCAGCCAGCCGGCATGATCATGAAAGTTGAAGCGATATAGAGGAGCCAATAATGGCGGTGTTCACACAGGCACAGAGTTCGCGCAGCGCGCCCGTTCTCAGCCTTGGAGCGCTGGCAAGCGCTACGTACGCGGTTTCGCCGGGTATCGATCTAGGGGCCATGATTCCGCTGGATGTCACGCTCGAGGTTGAGTGTACCCCAAGCACTGCTACAACCGGAAATAAACAGCTTATTCTTTTTGCCAAGCTGTCGCTGGACAATGCGAATTTCGGCAGTGGACCGGAGAGCGGTACGTCAACCATCAACGAGCTCGATCTTCACCTGATCGGCACGTTGCCCTGCAACGACAACTCGCAGCATCGCAAAATGTTCAGTCTTGCTGGATTGCCTGTCACGCGCTACCTCAAACTGGTGGTGAAAAATGACATGGGCGTGGCGCTCGCGTCGGGCAGCGTTTACCGAGCCGACATCACCGGAGTGTCCGCGTAAGTGGCCGGGATCATCCTGCCAGGAAAGTGGAAAAGTCAGCCTCAGTATAACGCGCCTATCGATTACGCCGGGCTCGGCAAGGGTACGCAGATACTTTTCAATCCTGCTGTCGGTCCGGTCGATCTGATTACCGGCAGGGCTTGGTCTCCTGGCGGGAACGCGTTTGTCACAGTCTCGCAGCACGGCCGGGTATTAAACTTTGATGGCGTGGATGATTTCTATGCCTACACGGGATACCCGGAGCTCACCAGCAACGTTGGTACATTTTTTATCTGGTGCACGCGGGTTGGCGTGGCCGACACGTACGGGCATGTTCTTTTCGGCACGTCATCGCCCAACGTATCAGGCCACCAGATTTTTCCTAATTTAACTGTATCGATAGGCTCAAATTCGCGCTAGCTACAGGAGCGCTCCCATCCTGGTTCAATACCGCAAACCGCAGTCTGGTGCTTGTCTCGGGCGGAACCGCTGCCACGTGTAAAGTATATCTGGATGGGGTTGACGCCGGGCTCACATGGTCAACCGATCCGATGGCCTGGGGGTCTGGAAATAAAAATTTCAACCTTGGGCGCTATGTAGGCGGTACATTGTGGGATACGGACGCCAGTGTATTATCGGTTGGGATAACCGGTGTGCTATGGGGGGCTGCTGAAGCAAAAGCCTTCCACGAAAGCAAGGGCAACGCTTTATACAAAACCTCTGCCAGAAGGCTATGGGTGGTAGCCAGCAGTGTGGTCAATCTCACCGGGGCGAATTCCTCCTGCGTCGATACTTCCAGCACAGGCGTAATCTCACAGACACACGTTCTTGTCGGGGCGAATTCATCACAGGCTAATACCGCCAGCACGGCCGCAATCTCGCAGACACACATTCTCGTCGGGACGAATTCGTCACAGGCCAGCACCGCCAGCACGGCCGCAATCTTGCAGAACCACGCTCTAGCGGGCGCGAAATCCGCTCAAGCAAACTTAAGCAATAGCCTCGCGATTAGCCAGACTCACGTCATTACTGGGGCTAACAGCTCCCAGGCGAACGCGGGCAATACAGGAGCTATCAGCGGCGGTTCGGGACTTATGGGAGCACCGGGCGACCAGGCAAATGCATCCTCGGCGGGAGCGATAGCACAGGCTCACGCACTGGTCATTACCGCTTCGGCCCAAGTCAATTCATCGACCGCAATCGCGATTATCCAGGTTCACATTCTGAGCGGCGCCAACCTGGCGCAAAGCAATTCCGGTAGCGCCCGAGCGATAAGCTTAAGCACAGGCAATCTGCTAGCGGAGCCATTGATACAAATCAATCTGGCTGGTGCAGGCGCCATAAGTCAAACCGGAATTATCTTCGACCAGCGGCCCGCTTCGCTGACCGTATCAAATACGATCAAGAAACCCGGCATTCCCGCAGGCACACCCGCATGGCTCAAGATTTTTCTGGAGATCATCGCTGGCCGCCGTGGCAACAAGATAGCGGTGCCCCCGCGGCAAAATCTCACTTTTTCAGCAACCCCGACAAAGGCTGAATGCGAAGCGCTTTATTCGTATGTAAACGACATGCGCGCATCACTGGATACCTTGGTAAATCGACTGGATGGCTGACATGAACAATGAACTGATCAGTTTATTACAAACGAATATAGGTGTGCCATTAGGACCTGAGCTGGCTGCGGACATCATGCTGGCCGCGGACCGGATCCCGACGCTTGTTGGTTTCGATGTTATCGATCGCATCAAACCGGAACAATATGATGATTTCGTGTTTTCTCTTGAGCGCATTGAAGCCATCGCCGATGAACTCAAGCTGTTGCATCGGGCCCATTGGAATGAGACGGAAGCGCACCGGCATGGGCTGCCATTCAATCCGGATTATCCGGCATTTATCCGATACGAACGGGCAGGGCGTTACGTACTCCTGACTTTGAGAGCTGATGGCAGGTTGTTAGGCAATTGCGCAATGTATCTGGACAACAGTACGCATACGCAAACCCTCATTGCGACCGAAGATACCCTATACCTGTTGCCAGAAGCGCGCAAAGGCAGGGTGGCGCGCAATTTTATCGTCTACATCGAGCGCACCATGTGCCAACTCGGCGCCAGAGAAATTCATATCACCGTAAAAACAGTCAACAAGGCAGGACGGTTCTTCCGGATGCTCGGTTACCGGCATGTCGAAAATGGATTGACGAAAATATTGGAGGTTGACAATGTGTAGCCCTAAACCGCCGAAGCCCGACCCACTCATCGGGCAGGCAGCAAAACAGAACGCGGATATAGCCCAGCAGCAGCTCGACGTTGCGCGGGAACAGATGGCGTGGGAGAAGGACCGCGCCAGAACGCAAGACCCCCTCATCCAGAAGATCGTCGACCAGCAGATTGCGTCGGGCGACGCCAACGCCGCCAGAGCGGAATCGCAGTGGGAAATTTACCGCAAGCTATTTGCGCCAGTCGAAGAGCGAATGGTGCAGGACGCCAACACGTTCGATTCCCCCGAGCGTCAGGAGAGAGTGGCGGCGGAGGCAGCGTCCGATGTTGCCCGCCGCTACCAGGGAGCGCTGGAATCCAACCAGCGTGCAATGGAACGCATGGGTGTCAATCCAAGTTCCGGCAAGTACCAGTCCATAACGAACGAGATTAATCTTGGGCTTGCGAGGGATTCGGCGGGAGCCATGAACAAAGCCCGGCGGGAAACGGAATTGCAAGGCATGGCGATGAGGCAGGGCGCGGCTCAATTTGGGCGAAGCATGCCCACAACCGGCATTGCGACGGATGCGGCTGCACTCAATGCCGGCAACTCGGCGACCGGCAATCTTGCCACCCAGGCAGGTCTTCACAATGCAAGTGCAAACGCGGCGCAGAACTGGTTTGGCGGAGCCACTGGCTCGAATACGTCGGCGGGCAATCTGGGGCTGGGGCAGTATCAGGGGCAACTCAATGCATGGCAGCAAGCCAGCCAGAATTCGGCATCGACAGCGGCCGGGCTGGGTAACCTGATCGGCCAGCTCGGCAGCGCGTATATGATGAAACCCGTCGCGTTACGCAAGGGCGGCATCATCAAGGCCACTGACGATAACCGGTCATCTCCGGCTGGGGAGCATGAGGATCATGGCACGGGCGGGTTATCGTTCCTGAAGCGCTCCGGTTGTGCCGGCGGCGGTCTGGTGCAAGGACCTGGAACCGGTAGCAGCGATTCCGTACCGGCCACTATCGAAGACAGACAACCCGTCCGATTATCGAATGGCGAAGCCGTATTGAATGCCGAAGCCGTGAAACTGCTGGGGGAAGATTTCATCCACCGGGTCAACGAAGCGGCTTTCGTCAACTCCAGATTGCCTCTTAAGACACGGAAGCGGTTGCCAGTTATGAAAACAGGGGAGCGGGCGGTGAAACACGAAGATAATGCGGGGGGCGGAACTCATGCTTAATTTCGGCGCATTTGCGGGCGGCCTCGCTCAGGGCATTCGCAGCGGTCAGGATATAAAAATCCGGCAGAATACGGCTGATCGGTTGGCAAAGGCAGATGATCGCGAAGCTGAAGCCCATCAGCAAAGAATGGATAAAGCTGACTTTAACAAAGACAAGCGTGAGCGGTTAAAAGCCGCGAATGAGGAAATCGCCGCAGAGTGGGGCGAAACTCGGCAAGGACAGCCCAACGTGAATATCGATCCGGATAAATCAGGTTTTGCGGATACCACTGCAGCAGGGCCGAGCCGGGAAAAACTCATGGCTGCGCCTTCACTCGGCGGATCCGGGCCGCAAGGAATCACCGCACGGGAGCATGGCAACACGGCCAATCAAGCGGCTTCAGGCCTGATGAGCCAGTACGGAAAACTGCCGTCACCGAAGATCCCGCCCGTGCAAGAGATGACAGCCAACGAAGCGATCGGACGGCGCATGCTGACTGGCAATTTACTGGACGATACGGACGAGCTTACGCGGATGGCAAATATTTATAAAAAGCATGGCCTCCTGGCAGAAATGATGCCATGGATGAATAAAGCCTATGCCGCCAGGAAAAAGCGCATCCCTGACGCGCTACATCTCTTGTTAACCGGGAACGCGAAGAGGGCGGGGGAAGTTTTACGGAAAGCGGGAATAGGCTTGGCCGATGACCCCGTGCCAGTGGACCGGAGCGATTTGCAAAATAACAGTTGGAGATTTACATTCGAAGATGGCACGGAAAAGGACATCAATTTGAAAGATCTGGCGACGCAGTTTTTTCCTGAACATTATCTCAACACTCAGACCGATTAAGAAGAGATCCACTACACGTTAATCATCGAAGCAGCATTTCGCCTTTCATTCTTCTACAGATCAGCCAAGGCTTATGTTTTATTAAAAAATCTGGAATAAGCTTAGAATAGCGTTGAACTAAAAAATGATTGCCGATGAATAAACTCAGCGGGTGGGTCCAGTACGAATCGTGCAACTTTGCTAAGGCTATTATCCCAATCTCCGGCATCAGCAAAAATCTGAGAGGCTGCACGTTGCCGCAGGGGAGCCAATTCGTCGTAGTGATCAATCCCATAAGATAGCATGGCTGCTAAGCAGGAAGCACTTGGGGCTGAGAGCAGACAATTTTCACCATTTTTTAATAACCAAATATTTGCTGGGTTGAAATTGGTTACTACTATTGTACCGCAGGCCATCATTTCAAACGGCAAATAAGAAGGATGCTTGGTCATCATCATGACAAGGCCTACATGACAGCTCCGATAGAGCTCGCCAGTTGCAGAGTAAGGCAATAATCCTAAGCTTCTGATGACGTTGCTCAAACCATAATCACCAGGATTCCAATCAGCTCCAGCACATACGATATCAATCGAATTGCCGTATTTTTGCTTTAGTCGGCGCAACGCAGCTGCTGCAAGTTCGAACCCATTTCGAGGGGTATCTGGTCGGGCATAGTAGAAGACTTTTTTGCATGGCGCCGTATTTTCCTCAATGCTTGGATAAAACACTCTTTTGTCTATGCTAGGTTGGAGTACGACCGCACAACCTCCATAGTCTCGCTCATAAATTTCTTTAAGGGATTGTGTATTGGCTATACCGTAAAACCCAAAATGGTAGCTAAGTTCCGCTTGTGCATACGTGCTGCCAGCAGGATAGAATGCAGGTTCGAAATCTTGGATCATGTAAAATTTGTATCCCGTATTTTCTACTGCGAGCAGTACATAAGCGGTAGTCCAGAGCGTTGCAATGGAATAATCAGCGGGCGGAATATCGGCCAGTGATTTCGTCTTATCTATAACTATTACCTCAGCTTGAGATAATGCTGGAAAGGCACTCGCTATTTTCGCCCCAATTTCATCAGGCTGTGAGTTCCCGCAAATCAAGATCCGCTGTTTAATTCCGTGGGAGCGTTGCAGGTAATCTGCCACGCGGAGTATTGTCATTACTCCGCCGTAAAAGGGATTAGAAAACTGCGGAAGGTACCAATTACAGACGCGATCTGCAATATTGGTCGCGACGCGTTCCGGATGTTGCTGTTGCTTTACTAATTGCGCGGGTAAACAGTCAATTTTATCTGCCAAATGCAGAGACTCTCGGGTGTAGTCTGCCCAAGTGGGTTTTTTAGAAGTGTTATAACCCAGGACATACTTAGCAGTTTTATAAATTGCAGACTTGATATATCCCTTCATATTCTATTTGCTTAACATGGGATAGGTTGGGTTGAATAGGAGTCCTATATGAAGGTAATTTGAGCCTGCGTGTGATTTATATCGCGGTGCAGCTTTGCCGTAAGCCTTCACCGATACCATCTGAAGCAATACGTTGTGCAGAGTATGATGAGGCTCTCCATTTCCCCTCGTATAGCGAACCTCTTCTGGTTGGTGGTTTCAGTCGCGACAGATACTCTGGCTCTTGATTAGGCTGAGATGAGGAGTTCTCATATACGGCGGAGTTCGATTCCCCAACATATCGAGATCGTAATTTGTATATCCCGCAAGAATTGTAGGAATTTCGCCTCGATCGTGAACTTTTTTACTTGCCAAAAGACTCTTCTTTAAAAAAGGGAATTTGAATTCAGTAATGAGAGGTTTCCAGAAGAGGAACGGATTGACCCATTTTATCGGTTTTTCGTAGTAACCCACCCGCGTTACCAGTTGCCTCAAGTCATAAAGAGCCATGATGCGAAAACGGCGGCCGAGTAAGCGTGAAAAGCCCACTTCGTATTTTCGGATAATGGCGATTTTGAGCTCCAGTACTTCTACCTTCTGGAAGAAGCGGGTAAATTCTTCCGATAAAATCACATTTTTTTTACAGTAGAGGAAATACGACTGCAAATGCGGATAAAACTGGAAGCTGTTTGTCATTCCAACGATGTCGGCTTCTGAGTTTTCGAGCTTTGCAATGATGCCGCTGATGTCAAAGAGCGGGCCCAGAACGCTGTCGTTCGCGAGCAAGAGCCCGGCATGAAGTTTGTATTGGGGGTATTCTTCCAATGCTGTTTTCCATCCATAAAAATCATATCCCCTATTCTCCCGATTCATTATTCTTATACAGTAACTCGACAGCTTTTCAAGGTCAGCGTCCAGAATAGTGTCGCTGGTACTGATGAATATGATGTCGAACCCCGCGAGCTTAAGCTCGTTAAGATAGTAGTACACATTCTCTTCGATAATACTTTCTTTGTCGTAGCTGCAAAAAAGGCATACCGGCCTTTCATAATTTGGTTGCCGCCCCTCCTTGTATTGTTTGATTGCAGGCTTTTCGCTTACTCTCTTCCTTGTAAGCAGATAAAAGGACAATTGGCGAAAATATTTCAACTCCTTGATAATCGGCCTAACGGTCCACCTCAGGTGCCATTTTATAAAATTTTTCAAGAGATTATTTCCTCGGGTCTATATTTACCAATGCCCTGACTCTGATCATCTCTGACCGTGGAAAAATTCGCGAAGCTTGCTTTCTCTCTCATCGGTTAGAATTATGCTGAAGCACGGCTTCATTTATCTTTCCAATGAGTAATCCGCCTGAAGTTGCGTTGCGCTCAAAAGACTCGTCCGAGCCGGATTTCACCGGTAAGACGGGTATTTCGATCCATACGAGGGTAGTAAGGAGGCATAATAACCATGAATCATATCATTTTTTTTGCTGCTTCTCTTTCGCTGGGTATTTCATTGACGGCGAATGCGGGAGTTTTAAATAATGGCGGTTGGTCGCCCAGTGGATGCGGCACCCGGCCCGAAGCTCCGGTTATAGACTCAACCAGTGCTGATGCATTCAACCGCAGCATCAACTTGATCAATACCTGGCAGAAACAGATACAGGCTTACCACGACTGTATGATCAAGGAGGCAAATGCCGATGCTTCGGCAATTAACCAGGCTGCGACCGCGGAGCAGGCGCGCATAAACGAGGCGTCCGAAAAACTGAATGCGGATGCGAATCTCGCGCGAAATAAGCTGGATTCTTCCCCTGGCCGTGGACCGGCAAGCGGGCAGCCGATAGGATCCGGAATGGAGCGTCAAGGCTACTGAGCAGTTTATCGACCTGGTTCGCCCGGCGTGCCTTAATGTTGAGTTGCGCCACATGTGGGCGAAAATCCCCGGTTCCCGCTCTCGGGAAACGGCTGTGTTCCTGTTGCCAATTGCCTTTGCAAATGCGATAGGCCGATCGTGCCGGCGCCCTAAACTGGTCTATCGGAGATATTGAGAGTAGCTTATTCTCTGCCCTTACGGTTGTGAAATGCCGGCGTAAAAATGAAAAGTCATTCAGAACGCCGTGCCTGATGCCGGCTGCAGCGGTATTGGCCATTGCAGCCGGTCCTTCCTTCGCCCAAGCGGCCGATCCATCGGCCACCGCCCCGCCAAAACTCAACCCTGTCGTTATCACTGGAACGCGCATCGAGCAATCGAGCTTTTTGCTGCCGATGTCCGCAGATGTGGTGGAAGCGGCTGTCATTCGGGATGGACGCCCACTCGTCAATCTTTCTGAAGCGCTGTCGCGCGTGCCGGGCCTCGTTATTCAAAACCGCCAGAATTATGCCCAGGATCTGCAAATTTCCAGCCGGGGCTTTGGCGCACGCGCTCCTTTCGGCATCCGCGGTATCCGGATGATCGTCGACGACATTCCCGTCAATAATCCCGATGGGCAGGGTCAGGCAGCCAATATCAATCTGGGTTCGGTCAAGCGCATCGAGGTATTGCGCGGTCCTTTCTCGGCCATCTACGGCAACGCTTCGGGCGGCGTAATCCAGGCGTTCACGGAAGATGGACCGGCAGGCACGGCGCTGTCTGGCATGCTGCTGGGTGGCAGCTATGGAACGTCTCGTGGAGAAATCAAGCTCGGCGGCACGCTCGGGGGAACAGCCGGAGCGAGCAGTGCAGGCGGGGCCGATGCAAACGGAACGGATGCGATATCAGGCCCGTTCAATTATATGGTCGATGTTTCCCGTTTCCAGACCAATGGTTACCGGGAACACAGCGCGGCGACCCGCTACCAGTCAAGCGCCAAACTTGTCTATCGATTCGATCATCGTTCAACGCTCACTCTGGTTGCCAACAATCTTTATCAGGGCGATACCCAGGATCCGCTCGGGCTGACCCGCGCCCAGGTCATGGCTGATCCACGCCAGGCGGACGCGAGCGCAACCACGTTCAACACGCGCAAGAGCATCGATAATACTCAAGGGGGTCTGGTCTATGAACATAAGTTTTCCACCGCAAATACCGTCAAGCTGATCGGATATGCCGGAACGCGCCAGATTCTGCAATTTCTCGCCGTGCCCGTCGGCGCCCAGATTCCCCTGACCAACCCAGGGGGAGTGGTCGATCTGGACCGTGAATTTGGCGGGCTGGGTCTGCGATGGACGTATCGAGGTAGCGGCGAGCGGCCGCTGACTTTGACCGCAGGTATCGATTATGATGGCTCGAAGGAAAGGCGCAAGGGGTTCGAAAATTTTGCCGGGTCGGTGCTGGGGGTACGCGGCAATTTGCGCCGCAACGAGAATGATATTGTCACCAGTTTCGGACAATATGCCCAGGCGGAGTGGCAGTTTGCGCCGGCCTGGTCGCTTTCGGCCGGGGTGCGCAATACGGAGGTAAAATTCAAGTCCGAGGATTTTTTCATCCGTAGCGGCAATCCCGATGACAGCGGCAGGATTACTTACCGCAGCGTGAACCCGGTACTGGGGCTGTTATATAAGGCCACGACCTCGCTCAATCTGTACGCCAGCGCAGGCACAGGGTTTGAAACGCCTACTTTCGCCGAGCTGGCTTATAGACCCGACGGTGCGACAGGGCTTAATTTCTCGCTTCGACCGAGCAGGAGCGTTAATGTCGAGGCAGGATTCAAGTGGCTTGCGACTGATACCACGCGTATCAATCTGGCAATTTTCGAGACCCATGTCACTGGAGAAATCCTGCCCGCCACCAACTCTGGTGGCCGAACCACTTTTCAGAATGCGGCTGATACGAGACGGCGGGGTCTGGAACTCTCAGCCGACTCGCGCTTCGGTTCCGACCTGGCGCTCTACGCGTCCTATACTTATCTCGACGCTACCTTTCAGGAAGCTTATACCTATCGTCCCACCGCTGCGCCGCAATTGGTAACCGTGACTGCCGGCAATTTTTTGCCGGGTGTTCCTCGCAACACTGCTTATACAGAACTGACCTGGAGGCGGGGCCTGCCGGGGTTTTCGGCGGCCATGGAGGCAATCTATCGCGATCACATCTTTGCTAACGACACCAATACGGAGGCCGCGAAGCAGTACGCACTGGCCAATATCCGGTTCGCGTATTCGCATCGGATCGGCGGCTGGAGATTTAGCGAATTCGTGCGGATCGACAACATCACCAATACCGGATATGTCGGTTCGGTCATTATCAACGATAGTAACAGCCGATTTTACGAGCCCGCGCCGGGGCGGAACTACATGGTGGGGGTGAATGCATGCTACGCTTTTTAGCACGGCAAAATGATCAAGGTGTGCTTACTCTTTATGCACGCCAGTGCCTGAGATCAAACGTTTCAAGCCGCTGCAGAAAACTCCCGATATCGAGGCTGAGAGAGCATCATTCATCGTTCGTTCCACGCATAAAAGACCGGCGTCAAGCAATGACGTCGGTCTTAGGTTGCCGCTACTTTCTTTCAGTCTATTTATTACGGTGGCGCACCAAGCTCATGCCGGCCAAAGCAATACCGAAGAGCAATATCGTGCCGGGCTCAGGCACTGAGGTCGAAGGAACATTGCTGAAGGGAAGATCTACCTGAAGCACTGCCGGTCCTCCGCAGCATTCAGCGTATACCAGCTGAAACGCAAAATTTCCGGACGGCCCCGAATATGTTGCGGTAGAAGTAATAGGTGCCGTGGGTCCTGAGCTAAAGCCCAAGTTGATACCGTCTATTATTAGCGTCAGGCCATCATCATGCGTAACGGTAAATGTCTGCCCATTGGTAACAGTAACGAAGCCATTAAACTCAAGGATTGAGCCCACTGTACCGTTGTCCATCGAGGAAGCAAGGATACCTGCTGTATTCGCGACAATGTTGAAGGCACTCCCGTTATTCAGCCAAGTGCCTACGCTCACGCTGGTTCCGAAGAAATTTATCGGTGAATTTACATCGAAGGTGACGTCTGGCGTTGTGGCGGGAACATTTGCAGGTGTTGCATTAAGAGTCTGTGCCTCAGGCACATGCCAAAGGCTACCGGAAATTATATTGGCATGTGCTCCCGAACTAATAAAAGCTAAGGAAAAAAGAGATGCAATTGTCAGTGTGCTGGTTGTTTTCATTGTTATTGTCCTTAAATGTTTTAATATTGACCTCCATCGCCACTGAAGCACGAATTGTGCCAAATAAACATATATTTTATATTCAGTTACTTATATAGGATGTTAGTTTCTTCTGTAAGGGTTTTCGACATTTAGTCCTGAGCAAGATGTTCTAGCTAGCCATTTGTGTTTGCAGTCAGATGCTCGACCAGATTCGGTTTGTTCAAATGCATCTTTCACGAAAATGAGCACCAGCATCATCAGCACGATTCGAATGCATAATAATTCAGCGCATTGGATAATCGGACCCTCATTCTCCCTCTGATCTCATGCTTCGGCTCCATGGCGCGTCGAATATTTCCTATCCATCCCGCTAAATAGCGGGGAAAACCTCCTCCTTCTCCTTTGATTGACCCTATTCAGACAGCCATAAACTGGCTCTGCCGTTTAGCAATTTCCAAATAAATCCCTCGCTCCGCCCGCTGGCAAACCTGGGAATTATCCAGGGGCTCCTCAATAGGGTTTTGTTCAAACAATCAAAGGAGAAAAATGTTAAATCCCAATGTGAACACCACCACCGACCAGTTGGCCCAGGCATATTCAACGATCCGCCAGGTTGACGCCTTTGCCTTCGCCAGTATGAACACTTTGGTTGGCAAGCTGAATCCGGACCCGGACTGGCTTCCCACCGTTCGCCAGCGAATCGAGCTACTCAGTGAGGCTGGAGAGCAATGGCAACTAAAAAAATCAGATATTTGGGCGCCGATCTTAACCCAGTTTAATAACTATTCCACCTTGTTCGCGGGATTTGCGCAGGTTTCATCCAGCGTTGGCAACGATAAAGATGCCTGGATGGAAATCTTGAACACCATGAGCGCTTCGCTCGCGACCGGGAAGAACGTCACTCGCGCCGCCCAGGGCCAGTTTACCCTGCAAATAAACAATCTCAACAATATCCGGCAGGTGCTCGATACCAGTATCGCCACCGCTTGGAGCAGCCTGGCGAGCGAGGAACAGGCAATGATCGATCTGGCGGCCCAAATCACGTCGCTACAAGATCAGCTCAATGGTCTCGAGGGGTCGCTGTCGAGCGCCGAGATTTCCGCTGGCAAGAGCTTCATCCAATCCTCAGTAACGATAAGTTATACCCTTGTTTCCACCGCGGGCGTGGAAGTTCCCTATCTGGCGATTGCCGGTCTGCTGTTCACTGTCGGCAAAATGGCCTATGACCTGATCGTAACGGATAAGGAGATCGACCAGACTATCGGCAAAATCGTGCAGTTGCGCATCAATATGTCAGAAAACGCACAGGCCGCCGCCATGAGCAAGGCCATCATCCAGCTCATCGATAACTTCGATAAAAGCCTGTTGGCGGTGAACAATCAATTGCCACCCATTGCCGCAATGTGGGAGAACGAGCAAACAAAGGTTCGGCAGATTATCAACGCGATCAATGCAGGGGCCGCGCCGAAACAAATCATCGATCTGGTTTCGATGCCATCCGCCGCAGCCAGCTGGACCCAATTGTCGGATTTTTGCATCAAGCTTTCACAATTGACCACGGCTGGCAAACCCGTAACCGTTACCACTAGCCAACCTGTTACCCCCACCTTAAGGAGATATCAAGCATGTTAACTTCCGTATCAACCAATGCCCCTGCCGCAACCGATACCAATTCCAACACGGCATCCGGTTTTGCTTCATTGCAAATCGTGACAGCCGCATGCCACGGAGTGCTTAACACGCAGTTCATTGCACCAAGCCCGAAGCCAAGCTGGTTTGACGATCTCAATGCCAAGCTGGATGCGGCCAAGGTACTGGCAAACCAATGGATTGATGATATAGCGCCTAAATTGACAGCCAGCGTTCCCAGCCATGTTATCGATTACGGTACTACGTACGCGGCCCTGACCGACCAGATTATCGACTTGCTGAATAAAAATCCGAATGCCAAGGGTAAGGACGATCCGGTAGTGCAACAGGTATTTGCTCTGATCAGCGCTTTGCATGATGAGGTGGAGACAATCATCACCGATGTGATCGGTACCCAGGAGCAGTTGAAGACATGGGGCGACGCAATGCAGAAAGCGCACGATGATTTGTTTGCAGGCGCAGCCAATATTCAGTCACTGCAAATCGATCTCCAGACCGATATCGGCAAGATGAACATTGCCATCCAGGGGCTCCAGGCTCAGATCGACGCTGAAAACAAGGCCATTGTCGCCGGTGCGCTCGCCATTGGTGTCGGCTTGTTCGCATTGGTGGTCGGTATTGCTCTGGCGCCGGTCACAGGCGGCGCTTCGCTGATCGTGTCGGGAATCGGCGGAGCGGCAATCATTGGGGGCGCGGTTACCTGGGGCGTGATGCAAGCCAAAATCAATAGCCAGTTTAACGAAATCGCGGAAGATCAGAAAAGGATCAGCGATGATCAGCGCCAATTGGTCGCGCTTCAAGGGTTATCGCTTGCGGCAAACTCCGCCATCAGTTCCATCGCCACCGCGACCAGCGCATTGTCCGACGTGAAGGTCATGTGGACAATGTTCCAGAACGATCTGCAAGGCACGATGAATAAGCTCGAGAAGACCGATGAGAACCTGTCGGCGATCGTCAACAAAGCCTACGTCATCGCGGCGCAAAAAGAATGGAACCTGGCGGTTCAGTTCGCCCAGCAACTTTCAGGCATGACGGTCCAGGTGCAGGAAAAGACATTGCCCATGGCTGCCTGAGCTCAAGGTTGAGGACCCAAGTTCACATGCTTGAGCTCGATGGCTGGCTGAGGCTCAGCGGTTAATGGTTGGGCCTCCTCTGAAGGTGCTCAAACGGGCACCTTCTTTTTATATGAAAATGGCAATAACTGAATGCCATCATCATTGAGCCATCAGCGCTTTTGTCCGATTGGGAATCTTCTTCTCCAAACAATGAACAGTTAAATACGAAAATACGAGAGAAATAATTATCATGACCTTGAACGCCCAGCAAATTACCCGCCAGCTCAGCTCCAATGCCACTGCCGCGGCAAATCTTTCGGTCTCGTGCCAGGGAATATTGGATACACGCCTGCAGCCGGTCTCATCCCCCTGGTATGCGAACCTGAACCAGGAATTGCAGCAAGCACAGGCACTGGCTGCGGAGTGGCGAGATCGTTTCGCCAGAGAGTTGCAAACCGACGTGCTTACCTGCGTGGTCCATTGCGGACAAGCTTTCGCCACCCGGCGCGCCATAATTACGAACTTGTTCAACTCTACCACTGCCGATTTCGCAAGCGTGAAAGCTCAGCTTGTTGACGAGTTGACAAGCTTGCAGAGCAGTACGCGGATGATCGTAAGCACTACGGCCAACTATGAATCACAGTTGCGCGACTGGGGCCAGCGACTGCGTGGTGTACAGACCAGCATGAGCCAGACAGTCGGGCAGATCCAAGCCCAGGCCGGCGACTTACAGGCACAAATTACCGCGACCAATATTGCTATCGCTGCGATGACAGCCGAGGTTATCCGCGACCGCCAGGCTATCGCAGAGGCGCAATCACAAAATACGGGCGGAATTGTCGAAACCGTATTCGGAGTGCTATTCGCGCCATTTACGGGTGGGCTTTCGCTGATTCTGGCTGGGATTGGTGTCGCATCGATTGTCGAGGCGCAAAGCAAGGTCAATGCGCTCGAAAGCACTATCAAAAGCTACCAGGACCGTATCGTTGCTTCGCAACAGGCTCTGAACCGGGATCAGGCGCAGTTGGTGACGCTGAACGGTTTGCTGGTATCCGCTAATATTGCCTTGAGCGATGTCGATGTTTCCAGCCGGATGCTCGATCAGGTCCGTACCAGTTGGGACGCGTTCTTCCTGGAAATGAGCGGTGTCGTCAGCAAGATTTCGAATGCCCAAAATGCCAGCGTCTGGGTGGTGGAAAAGGCGTGGTTCACGGCGGCCTGCAACGAGTGGGATACCATCGTAACCGGTGCTCAAGGAATAATCGGAACGACTATTACCACGAACACCGTCATGTGTGCGTATTGTGATGTTCCAGTTGTGCAATCGGTTCCTGCGGCCAGTCATCCGCCCGTGCCAGGCGACATGAAGCTCGATGCATTCTTTTCCGGCTCGAATTTGCAACAGGCGCCCAACACTTCGGTATTACATTGGGGTACGCATACATACTGGGTAGCCGATTATATGGATAACCGCATGGCCATGTGCATGCTGTGCTACGACGAGAACAACCGCCTGGTAAAACAAGTTTCGAAGAATGGTGCGCGCTATATGTGGCGAATGGTTTACGACGTAGCGAACCAGCGGGTGGCCTGTACCGGACAATCCGATCTGGCACTGAGCTTTGGTTTGTCCGAGCTGCGCGTGGACGCATCTTAACGCTGATTCCAAGATGAACGGCCGGGTAATCACGCAAGGCCGTTTGCTACACTTTCCCCTCGATATTCAAACATTCCGCTGGCTTCACTCAGCCGGCGAGCATCCTCGTGCCCATTCATGCGGGTCTCACCTCCTACAAAAGGGAGAGCACGATGTTGTGCTGCCCTGATACCGAGCTTTCCTGGTACCGATCCCTGATAGCAGGGGATCGGGGAGCCCCAGGTAGTGGGGGGTACTATAAAGTAGAGATCGTGTTTGGGATTCAGTTCTCAGCTCTGCTGGAAGGAGTAGGCTGACTCCTTTAAGTTCTTATTTCTTTCAGATCTTGAATCTTTGGTCTTTTTCCTTAATTTGTTCAAATCCCTGTAAACGTCACTAAGGCAATTCGCGTTATATCCCTTATTGCTGATCCATGCGAGAAATCGCGTCCTGGCCTAGGAAATCTGGGTACATTTTTATTGACTGTAGCTTGCGTGATGTACTAGCATTAGGTACATCACCTGCATCAGGTACATCATTAATAAAAACACCCGGAGATTGATATGCCTACTTCGAAACCGCGCATTACCGTTACGCTTACGGAGTATCAGCACGCGATGCTGCGCCGGATCAGTGATGCGGGAGGACGCAGCATGAGTGGCGTTATTTCGGAATTCATGATAGCTGCCCAGCCGACGCTGGAAAGAATGGCGTATGCGTTTCACCAGCTCAAGCAGGATCGCGACACCGATCATCAGCGCGTGGCGGATATGCTGCTGGAATTGCATGTGGAGCGGGATCACAAGAGCCGGACGAACCGCGAAACCGGAGGAGAAACCACAGATCCTCCATATCGGGTATCTCCAGGGGCGGCCTGCGATTCTACCAATTTGTCCCCCAGCGACAGTACAGACGCAATGCAGTATTGCGCCAGCGTGGACACTGCACGGCCAGGCAGTCCTGATTCCCCGGATTTTCCCCCGAATGAGGATGAGATGAGCCGGATCTATGAAAAGCGGAAGAAGAACGCTTCGTTAAAGACCAAGGGCGGGAAAAAATGACGTACTTATTTTGACTTATACCAATCCACGGCCATGATCGATCCGCCGGTACCGGTGAATGATAGACGTATTATCACGCATGAGCCGCGGCAGAAGAGGAGATAGGAATAGATGCGGTTAAATGAAGATTTACCTCCCTCCGTGCATTCGCACGAGAAGGCCTCTGCTGGCACGGCAGAACCTTCGAAATCAGCAGAACCCATAGAACACTCAGTACCCCCAGAATCCTTAAGCTCTCCAGATACCCGCAAAATATCAGCCGCGTTTCAAGCCCAGTATATTGCTCGCGATATTCAGGCAGGCATCATAACCGGCGCGATGGCAATTCCCCTTTCGGTAGGCATCGCTTTAATGTCGGATTATCCGATCAAGGTTGCGCTCGCGACTGTCGCGTTCGCCTGCTTTATTGGATGGGTTAACGCGTTTGTCAGGCCCGGCAATTATATTGGAGCACCTGGGGTAGCCGCCGGCCTGGCACCCGTGCTGGCAATGGGGGTTGCCAGCTTTGGCATGGAAAACATGGCATTCGTAATCTTTCTCACGGCGACCATGCAAGCTCTGGTATGGAAGTTCAACTGGCAGAAATACATACTGCTGGCTGTTCCAGGATATCTGGTAGAGGGTTTGCTCGCCGGGGTTGGGTTGAAAATTGCCCTCAAATTCCTGACGTTCACCTATGAAATACCAATCGATCAGGAATCACCCGATGTGTTCTGGAATGGGGCCAGGCTGCAAATGGCCCTGATATCGCTTGCGGGCTTCGCGCTGTTTGTTTACCTGTTCTCCAGGTTCAAGGATACAAAACCTGCCGTACCATATTTTCTCCTGATCGGTGCCAGCATCATCCTGGCGCAGTTTCTGCCGGTACCCATGCTGCACGTAGATGATGTCGAGCTTCGCATTGATCTGCCGCTACCGCATTTTGACAACGCGCTTACCTGGATTTATGTATTCGGATTTGCGGCCATGCTGGCGGTTATCGATGTCATAGAACAGGTCATGAGCAACGCTGCCATCGAGAAAATCGATCCCTTGGGGCGCAAATGCAACACTAACAACAGTTTGCTCGCCATATGGATAGCCAATATGGGTTCGAGTTTTTTCGGGGGGATGACCAATCTGGATGGCTTGGCGAAAAGCACCACTAACAAGCTGGCCGGAGCGATGACGAAATTTTCGGTATTAGTAATCGGGCTCGTCGTCACGTTCTTTGTCATGAATTCGAGATACCTGGAGTACCTACCCAAGTTTTCGTTGGCGGCGATCATGATTTTCTCCGGCTGGAAAATGATCATGGGGCTGTGGCACGTGGCCCACCACGGGCAATATGCCATGATACTTGCTACAGTTTGTGGCTTGCTGGTTTATAAGGTGGGGATTTTTGAAGGCTTACTGATCGCCATGGCGGTGCATGGCCTCATCAATTATATTGTTTTCAAGCAAACCGATAAAATACCGGGCAAAGTCATTATCAAAAAATATTTCAAGAAATTTTCGTCAAATGGCGGTGCTGACTGATATGCGTAGTCGCGGCCGGCATGCATTGATGGCCATATAGGGCCTGAGCTGATATTTGAAGAGAGGTTGCTGCAGCAGGATCGAACTACCGGGCGCTGACTTAATATTGTTGCGTGCGCTGGCACACTGACTGGTACGGTAGTTCGCTCCATAATAATGCCATGACTAGGTGGGCCGGAAGGGCGGGAAACCTCATCATCTTTTATCTCTCGGTATCAGCCGGCGGACTGGTATCTTCGACCTTTGCTCAGGAGTTACAACATAATACGACAAGCAGGACACTCCCCGCCGGCGAGGCAAAAACACCGCAAACACGAGTGTTGGAAGCGGGCGCAAAACTCCTGCAGAGCAAATCTCCTTTAAAGCGCTTCGATATTTATCTGGTAGGCTTTCACCCGATGAAAGAGTCTCCGCATGACCAGATGGAGGCTCATCATTATTGCCATCAGCTCAATGAAGATTTCGCGCAGTGCGCGCTATTTGATGGTAATACCAAGGATGCCAACCTGAACGGAATCGAATACATCATCTCGGAAAGGCTTTTTAACACCCTGCCTGAACAAGAGAAGAAGTATTGGCATCCCCATAACGGCGAAATCCTTTCTGGCCAGCTCGTCGCACCGGATATCCCTTATGTAGCTGAAAAAGCATTGATGAAAGAAAAAATGAACAGCTACGGCAAGACATGGCATCTGTGGAACACGGGTTATGAAGGAAAGCCGGGCGATGCGCTGCCTTTGGGTGAACCGATGCTGGGCTGGTCGTTCAACCACGACGGAGAAGCCATACCAGGATTGGTGGAAAGACGAGACAAGAAAATGAAAATAAATAGCGCCGAGAAGCGCAAGCAACGTGAGGATCTCAGTCAGTTCGCCAAGCCGCAGGCCGGTGTGGATGACCTGAAAGATAAATTTGGCCGGCCGGCACAATCAATTCCCGGGGTGGTCGATTCGAAGCACATGAGTGGCGACTGATCCGTACGCCTTATCGCCCGCGCCCGCAAAACGAACGCCGTTTAATGCCCGGGCTGTTGGCCGGCAATTATCGATAGATATTCAGGATCTAACTCCAATGCGATGAATTGGGTCAACTGAGATCTGGAAAAGTTATTATCGGCCACCAGAATGAGGGTGCGTTTTCCGTTGAAGTTCGGACCGAAAGTGATGCCTTCCACGTTTCCCGGTTCCAACGCTGAACCATCCGCATTTTTCAATTCAGACACATCCAGCAGGAGGTTTTTTCTCATCGGCTCCACGCTCTTGCCCGCAATGGATTCGAAGCCGGAAATATCGGTGGCTTTTCGCGCATCGGCATAATACAGGCGGACGGTATAGCCGGTGCCATTGCCTGGAATGACTGCGTGCGGCGTGAAAGAGCGCTCGATCGTGATGAACTGACGGTCGCCAATGGCGAGCAAATCCGTCAACCCGTTGGTCGCGAATGGTCCAAACAAGGGTGGAGCGGTGGCAACCGGCTCGACCTCGTATATATATTCTGCACAGGGTGTTCCGCTGGCGATATCGAAAGCGAGCACACGTGCGCGCGAACCGGTATAAGCGTTGGCTGGAGGAGAATCCTGGACCAAACCGTTCTCGGTGGCTGTGTATAACGTCGCGTCGTCAAGAGATATTGCCAGACTCTCGAATGCGAGATTGTCATAGATACCCTTGCTGCCCGGCAATATCCCTATATCGGACCTGCCCGGCGAATAGTAGGAAGGAATAGCAAAATCACGGCTATGACTGCCGTCGAGGTTGATTTCGCTCACTGTGGGGTGCCGAAAACCGAATAAACCTCGCTGGCCCTCATTGCTCCAGTAGATCTTATTGCGAACCGCATCGAAACGCATTCCTTCCGGATCCACCGCATTCTTTTTGAACGGGCCCCCGCCAGGCCGCTGGATTACCGTTACCGCGTGAAACACCACGCCAGCCATGCCGGGCGTGGCGGAACGCTTGAATTGCGCGAGATTCAGCGATAATTCATAGAAGCGTGCCGGATTTTTTTTGCTCCGGTCATCGCTGACGGCCAGGTAGCGACCGGTGCCGGGGTTATAGTCCAGTGAGGATAAACCTCCGATGATGGGTACCCTTGAAACGAATCTCGCCGGGGACGATTTGCTGGCCGATATAGCTGAATGCAGAGCCGTGAAGGCCGGCAGCATGTGGGGAAGCACCGACACCCATATGCAGGGCGGCAAGGGCGGCAATAAATGCTTTTCTCATGAATAATTCGCTTTTCATATCAGACTGACCGGCTCTGCCGTGTTATTCCCCATTCTTTATACCTGAAGTAAATAACGCCCAATTCGGGTTTATGGTTTTGCTTGCTGTTTTGCTAATTTTTTTAGCCTGTTTTAAGGCTTCAGGTTGTTCCCCTGAAAATAGGGCAGAGCAAAATACGGCAGAACCTATTATTTCATAATAATATTAGAAGGTAGGGCCGAGGTGTTTTTCCCAAGGAGATGACATATGGCTTGTGCCAGCCATGCAAGCAAACGCCTCTGTTTGACATTGGTGGCGGTCCTCCTTGCGGCTGGCCTGCTGCCGGGTTGTGCCAGCTTCAAAGAGGTATCCACATTTGCATCGCTTTCCGCAAAGGGAACTAGCTACGATGCGGTCACCCAAGGCTATATCGGGGCGATTGACAGACGCAAGCAATATCAGCCGCAAAAATTCCAGGGCGAACTGGAGGCCCTGAAAGTACGCCGTGAAGCGCAGCGCGCCAGCCTGGACGTACTCCAGCAGACAATGACAGATTACATGCAGGGACTCGGCGGTCTCGCTTCGGGCAATATCAGAAGTTATGATGAATCGCTTGAAGATTTCAGCGAAAACCTCAACAAGGTCTCACTGCTCAACGATAAAGAAAAGGATGCCGTTACCGCACTGGCAACGCTGCTCGCCCGAAGTGTCACGGCTGTATACCGTCAACACGAGATCAGGAAATTGATCCAGGATGGCAATCAACCGCTTCAGGATGTGATGGCGGGCTACTCGCAAAATTGTCAGAAACGGTATTATCCCCGATTTGCAGGCTGAATCAGCGCTGGTTGAACGATATTACGATAATTTCATGCTTGCGCCAGGCAATCCTGCAGAGCCGGTCGCCATGGCGCTTGCCAGGGAAAGCAAGGTCGAGGCGCTGGGTCGTGTGCATACCAGAATACAAATGGCGCGGCGTTATGACGCTGTGCTGGAAAAAATCGCGCTAGGTCATCAATATCTTTATGATCATCCGAAAATGATCGGCAGTGATAAGCTCGGCCGGCAATTCGAGCCCTATGTCAAGGCACTGCGGGTTGCATTTAGTGATTTGCTCGATGTTTCACGATAAAGCGAAATAACAATCGGGGGAAGATCATGAGCAGACTGACGGCTGACGAAACTTTCGAGTTGGGCAATCTGGTTCGCGACGCAGCGATAGCGCTGGGAGATTGGCGCGTCGGGAATCGATCCAGGCTGAGCCGGCTCCAGTGGGATGAGCTCGACGATAAGGAGATTACGCTTCTCAATCTCGCATCGAGCATATATACCAGCGCCATAGGAATGGTTCTGGATGATAGCCATACGTCCCCTGTCTCGCTTGCAATCCAGCATGAAGCACGCCGAATCCGCCATCCAGCACATCAAGTTTTCAAACAGGCACTTGACCTTGCGTCGGGGCTGGTCCTTTTAGCGGGCGCCATTGCGTCCGGCAATGTCGCGGAGATTCCGGCGGCAATTGTCGCGCTTGAGGACGCGGCCGAGGCTATTGTCAACCCCGGCGGGTCAGATGATAGTTGAACCTAAATACGGCACGTCCCACCCCATCCAACTGCCGGATTTAGATTGAACAAAAATCAGTTGCTGAACAGCGGACGCCGCTTATATGCGCGTTAATCCAAAGTATGCCCAAGGGCCACCCAAAGACTGCCTAAAGGAGTACTCAAAGGCTACTCGGCCGAAGCAGGTACAGGCAGGCTGGCCACCGGCTCATGAATAAAAAGATCGTATTCATCGCTGCAGGCATAATCATTACCGTCGTGGTGGTGGCAGGGTGGTATTTCACCAGACAGCAGAGCGTAGCTGATACGCTCGTACTGTTTGGCAACGTGGATATTCGCCAGGTTTCACTGGCCTTCAATGGCAGTGAGCGAGTAGTGGAAATGCGTGTGCAGGAAGGCGACCGTGTCAAGGCCGGGCAGGTGCTCGCGAAGCTGGATACGCGCACCCTGAAGCTGCAAATCGCGCAGGCCGAAGCGCAGATTGCGGTACAGGGTCAGGCATTGTTGCGGCTGAAAAATGGTACCCGCCCTGAAGAAGTGGCGCAAGCCAGGGCAGAGGTCGCCTCCGCTCAAGCGGACGCTGATCTGGCAGAACACCAGTTCAAGCGTCTTCAAAACATCGAACATGCAGCTGGCCAGGCAATCAGCCAACAGGATCTGGATAGCGCCCATTCGCGCCAGCGTGTCGCCCAGGCGCAACTTGAAAACCAGAAAAAGGCGCTGCAATTGGCCTTGATCGGCCCGCGCAAAGAAGACATCGCTCAGGCCGAGGCACAGCTCGAAGTATCAAAAGCTGAACTTGCGCTGCTCAAGCACCAGCTCAGCCTTTCGGAGTTGATATCTCCGATCGATGCTGTCGTTCGCTCGCGTCTGCTCGAGCCGGGTGATATGGCTTCGCCGCAGCGCCCGGTCTATGCGCTGGCTATCAACAATCCCAAATGGGTGCGTGCTTATATTAAGGAGACCGATCTTGGTCTGATCAAGCCGGGCATGAGCGCACGCGCGACAACTGACAGTTATCCCGGCCAGCCGATCCAGGGATATATCGGCTATATCTCTTCCGTGGCCGAGTTCACCCCCAAAACGGTGCAGACCGAAGAACTGCGCACCAGCCTGGTCTATGAAATTCGCGTCTATGTTGACGACCCTGATGACCGGCTACGCTTGGGCATGCCCGCCACCGTGCATATTCCGCTAGCGGAAAGTGCAGATGGCAAGAAGCGCCCGGTGAATCGATGAATGGCGAACATGATCGCTAAATCCGGCAGTTGACCGCTCATTTTAAGTTTAGACATGAACCGCAAAGGATTTTACGACACTTGACCTTAACCTTCATGGTGAGTTCGCTACAGGGCGGACTTGTGGTACTTCTTTTCGCGGCACATGGCTGCGTTGCAACTCCTTGGAATGGCGCCCTGAGAGCGTGGCCCAGGGGCCCGTGGAGCGGGGATCGGGCAGCGTCGGGGATGCCCGACCGCGCTTATGGGGACGGGGGCGCACGCATCCCGCCTACGGGGTCGCACCTTCCTTCCGAAAGGCACCGCTCCGCCCTTTGCGGTCGCGCCATTCCGCGTCGTTGCGCCTTGCCCTATACGCCAAAAATCGCACACTCTCACCCTGTCCGAACATGTCGGATTTAGGATGAACGGCGTACCGCTGGCGCTGGTTGCGCGTGGGCTGCATAAGCGGTTTTTCGTTAAAGAAACAAGGCAGATCATTCAAGCGGTAACGGATATCTCTCTGGAGGTGGAAACGGGTACTTTGGCCGCGCTGGTGGGTCCTGATGGCGCAGGCAAGACAACGTTGTTGAGGATGATAACCGGGCTTTTAACCCCCGATGAAGGGCAGCTCGACGTACTGGGCATCAATGTTGCGGCGGACCCGCAATCGGTACAGGATCGCATCAGCTATATGCCTCAACGCTTCGGCTTATACGAGGATTTGAGCGTTCAGGAAAATCTCGATCTTTATGCCGACCTGCATGGCGTGCCACAAGAACTACGCGAAAAACGGTTCGCCCAGCTTCTGCATATGACCGATCTCGCCCGCTTCACCGCGCGCCCGGCAGGCAAACTGTCCGGCGGCATGAAGCAGAAGCTGGGGCTGGCTTGCACACTGGTTCATCCACCCGCGCTGCTGCTGCTTGACGAGCCGACGGCGGGCGTGGATCCGCTATCGCGCCGGGAGCTGTGGGAAATCGTCCAGCAAATGATTCAGGATGAGCGATTGACCGTGCTTGTAACCACAGCTTACCTTGATGAAGCCGAGCGGTGCGCAAAGGTTTTTGTTTTGCACGAAGGCAAACTGCTGACGAAGGGTACGCCGGAGCAGATTCGCCACCAGGCACTCAACCTCTGCTTTGTCGCGGTCCCGCCGCAGGACCAGCCGCCGCGCATTCTTCAGGCCCGTCTGCTCGATAACCCGGAGGACGTTATTGATGCCGTCCCGCAGGGCGGAGCCGTGCGTTTCATTCGCCGTCCGGAGGCGAATTCCCGGAATCTGGATACGTTGCTCCAGGGCATTTCCGTCAGGCCGGTCGATCCGCGTGTGGAAGACGGATTTATGGTACTGCTTCGCACCCTTCCCACCGGGCGCGACGTTCCTCCGCTGGATATCCCGAAATCCCGTACGGCCGAGCCGGATGAAGGCAAGAAAGCGAAAAGTGCAAAAAGTGACTCGGCCGAGGTCGTCATCGAGGTGCGCGATCTGGTGCGAAAGTTCGGCGATTTTACCGCGGTCGATAACGTTTCGTTTTCGGTCATGCGTGGCGAAATTTTTGGCCTGCTAGGGCCGAATGGCGCGGGCAAGACCACCACCTTCCGCATGTTGTGCGGTCTTCTGCCTTCCACCAGCGGCTTTCTTCAGGTGGCCGGAGTCGACCTTCGACGCGCGGGCGCGGCGGCCCGGCGCAAGATCGGGTATATGGCTCAGAAATTCGCGCTTTACGGCGACCTCACAGTAATGGAAAACCTTGAGTTTTTTGGCAGCGCCTACGGTCTGTATGACGCGCGCCTGCGCGAACGCATCGAGACCGTCATCCGCCAATTCGATCTCACGGGTAGAGAAAAGTCGGTAAGCGGGCAACTGCCCGGAGGGTTCAAGCAGCGCCTGGCGATGGCCGTCGGTCTGTTGCACGAGCCGGAAATCCTGTTTCTCGATGAACCCACCAGCGGCACCGATCCGTTGAAAAGGCGTGAATTCTGGCGCCGCATCACCGCGCTGTCGGAGGTGGGTACAACCATCATCATCACGACACACTTCATGGAAGAGGCTGAATACTGTGACCGGATCGTCATCCAGGACTCCGGCAGGCTGCTGGCGTTGGGAACACCAAAGGAGGTACGCGAGCAGGCCGGGGAAAAAGACACGACCTTGAACATGGAAGAGGCTTTTATCGGTATTGTCGAACGGAACAGGCAAGGGAACGACACAGCCAAGGAAGCCAGGCCATGAATGATAAAAGAGAGGATCCGGATCGTGATCGCTCGGCGATTAGTGGAGATTCCCGGTCCGGCGGGTTTCGGAAGCGGGCAGGGAAATGGGCCGAGAAATGGGCGGGATCGTGGTCGCGCGTGATATCGCTGACTCGGAAGGAAGTCCGCCAGTTGCTGCGAGATCCAGGCAGTCTTGCCCTTGGCATCGGCCTGCCCATCGCGCTGATCCTTATTTTTGGCTTTGGCTTGTCACTCGATGTCCGGGATGCGCCGGTGGCAGTGGTGCTGGAGGATTCTTCGCCCATGGCGGCCGAGATGGTCGCGGGTCTGGAGCTATCTATTTATATTAGACCATCCATTGTCGGTTCCATGCACGATGCCGAGCGCTTGATGCTTGCGCGCAGGGTGGATGCAATCGTCCGGATTCCCAATGATTTTTCCCGCCGGCTCAACGCTGGGGATGCGGTGGTGCAATTGCTGGTGCATGGTACCGAAGCCAGCAGGGCCGCCATTATCCGCAGCTATGTCAGCAGCGCGCTGGCTCAGTGGGCGCAGCGCCAGGCCGACCGCGCTGCGGTTATTCCGGCTCCTGGCACAGTTAGAATCGAAGAGCGCCTGTGGTTCAATGCCGCCAATACCAGCACCTGGTATCTGGTGCCAGGACTGATCGTCCTGATCATGACTCTGGTGGGAGCTTTCCTCACGGCTATGGTGATGGCTCGGGAGTGGGAACGCGGCACTCTCGAAGCATTGTTTGTCACACCTGTACGGCCTGAAGAAATTCTGCTTGCGAAAATCATCCCCTATTTCATGGTTGGCATGCTTGGGCTGGGGATGTGCCTTCTCGCCGCGCGCTTTCTGTTTGAGGTGCCTATGTACGGGTCGTTGCTGATAATACTCGTCAGCTCGATGCTCTACATGGTGGTCGCGCTGGGCATTGGGCTGGTCATTTCCTCGGTAACCAAAAACCAGTTTCTGGCCAGCCAGCTTGCGATTATCACCAGCTTCATGCCCGCCATGATGCTTTCCGGGTTCCTGTTCGATTTGCGGAATGTGCCAGCCGTCATTCGCCTGGTCGGGCATCTGCTACCAGCGACGTACTTCATGGAATTGATCAGGACACTCTTTCTGGCGGGAAACGTATGGCCGCTCATATTCAAGAACTGCGCAATCCTCATGGGGTACGCCATACTGCTGATGGGGCTGGCGCGCTTCGTCACCCGCAAGAAGCTGGATTAAGGTCCCTCCGGAAATCATGCTCGATTTTTTTCGCCGTATCGCCAGCCTGTGCCGCAAGGAATTGTTGGCAATTTTGAAGGATCCTGCCAATCGGGTCATTCTTGTGGTTCCGTCTTTGGTAGAGAGTTTTTTATTCGGTTATGCCGCTACGTTTGATCTCATCAATGTTCCATATGCCGTGCTCGACCAAAGCCGCGGGGCCATCTCAACCGAACTTATTGCCCGTCTGGATGGTACGGGTGTGTTCCACCGAATCGCTACCCTGGAAGCTCAGTCCGATATCGCACGGGTAATCGATTCTCAACAGGCTCTGATCGTGATTCACTTTGGCCCGCGTTTCGGGGAGCAATTGAACATAGGTGAATCCGCGCCGGTGCAACTGATTCTCGACGCGCGCAACTCCAATACAGCCGGCTCCGCTGCGGGTTATATCGGAGCAATCGTGGAATCCTTCAATATAGCGCAGCGTGGAAGCGCGGGACCACCACCGCTGACGGTTGAATCGCGCGCCTGGTACAACCCGAATCTGGAGACGCGCTGGAACATCTTGCCCGGCCTGATCGCATCACTCAGCATGATACAGACGTTGATGCTATCGGCACTTTCGTTGCGCGCGAACGGGAAAACGGTACGTTTGATCAGTTGCTGGTGACGCCATTTACACCTACGGAAATCATGATTGGAAAAGCGATACCGACCATTATGATAGGCTTGGTGCAATCCACGATTGTATTGCTGGTCGCGCTACTGTGGTTCAAGATACCGATGGCTGGATCGCTGGGAACGCTCTATGCCGGACTGGCCTTCTTTACTATCGCAAGCGTCGGCTTGGGGCTGTCGATCTCGGCGGTTTCGGTAAACATGCAGCAAGCCATGCTGTATACATTCATGCTGATAATGCCGTTAATTCTTCTGTCGGGGTTGGCGACGCCGGTGCGCAACATGCCGCACTTCCTTCAGGTTGCCACACTGGTTAATCCCCTGCGGTTCGCGATCGACCTGGTACAGCGCGTTTACCTGGAGGGGGTCGGTTTGCTTATGGTTATACATGATCTGATCCCCCTGCGTAATCATCTCGGCTGATTACGCTGCCACTGGCGGCCTGGCTGTTTCGCAACCGGCTTTTATAAATAACCGGACTCTCTTCCCATCGGTAGGCTGAAAGGAGGAAGCCAGTTATATTCCAGTCGAGGTTCCGGCAGGACAATCCTTAATATGTAATTTACAATGTTGGGCTGAGGCAGAGGAGGAGAAGTTATGGCCGAGATTGTTCTCGTGCACGGCATTGATCAGCAGCAGAAATCTTCCGATAAGCTGGAGAGCGTCTGGTTGCCCGCGCTGGCAGGCGGCGTGCGAAGCGCGGGATTTAATGATGTGGCTGATCGCATTTGGCGTAGCGCGGGAACGCCCGGGAGCATCGATACACGAATGGCGTTCTATGGCAGCCTTTTCTTATCCCCCGGCCAGCAGGGTGACGAGTCTGCCGCATTCACTCTCGATGAGGCGCAGTTCGCACAGGCTCTGGCGATCGAATGGCTGAAGCATGTCGCAGAGCGCGCCACCAGGGCAAGGGTTCGCGAAACCGGTGAGCAGGAGCTGGCTTATGTCAGTCAACAGATGGGGACGGAGCAGGGGGCCGGGAGCATTGTCCGCAGTGCTATCGGGAGCTTGGCCAGGATACCGTGGTTTGCACCGTTCGGGATGGGCTTTGCGGAGCGTTTTGTCAACCGATCTCTTGCTCAGGTTACGCGATATCTCACGAGCGATGCCATCCGCTCAGCGGCCCTCGAATCCGTCTTCAAACTTATCGGTCCTGAAACGAAGGTGTTGATTGGGCACTCGCTAGGCTCGGTTATCGCCTATGAGGCGGCTCATCTCATGCGTCAGCCTCTACCATTACTGCTGACGCTGGGTTCGCCTTTGGGGCTCCAAACCATTATTTATCAGCGATTGCGGCCTCAGCCGCCAGGGTTTCCTCCACCTGTGCGGCGTTGGGTAAATATTGCCGACCGGGACGATTTCATTGCAGCCGAGCCAAATCTCGAAGGTTTATTTATCGCCGGGATGCCTGAAGGCGCATCGTTCGAGGGCGGTTACACCGTAGACAATGGCGCTGAGCCCCACAATTCTGATTTCTATCTTGGCAAAGTTCAGGTTGGCAGGGAGATTGGAAAAATCTTCAGTAAGGCGTCCAAAAACTATGGTTGATTATGGAGGCCCTGAAGATCGTTAACACTCTCCCTGGCTAAGAGCGTATTGGGATGACCTGGCCCGAGCACGCGCTCCAGGTCGGGGAGCAGAACTCGGAATAACCGCAGGGCTTCCCGAGTATTTCCGCATTCTCCGGTAAGGTAAGCGATATTATTGCGTATCGTAAGAGTTGTCGGATGTATAGGCCCGAGCAGACGCTCTTCATTGAGCAGCAGAGCCTGGAGAAGCCGCAGCGCCTCGCGGGGATTTCCACCCCTGTTTGTCCAGGTAGCCAGATTATTGCGGGTCATGAAAACGTCCGGGTGATCGGAGCCGAGGACCCGTTTCTCATCGGCAAGGAGCGCTTCGAATAGCCGCAGTGCTTCCTGAACATTTCCGCATTCACCGGTCCAACTGGCGATATTATTGCGGATCTTAAATGTATCGGGATGATCCGGGCCGAGCACGCGCTCATGGTCCCCGAGCAGCATCTCCGACAGGCGGAGGGCTTCGCGGGGATCGCCGCCATTTCCGGTCCACAGGGCGATATTGCCACGGGTTCTCAATGTGTCCACATGGTCGGGGCCGAGCACGCGTTCCTGATCAGGGAGCAGCGCCTGGAACAGCCGCAGCGCTTCTTGACCATTGCCGCATTCGCCAGTGAAGTGAGCAATATTGTTCCGAACTGTAAGTGTTGCGGGATGATCCGGCCCCAGCACACGCTCCTGGTCAGGGAGCAAAGTCTGGAACAATCGCAGTGCCTCATGAGGGTTCCCGCTGCCACCGGCCCACAGAGCGATATTATTCCGCGTCCGCAGAACGTCGGGATGATTTGCGCCAAGCACGCGTTTCTGGTCTGGCAATAGCGTTTTGAGCAGTTCCAGCGCTTCCTTTGCATGACCGCACTCGCCCGTCCACTGTGCGATATTGTTCCGGGTTGTGAGCGTAAGCGGGTGATCGGATCCGAGTATCTTTTCCTGGTGGGGGAGCAACTCCCTTGCAAGCTCAAGTGCCCTGTGGATATCACCGCTTATGCCGATCGCATAGCAGATATTGTTGCGGGTCTTGAGTATATCCGGATGGTCGGGACCTAGCACGCTCTCCTGATCAGGAAGCAACGCTTCAAAAAGTCGCAGCGCACTTTGGGGATCCCCGCACTCGGCGGTTAAGTGTGCGATATTATTACGAATCGTAAAGGTAATAGCTTGAGCGGCCCCGAACCGAGCCTCTACCCGCAATAACCATAACTGCCAGCGGCGTAAATTATCACGAGGAACTGGCGAGGTCCTGGCGGAAAGACTGATGAGAGCCTTGTCGATTGCACCCAGCTTCCATAAATGCTCCGCTTCTCGCTCGAAGGCATAACGCTGGACAGAATCAGTCAAATTCACAGGGTTTGAACCGGGCGATCCGATGGGTGCTAGCGTCTCGATGCTATCGATGAGCGCTTGGTGCGCAGCCCGGTTTTCCTCCGGCGCACGGGCGGCAATATGATCCGAAAGCGTCTGATGAAAAAGGCCCGTATGCTCTTTTGGGGTGCCTGCGGCAGCTCTTACCGCCAGGCCGCGCAGGCGCACTAACTGATCGCGGACAAGTGCCGTGGATCCGGGGCCGCCGAGGGTTTCGCTTGCCTTGCATAGCAGAGCAAATGGTAGCAGGGGGCCTGCTCCGGCGGCGGCAAGAACCTCGAGCACGCGCCTGAGGTTTTCATCGTCCATGGCCCCGCAACGCGCAAGCATCTCTTCATAAGCATCCCCCAGGGCGAGCTGGCCTGCGCCGATAGGCGCCTCGGGTTGCTCGCACAGCAGATCTGCGAGCATGCGAGCCACCAGCCAATTGCCCCGCGCAGCCTGTACAACATCTGTCTGGCGTGCTCGCTGGATTTCCCGTCGTTCAAGATACTTGCGGATGTTCTCGTCTGGTGCGAGGGCGAGGGCATAAACCGATGCTTGCAGCGGAAGTCTGGTGTCCGGCCGGGCAGTGACTACCAGACGCATGAAGTCCAATTCTTCCAACTGATTCAGTGCTTCCATGACTGAGCCTTGCGCGCCGGTCGCGAGACGATCAAGCGCATCCACAACAATGCGCACATCCCCAACCTCGTTTGATTGTGCCTGATGCCCCAACCACTTGAGGGGCCCGAGCAGTTGTTTTTCCAGGGTATCGAGCCTCTGCTGTTCCTCATAGGGTACGTTATGCGCGAATGACTGCTGCGCTTCCCGAAATCCTCTCACGGATCGGGCAAGCTGCTCGGTTAATGATCGTGCGAGCTCCCGAGGTGTCGTTGCTTCGGTGAGCAGGGCGATCGCATGCACGAAGCCAGCGGGCACATAGCCTCTTGCGATGCTCGGCCAGGCCAGCACTGCCGCCAATGCCGATTTTCCCGTGCCCGCATCACCTACAACCGCCACGCATTGCTGTTTTAGGGAAAGCGCCATGACGTCGCTCAGGGCGGGAGTGAGCTGATATGCTCGTGTCAGCCGCTGAATTTCGTCCGCAACCGGTGTCTGTGCCCATGGCTCGCGGATGCTTCCGGCGTTTTTTGCAAGCCACAGCGTTTCATCAGGGTTGTAGGCAGGATTCTGCGGTTCCTGGTTCGGGCACTGTTTTTTGATAAGAGGGCGAAGATTAACGCAGTGAAGATGCTCGGATGGCACTGCCGAGATCCCGTCACGCAATAACGCCGTCAGGGTCCGGCTGAAGCAACCGTCCGCAGCGGGACGATCGGCCGAGGCGGTAAGAACTTCGAATCGCAGCATTCCTCCCAGGCCACGTACCCAGGATTGCGCAGCACCGAAGCCGGCTTGCCCTGAGTAACAGGCATCAACCAGTACCGCCAAGCCATCCACCTGGCCCACAGCCTTCTTATGTGCCTCTTTAATCAAATTGGTGAGATGTACCGCCGTGTCGGAGTCGGGAGGATTTTCGGCATCTCGCGGAAGCAGATAGAAGTCCTCGTCTGTCTTCTCGCCGTGCCCGATATAGGTGATGAACAGCGTTGCCTCATCTTTTGCTGAACGCCAATAAGCTTTCTTGATCGCATCCTTTGTATCTTTGACCGATGGATCAATAAGCAATCCGCCATCATCAAGCGCCGGTACACATGCCCCTCGCTCGGGATCGACCATGACATTGTAAAAGTCCTCCGCAACCTGCGGCAGAAAACCCAGTTGACCGAGCGCTTCGCACTGGGAGGCAATGACGAGGATCCGGCGTTCACTCATGACATTCGTATTATTCTTTTCCAAGAATGTTTTTCGGATTATGTGATTATCATGCCCAACATGTCAAATCAGAACTGGGCTCTAAAAAACGCATCACATGGATGGCGCATCAATGCTGGGAAACAGCCGCACTTGTGTTTCATGCTTTACCGCCTATGAAGAAGTAGAACCGCCATAATGGCGGCGTTGAAGGAGCCCAGACGTCCCGATCTGGAGGATCAGTTATTGAAAAAATTCTGGAGATAACCGAAGTCAGACTTGAGGTTCTGGAAAGTAGCCCCCCAATTGCAATCAAATCTCGTCTTCGCCAGCTTCTTCAGAAAGCGCAGTTTGATCTGAGTCAATTGTTTCTTGATGACGTCGATTAACCAAAATTTAACCAATATTTAACTGTTATTTTACGATTTTCCATTTCAGGTGATCTATTGTTGAATCAGGCACCGAATTAGTGAAGTGCCGATAGACACATCATATGATAAAAGCAAAGAAGCGAAGGAAATCACTCATAAAACAACCGGAGGATTTCATAATGGAAAAAATTCTAGAGGTCACCGAAGTCAAACTTGCTGTTCTGGAAAGCTTCCCTCCACAATTGGCCATCACCGCATCCGGCCTTGTGCCCACGGGAGGCTGGGTCAATCCTCAACTGAGGCCCCATGTCCATGTTCAGCCACCACCCGATGGGATTTATGATTTCGATTTCGTTGCAGATCGCCCTACCGGAATCGTGCCCAAACATGTTTCCCCCATCCATGCCAGTTATGTAATGAGGACTTTTCCTGACACACTGAAAGGGGTTCGCGTTCATGCCTCGCAAAATTCAAAAACGACATTGCTGGATGCCGGCAAGCCCGACCGCCAACCCAACCGCTATACGTTCAGCGACCAGGAAGGCGTCAAACGCGTAGTTTTTTTTCCCAAAGAGCTTGGTCCTTTGGGAGAGGGAAGACCGTCCGCAGGCCCGCAGCTTGAATATACCGGTCCGGAGGGTCACCTCATCTTTCGAGGAGACGATATCAGCCAGGAGCAAACTGTTCTGGGGACACTCATCTCAGTGGCAATTAAAATCAACGCGGACGCAGGAGGTTTAAATTTCGCACTGGCTCTCCCACCGGTCCATCTTGCAGGGGAGGCAAAGCAGGAATTCAAAACGATTGGAATTATGATCCACAGCAGGGGACGTGTAAGAAATCCGGCTGGCGTGGAGCTTACTTACGAGGTAATCCAATTGAAGGGTGTCGCCGAGGATATCCCCATCCTCTAGGAGGTTCGTAAATTAAAGAGCGGTAGCCCAGCGTTATTCCACAACTTAACAGTTGAATTATCCTGAGGAGCAGGGAAGTTAGTTTACAAAGTGAAATGACGCGGCGAAATCCGCTTGACGCGTATGCATATTAATATGTCTCGGTCACGCATCAACGACTGAGCAAGATCAAATATATCGCATGAGATAGCCATGCATAACGGTTTCATACCATAATCGCAAAAGAAAACCAACGCTACCCTCTATGACACCTGAAGAATATCTTCAAGAACGCCTGGACGATCAGATCAAATGGTATGACGAGAAAAGCTCGTGGAATCAGACATGGTTCAAGCGGCTCCGCACGCTCGAGATTTTTTTTGCCGTCGCTATTCCTTTTTTAATAAGCCATATTACGGGAGACAGCGGACTACTCAAGCTCGTCGCGGGCGCGATGGGCATTGTCGTAGCTTTGGTTGCAGGCTTGGTCACCTTGTACAAATTCCAGGAGAACTGGGTTGAGTACCGGGCAACAGCCGAGACTTTAAAACATGAGAAGTATCTGTACCTTACCCAGAGTTCGCCGTACAACGGCAACGACGCATTTCACCTGCTGGTAGCGACGGTTGAATCCGCAATCTCTAAAGAAAATACTGCCTGGACCCAATTATTTCGTGAGAAAGCAAAGGATAAAGGCACAGATTAGGTCTCTCCATGAGGTGAATGGCCCCGCTTGTCAAGTTTTTACTTCTCTTCAGCCAGCGAGATAATCTCCGTTCTACTTTCCGCACCGGATAAATATTTCCGCGCAATGCGGTTTCCAGTATTTTCTATAAGCGGGGGGATTGCACTCATGCAGTCAAATTATCATTGCTAATAGTTGCCCTCGACGATTGATGAGATTATGTGCGAGGCTTGACTTCTGTGTTAACTCTATGAGAATGGCTCAGGAAAGTCCGAACATGTGGAATATGGTTTTTGTTATAGCTCTGTCGTATTGATCCATGTCACCTGTCCGGTCCTGTTCTTGACTTCCTTATACATATGTTCCGTTCCTCCCGGCCCATCGCCTCCGCCGCCATCCCATAGGCAGATGAAACGCACCTTTTCCACGCCATAGCTCAAGGCCGTGTAAAGCAGCCATAGATTACAGCGCTCAAAAGGGTTTATGTCCTTTGGCAGGGGGCCGAGCTCATCCGGCATCACACGCGGAGGGGCATATATGCTGGGCTTCAGGTTGTAATAGCGGTCGCGCCATTTCTCTCCTTCGATAGAGGGCAAAATCGAGCGCTGGATAAACTCGGGCTCCGGCAGCGGCAGCAGCAGTTGTAGGCGCACTCCACGTTCCCGGCACGCCTCAAGGAAAAGAATGTCGCCGCCGCTTGCGCCCTGGGCAAGCGCAAGATCATCCGGACCCGCCCCCAGCGCATCCAGCGCTGCGGCGATCTTTTGTTTGGCCGGAACTTCCTTGGCGGGAGGAAAGCGGGGGGTAGGGCGATCTGGCGTGTCGATCATATGGCCGCTGAAAAGGATCACCTGGCGTGGCTGCCAGCTATCCTGCGGCCTGACAAGCTTTTGTAAAGCCCGCGCAAAAGTCGCAATACCGGCCTCGACCGTTTCCGGGCGAAATCCCAAGTCCTTCAACAGTTGCAATTGCGCGCAGGTGGAATTAAGGGCAAACCAATCCTTGTCGTTCCTGGCGATGGCTTCCTTATAGGCTGCTTTTACCGTTTCCGGCGTACCCTCCAGCACTTCCAGATCGCCGAGAGTGGCTTTTGCCCAATATAACTGCCGTGGATCGGTCTCGTATTCCGCGGCAAACCGCACGGCCCCCGCCATGATGCGGATGTCCCGGTCGTAACGCGGCTCATTGGTGAGATGGCGGTACAGATGCATCAGGGTCAGCGCGTTAATACCTGAATAATAATGGTTGGGGTTGCGCCGGTAGCCACTCGCATAACTATCGATCGCCGCACGCAGCAAGGCATCTTCATACGCGGCATCTTCACGCATCTGCTCAGGCGTATGGCCCGGCTGGCGCCATGCGGCGATCCAGGCATCCTTGTCAACACGCCCCAGCAGCGCCCAGGTTTCGGCATCGTTGGGATACTGCTTAAGACCGTGCCGTAGTGCGCACGCGCCCTGTCCAGCGTGTATCCCTGTTTGCTCTTCCAGTGCCAGGCGTTGGAGGCAGATGCCTTTTTCACGTAGCCCGTTGAGGTTGTCCGGTTCCACCGCAAGGCCGCGTTCGAGCTGTTCCAGCGCGAACTCAAATTGCTCGGCTTTGCGTAGCGCTTCGCCAGCCTTGATCCAGGCCTCGGCGCGAAAGGCGGCAACCGGCGCCTCATCAGCCAGCACGAGCAAGTCGCCGATGTGTCTGCTCCTTGCAAGCCAGGGAGATTCGCGCTTCCCAGGCATCATGCTTCTGCCAGAACTCCTGCACGTCGCCAATACGCAGCGATTTCCAGTCCGGCTCCTGCAGGTTGGGCATCAGGTGATAGACCGGGCTCTCCTTGCGGCCGTGCCACGACTCCATCGTTGCCTTGACCATATCAGTAAGGTTCTGCCGGTCGCTTTCCAGCGTCGCTGGATCAGGCCGCGCCATCCTTGAGGCTATAGCGCAGCTTGCGTTGACTGTAGAGATCAAATGCGGTCGGCGTGCGTCCGCCGCAGACGAGCACGATGCCGCGCGCCCGCAGCGCGTGGCGCACACCCAGCTCGTACCAGACATTGGGATTGTCGATCGTGAGGTCGGCCACCACGAGATCGGCGATCAGCAACTCCTGGAACATGTCGGTGATGATGTCGCCCGCGCGCTGCTCCTGGTCCGCGCGGAAGACTTCCAGTCCCGCCGCTTCCAGCGCGGGCTGGATGTATTCCGTATATACGCGGTTAAAATCGATTAGCTGGCCGTCGGAGCCAGGTTTGCTGCCAAAGGGCATGGCTACGAAGGCGTGGGGTTTCATGTGATTTGCCGGTGAGTAGTTGTTCAGCAATTCTCGCTTGGTGATATGGAAAAAGTTGACTTCAGTATAGGTGCGATTTGCTGCGGATAGGGGCTACTGCAGCGCTCGTGATGCCGTAATAACAGCTGATCGGGCAACCAGGCCTGTGCTGGCGACTTCATCAACCCACCGAAAGCGATTAGAGAGAGCTTAGCTTGAACAGCGCGAATGATGAGAAGAAGGTAAAGCATTCTGCACGCCGAATTGAACGCGTTCTTCAGCGCTCAGTTCACGTCCCACGGCCCTTGCCAGTTCATCCGCAATTTCGCACACTTGGGTGCACACATCACAACGCCACAGGCCTGCGGTCTTATCGCCGGTTGCGGTCAGCACCCACTGGCCGTCAGGAGAAAATTGTGCACTTTTTACCGGACCTTTATATCCGCGCAATGCCTGCAGTTCCCTGCCACTGGCCGTATCCCACAAGCGCACGGTCTCATCCTGACCGGCAGTCACTACTGTTTTGCTGTCTGGAGAAAATTCAGCGGTGTGAATTGCGTCTTTATGGCCATGCAACACCCGCAGTTCTTTGCCGCTTGCCACATCCCACAGGCGCGCGGTCCTGTCTTTGCCAGCGGTCACCACCATCTTGCCATCATGGGAAAATCTGGCGCTGTTGACCTCCCGTTTGTGGCCCTCTAACTTTCCCTTTTCTCTGCGGTTGGCAACATCCCATAGGCGGACGATTTTGTCATCGCTTGCGGTTACCACCATCTCGCCATCAGGGGAGAATGCGGCGCTGTTTACCGCTTCTTTATGAAGGAGCAGCTTCCCCTTTTCTTTGCCATTGGCAACGTCCCACACGCGGGCGGTTCTGTCTTCGCTCGCGGTCACTACCAGCTTGCCATCGCGGGAAAATTCCGCACTGTTTATCGCCTCTTCGTGGCCGAGCAACTTCCGCGGTTCTCTGCCGCTGCCAACCTCCCAGAGGCGGGCCGTCTTGTCCTTGCTGGCAGTCACCACCATCTTGCCATCGGGGGAGAATGCGGCACTGTTCACTCGTCCTTCATGGCCGCTGAACATTTCCTTTTCTTTGCCGCTGGCGACGTCCCACAAACGAGCGGTCCAGTCTCTGCTTGCGGTCACCACCGTTTTGCCATGATCGGCGGGGGAAAATTGCGCGGTCATTAGCGAGTCCTCGTGGCCGACCAACTCAAGAAATTTTTGACCGCGGGCCGTATCCCACAGGCGCGCGGTCTCGTCGTCGCTCGTGGTCAGCAGCATGTCATCGTTAGGTGAGAATTGGACGCTATGCACTGGACCCTGATGACCGCGCAATGTCTGCAGAATCCTGCCGCTTGCCACATCCCACAGGCGCGCGAGATTATCTTCGCTTGCGGTTACCAGCCTCTCGCCACCATGGTCATGGGAAAATTTAGCATCATATACTTGGCCTTGATGGTTGAACCGCTCCAGCTCTTTACCTTTATTCACATCCCACAGGCGGGCAGTCCCGTCATTGCTTGCGGTTACCACTTTTTCTCCATCGGGGGAAAATCGTGCATTATTTACCCCGCTTGTATGGCCACTTAAGACCCTCAGGACCGCCGGTTTCCTGTCGCCGCCCACGTTCCACAGGCGCACGCTCCCGTCATCGTCAGCGGTTACTAATATCTTCCCATCCGGGGAAAATTGTGCACTGGATACCGAGCTTAACCGACCACCATTCCGACTTTTATGCTCCAATTTCCACGGCTCTTTTCCACAGACAACATCCCATAGCCGCACGGTCCCGTCCTCGCTGGCGGTCGCAACTGTCTTTCCATCGGGAGAAAACCGGGCGCTAAAGATAGTATCCGTGTGGCCGCTTAAGACGCATAGTTCCTCACCATTGGCAACATTCCATAGGCGAGCGGTTTTATCCCTGCTTGCTGTCACCACCATCTTCCCGTCACGGGAAAATCGTGCAATCTCGAGTGGGTGATCGTGTTTTTTAAGCGTCCAGAGAAGGTTGCCCTTTTCTACGTCCCATATACGGGCGGTGTTGTCCCAACTTGCTGTCACTACCATCCCGCCATCGCGGGAAAATTCTGCGCTCACGACGGCATCTTCATGGCCGCTTAACACTTTCAGTTCGATGCCGCTGGTTGTATCCCACAAACGGGCAGTTTTGTCCTTGCTAGCTGTTACCGCCATCTTGCCGTTGGGGGAGAATTCTCCGTTCATCACCGGTTCTGTATGACCCTGTAGTGTGCGCTTATAGCTATAGTTGGCGCGTGCAAACCGAATGAAAGCTTCTACCTTTGGAGTCGCGCTGACGTCTCGGGCGGCCAGCCCGAGCAGAACGCTCTGTTCGGGTCGCTCAAGGGCAAGGCTTTCCGCAACGGAAGCAAGCTCGCCCTCAAGCGCATTCTTGCGCTGCTGGTTTGCCCATAGTGCCGCCGTTGCCGCTATCAGAAGGAAAACCATCGCAAATCCAAAGGCTGTAGTGGCAACACGGGTCTTGCGGCGGCTCGAGACGGCGAACGCTTCCGCCGCGGCCTGCTTCTCCTGCGCTGCTTTTTGCTTCTCCTGTGCTGCGACTAGCTCAGCTTGTCGGTGGCGTTCTTCCTCTTCTTTTCTTTGAGTCTCCCGCTGGCGGGAGCACAGCAGGAATTCGCCAGCAGACTCCAACCGTCTGTCGATACCCTGGCTTGGCTGTAAGCGTTTCCAGGATTATCAAGCGCTCGCCCTCCATGAGCCAGTCGGCTTTTTTTCCGCTCCTGTTCCAGGCAGAGACAGCCTGTTCCAGCCGGTCTGCCTCTTTCAAATCTTCACGTTCCTCTTCCAGCCATTGCGCCAGTATCTCCCACTGGCGCAGCAGACTTTCATGCGCGACTTCCACCACTTGTTCGCCATTACGCATGTCGCTTACTAACAGTCTTTTTTCAATCAGTGCCTGCATCAGCGTGTGGCTGGCAGGTGGCAGGTCACTCATACGCGCCAGCCTGCGCATGGGTTGGTCATTGTCCGGATTGATGGTGGCCAGCCAGGGAACGAATGCCGCGTGCAGTGCCTCGAGCTGAGTTATTTTATTTTGCGGGTCGGCGGCGCATATGAGCTCGATTTCATTAGTGATGACATTAGTCATCCCGCCCATGCTCTGATATTCAGCCAGGCTCAGGTCACCATCGCTGCCATAGTCCCGGTAGAGGCGGGACAAAGCCAGGCTGAGCAACGGCAGGGTATCGCCCCCCTGGTCGCAATCATCAAGCAATTGCTGCACGAGGTCAGGTTTGACTTCCAGTTGCCTGCCACTCAAGCTTGCGCGAATCGCCGGGCCGATTATGACCTCCTTGAATTGCACCTTCGGCATGGGTTTAAGCGCGTCGAACACGACGGTTTTCAGTCCCATCAGTTCCGGTGCCGTTTGCAAGGGTTCGTAGCGGTCGGAGCGAATAGTGAAGGCGATGATTACCGAAAGACCTTGCCCGTTAGTGCGGGGCAGAGTAGCTCGAAGAACGCCTCCGATCAGATTAAGAAAGGCGCGCGCTTCTTCGGTGGCGTCAGCACTGAAGAGTTCCTCCGCCTGGTCCACGGCGAGCAACAGGGTAGGGTGTGGCGCATCGTCCGGTAAGCCAAGCAATTGATTGCGGGCAGCATTCTGAATGTTGCCCAGCAATTGCCTGAAGCGCTCGGCTCCTTCATTGAGCGCTGACTTTATCTCCCCAACATTGACTGGCTTGAGCCGCAAATGATTGTTTGCCTGGGAGATGGCCTGAGCCAGCCCAGTTCTCCAAATAGCGGACTGCGTTCGGGACGGACAACCTCGAGCAAATAAAAATGCCGGTCATCGCGCGCCAGACGCGGCAGCAAGCCAGCACGCAGGAAGGAGGATTTACCCGCCCCGGAAGCGCCAAGGATAACGAACAGCCCTTCGTTCCCGGCAGTACGCATGCCGCGCAACTTGTCCAGACCCTCCAGGATTTCCGCATCGCGGCCAAAAAAGACAGCAGCATCCGGCGTATCCAGCGGCTCAAGTCCCCGATAAGGCGCACGCGATTTATCGCCTTGAGGCGGCCACGGGAAGAAACTGGCGCTCAGGCCGGCAGTTTGCAACCCCAGCCGCAGTCGGTTGAGTCCGGCCGCAAGGAATGCAATTTCCGTGGTAGTTTCTCGATGAGTGAAACGAATGGTTGCGGTAGGACCTTCGCCGATCAGGTGACAAAGCTGATACTCGGAGGTCAATTCGGTGGGCAGTTCGTCAAGCGAAGTCTCCTTCGCCACGACCCCGAAGATGAGCTTGTGCAGGCTCTTGGCAAGCAGGAATTCGGTCAGGCACCATCGCGACTTTGCCCACGCCGGGGAGATGATGAACACCACCGCCTCGCATCGGTCGGCCGCACGCCGCAGCGCTTCCTGCCAGCGCTCGCCGGCTTTCAGCCCCCGCTCAGGATCGAGATCGAGAAATACGTCATCCCAGCCGTTATCAAGCAGCCACTGCTTGAGCGCAACCGCTTCAAGTTCATCCGTGCTCGAATGGCTCAGGAAGATGTAGGACATGATATTTCAGGTTCAGCGAGATTGTTCAGGTTACTTTGATGGGATTTCGGGGTCGGATACTTTCCTTTTTTTAAAAAAATGCCGAAGCCCAATCGAAGAATAGGCAAATTGGCAGAAAAAGTTGTAAGGAAACGGTTAAATATTGGTTAAATTTTTAATTCCGAAACCGGTATCGGAATTTCTAGCATTGCTATAAGCCGTTCACGTACGGTAGGTCAATTTAATCTATTATGAAATTTCCTGGCGTTGAGGGAGGCAGTTTCGTTCCCAGGCATGCATCCAAACCTTCATCTGGATCTCATCTCGTGCACCTCAGCCCGGACATTGTCCGGACTGTTCAGGCTGCGCATCGAGCGGACGCCAAATGCCCCTGCTTACGTCCAGTTTGATCCCGCCGATGACACGTGGCGAACTTACACCTGGCGGAAAATGGGCACGTTGGTCGCACGGTGGAGGCGGGCTCTGGCGAGGGAACAATTCGCGCCGGGCGACAGAGTGGCCGTATTGCTGCGCAACTCGGTGGAGTGGGTATGCTTCGACCAGGCCGCACTGTCTTTGCGGCTTGTCGTGGTTCCGCTTTATCCATCGGACGCACCGGACAATATCGCCTATATCCTGGCGGACTCTGGCGCTCGTCTGCTTATGGTGGGAACACAAGGGCGATGGGAGACGCTGGCTCCGCTGTGCTGGCTACCTGACCGATCTGAAGAAGGTTCTATCCATACAGCATTTCGACAGGCCCGGTAATATGAATGCGCCGAACGAAAGGATAACTCTGGAGAGCGTGGATGATTGGCTGGTAAAAGCCGGCTCGTCAGACATGGAAGAGGCTGATCGCCGTGATCGAGTTGATGAGAAAGAATATGCCGACGAGCAGCCGGAACATAATGGACCTGATGAGCCGGATCCCGAGACGATGGCGACGCTCGTTTATACTTCGGGAACCACCGGGCGGCCAAAAGGGGTCATGCTTTCGCACCACAACATATTGTGGAATGCGGAAGCCGTGCTCAAGGCGATACCCGGGTACCGGGAAGATGTGTACCTTTCCCTGCTACCGCTATCTCACATGTTCGAGCGCACCGTCGGTTATTATGTGCCTGTCATGGCGGGCAGCGCGGTGGGCTTTGCGCGCTCGCTTAAGGATCTGTCCAAGGATATCGAGATTATTCGTCCCACGCTATTGGTTGCCGTGCCTCAAATTTATGAGGGCATGCGAACGAAGATGCAGCAGCAATTGGCAGAGCAGGGGCGGTTCACCCGTTTACTGTTTGACTGGACCCTGGCAATCGGCTGGGAGCGCTTTTCCGCCATGCAAAACCGGCAGGCAAGTTTTCTGCATCACGTTGCCTGGCCGGTACTGAGCCGTCTCGTTGCAAATAAAATATTGGCCCGGCTCGGCGGCCGGCTACGGATCGCCGTAAGCGGCGGCGGGCCGCTCTACGCTGAAACCGCGCGATTTTTCATCTGGACTTGGATTGCCGCTGATACAGGGCTACGGGCTGACGGAGGCTTCACCGGTACTGGCTGCCAATCTCCTGGATGACAATATTCCGGATTCGGTGGGCCCGGCCCTCCCAGGCGTCGAAATCCGCATCGGTGACGGCGATGAACTGCTGGCCCGCAGCCCCGGCGTCATGCTCGGCTATTGGAACAAACCGGAGGAAACGCATGCGGCGATTGACGTCGACGGCTGGCTGCATACTGGCGACAAGGCGCGCATTTCAGACGCTCATATATTCATTTCCGGACGAATCAAGGAAATTCTGGTTACATCAACAGGTGAAAAAGTTCCACCGGGCGACCTGGAGATGGCAATTACCCAGGATCCACTATTCGACCAAGCGATGGTAGTAGGGAGAAAATAAACCTTATCTCATTGCGCTCCTGGTTCTCAATCAGCGCGAATGGGAGAAACTTGCGACCGGCCTCAAACTGAGCGCTGATGATCCACAATCGCTGTCGAATCCGGCTGCACAAAATGCCGCCATGCAGAAGATCAAATCCGCTTTACGGGGTTTTCCCAAGTATGCGCGGGTTCGGGCCATTTATATGACATTGGAGCCCTGGCGCGTCGAGAATGGTCTACTCACGCCTACGATGAAGCTGAAGCGGACCGAAATCGAAAAACGCTTTGCGGCCAAGATTGCTGAACTGTACAAGCAGCCTGCAGCTCCGTAATGCGTTCCGATGGGAGGTGACTTTAAAAAGCGCTATGGTAGTGCTTGGCCTTGCCAAGCACTGCTTGACGGTATCTATCGGTTCGGCCCACATAGGCGATTTCTCATGGGCGGTACGTTCGGTAGCGTACCGAACGGCTGAGGAATAGCGAGTATTTGTTATGGACGCAACCTAGCAGC
>CAVUXR010000039.1:0-17818 GCA_963745455.1 uncultured beta proteobacterium
GCAGGTTTTGCAGGAAAGAGGCGCCCACCCTGTCAAGGCCTGGGTGATCGCCATGCCCGAGGCCCATGTCTTCGGTACTCGCACCTTTTTGACCTTCAGCTCCAGCAGCTCGAGGATTTGCTTGGCGACGCGGGATATCCCGCCAGCGCATCCTCATAACGCCAGTGGTTATAATTGGCGTCGGCCTTTCCAGCAGCGCCTGCCCGTGAAGCGGTGCCTGCCTGGCCTTCATGCTCGTTGATTGTGGCAACCGCGCTTGCAGTCACCAAAAATGTTCTGACCTGGTCGAGTTCAGCCGCGGCAACGCCGCGATCTTCAACATCCAGCTGGTACGATACGAAATTTCGGAGAATTTGATTGCCATGCGTTACCTTCCTTTGTGGCTTACTTCGTGGCTTTTTTGTCGGCTTCGTTATTTTATGCTTTAAGATCGAAATCGGAAATCGGAGCTTGGGGATGGCATTAGTAGCGATGACAGTAGTGTCAAACTCCGTACGAGCATGCGGAGCCCTACAGCGGGATGCCAATAATGTTCAATATAGACCAGGTTCAACGAATGTAAACCGGTTTACAATCGTAAGGCGATCGCAGATAACCTCGCAAGCCTGTTATTTTTTAAAACCAGGCATCCCGGCAATTCCCAATAAGCCTTGCCATAATCCATTCATGAGCTATATTAATGAAGATCATGTTGCTTAATCCGCACGGGAGAAAATAATCATGCCGCCCACAACCATGCCACTTACGACCGAGTACACAACGTTTACCCGCGACGTACTCGGGCGTTATGTCTGCAACACCTTCGATGAAGCGCTGCTTACGATTGATCCCAATGCCCGCGCTGCGGCTGGCTTGCCCGCTCGCGGCGACCTTCGGCCATTCGACTTCATCATTATCGGCGGCGGCACATTCGGCGCAGCTCTTGCCGAACACCTCTGGTTCCGCAGCACCAATCGCAGCGAGCGCATCCTCGTGCTCGACGGAGGCCCGTTCCTGCTGCCGGAGCACGTGCAGAATTTGCCGGTACTCGGGCTTAATGCAGGCCAACGCGCGCAAGGATCACTCGCTGCAAAGCGAAGTCTGGGGCCTCGCCTGGAATTCAAGTGATCCTATCGGCTTTCCCGGGCTGGCTTATTGCGTCGGCGGGCGCTCGGTTTTCTGGGGCGGATGGTCGCCCCGGCTGCTCGATTCGGAACTGCCAAAAACCGTCTGGCCCAAGGCGGTACTGGACGACCTGACGCCCAAGAATCTGCCTGACGGCCGCAAAGGTTACTTCCGCCAGTCAAGCGATCAGATCGGCGTCACCGAAACGAACGACTTCATCTTTGGCGATCTGCATCGAGCGATGCGAAAGCAGCTTTTCGACGGCATTGTCCACGGTTACCGATGCGATGGATCTTGCGGCACTGCCGGATCATCCGGCGGTGGATTATCGCGACACGCCTGCGACGCTGGACGACTTGGCCAAGGTGCTTGGTATCGAACTGCCCAGTCCGCCGCCTACCCTCCAGCAACTCGCGCAATGAGGCAAAACTCGAAGCGCCGCTCGCAGTGCAAGGACAACCGGGTCACGCCGGATTCTTCCCCTTTAATAAGTTCAGCGCCGTCCCGCTGCTCATAAAAGCGGCGCGCGAGGCGGCCAGCCCAATCCGGCTTCGATGACGTGAAGAAAACGGTTGATGGTTGTGGGTCGCTGCCATGTTATCGCGGTTAAACACCGTAAACGATGCGGGCGGCCAGCGCGTGAGCGAAATCGTCACTGAGAGAGGACCGCTGCCTGTGTCGCCGGATGCGAAAGTCATTATCGCGCTCGGCACCATCGAAAGCGCCCGGCTGGCGCTGCTTTCCTTTGGAAGCGATGGAAAGATCGGCAGGAATCTCATGGCGCATTTGCGCTCGAACGTGGATATCCGTGTACCGCGCGCAGCACTGGCGTCACTGCCGGCGACGGCAAAAGCGCTTGAAGCCTCGGCGCTGCTCGTCAAAGGTCAGCATCAGTTCAAGAAGCCGGACGGATCCCCGGATGGCGTCGGGCACTTCCATTTACAAATCACCGCGTCAGGGCTAGGGTCCAGCGGCACGGATTCCGAGGCTGAGCTGTTCAAGAAAATTCCCGATATCGACACCTTCGACGCACACAAGAACGCAACGGATACTCAGGTCGTGATCACCATCCGCGGCATCGGCGAGATGGAGCCGAAAAACGATGGTGACTTCGGCAATTCGGTCACGCTCGATCTCGACCCGCAGCAGAACGACGAATTTCAGGCGCGCCGGGCGTTCGTGAATCTTCAGCCAAGTTCTCGCGACGCCGAGCTGTGGAACGTAGTGGATAAGGCGTCGGACGATGTCGCGAAAATTTTTGCCAACGGGCAAAAGATTGATGTGATTAAAAACGGCGCAGGTGATTAAGCATCGAACGCCGATCCCAGCTCACTTCCCGTGATTTTGCCCTACAAATTCTCGGATGCGAGCGGCCGCGGTCGCCGCGACGGTCTCGGCACGACCCATCATGAGGCCGGCACATTGCGAATGGGAGAGGATCCCAATAAATCAGTGACCGACGCAAATTGCCGTTTCCATAATGTAACCAACGCGTACGTCGCGGGGCCTGCACTCTTTCCCACTATCGGCTCGCCGAACCCGATGCTGACGGGTATTGCTTTTGTCCGCCGGCTCGGCGACCATTTGATGCCTGATCCGCCTCTCGCCACAGCCAGAACCAGGTTTCGTATCTCTTTTCGACGGGAGCTGATGCCGAGTTCGCAAACTGGCAGATGGCTGGTGGCGGTTCCTTTTCCCGATTCGGCCGCAGCCATCATCGCCCAACAGGATGGGACAGGCATTGGCTTATTCTTTTACAAGCCGCAGCCCTTCGAAAACTTCATTCTGCGCCTCGACTTCCTGCTTCCCCATCCGCGCGGTAACAACAATGATAACTCAGGCGTCTTCATCCGCTTTCGCGATCCGCGCCTGCCCGATCCTGCGCCCGATCCAGCCGATCCTGCAGACAACGCCGCATTCGTTGCGGTACATACCGGGTTTGAGGTCCAGATCGACGAAGAAGCGCGCGGCGATACGCGTTTCGGCGAGCCCGACGGTTCGTTCTTCGCCAGGACCGGGGCCATTTATAAAATCAAATCGCTGGGCACGGGCGCCGGGCAGCAGAATTACCAAAACAACTCCTCTCTTGCCGCACGCCAATGGCACCGCTATGAAATCGAGGTCAACAACCAGGATTACGTCGTCCGCCTCAACGGCAAGGAAGCAACCCGGTTCCGCCGCAGCGCTAGCGACACCATCCGGGGAAATCCCCCACGCGTCGATCCCAACTCGGGCTTTATAGGCTTGCAGACGCACACTGGCAACGTGGCCTTCGCGAATGTTCGAATCAAAACTGTATAGCTCGTCCCGAACAACTCATGGATAGAGCAACAGGAGGTAATAGTGAAATCCAAAGCTGTTATTCAGTTCCTAAAGGATTGGCGCGAGTTCCAGCACGGTGTGATTGAGCGTACAGGACGGCTCAAGGTCGAGTATGACATGCAGCGGTTGCCACATTGTTTCACGACATGGCACGGCGCCGAGCTCGGCGATATTACCGCCTATATCCGTTTTCATCCCCGCGGGGGGATCGTAAGTGGCACCGTAATTGCTACGGTCCGGGACCAGGCAGACCCGCGCGGCATGGTGATTGGACATGTAGCGGCACCGTTTGAAACCGCGGTGCCGGACGACACCACACAGGCGGAGATCTGGTTTCATAACTTTTATCAGACCAGCACTCGCTGTGATGCGTGGGACAGCCGTTTTGGCGGCAATTACTGGTTCGACATTGCCGGTGCACCGCCCAGAACTCCGGCAAAACCAGTCAGTTACCGCAGCGGCGCATTAACAAGGCCGGAGATGGTGAATGTGTTGGAGCACAGCGTGGTCAAGATGAATGTGTTTCCATCACTTCCGGAAGGCGGCCCGCAGCAGGGTACAGACTTGCAAACGCTGCTGAAAGTGACAGCATGGGTAAGAGAGACCGTTTTCGGCGCCAATGCATGGATCGACCTCCATGTCTTCGATGGTGCTGACAAGCTGATACATTCAGAGACACTCACGCTGACTTATATGGGCTTTGGCCCGGCATTCCGTTATGAATTCTCGGGCAAGGTCTATCAAGGTTCGACTGCAACGCCGGGATCGGTGCAGCCCCACCCTGACGCACGAAAGATCCAGTATCGCCTGTATTACGATATAAACTTTCAAGTCTTCACTGACGGCATCCTGCATCAGTTTCCCCTGGCTGAAGATGCAGATACTTCGGCGCACCCGCCTCACAAGAAGCAGCCACATTGATGAAAGAGCATTGTGGGCGATGACTAGCATCTATGGCGAATCACCTTTTCATCTTCTTTCCCACGAAAGCGGGAATCCAAAAGCCTTCTCTAGGTTATTGATGACATTCGGTAAAATACCATGCCCGCCCTCATCCGATCGATTACCGCCGTACTTGCGCTAATTGTCGCAACAGCCCACGCCGCTGATACCTCCGGCATCTTGAATACGGCTGAGATTGAACGATTGGCTGGCCTCAAGGGAACATATTCCAGCGAAGAAAACGTTTTCAAGGTCTCTAAACCGCGCACCGACGTAAACATACAGGTGGATAAATGGCCGATGCCGGCTTTCATGGGGTTGACATCATGGGCCGCTTTTACCCCTGCTCAAGATGGAAAAGCGATGATGATGGGCGACACAGTGCTGTTCGAGGATGAGGTCAACCGGGTCATGAGCGCAGCATTTGATGCAGGTCTGGAAGTCACCGGTTTACACAACCACTTTTTCTTCGATGAACCGAAAGTCTATTTCATGCACATTGCCGGCACCGGGAATACTGCACAGCTCGCCACAGGCGTAAAAAAGATTTATGACAAAGTAGCCGAGATTCGTGCTGCACATCCCATCCCTTCGTCCGTATTCCCAAAAACAATTGCAAGGGAAAGCAGTATCTCCGCGGCGCCTCTTGAAACAATCCTGGGTATGAAAGGCATGTCAAAAGAGGGGATGTTCAAAGTTACGATTGGCCGTTCCGCCACTATGCACGGCGTTCAGCTCGGGAAAGAAATGGGCCTGAACACATGGGCCGCCTTTGCCGGCACAGATGAACAGGCAGTCGTTGATGGAGACTTCGCCATGCTTGCAGATGAAATGCAGCCGGTATTAAAAACCATGCGAGCTGGAGGCATTAATATCGTAGCGATTCACCAGCATATGGTCCACGATCGCCCGTCCTACCTTTTCATGCACTATTGGGGCAAAGGAACTGCGCAAGAGCTGGCAAAGACCATCAAAAAGGCGCTGGACGCGCAAGCCGGAATTCGTCAATAGATTGGACGTCTTTTAGGAAGGCCGGGCTTGTGAAGATAATGGCATACATAAAGTAATGCCTGAGGTCCAGTGTCAATCATCCTCCAGCTCAATAAGCTTGCCGTCTTCATCTACCTCAATTTCGATCTTCTTGCCGCTCGGACCGGGCTTTCTCACCTTGGCTTCATAAATGGTCATCGATTTGCCGGCAGTAATTCGCGTTTCCTTCTTGATTTCCTCGATCTGTCCCCCTTCCATATGTTCAGATATCGTTTTTTGAACCTTTGCGGGCACCTCCGACCACTTTAATTCCTTCGCTTCTCCTGTGAAACCTGAAGCCGCATATGTCATAACGAGTGGCAAAACCGCCAGCACAATTACTTTAGCCTTCATGTTGATTCTCCTGTCTGCATGATTCTCTGTCTACATTAGGGGATTTCAAACCATAAACGAGCAGGCAGGATAACGCGAGGCCCCGATCACAATCTGTGCGGTAATGCACCTAGCACTAGCTGATATCCCTGAAGCCATTGTTCGCTTGATTCCAATCCGAGGCTCAGGGAGCGGCATGCAATACATATTTCCGGCAATGCTCCAGATAAGCCCCCTCGTGACTGGCAACGAGGTCTACGATACTTGACCATAGCCAGGAAGGCGTCTCCAGAGTTTTAGCCCGGTTCCGCTGCAGTTCTTTTTTCCACAGCTTCCGTACCACACGATCCATTTGACGTGCATGGGCATTCCCTACCACCATGCCCAGATAACGCGCTACTTTCCCAGCCTCTTCCTGAGGCAATTTTTTGATCTCGACTTTCATATCCTGCGGAAGCAGCTCCCGTAGGAACACCGAGCGGCCAAGAATATCCGCGGCGGCCATGCGATCTCCGAGATAAGGCGAAAGATGGCGCGCACCCTCGACCACTCGTTCGCCATTTATTTGCGGCATTCGTGCACCCGGCCGTCTGGGTGCCGCCGCTTTAACAGCTTCCTTGATGTCTATCAGGCCCCGCGTTGTCTTCCTTCCCACTGTTTCAGCATCGAGCAGCACGGCATAGCGTAATTTTCCCAGCGAGCTGCAGCCTTTTACCCAATATGCCGCGTCAAGAATTTTAACGGTAGTGTTCTCATTTCCGATTCCCGTGGAGGTGATGTGGCAGAACAGATTCTTGACCTCAAATATCTTTTCGATAGCCTTTCTTTCTTCTTTCGAAATCGGCCAGAATGTCCTCCCCAGCGGAATATGCGGTGTCGTATCCTCGATCCGTTCCTTGGCCAGATCCTTCCATGATCGCCTTGCCGCCTCTTTTATGGTGACCTTTACCGTGTCCGGGCTGGGAAATTCTTCCGCCTCATCCATTTTTTCGTCAAAACATTTTTCGTAACCCCCCATCAATTGCTCCATCATCCGGCCTGTCACGACCCCCGACAGATCCGAGTCGCGGGCAGCGGTCGCAAGCGATAAACCGAGACGGATCAAATCATGGGCGGGATTTCCGACCACGGTTTGGTCGAGATCCCTGATCTGCACATCAATTCTACCCTCGCGCATTAGCGACAGGGCCGAGATTGCCCACATGGCAATCGCCACCTATCCAGATTTCCGGGCCTTCAGGCAGAGCGCCGCTCTTCACTCCCTCCAGCCACTCATAGAACTGGACCGTGCTGCCGCGAACAAAGGCATGCACCGAACGCGCCACCTTGTGGTTACGATGCGCCGTAAGCAATGCCTCCCTGCCATCTGGCGGCGGAGGTTTAAATTTCGAGTTGGTCATTCACAGCATGGGTAATAGGGAGGCAGGCCGATACGGCTGACTAATACCGGTCGAGCGGAGCAGGCCCCGAGTCCGGGTGCTCGTTCCGTGGATCATGATGCGCTTCAGTTCCGGCGATTGATTTTGCTTCCTCATGCGTCTCCTGTTTTTTTCTGCCGCGATTTTCGATTTTCTCTTCGACCCTGTTCCCATGCGTTTCCTCACTGACCGGAATGCCCTCATCCGATTCAGTCGGCGACGAGTCCGGCTGGCTGGGAGTCTCGGCAGCGTCCGGCTGGCGGGTACCTGGCTGGCTGCCTTCTTTCGGTTTATCCTGTTTGTCTTCCGGCAAGTTTTCCATAAATTGTTTCCACATAAAAGAGTTAAGTTCCGGCAAAAGCGCCCGATTAATCATGCTATAACATGGCAGCCCATTCAGTGCGATAGCGCACAACCCGCACAACCCTGTCTTCCCTGAAAATCTCAAAGCCTCCCTCATCCGCAGCAAAAAGATGGCCAAACACTCGCCAAAACGAAAAGCACCATCAGATTGATAGCTTTATGCTTTCGGAATAATGCACGTGTATTTAGACATACCGGTGGGCATACTGTGACATGGGACGCATCATGCTGGGCCACAGGCGGAAATGTGGGCTAACGAACGGAACTTTTCAACCCCAAAGGCTACGTTTGTGTTTGGGCAGGTTGCAAGACTGATCTTTCGCAATTATACGCACGGAGGCCGCCCTCTTAAGGCGATTACCTCCAGGTAATCATGGGTCTCAGTCAGCGCGAAGAATAAATGAACTGCATAAGAGTCCGTTAAAAATAACGAACATATTGCATCCAGTATTCAGTCCGCTAACTTATATATATCGCGTCATTTCAATTCAGGAGATACCATGTCAGTCATCATTGTAATGTCTCACCTCAGATGGAATTTTGTCTATCAACGGCCTCAACACTTACTTTCACGGCTGGCGAAGCATTACGACGTCATCTTCTTTGAGGAGCCGGTATTCCATGAAAAAGAGCATTTGATGGTCGTTACAACGCCTCATCCGAACGTTACGGTCTACACGCCTCATACGCCGGTGAAAGCGGCTGGATTTCATGATGACCAATTACCCTATCTGAAGCCGCTGGTTCGGGAGCTCGCGGCTGACCATGAAAAAGCCATCGTATGGTTTTATACCCCTATGGCCATGCCTTTACTGGATGAATTGGATCAGGAATTTGTTGTGTACGATTGCATGGATGAACTCGCGGCATTCAAGAATTCACCTAAGCAGTTGCTGCAACGTGAAAATGCATTATTCAAAAAAGCGGACATAGTATTCACTGGCGGGCCCAGCCTTTATCGTGCAAAGCGTAGCCGGCACCCGAACGTGCACTGCTTTCCAAGCAGCGTCGACATTGCCCATTTTGCCCAGGCACTGGATCGCACCAATAGCCATCCAACGCACAGTACGCTGCCTCGGCCGCGATTGGGGTATTACGGAGTCATCGATGAGCGCCTCGATCTGGGCCTCATTGCCCAGCTTGCCGACGCGCATGCGGAGTGGCAAATAATATTGGTCGGCCCGGTCGCAAAAATCAATGTAACTGAATTGCCTCGACGAAAGAACATTCATTATCTTGGTCAGCGGCCATACGAAGAATTACCGCAAATTCTGGCTGGTTGGGACGCCTGCCTTCTGCCATTTGCCCTTAATGAGTCCACTCGTTTTATCAGTCCGACGAAGACACTGGAATATATGGCGGCGCAACTTCCCATCGTAAGCACCAATATTGCGGATGTAATGGAGCTCTACGGAAGTGCGGTTTCTATTGCATCCACATCGGAGGAGTTTATTCTGGCGTGCGAGAAAGCGCTGCTGGAAACACCAGAGGAGCGGGCGCAAAGGATCAACTTGGCCGGTAATATATTGTCGTCAGGGTGTTGGGAAAGTACTGCCGAGCAAATGCACAGTTTATTGTCGACGTTGACTCCGAGGCAGACTGCTAACGACGAATTTCCCTCGCGATCCGATCACTTCAAGATGACTTCTACTGACGAGAAGAAACGAACCGGCTGCCGGCTTGATTGAAGTAGCAAGCAAAGATTCTGACTGTAACCCCGTACGGACCGTACGGGGTTACAATGCCAGGAATTATTAGAGTTATTCAATCCCGAGCGGAAGATCGGCTAAACCATCGGCATTGAGCGTGCAAGGTTGCCGGAGAGAGCACTGCCCAGCCTACAGAAATCCTCCCGATTGGTGGCGCCAAAGCATGGCGTACTGGCCGTCAAGTTTGAGCAGCTCGTCGTGCGATACCTTCTTCCACGATACGTCCCTCATTCAGCACGAGCAACCGGTCGAGGCAGGCAATGGTCGAGAGCCGGTGCGCGATGGCGATAACCGTCTTGCCCTCCATCAATCCAAGCAACTGATCCTGGATCGCAAGCTCTACTTCGCTATCCAGTGCGGAGGTGGCCTCATCCAGCACCAGGATCGGTGCATTTTTCAGCACTACGCGGGCGATTGCGATACGTTGCCTTTGCCCGGCGCTAAGCTTCATGCCTCTTTCCCCAACATGTGCCTCGTAGCCCGTACGTCCTTTCCAGTCCCTCTGGCTCAAGATGAACTCGTGCGCCTGCGCGCGGCGTGCAGCCGCCTCAATTTGCGCCTGGGTTGCTCCTGGGCTGCCGTATGCGATGTTTTCAGCAATGGAACGGTGCAGCAAGGATGTATCTTGCGCCACCACGCCAATCGCGCGTCGCAAGCTTTCCTGTGTCAATTCGCGGATATCGTGGCCGTCGATCCGGATGCTGCCCGCCTCGATCTCGTAAAAGCGCAGCAACAGGCTTAATCAGTGTGGATTTTCCGGCACCCGAGCTTCCCACCAATCCGACGCGCTCGCCGGGACGAATGGTGCAGTTGAGGCTATCCAGCACTTTTCGCCCGTCACTCCGGCCATAAGTAAAGTTCAGTCTTTCGAAGCGAATTTCGCCATGGACGGTGCTGACATCCAGATTGCGTGCGGCCGGCATGTCGATCAACGCGTTCCGCCACAGCAATCGTTTGCATGCCCTCCTCCACAACCCCGATGTTTTCGAAAGCCCTGTTCATCTCCCAGCTGACCCATCCGGCCGTATTGACGATCGTCCAGGCAAGCGGCACAGCCATGGCCACGGTCCCTGCTTCAAGTTCGCCCCGAGACCATAACAGGAGGCCGGTAGCTGAGGTGGCGGCCAATAAAAGCGCGTTCAGCACTGCCAGTGTGGTGGTAAATTTAGTAATCAATCGCATGTGCGCAGCAATTGCTCCGGTATGGTCGTCGATGGCTTCACGCACATAAGCATCTTCGTCGCTCGTCTGGGAGAAGAGTTTGACTGTCAGGATGTTGGTATAGCTGTCGACCACGCGACCCATCAGTAGCGGATTGCCGTTCGCTGCTGTTCCGGGACAGGTCGCGCATGCGAGGCACGAAATAGTGCAGGAAAAGGATATAGGCCAGAAACCACAATATGGTGGGGAAAGCCAGCCGCCAGTCGGCACGGGCCATCAGCCATAAAGCCGATGTGCCGTATACCGCGATATACCAGACTGCATGAATGCTCGATACTACGCACTCCCGCACCGCATCGCTTGTGTGCATGACGCGATTCGCAATACGTCCCGCAAAGTCATTCTGAAAAAGCGTCCAGTTTTGCCTGTATCACATGCCAGTGGCTCTGCCAGCGGATCAAGCTGGTCACACTGGGCACAACCGCGTTGTGGCGGATGAAGCTGTCTATCAGGATAGCCAGCGGTCTCCCGATCAGCACCAGCCCCAGCATACCGGTCAACATAGGCATCGCGGCGTCCAATGCTGCGGCACGCGCGGTCGCCTCCATTATCTGGACAAGTCTGCCGATAAAGACGGGGATCAGGGTGTCGATCAGCGCAACCGTCAGGCCCGTAGCAAATAAAGCCGCATAAAGCCCCTTGGTCTGGCTGATAAAATGCCAATAAAACGCATATAAGCCTGAAGGCGGCGGCTTGATCGGAGTAACAGTGGGGCGAACAAGCTGTTCAAAGAATGCGAACATATGGATGAAGCCTGAAGTTGAGTAGAGAGTTGAAGATATGGATACCGGTACGGCAATAACGCACGAGGGCCTTACAGGACGACACCTTAAGCAAAAAAATTTCCTGCCCAAAATGTCGAGCTCCAAGAAGCCCCCTGCTTGTGTTTTAATTCCTTACGGTGTTTAACATTTGGCCGCGAATCAGCCGGCGCAATTCACTGTTGCATCAACCCATGAAAAACAGAAAACAAAGGAAAAAAAACCAGGGAAAAGTGAAGAGAAGGTGAAAAGAAGATAAAAAGAGAAGATAAAAAGAACTGGAAAAAAAAGAGAGAAGAAGAAAGATGGAGCGGCTTCTGACGCCTGCAGACACTCCAGCGCCAGAAGCCGAATAATGCGAACCCCTCAATGGGCAAACCGGCAAGAAAGAAATGGCTTAGGCCGGCTTCGCGTCAATACCCGCATCTTATCTGCGGTTACTTATCAGTGCCCATGCGGTTTTGCGAAGCGCTACCGCCCTTCTCGCCTCTGACATTACTGAATCCCTTATCCCCGCCCGATCCACCCGGGGCATTGTATTTTCCAGCTGGCGCACGACCTGTTGGATCCTCGCTCCGGCTGCTCCCCAGGCTTTTTTCCCGTACCTTTTGGCGATCCACCGCCGATCCGGTCCGGTCCTTCATCACCCTTTTCCCCCACCCTTGTTGCTGCCGGTATCTTTTTCCATGCCAGAGGTTTGACCCGCCGAAGTGCTGCTCTCAGCATATGCGTAGTTGCCTAACCCCAGCATTCCCAACGTCAACGCGGCAATCGCAACAGTCCGCGTGCAGACCTTGATGCGGTCCCTTTCCTTTTTGATGGATAAGTGTTTCATTTTTCCTCCTGTTTGCTGGTTAAAGAAGCAATAGCGGCGAGATAATTGTGGAGTCTTCCGAATCCGCTAAATAGTCAAAATCAAGAAGAATCCGGGCTTTTAAAAAGTTAATAATGCTCGCTTTGAATTACACGTAATGCTAACCGATATTGCCCGCATGGAAAAAACCGGGCTGTGCATGAGAACAGAATATACCGGGGAACCGGCCTGACTTTCTGTTCGGGAGTGCACAATGTGTCAATTAACCCCGATTGGCTCCAATTAGCCAAACCAGGCCATGCCTTCCCGCAGCGAAGAAGATGAGAGAAAAGAACTTGAAGAATACGAACAGATAGCCGGGCAGGCCCGGCCCTAAAGCGGTATGGAAACTTGAGTCGGAGACTTTACCCGGAGACGTGAACCTTGGCTTAACTTGTCCTCGCTTCAGTGACGCCCTTTGGCTCGTTCCCGATCTAGCTCGTCCCCGATTTCCTTTCGGCATATTGCGACACCCATTCCTGTCGCTTCGCCAGGATATAACGGTCGAGCGCATCATCCAGCGTGGGCAGCAGGATACCCCGTTCGCTGGATAATGCACTGTACGCCGGGCGGGCGGCTATATAGCCGAACTCCTGGGCGTTGCGTGGCTCCAGCAGGCTGGCGTTCAGGCCTGCCTTTTTGGCCGCTTTCAAGGCAAGGTCTGCCCAAGTGATTGGCTGGGCATTCGTCAGATGCCAGATCCCTGCTTCCTTATCGATAAGCAGATCAAGGCTGGCGTTCACCAGGTCGGGCACATAAGTAGGCGTGACCGTAATATCTTTCAAGGCGGTAAATACATCGCCTTCCATCAAGGTCTTCAAGGCGAGGGTAACGAAATTATGGATGTCCCAGGGCCCGAAGAACGCGCTGGTACGCACCACCAATGCATCCGGGAACAGTTCAAACACCTTGCACTCAGCCTCTGCCTTGCTCATGCCATAGATATTCAACGGCGCTATCGGGTCTCTTTCCAGATAGGGCGATTGCTGTTTGCCATCGAACACGAGATCGGTGGAAAACGTCAGCAACTGCACCCCATGCTGCGCGCATACTTTCGCCAAAACGGACGGCCCGGTCAGGTTCTCCCGGAAGCAGAGGTCCGGTTCGTACTCGGCTTTATCGACGTTGACGTAACCGCTGGCATTGACGATCGCCCACGGCTGATGCTGTAAAACAGCAGACTCGACCGATGCAGGATTGGCGATATCCATTTCCTGACGGGTCAGCGCGACACAACCCAGATCGCGCTCCGCGCAAATTCTTGCAAACGCCCTGCCGAGCGTGCCAGTAGCTCCTGTGATGAGAATCGGCTGTCTCATTTCACTCTCCGCACGATGATGCTCGGAATGAAGTGAGGTGGGAATTGATGTAATGGAACGTGCGGCAATGGCGGTGCTTGTGGCAATCGGCGGGACATTGGTCCGGCCCGCCCGGCGCCACCAGCCCTGCCCTTTCAGTACTGGATGAGAAACAGGCCGGCCCGCAGCCAGGTCCTGCATGAGCGACCCGACAGCCGTGGCCCGCGGCGTTTTCGAGCGGACATCGAACGGACCGGGCTCGTAATATCCCTTGCGGGCGGTAACCAGGCAATTCCAATCGTATGATCCTAAAAGTGCCCACACAGTCACCGCGCGCATGTCCACGCCTTGCTGCTTCGCATTTTTGGCCGCCTGCCAGATTTCCAGAAGCCACCGCATCTGATCTTCACGGCTTGCGTTGATATGCACCTCCGTGACAGCCAAAGGCAAATGATACCGTTCCCAGGCTTCCTCAAGCAAAGGCCCAATCCCCGGCGTAGGCGTGGCAAGCACGCGCACCGGCTCGGTATCGATATAGCGATGCCCACGGTATTTTGAGACCGGCCAACCGGCGTACCGTTCGATGCGATGGTCCAGCCACCGCTCGCTGGTGATGTAGTAATTGACGCCAACGATATCCGGCGGGCAGGCATTCTCTTTGAACCATAGAATTTGCGATGCATCGATTCCGGTACTGGTGAGATATTCCCAGAGTGGATGCTCCTGCCCGACTTTTCCGCATAATAAATCCCAGCCCAGCCAGCGCCGGAGGTTGTAAAAACTGGCAAGCTCCGCTAATTGCGGGGTACCGTAAAATTTGCCGAGATCGTCTGTCTGGATCAGCTTCGCGTCGGGGTTGACCTGGCGGATGGCGCGCATCGAGAGAACCACCGCGCGGCACTGGTTGAGTAACGCTTGAACGAATAGCCGATCGTCACGCCCGTGCGGATACCAGAAGCCATACAGCCCACTGAACCGGGCGGTTGTCAACGGTTCGTTTACCGGCGTGTAGTACTCTACCCAGGGGTAGCGGTGCGCCACGGCGCCTGCATACACCGCCAGCCGATCGGCAAAATGGGGATCGACCAGGCTCGTACAGGATGGGCCACTGCCATGATGCACCAGCCCTACAATCGGCGTGATACCCCGTTCTCGCAGCGCAGGCAAGCGCGCATCCGGCCATGACCAATTAGCCTCATCAAGTCCATTGGGAGCGATATGCTCCCACAGCACTGGGTAGCGAATGGCGCGGATACCCAGCGATGCGAACCTGTCCAGGTCGCATAGCCGTGTGGCGTGCCCGTTACGGTCCAACTGGCTGAAATAGACATCTTTAACCCGATTGATCGTACACTCAAGGCCGCCCCAGAGCATCAGATCCTCGCCCAAGCTCCTGCTTTCCCTGTCTTCTTTCCCGTTCATCAGAATTGTCTTCACATTAGTTGTCTAATAATTGTCGAATATCAGAAATGATCCCGTCCACTAACAATTTCATAACGTTCTCACTGGCCTCAGGACGATAGCCCGTCCAGTTTCCGAAACCCATCCGTTTATGTTTTATTCCATGTTTGGAACTGCAGGCCTGGCTGTCTGCAATTCGGAAAATGCAGAGATCGGCTTCTCATTAAAACCTGTGATGAGCCGACAGGGCTGGTAGGCCGAGTCGACGCGCACCGGCGACGTTGCCTCGGCACGGCCCTGTAGGTCAATCTGGAACTGGTCTGAGTATAACCACTGGATAGACTAACGAAAGGCCAATGCTCATCCCCCCGAGGAGTTCGGCGCTGGCCTGATTTCGCAGGATTGTATGAATGAATCGCAGGCTCTCATCAATTGATTAAACGGTATTTATATATGGATGTTCGGCGCACGGCCAAACTGCCCAAACCCGGCGGCTGACTGAAAATTATATTTTATTCCGTATGTCTCATGCGGTGGGGCATGAGATGACGCCAGTAATGAGACCGGCAATGGGGAGGCCGGGATGGCCATGCCGTTGTGATATAACCTGATACCCCGTACTCATCCCGCATGGTGGAGCTGCGACACCGCCGCATTCCGGATATTCCCGGCCACCCCATGTTGCTCGCTTATCTGCCTGCTCACAAGTATTCCAGGTATTTGCTCGCTATTTATTTTTATGACTTTGCCTGCCGGCTTTAGCATGTTGCTCGGATGTCCCGCCCCGGCCTGAAGACGAAGAATGTCCGCTTTGAGAATCTCCAGCGTGAGATTTCGCCTCATCCTCATCCTTTGACCGGCCTGCTTGTCCACGTCCGCCGTGAGAGGATTCCCCGCCCTTGCGGCCGGCTTCCCGCGCCTCCTCGGAAGTAAACTCATGTGCGGTCCCCTTCTCATGCGCGGCGTGACCGCCCTTACGTCCGGCTTCGCGCGCCTCTTCGGAGTTGAACTCGTGCGCAGTCCCCTTCTCATGGGCAGCCTTGCCCGCCTCGCGCGCCTCTTCCGAATCGAACTCATGAGCGGTACCCTTCTCATGCGCGGCTTTTCCGCCCTTGCTGGCTATTTCTCGCTGTTTGTCCTCATCCATTGAAGCAAAGCCGCGTCTGCTGGTTCCCTGTCCGCTGCTCTTGCCATCCCCGCCTCTATCTTTGCCGCTGTCTTTGTCCTTGTCTGAAGCCATAATTGTCTCCTGATGTAAAAATGTGAGTTTCTTTTGCCCGCATCGCCTGCCCAGCGCCGGTATCCCTATTGTCCGGTCATGCCGCCTGTTTTAAATCCCTCGAGCGTTTTCGGAATAATGGTAGAGAATGACCCCATCCTAAACCGCGGGCTCGCTTTATTCTGTTCGGCAGCCGACATAGAAATAGCGAAACAACAAATGGGGAGATGATATGCGTATATCATGGAGTTGATAAGGTGAAAGAATATGCGAATATAGGGAAGAAGTCATATGCGAACATACTATGACAGACCCAATGGCGAGGGCGGCTGAACGCCAGGGGTAGATATAAGCTCGTCAATTTCCGCCACATGCAACTGTGGCTTACCGAACAGAACTCCCGAGCTAGGGAAGTTAGTGTTGGCCCCGTTGGAATTGCAGATAGCCGCGAATAAGAATTTGCCCATGCTCATACCCGACAGAACCTATTCAACCATCATTTTTACCCGGAGATTTTATGCCAACAAGTCCAAGCACCACCACCAACCGAACCACGACACGACGGACCTCGACCAGCAAAACGACCAGCACCTCGAAAAAAGACGCGATCAAGCTGCTGACCGAGGACCATGCGAAAGTAAAAAAATTGTTCAGGGAATATGAAAAGCTGTCCAAAAAGGAGGATGAGGACGGGAAGGAAGAGTTGGCGCAACAGATTTGCAAAGAGCTGACCATACATGCACAACTGGAGGAGGAAATCTTCTATCCCGCTGCACGGCAAGCGATAAAGGATGACGATTTGCTGAACGAGGCGATCATCGAGCATTCCTCCGTGAAGGATTTGATTTCTAAAATCAAGTCGATGAAGGCTACCGATCCGATGTATGACGCAGTGGTCACAGTGCTACGAGAATATGTCGCCCATCATGTACAGGAAGAGGAAGAGAAAATGTTTCCCAAAGTCCAGAAATCCAAAATGGACCTCGCGGAAGTCGGTGGCGAGATAGCCGAGCGCAAGGAGGAACTGATGGGCTCAGGCGAGTGACTACAATTAATATCTGGCCAGGACAGGCAGCACATGGGGGAAATCGGCCGTAAAGGCGGCGAACACAGCCACGGTGAAACCTCCGGCAAGCATTCGAAGGGGGGTGGCCAAAGCCATAAAAACGATTGGCAACGTACGGCTGCACGCTGGTAATAAGACATTCATGACAAAACCCGGGAGGGGCTTGAGCCTCTCCCCGTTTCTTTCTGTAATGGCCGGGATTAATCAGTGAGGCAGAAAAAAAGGTGAGACGAACTCACCCTTTTCTCCAATTCCTTAATTGGTATGGAATCGATCCAAGTAATCGATTTGCATAGCCAGGTGGTACGGCTGGGCCTGCCGGATGACTATACCGCTAGTACTTATTCCCGCTTCCGCCGGTCTGCGATCCTCCGCTTGTGGTGCCCGGCTGGGAACCACCCGCGCCGGTATTGCCGGAACCCATGTCCGTATCTTTTTTGTGGGAACCTTTCATGTGATGCTTGTCGGATCCGTGCCCTTTGCCATGGCCTTTTTCGTGTCCCTTACCTTTGGCGCTTTTCAGACCCTTGACCTTTATCGTCATCCCTGGCCTTTATCGCGCTCCCCTTCTCATACTGGCCTGCGGATCCTCGTTGTCCCTCCATCGGACCCTGATCAGATGTGCCGCCTTGTGCATGTAGAGCTCCGGCTCCCCCCAGAGCCAGCGCCGCGGCTGCTATAAGAAGGAATAATCTTGCTTTTCAATGTCCTGATATGATCCACGGAAGACTCCTTTAAGATAAATTTGGAAAGAAAAAAGGTGAGGAAACTCACCTTTT